>JAGIBF010000034.1 GCA_017744515.1 Niastella sp.
TTACAGGGTAGGTTTTCTTAAACCATTTGCCCGATTGCTCCATGGTCTCCAATCTCACTTTGCCCGCTTTCCGTAAACTGTCGAGCAAAGGCATCTGGATGTCGAAACCCTTCTCCATCGCAGCCCAGGTAAACGAATTCTCCTGTCCGGCCTGCGTATAGTTGAAGCCCAGCGCAGGATCATTGGCAAAAGAACCAAGGAACCAGTTCACCCAGCTTTTACTGCCACCAGCCCTCGGATACACGGGCTCGAGCGTGATCACCCCCTGCCTTCGTGAATTGATACCCTGATCATATTGACGTATAGGATCACTACCAAGCATACGGAATACAGGCACGGGAATTTGTTTATCCGCATGCTGCGCCGGCATATACGAATTGATCTTGCTGGGGTAGTAAGCCTGGTTCCAGTAGCCGCCCCACAGCGTATAGCCATCAGTACCATATTGATCCTTGCAATTGGCAGAAGCGATGATATGATACTTCTCCCACAAATAATTCAGCGTATGCGCATCGATAAACCACGAAGCCACCGAGCGCGGGTAATAACCAAAAATACGTTTGAAGTCTTCCATATAAACATCGGCGATCTTCTCACGTTCGGCCGGTGTATAGCCGGTAGCAAAGCCCACGTCCGCATGCCAGTCCCAGGCGTAGCGACCCCGCCAGGGAAGACCTGCTTTCTCGATCAGTGGTTGCGGCAATTCCCACCACGCACCAATTTCAAAAGAGGCGGCAGGCAGACTTTTTAAAAGCGTTTGATACCGGCTATCCATCAGCGCGTCATATTGCAAAAGGAAAGAACCCGGAATACCATACTTTTTCATGATCTCCACTTGCTTCACCACAGTCTGGTACAAAACATCCTGCGTGATCTTTGGATCTCGTGGTTCCAGCAACCGGATGAAGTTGACAACGTTCACGATCCTGGGCGACGAAGCAGAAGAACCTTTGGCGGTATTAATCTTTTGACCGGCAGCATAAAAACAACAACAGGAAATAGCGAGGGCACAGATCAATAATCTTTTAATCACCATCATAAATAATATAACGAAATGAACAAATGAGCAACAAAACAGACAGGCAATATACCACATTGCCTGTCTGTATAAAGAAAATTACCAATTAGGATTTTGGTCAAGCTTCTTACCATTGGCAGCATAGAAAGCCACCTCTTTGGTTGGTAAAGGCTGCAAATAATCCTTGGCCGGATCGAATTTACGGCCCCTCTCTGCGATCAGAAAACCATTCGCATCCACCCTCGATTGAAACGACGCATCGCTGTAAGGAGCTCTCGTAGCCCATTCGGTGCCCACGATCTTGATACCCTTTACATCCTGCGGTAATTCCGTTTCTGCCGTTTTCCACCGGCGGATATCGTCATACCGGAAACCCTCCAGCGCCAGCTCCACAGTTCGCTCACGGCGCAGTTCAGTACGCATATCGAGGTTGTTCGCAGTAACGAAACCATTCGTCAGGCGAGGCATATTCACCCGCGTCCGTAGCTTGTTGATAGAAAGGTCAAGGTCATTATCAGTAATAACCCCGTTTTTCTCGAACAAGGCTTCTGCATAGATCAGCAACACTTCGGCATACCGGATAAGGTGACGGTCGAACTCAAACATACTCCCATCACCCATGCGGCCCGAGTTGTTGGCAATAGGATCTTCCGACATATACTTATAAAGAATATAACCCGTATTGAAATTGCGCTGCGGTTTGTCAGGCCAGTTGGCTACCTTATTAACCGGGTTGAATACACGGTTCGTTAAAGTGCCGGGAATGATCATCGTCATGGTCATGCGTGGGTCCCTGTCCTGAAATTCACTGATAAAAGTTTGATACCCTTGAAACACAGTCCCGGGCGATGTAATAGGAAGCCCGTTCTTATCGAGGTACATATCCACCATCTTGCGTGTCGGGTTGTAACCATCCTGGTCATACATATAAGGAGCATCATGACCAAGGATATTGCGTGCATAGCGCCGGTCTAAAATAGATTCCTTTGAATCGTCTCCAGGCTCCAGGAAAAGATAGCGGTAGCTGTCTGCACCACGCCCCTGGAAAAGATCATAAACATTGCTCGTGATGAGCTCACGCGAATCGGCAATAGCCCGGTCGAGGTAACCGCCCGAAGCAGCATCACCCCTGAACTTCCCCCACGTACCTTCAAACAGTGCTACGCGTGAAGCCAGTGCAAGCGCGGCCCCTTTGGTGATACGGCCTACATCACCGGCAGCAAGGGCAGATTGAACAGGTAAGTCATTTTTCGCTTCTGCCAGGTCTTTAAGAATGAAGTCGGCAGTCTCCTTGCGGCCGGCCCGCGGTGCAAACAGTTCCGGATCGCCGGTCGTAAGCACTTTGCTGAAAAGAGGAACACCCCCGTAGATCCTTAACAACTTCCAGTAATACCAGGCCCTGAAGAACTTCGCCTCAGCCACATACCTTTTTATTTCCGCATCTGTCGAGCCGGTACCCTTTTCAATGATATTATTGGCGCTCCGGACATAACCATAACTGGTATTCCATTGACCGGAGTTTTCAGCAGGCTGATAACTGCCGTTACTGATCGTATTGGGAACATTGAAGGAAATATCAGACTCGTTATCCTCCGCCCCAAACCTGTCTAAACCATTATACAGGTTATTAGCCGCCAGCTTGAAGTCATTACCGGTTTTCCAGAAAGTCGCGTCCGTTACGCTGTCCTGCGATACGAGGTTGAGGTCTTTATTACAGCCACTCCAGGCAACGGCAGCCAGCAACAACCAACACCAATAAAAGAATTTATTTTTCATGTCGCGTAGATTAGAATTTTACAGTTAAACCCAATGAATACACCTTGTTGAACGGATACGTACCCTCATTCCGGTAACCGTCCTCGGGGTCAAAATTGCCGCCAAGCGTTCCCTTCGAGATCGTGAATAAGTCCTGCCCGCTGAAATAAACCCGCGCAGATTTTATCTTCACAGCATTCGTCACCGAAGCAGGCAATGTATAACCCACTGTGATAAGCTTAAACCGCAGGTACGATACATTCTGCAGCCGCATGGCAGAAGCGCGGTAATTGAAGTTCCTCACGTCATCATACCCCACGTTGCCGGGAAGATAGCGCGGCAAAGGAGCATCCGGCCTGCTGGGCGACCATGTCTTGCCATAAAAATATTGCAGCGATGGCCAGAAGAAAGTATTAGGCTGACTGATAGCCCCTTCATAGATCACATCACGTTTACCCACGCCTTGCAGAAACAATTGCAGGTCAAAATCCTTATAACCCACATTGAAGTTGGCAGAGTAAGTATACCGTGGCGTCAGGTTGCCAAGATAAACCATGTCACCCGCCAGCCCCTTGGTCTTGTCGCCAAAGGCAGTCAGCTTGCCGTCACCATCCACGTCCTTATACAGCACATCACCAAAGTTTATCCGCGAAGGAACACCCTGCAGCTTCTTGTAATCATCGAGCTGTTTCTGGGTGGTGATGATGCCTTCATATACATATCCGAAATAAGAATAGATCGGGAAGCCCTGCCTGAACTGGTTTAGACCTTCTCCATAAGCGTCTGTGTTCTTTAATTCAACCAGCTTGTTTTTACTGTCACTGAGCTGTAGCGATACACTGTACTTGAAATCACCCAGCTGATCCTTCCACGTTACGATCGCTTCAAAACCTTTGGTATCCAGTTTTCCCTGGTTGATCGCAGGAGGTGTGGCGCCAAATACGGCGGGCACGGCCACATTCACCAGCATATCATTATTGATCTTATTGTAGTAATCGAAAGAAAAACTCAGCTTCGATTTGAGCGCAGAGATATCGATCCCGATATTGCGCGTTTCGATCGTTTCCCAGGTCCTGTCCGAAGAAGCCGGATTGGCATTAGCGCCGGTGAGCCCTGCATTGGGCGCGCCCAGCGGGTAGTTGCCACCAATAGTCACCAGCGGGATGTAATCATACAAACCCAGCTGACCCAATTCCTGGTTGCCCATCTTACCATAAGACACCCTTACCTTCAGCAGGTCAAAGACATTCATATTCCTGATGAAGTCCTCTTCCGAAAGATTGTACGCTACGGCGCCGGAAGGGAACACGGCACTCCAGCGTTTGCTGGGCGCAAACTTCGAGCTTCCGTCAGCCCGTGCAGTAAAGTCCACGATCAGCCGGTCTTTAAAAGTATAGCTCAGCCTGCCGAAGTAAGAAGCTAGCGCCTGGTTGTTCAGGTAACCCGTAAAGTTGGCATAAGCCGCCTTGGTCCTGTCGGCAAGGTTGAGCGTGAAAATATCATTGCTGGTAAAATTGTAACCGTTGGTCGATTGACCCTCACGTTTAGTCTGTTCCAGCGAGGCGCCACCGGTGAAGTTGATTCCATGATCATCGCCAAACTTTTTGGTATAATCCAGGTACACCTGGTACAGCTTGTTCAGCGTTTTGTCATTCGCATAGTTGGCTGAGTTGGGATTGTTGCGGATATCCTGGATGCCACCGGCCCAGTTATAGCGCGTGATGGTACGGTTGGTGGTACTGCGGTTCTGATAATCCAGTCTCACGGCTGCCTGCCCCGTTAGCTTCAGCCCGGGAATGAGGGTATAGTCCATTTTGATGTTCGCACCAAACCTCGACAGATTGCTCAAACCGGTGCCACCCTCTTCCAAATACTGTGCAGGCCCTTCGTAACCCTGGTAACCATAAAATTGCCCCGTTGGATTAAAAACAGGCTGATAAGGAAACTGACGTGTCACGTTGGTGAGCGCGCTGCCCAGCAGGGTAGGAGTAACTACTGAACGGTTGTCGAAGTACGACCTTGTTTCAATTGATAGACGATTACTGAGCTTGAAATCATAATTCAGGCGCAGGTTATAGCCATCAGACTTATTGGTGCCATAACGGACCACACCATTATCACGCACATAGCCCACAGACAACAAATAATTATTATGGTCCCCGCCACCCGAAACACTGATATTATGAATATGCTGCGTAGCATCCTTGTACACCACTTTATTCCAGTCGGTATAACCATAAAAGCCAGGATAGTTGGTTACCCCATAGTTCCAGCCGGTAGGATCAGGCGCAGCATTGTTCCGTATCTTTTCAAAAACTTCAGGAGCAAAACCATTGATGCCGGCATTACGCAGCCCTTCATCCATGAACTCGGCAAACTCCAGCGTGTTTTGCATTTTTCGTAAATACGTCGGCTTCTTGTAACCCACGTTGGCAGTGTAAGTCACAGTAGGAGGGCCTTTCCGGCCACGCTTGGTAGTCACGAGAATTACCCCATTCGCAGCGCGCGCTCCGTAAATAGCAGCAGCGGCATCCTTCAACACAGTCACTTCTGCAATATCGTTGGTGTTCACAGTATTGATATCACCGGGTATGCCATCCAGCAGCACCAGCGGCGCATTACCATTCACCGAAGAATAACCCCGCACCTGGAAGCCATAAGTAGTGCTGCCCGGCTGCCCGCTGGCCTTGGTAATAGTTAGTCCGGGAATAGCCCCTTGCAATGCATCGTAACCATTATTCAAAGGACGGCTTTCAAACACTTCCGATTTTACAGTAGAGATCGATCCGGTGATAGCCCCTTTGGTCCGGGTGCCATAACCCACCACCACTACCGCATCGAGGTTCGATTCTATTCTGGTCAGGTTGATGTCGAACGATTGTTTATCACCGACAGATACCTTCTTCGTTTTATATCCCAAATGTGAAACCACCAGCACACCACCTTGCGAAGGAAGCTCCAGCGAGAAAAAGCCTTTATCATTGGTGTTGGCCCCGGTGAAAGTACCCTCCAGCGTGATCGTGGCGCCTATCAATGGTTCCCCGTTCATTTCATCCCGCACAGTGCCGCTTACCACTGGCAACACTGCTTGCGCTTTAGTGCTGTCGGCTTGTACAGTTGGCCGTACAAAGATCAGCACCGTTTTATTGGAAATGGAATAACCGATAGGTTGACCTTCAAAACAGATATCGAGCACCTTGGTGATATCTGCATGCTTCACCCGCATGTTGATAGGCTTTAAACCCTTGATCGTTTCGTTGTTATAAAGAAAATCGAAGTCGGTTTGTTTTCTCAGTTGAGCAACAACCTCTGTAAACCTGGCATTCTTCGTTTCGATAGAAACCTTTTGCGCAGCGGCTTTTTCAGCCTTGATCTGTACAAAAGTGACAAGCAGTAAAATAGCAGTTAACTTCATTTTCAAGCATAGATTGGTATGGGCAAAAAGCTGCCTTCCGAACAGTAGTTCAGTAAATTTTTTATACATTTGATTGTTAGGTTTATTTAATGATCAAGCGTTAAGTTACCTGACTCAGCCACAAGCTGATTGACCAGGGGCGGTTGCGACGTCTCTGGTTTTTTATTAGCTGTCGCAGTTAGTGTTAGTGTCGTTTTTCGATATGGCTCCTTTTTTAAAAGTTTGGAAATAGGGTTGTCATATTAGCAGGCTTTGTGGGTCATCATATTATTTCAGTTTTTTGGAGACGATAATTTTCGAGCCGGACAATTCAAAACGCACATTCCCGATTCGCTCCATGTTCTTTAGTAGTTGACTCAGATTAGTCGATCGCGAAAAAGTACCACCAAACCGCTCTTTGGTCAGATCCCCTTTAAATTCAACATCCACATCATACCACCGGCTGATATTTTTCATCACCGTTATCGATTCCTGGTTATCAAACAGGAAATAACCATTCTTCCAGGAGATAGCATCCTCAGCACTCACCGCATGGATGTTTATATGCTCATTGGTAAAAGATAAGTTGGCCTGTTGCCCGGGTTTCAGCAGACCGGATGTACCGTTAGCAGTATTGGTAACTTTCACGCTCCCCGAAAGCAGCGTAGTGCTCATGCCGGCCTCATCATCATAACACCGAAGGTTGAAATGGGTACCAAGCACGGTGATCTCCTGTTTACGCGAGGTTACGGTGAAAGGCTGCACCTTCCGGTGTGCTACTTCAAAATATACCTCTCCCGTCACGGTTACCCTTCTTTCATCCTTGTTGAAAAACAACGGATAAGTGATGGAAGAAGCGGCATTCAGCCAGGCCTTCGTTCCATCAGGAAGCGTCACCTGAAAATGCCCCGCACGCGGCGTCGATAAGGTGTGGTAAAGAACTTTGTCTGATGACAGGTTACCTGGTTGAACAGAACCACTATAACTCAGCTCACCATCGGTGTTATTATATATGTTCATGCCCGCATCATGCCCGATCATCCCATTCTTTGCACCTTTCAAAACCACCCGCCTGTTATCCGAAAGCGTTAAGATGGCCCGGTGTGAGCCCGGTTGAAAATCATGCGTAGCGGCCACTGCTTCAACAGGTTCTTGGCTTGCTGCTGTGGGCGTCGTCCTGCCTAAGTAGAGATACAGCCCGGCCGCCACAACGATCAGCACAGAAGCCGCTGCAGCCAGTGGTTTCCAGCGTAGCCGCTGCACCTTTTTCCGCTGCCCGGGTTTAATGGACAACCAGACTTCATCCTTCAACTTTTCCAGTTCCCCGGGCGCCATCTTTGCCTGCTCCGGTTCCCATTGCATGTACCAGCTTTCCAGCAATACCAGTTCTTCTTTCGTGATGGTCCCGTCTTTGAATTTTTCTAATAAGTCCCGGATTTCCCTTGTTTGCATGGAAGATTGTCCTTTAGAAATAATAACAGGCAACATATAGGGGAGGGGGGTAATGGGCTGGAAATTTTTTTAGCCGGATCAGTACAGGTCAGTACAGGTCAGTAGTTCCTGAAATAGCTTGTAGCTTTAATTGCTATAACGTTTAAGCTATCACAATGGCCCGGTACGATTGCTTGAAAGAGAATGAATTGTTTGCTTTGATCAGATGCGGTGACGAGCCTGCCTTTGCAGCGCTGTACAACCGCTACTTTGGGCTATTGTATATGCACGCCTTCCAGCGCCTGAAAGATAAAGATGAAGCCAAAGACCTCGTGCAGGACCTCTTCCTGCGGCTGTGGGACCAGCGGGTATCCCTTCCTGACGATATAAATATTACAGCCTATCTCTACACCGCTGTTAAAAACAGGATACTCAACAAGCTCGCCCATAAATGCGTGGAGAATAAATTCCTGTTCAGCCTCGAAAAGACGACTACCACAGAGGCCATCACCGACCACCTGGTGCGGGAGCACCAACTGGCTACCATCATAGAAAAACAGATTCGCCAGCTGCCACCCAAAATGCGGCAGGTCTTCGAGCTCAGCAGAAAGTCTTACCTCACCTACAGTGAAATAGCAGAACGCCTCAACCTCAGCGAGCAATCCGTGAGAAGCCACGTAAAAGGCGCGCTGAGGTTGTTGCGTACAAAGTTGGGACTTTGGTGCTGTGTGGGATTACTGATGATTACAGTATGGTATCTGTCGTAATTACGCTATCTTATCTTCTTTCAGAGCGGCCAGCACCACAGGCAGCGAAGTAATACCCCAATGCTCATAATACTTTCCGTCTTTTATTCTTACAATGTCTATCACATCGATACTTACATGGCACTTTGTCGGCGCAATGCCCATAAAGTTGCCGGTATGCATGCCGCTGATTGTCTTTCGGGTGGTCACCAGATCACCTTCAGCCACCTGATCATGGATGGTTACTTGCAGATCAGCCAATGCTGGTCGTAAAAGGCTGTTGAAGAAATAGAGCATACCACCCGGACCGGCGTCCATACCATTGGGCGCCGAATGGTTGATAAACTGTTTGTCCATCAACTCCTCGAAGCTCTGTTCATTACCTTGTTCAATAACTTCCTGGTTAAAACGGCGTACGACAGCTTTGCTTTGTTCAGCTTGTGTGTTCATTTGCTTTACGATTTTAATAATGATTGATAAAGCAAAGGTCGCCCGGGCAGCAGCCCGTGTGTTAGAGCCAGGCGTTCAAAAACTATTGCTGAAAGCTCACTGCTGACGAGCCTGGTAATCGCTTGGCGTTACACCAAAATGTTCACGGAAGGCTGCCGAAAAGCTGGAATGATTTTGATAACCTACCTTATGATATACTTCGGAGGGGATTTCAGAAGAAGAATGAAGCAGATCTGCCGCGAGTTGTAGCTTTTGCTCACGCAGCCATTTTTGTGGCGAAGTGTTATAGAGACGCTCGAACTTTCTTTTAAAAGTGCTGCTGCTCATGTTGCACAGGAAGGCCAGTTCCTCCACGGTTACCGGCTGGCCAATATGTGTTTCTACCACTTTCTTCAGTTGAAGTTCACCGGTATCCTGTGAAACGATTTGCAAAGCCCGTAATTTGGCAGCATCCTGTTGCAGTAAATACAGCAGCAGTTCTTCGAGCTTCAGTTGCCGCAGCTCGGCAGAGAACGCAGTAGGATTAGACACCAGCAACAAAAGCGATTGAATGAAGTGTCGAATAAAAGCATCCTGCCGGTAGATTTGAAAAGGCTTCGGGCTTGCTTGACCAGGTAATTGCTGAAGCAAGTGATCATGCTTCAAAAGAAACCGGTTCAATACATCATTGCTGAAATATACCAGCAGGCTGGCAAATCCCTTGTCATCCGAGATCAATTCAGATGTGAGCATATTGCCGGTCGATAGCAAAACAAGTTCGCCTCCATGTAGCACCGCAGTCTCATGTGGATACACAACCGTTTTAGTACCGCTGACCAGCAGGTTGATCATATTACGGCTCAGCATGATCTTGTTCTTCTCGCTGGTATAGGCACTCTGGTAGTGCCGGATAATCACCTCGTCTGCAGGCAATTCCCTATCGGACATCAGATCATCCGGTAGGTGATAAATAGTGGATTCCAGGTTACTTGTTGTAGTCATCGTTGATAATCAAAATTGCCACTACTACTTAAACAATGGTGACTTAAAAAAATCTTCTAATGGAACACCGGCCAATTTGCAATACCTTTTTATGACATATACCGAAGCGCCGTTGCCGGTTTCATACCTGCTCACAGATTGGGAATCAACGTTAAGTTCATAAGAGAATTGAGTTTGACTCTTGCCGGTTTTTTCTCTTATCTCCCTGAGTCTTGCAGCAATTTGAGTTCTAAACTTTAAATCCTCTTTGCTTAGTTTGTCGGCCATCACACAATATGAGAATACCCCGGAAAAAATATTACATCATTAATGTTGGAATTAATTAAATAGGATATATCTTTACATCACCAACCAATACAGGCACGCCTTACAAGTCTTGTTCGCAAGGCTGACAAATTATTCGTCGCAACCGTAAGTCAGGTGCCAATCTTTATATTCACCTATGAGGTTAGGCCTGCTTATGTTTATCCACTAATTCATTACCTCGTTAATCTTGTTATTAGCAATTACACAGCAGTACGAAAGATAGTGCCTGATAGTAGCATTTCCGGCATCTTGCACTTCCCTGAGTGCAAGCACAATTGAAAGACTTCCCACGCAGGTACCTATGGTTTAAGACGGAGGGGCCGCAGTTTATTTGTGGTTGGTCCTTACCGTATACCATGCTCGGAGCCGTGGGGCTTTCAATAACATGATCCGTGCCCTTGCACCAGCTTGTGTGAGGAATACCCGAAGCCGCAAATTCGTTTGCGGCTTTTTTAATGGAAACGCTGGCGTAGCCTGCTTCCCTTTCAACCTGTAGACTTGTTGACCTTTCAACGGGAAATTCTCCCATATTCATGGGATTGCCCCTTCCCGCATTTTACCCAACCTTTACATGCAAACTACCAAAACCAAATGCGGATGAACAGGATAGTTCTTTGCGGGCTGCTATTGATCGGGTTTTCAACCACCATCAGGGCCCAGGAATACGACTTCGGCTTCAAAGCCGGCGTCAACTATTCTAAGATAAGCAACCTGTCCACCATCATCCTCAGTGAACCGTACTTTATTAATTACAGCATAGCAGAAACAGGTCGTACCGGTTGGCACCTCGGTATTTATTATGATTACAACCTCGAAGACAAGCGCCTCGGCTTCCAGTCCGAGATCATGTATGCACGGCATGGCGGGAATGTGGAGTTCAGCAACTACGAGCGCGACTTCCATTACAAAATGGAGTTCGCTTACCAATACGTCAACCTGGTAGGGCTCGCAAAATGGTTTCCCTTTGAAAAATCCGTGGCATTAGGTGCCGGGCCATTCCTCGGCATCAATGTTGCCACCAGGAATTTGAAATATACCTCCTGGGGCGAAGGCAAAGAAGAAGCTTTTGGTACCGATCTGCAGCAGCAACAGCAGCTGCGCAATGTGTTGCGTGGAAAGAACAATTTCGGGCTCGCAGTAGATGCATCCTGGCTCATAAAAAGTGCAGTCAAAGTAAACGGGCGATTCTATTGGAGCGCCACCAGTGCAGTAGAAACCCAGGCCAATTCCTACAACTTCATCGCCACGAAAAACAACAACACGGTGTTTGAGTTTTCCGTAGGCTTCAATATGTCCTCATTTTTCGAGACTAACTAAGAGCCACCAGCTGTTGAAGACTGACTAAATCCGCATGAGAAAACAGTAGGAAGTCCTTAGATAAGCTCTAAATATGGGAACCACAAGATCCGTCGCACTCACAGCAGTGCTGTGCTTCTTTTACAGTGTTGCAGCAGCGCAAACCAACCCCGGTGGGGTAGGCGGAGCCGTGCATTGGTATGCCGCAGATACTGCTGGCAACAAAGGAGGTTTGCGTAGCCGTATACCATCAGATACCACCTTCCTCACCTTTGAGCACGCCACGCTGCAACAATTGAACTACCATCCGGCACTGAAGCTCGATGGCCGCAGCAGCCTGCTCCTGCCACTCGCCCCGCGCGATTGGCGCAGCGCCAGCATATTCACGGTATACCAGGCAATTGATACGGCCCACGAGAACAGCATCTGGTACACCACACAAAACACCACCACCGGCCTGGTGCTTACCACTGATCGCATGGCCGACCTTCCCGCTTATCGCTACATGAACTACAACGATGTGGCCAGGCACCAGCCTAAGGTCAACGTGTATGTGCAGCAGAAAGAGAAAGATACGCCGGTAGCAACGCTCCAGTCATTACACATCGGCGGACAACCGGTTACTCCAAAGGTGCCGGTTGTCAATTTCAATGGCCTCATCCCGGAACTGATCATCTACAACCGCGTGCTGAACAGCACCGAGCGCTTGCAGGTGGCATCGTGGCTGGCGCTGAAATACGGCATCACACTTACGGAGCCCGGCGCCACTTACCTCAACAGCGCAGGCCAGCCCATCTGGAAAGGGTACGATTATCCCGATTGGCACAACAACATTGCAGGCATTGGCCGCGATGATACGGCCGGATTCAATCAATCCCAGGCAACCAGCAGCAACACACCGGGTTTACTCACGATAACAACGGCAGACGCACTCTCCAACAATACCTTTTTATTATGGGGCGATAATGACAAACCACTCATTCCTGCACCCAGAACACCCGGTCAGCCAGTGATGCTGCAACGTTCCTGGCTGATGAAAACAGCAGGCGGCCCTGCATATACCACCACGCTGCAAATAGATACGAAGCAAATAGACGCACGCCTGCCGGTGCAGCCATTTTACTGGCTGGTCATCGATCCGTCAGGTGAAGGCAAATTCAATACACAGGAAGCAGTATACATACCGATGACCACGTTGGATAAAAAAGGTATCGCCACATTCACCAATGTAGCGTGGGATGAAGACGCTTCAGGAAAAGACGTATGGGCATTGATCGCCGGGCCGGAACTCTTGTTACAAACAAATATCGGACAACCCACCTGTGCACAGCAATCCGCAGGCAGCCTGCGCACGCGCATCCTCGGCGGCAAAGCTCCGTTTCAGCTGGTCGTACAAAACAGTAGAGGTATTGTCGACAGCAGGCGCATCACCAATACCAATACACCCATTGCATTTGAATCCTTGACCACGGGCAAATACACGATCACCGTTACCGATGCCAGCCGTCACACCTATACCGACTCATTTTATATCAACCATACCGGTGTACCCCTGCCCGCGCTGAAGGCAGATCAGTATACGTTGCCGGTAGCAGGCACGCTCACACTCGATGCAGGTGTGGGCCTGCCATCCAGCCTCAGTTGGGAATGGAAAGGACCGGACGGTTTTCAATCATTGAGTTCGCAGGTACGTATCACAAAGCCCGGGGTATACACCATACGCTGCGGCACAGCCGGTTGCTACAACCAGCAGGACATAACAGTAAAAGCCATGCCTAACAACACACTATACGACATCAACATATTTCCCAATCCATCGACTGGCCGGTTTGCAGCACGCGTCACACTCGATGAACCGGCGCCGGTTACGATGGCGATATATTCACCCGAAGGAAAATTGATCACCATACAGAAAGGAGAGCGCCGGTCCAACTACCACTTTACCGGCGAACTGAAGATCGCCGGCATATACGAACTGGTATTCACCTCCGGGTTATCCAAAACCAGCAGAAGACTGATGATCATTAAATGATAAGCGCCACCTATGCAAAAGAAACTCACCATACTCCTGTATTGTTCCGGCGCAGCGCTGGCAGCCGTTTATTTCGGCGGGCAGCAACCACAAACGCCCCTGTTGATACACGAGCCCGTAAAAGAACAGATCACAACAGCACAAAAACCTGTTGTTACCAATACCAGTACACCCGCGGGTTACAACGCTGTGCTTACCTCCGATCCCATAAACGATTTCATCGGTCTTCCGGAAGAACCATCCACACAAGGATATGCGCCCACATCCATCAGGGATTTTGAAGCCGCCGATCCTGCTACAGGCATCAACATGATACCGGTGCCGGCAGCCAATAGTCTCGGCAACGCCGTACTCAATTTCACCATGAACCTGCCCCAGGGCCGTCAGGGTATGAACCCCGACATCAACATTGCCTACAACAACGAAGGTGGCGCCTCCTGGATGGGCACGGGATGGAACCTGTTGACCCCTGCCATAAGCATCGATACACGCTGGGGTGTGCCCCGCTACGATGCTGTACGCGAAACAGAAATGTACCTGCTGAGCGGTGAACAGCTTGCGCCCGTCAATAACCGTGATTCTTTCGTGGCGCGCACAGCGGAGAAGCAATTCTACCCCCGCGTGGAAGAAGACTTCAACAAGATCATACGCCATGGCAACAGCCCCACCAACTATTGGTGGGAAGTAGCCGAAAAGAATGGACGTAAAAATTACTACGGCGGTCGCCCCGGTACAGGCGTAGTCGACAGTTCCGTATTGAAAGATGACAACGGCAACATCGCATACTGGGGCCTCACCGAAACCCGCGACCTCAACAACAACAATATTCGTTACGAATACGAAACCGCGCAACATGCAGGCCTCGCAAACAGTACGCAGCAAGGCCGACAGTTGTACCTGCGTCGTATTTATTATACAGGCCATGGCAATACCAACGGTGCCTACCAGTTGCAGTTCATGAGAGATGGCCACATGAATAATACCACCAGGCGCAAAGACATCGTCATCGACGCACGCCTCGGCTTTAAACAGGTAAGCGCCGACCTCTTGAGAAAAGTACGCATCCTGTACAACACCACCCTCATACGCAGTTACGAATTTCAATACACAGAAGGAGCGTTTTTCAAAACATTGCTCAGCAACATTCGTGAGCTCGATAATAGGGACAGCGTGTTCTACAGCCAGGGTTTCGATTACTACGATGATGTAAGAGACAACAACACCTATAGATCATCAGCCTCACAAGGCCCCTGGCAAATGCCCCGCGACGGTATCAAAGGCGGCATCGTCAATCCCATACCCCAGTTTGAAGACAATGGCTCAGCCATCAGCGTCGCAAAAGTGAAAAGCGCCGCAGGTGGACTCGTCATCACCTTCGGCGGTATTGCAGGCGGCGTATGGAGCAAAAAATTGACCGTTGGAGGAGGATTCACCTATGGGCAGGACAACCAGGAAGAAATACTCAGCCTAATAGACATCAATGGCGATAACCTGCCCGATAAAGTATTTAAGCAGTTCGACCTCACCACGGGCATGCACCTCTATTACCGGCCCAACCTCGGCGGCGCCCTGCGCCGCTTTGGCGAAAAAAAGATCATCAAAGGGGTTGTTGATTTTGGTACCAGCAAAACCGAGAGCATCGGTGGAGGCGGACAGGCACTCCCGTACAGCGGATTTTTCGGCGTTCAACACATTTCATCCCACACAACCAGCAAAATATTCTTTGCCGATTTCAATGGCGATGGCCTCATCGATATAGCAGATGGCGGAACAGTCTATTTTAACCACCTCAATAGCCAGGGCGATCCGGAGTTCTCCACCAACAGCAAAGAAACACCCAGCCCTGTATACCCGGGCAAGCTCGATCCCGGCTTCCTGCAAAAAGATACAGCCCGCCAGGCAAAACAGGAACGCGATTTCCCCTTGCAGGATGTCATGCGCTTTTGGAAAGCCCCCGCAACAGGCACTGTCAACATTACCGCACCCGTACAGCTGATTGAAGTGCCCAATCCGACAGGCTTCATCAACAACAAAAAAGATGGCGTACGCGTAAGCATACAACACGCAGGCGACACCTTGTGGAGCACCACCATCGGCCCCAATGATTATACCGTTAAAACGCCCACCAACGTAAACGCCTTGTCGGTCACCAAAGGACAACGCATCTATTTTCGCGTCCAGTCGATATACAATGGCGATGACGATCTCGTATCATGGGATCCCATTATACAATACACAACCCCGGTAACGCCCCAGTCGGATCAGCACCGGAAGGCCAGCAACTACTACCGTGCTTCGGAAGACTTTGTCCTCCACAGCAGAAACGCCATCGGCATGGGCAAGCAAGGCGCCATAAAGATCGACGGTCGGTTTAAAAAACAGGTCACTACCGATTCCGTATACCTGCAGGTCACCCATTGGCGAAATAATATCCGGACCATCCGGTTCACACAAGGCTATGCCGGCAACGAGGTGGTCGATGAGCTGGTGCAGGCCCCCGGTCAGATTGCTGTAGATACATCCGATGAATTATACTTTACCCTCCTGTCGAAGTCTTACATCGACCGTTCAGCCATGCAATGGTCGCCACATTACGCCTACGTAGCCATTACCGATGGCACACCCGTTACCTCAGCAGGCGGCAAGCCCACCATGGAAGGATACCCCATACCCGACAATTCCAATTACAACCAATGGTTGCGTGAAGCATCGCCTGTTACCGCAGCACAAAAAGATACGGTCGTATTGCGGCCGCAGGTAAGTGGCGGCGGTAATGGGGGCAATGGCAGCCTCTGGTTTACCATCAAAGGGACCGACACCGTATATGCACGCAGGCAGATATTCCTCAATGGAGGGACCATGAACCCGGTCGATAGCATCAGGCTTATACGCAATCCGGCCGAACCCCTGTTCCTTGAATATGCTGCCGATTCCCTCGAATTTGCAGCCCTGCTTGGACCGTCAGAAGTACGCCAGTATGCAGATTCATCCTTCCTCGATACGGCAACGGCCACCATGAAAGATACACTGGTGTTGAGAAACACATGGGCCGCCAACCTCTATGCAAATCCCCCGGACGATTTCCTCGGCGCACAATTTCGCGGATGGGGACAATTTGCATTCAAAGGCGATAAAGGCAATACCCCCATCGACGAGAGCAAACTCAACCTCGATGAGCTTACCAACAACACAACGGTCGATCCCAATGCCTTTACCGACACGGCCGACATGAACAACATACCCAATCCATCGAAGGCCGACTTTGTTACCCTGTATTCCGATCCGGCCCGGCAGCTATGGCTCGGCTACGATACCAGCGTATACGTTACCCCCAATACGATGAGCAGCTCACGGTTGTACATGCACGATGTATCCGTCGACAGCATACCCGCAGGAGCCGGCGCCATCTACAAATCGAGCGACACCGAAGTGACCAGCTACTCGGTAGGCGTTACGGTCTTCGGTGCAGGGCCCAGCGGCGGATTGTCAAACGCCAGAACATACATCAGTTCCGACATGATGGATCTCAATGGCGACCGGTATCCCGATGCACTGTGCTACAAGGCCGAAGGTCCTTTCCCCAATCTGAATGTCAGGCATGTCATGCAGTACACAATGCCCCATGGCGGATTGGGCGATAACACCGTTGATAACAACACTGGCCTGGCCGCTACCTACGGCTTTCAAAAAGGCGTTGGTTTTGGAGGAGAATACGAACGCGCATTCACCGGCAACAAAACCACCAAAGCAGCCAGCGGCGCACAAAATACCGCCAGGGCAGCCATGGGCCTCTCAGGCAGTTTGAACTTCAACGACGATTACACCGGCAACACCTGGATGGATATCAATGGCGACGGACTGCCCGACCGTATCTGGGACAATGGCGATGTAATGCTCAACCTCGGCTACCGGTTTGCCCCGGCCGAGCAGTGGGACTTCAACGACATCGACAAAGCAAAAAGCCTCTCCTACGGAGGAGGCCTCGGCATCAACCTCGACGGTGGCTCATTCGAAGGCGGCTTCGGCATCTCCCGCACAGAAGGACGCAATTCATTTATGTTCAACGACCTCAACGGCGATGGCCTGCCCGATCAGATGTCGATGGTAGACGACGTAGTAGACAAAGTATACGTGCGCTTCAACAACGGCGCCGGCTTCAGCCCGTGGATAGAGTGGAAAGGATTCAGCGATATAGCAGCCGTCATGTCAGTAGGCGAATCCTTCAACATGGCCGTTACCATCACCATCCCGATCTACATCATATTCATGAAGATTTGTATCAACCCCAGCGGCAATGGTGGTCAGGGCGTTTCCCGCCAGGAAAAAGCATTCATGGACATCGATGGAGATGGCTATGCAGATTACGTAGAGTCGAAAGACGATGGAGAGCTCATTGCCTCCACTTCCGCCATTGGCCGCACCAATATGTTGAGCAGAGTACGAGGCCCATTGGCGACATCCTACTTCACCATCGATTATGAACGCATGGGCAACACCTTCGACATGCCCCAGAGCAAATGGGTGATGAAGAACATAACCGCCTTCGACGGCGTACCCGGTGATGGCATAGACACCATTCGCCGCCGCTTTGAATACGAAGGCGGCCGCCAGGATCGCCACGAGCGCGAGTTCTATGGCTTCAGCAAAGTCACCACCCGCGAGCTGAACACCGCCGATCAAAACAAAGTATACCGCAGCTTCGTACAGCAATATTCTAATACGAGCTTTTACAACAAAGGGCTCATCGCTGCCGAATGGACGGAAGACGCTACCGGCAATAAGTACACACAAACAAAGTATATCTACGACATTAAGCCGGTGCAGGACTCCGTACGCTTCCCGGCATTGAAACAAACAGAGAACTACTTCTACGAAGGAGCCACTACTACCAACGTTAAAAAAATAACGACTTACGAATACGATGCACTGGGCAACATCACCCGCATAGAAGATGAAGGCGATGGTTCAGCCGCCGGCAGGAACCAAACCATCATTACCTATCACAACAACGACAACCTCTACCTCAAATCGGCGCCCGCTACCGTAGAGATAGGAGATGCCCAGGGCGTGAAACGCAAACGCACCACCACCTACAATGCAGGAGGAGTACCCATCAAAATACAGTCCTTCCTGGCCGATGGCACAGCAGCCGTCACCGATCTTGAATACGATGCGTATGGCAACATCACCAAATTGACCCAACCGGCCAATTACAGGAACCAGCGCATGAGCTATACGTATGAGTACGACCCGCAGGTACATACCTGGCCAACGAAAATAACAGATGCATTTGGTTACATCACCACCAGCGAATACGATTACCGTTTCGGCGTGGCTACCCGCACCCTTAGCAGGAACAACGAACCTACCCGCTACGAGTTCGATAACTTCGGGCGCCTTATACGGTTTACCGGCCCTTATGAGCTGGCCGCTAATAAGCCCTGGACAATAGCCATCGAATACCACCACAAAGATCCCGCGCCCTACACCATTACGAAGCACTACGATCCCGAACACGATACCAGCAGCACCGCAACCAGCAGCATCAATGTCCTCAACTTTGCTGATGGATGGGGCAGGTCTATACAATTGAAAAAACAAGTCTCTTTATTTAAAGGAGCATCGGAAGATGATGAGGAAACGATGGTGGTGTCAGGAACAGATGAGTTCGATGCATTTGGCCGCGTGGTAAGGTCCTGGTATCCCGTGCTAGAAGCCATAGGACCCAATACACAAAAGCTCAATGGCGATCTCGGCAAGTTCAAAACACGTTTGGTCTTTGATGTTACAGACCGGCTCACAAAACAAGTATACGCAGATAGTGCCACCACCACCATTGCATGGACTTCCGGCAACAGCGGCCTCAGCATGATGGTGACCGATCCCCTCGGCAACCGTACCGAAAAACTGAGCGATGTGTTTGGCAACACACGCTTGTATAAAACCTATACACCAAGCGGCGTACTCACCACGCGCTACGATTACAACGCCGTTGGAGAAGTAGTGCAGGTGGTCGACAATGCAGGCAATGCCTTCACCGCCACCTACGACAACCTCGGCCGTAAAATAGCAACACAGCATCCCGATGCTGGACAAACTACTTTCGAATACGACCTTGCCGGCAACCTCCTTAGAAAGATCACGGCAGAAATACGGATGAAGATCAAAAATGGAGGAGCTGTACAATACCAGTACGACTACGATCGCCTCACGGAGATCGATTACCCCTACCATTACCAGAACAAAGTAAAATATACGTACGGCGCACCGGGCACAGGCGCCAAGGCAGGCCGCGTCATACTGCAGGAAGACGCCAGCGGAGGGCAGGAGTTTTTCTACAGCACGCAGGGACAGGTGGTAAAAACCATCCGCACGGTAATGACAAGCCCCAACTTTGGCATCACCTACGTAAGCGAACAAGAGTTCGATTCCTGGAACCGCCTGAAAAAAATGGTCTATCCCGATGGCGAAGCGATCACATACCACTACAACAAAAGCGGCGGCCTCAAAAAGATAGACGGCCATAAAAAAGGAAGCACATATAAATTTGTCGAGCAGTTGGGGTACGATGAGTTCGATCAGCGTGTCTACATGCGTTACAGCAATGGTACCGAAAACACGTATAGCTATGACGACAAGCGCAGGCGGCTTGCGCAACTTCGTGCCCTGTCACCCACCGGACAGCCGATGTTGAGCAACACGTACAAATATGATGCAGTAAGCAACATCACAGGATTTATCAATGATGCCCACGCAGGCGCCACCCGGCAGGATTATCGCTACGATGCACTCTATCGGCTCGATTCGGCTACGGGCGTGTACAGCGGCGCGGCAAGCTTTGGCATGAAGATGGACTTCGACAACATTGGCAACATTGTGCGCAAGTCCTGGACCGGCCCCACCAGCACAGGCAATTACAAACATGATTATGTATACGGAGGCGCAGCGCCGCACCAGGCCACACAAATAGGCGCCAATCAATACACCTACGATGCCAATGGCAACCAGTTGGGCAATAAAGAGATCGAAAACTTTTACGACGAAGAGAACCGCCTGATAGGCGTCATCAACAAAGGCGTGCTCCACCAGTTTACGTACGATGCCGATGACAACCGCATCGTAAAAAGCAGCGGCGGTATGCAAAGCCTTTGGGTCAATGGCGCACCGGCCGGCGCGGTGTACCATGATGAAGAGAACTATTCCATAAACGTGAGCTCCTATGTGGTAGCAAAGAAATCGCAGTTTGTCAAACACTATTACATCGAAGGACAACGCATAGCCAGCAAACCAGGCCATGGCAACTTCACCAACATCAATTTTCCCCAAACAGGGCTCACCGCCGGAGGCGTGGATTACAGCAGAAGAGCTGCCCTCATCGAAAAAGCGCGCACCGAATACTATGCATCCCTCGGCGTAAGCCCCGGCCCGCCCACCGATAAACTATTCTGGGCCAAACCACAGAACACGGGCATTGCTGCGCCGGTCATTGTCGATACGGCCGCAGCCAATGTGCCACCCGGCTGGCCCGGCAATCCTTTGCCGCCGCCCAATGGCCCCCCCATCTTTGTCAACGGCGTTCCTTCCCGCGATTCGGTCAAAGCCGGTTATGGATTTGAAGAAGCAGGACATTTTCCCGAAACCTACTATTTCTACCATGTCGATAACACCGGTAGTACTAATTATGTCACGAACTTCAACGGCGAAGTGATACAGCAGGCAGAATATGCCCCCACTGGAGAAAGATTCTTTTACAGGCAGACCGGTTCCTTCGAAACACCGTACCTGTTCAATGGAAAAGGACTGGACGAAGAGACAGGCTATTACAACTACAATACAGCCTACTACGATCCCGCATTGAGTCAGTGGCTCACGGTACCCGATCCTTTCGGCGACGGATATCCCGGTTACGGAAGCGGCGTCTATTGCCTCACAGGCAACAATTCAGTAGGCGATATGGTGTCCAATCCATCCGTGTCGAAAGTTAGCTACAGCGGATCGATGGACGCAGAGTCCGACCTCGTGGAAAACAAAGCAGATGAAGGATCAAACGACAAAATATCGAAGAACAAAGTCAAAAAACTCAACAACAATCCCAAGCGTAAAATACTGGCCAACAGATACGCAAACATCTTGTTGGAGAACCGCTACAACAGGAAGCTGGAAGACAAGGACGATCCGGCAGACGAACTGCGTACAAAACGGGTCGTCATGCCAAAACAAGCCCTGTTACGGACATTCGATGATGGTGAGGACGATGATGGTATGTGGAGTAACCCGGGAACCTACAAGCGGGATAACAATCCGGTGAAACCGGGAGGCCCAAATCCGGTAGCCGGCAGGCCGGTGCTGGACCGCGGGCGCGGGCGGGCCGGTTCACAGGTACATCAAAACACAATATCGAATGCGGCAAGGATTCCGGCACGACGATTAGCCATTAACGGTAACCTGCCTGCAACCATGCAGATCAAACCACCATTACTCAGGAACACCGGTTTCAGAGGCAGGCTCAACAGCATCAGGACCACCATGCCTCCATTAAAACGACGATAGAATTTTCCTTGTCAGCCTGAGCCAACACAATTTGTCAGCCTGAGCCAACATAATTTGTCAGCCTGAGCCTGTCGAAGGCTTCAAAAAGGTGGGTTGCTCTGCAGCATTGCCAGCGTAGCGCGGCAAGAGCGGCTCACCTTTCCGCGAAGCAAAAGTGTCTCACAGCTCACTTCTCACGTTTCACGTCCGAAAATTGCAGTAATTTCCCACAACCAACCCAACACCCCAACTGCTGAAAAACACCGCCTTAATAGTATTCTTTGTAATATGGTTCCCGCTATCCATGGCGGCACAAACCAGCTTACAATACACCCGCCTCACGGTAGAAGATGGCCTTAGCAACAACTCTGTTCAGTGCATTTTGCAGGACAAAACGGGCATACTCTGGCTGGGTACCAACGGTGGCTTGAATCGCTACGACGGCACCTTCTTCATACAATACAGTATCTTAAGCCAGCCCGCCCTCAGCAACAGCTCCGTCACCACCATCATGCAGGATGCAAAAGGACTGCTTTGGATAGGTACCGAGAATGGCCTCAACATCCTCGACCCTTGCACCAATACGGTCCGCCAATACATTCACCGCGATACCGATCCCACATCATTACCCGCAGGTCCTATCCGCTCGATACAAACATTGAAAAATGGCCACATCTATGTAATGAGCGAAAAGTGGCTCGTCGGGTTTACAGACGCACAACACTTCAGCACCGTACACATCGACAGCAGCCTCATACAGGAAAACAATGTGATGGTGGCCATCACCGAAATAAACGACCAGCAGCTATGGTTATCCTACCTGGATCATCCAACGATACTGGTAAAGAGGAACACGCAGAATGGCCGTTCACAAATTGGTGACCCGGCGCTCAGGCTCAACGACTATTCCAAAATGTACATAGATCCGCAACAGCATACCTGGGGCATTTCCAGTTACGGCATCGGTGCCTGGAACAACACAACACAACAATATGAAAGCTGGTTGAAGAATCCTTACACGGTCAGCGGCCCAAACCTTCACCTGCGCGCCGCCCATTGCGTAGATGGCACAGGAAACATTTGGCAGGGCAACGACAGGGGAGGGCTGGTGAAATACAACATACAGCAACAGCAGGTTACCGATTACAGCAGCCTGCTTACAATGGTAAAGGCCTCGATCGTTTTTTGTCTCTACAAAGACAACAACAATACGATCTGGGCAGGCACCGATAATGGCATTATCAAACTGGCAAACCGTGAAGTACCATTCACCAACCTCACGTTCAGTTTGCACGGCAGTGAATTGAAGAATGTCCGTTGCCGCCGCATCATTGCCGATCGCTACAATAACCTCTATGCCGGCACAGAGAATTACGGATTCCTGAAGCACACACGTACGGCCACAGGCAGAGATACCACGATTGCCTTGTCGGTTTTCGGAGCCCCCGCAGTCGATGCACTGCCGGTGGTCGATAACGCTACCCACCTTCGCCTCGATGGTCGCTACGACATTGGGTACATCTACGACATGTGGTACGATGGACAGGATTATTTGTGGATGGTAGGATACGGCATCAGCCGCTATAACATACAAACCGGCATGCTCGACATCTACTTCGCACCAGGCGACGAGAAAGAAAGGCTCAAAAGCATCAACCAGTTCACCATTGCCAATGATGGCCGTTTGTTCTGGACGGCCGGCTTGCACAACCTTTACACCTTCGATCCGGCTATCGGAGCCATGCAGCCATTTCGTGACCCATCCGGCAACATGCCCTTCGAAGAACTCCCATGCTGGAGTATCGCCATAAAAGGCGGCTACCTCTGGGCAGGAACAGCCAACGGATTATACAAAGTGAATACACGCACAAGAGAAGTGAAGAAAGAGTCCGTACACCGCGTGCTCGATTTCGGTATCAACGATATTACCTTCGATGACGACAGTACATGCTGGATCAGCACAGCCGGAGGAGGAGTGGTCCGGTACAACATATACACCAAAGAAGTAAAACAATACACCAACAAAGACGGACTGAGCAACAACACAGTGTGTGGATTGCTGTTTGATAACAAACAAAATTGTTGGATCACCACCTATGCAGGATTGAGCTACCTGAACCGGCAAACCGGACAGTTCACGAACTTTTATGCAAAAGACGGATTGAACACCGATGAGTTCAACCGCAAGGCCCTCTGCAAATTGCCCGACGGAAAAATGATCGTCGGTGGCCTGAACGGCTACATGCAGTTCGACCCCGCAAAAGTATTCATGACGGTTCGCCCGGTTACCATGGCCCTCACCCGTTTCAGCAAGATCGACCGCGATGGCATCACCATCGATTCCATCTTCAACCTGCAGTCATTTACCAATGCGGTAATAGCCCCCGGCGATAAATACTTCTCTTTCCACTTCATGCTGTCCGATCAATACGATCCGGCCGGCAACCGTTATTTCTATCAGCTGCATGGAGTAGATGATGTCTGGCACCCCATCGGCAACCAGCACTTTGTTTCCTTCAGCGGCCTTTCACCCGGTAAGTATACATTGAAAATAAAAGGCAACACAGGCGGCGGCTCAGCCAGCATCAACGAGCTGACCATCTACATACAGGTGAAACAGGTATTTTACAGAACCATTTGGTTCATGGCATTAATGGTCGTTGCCATTGCTGTCATTGCCTGGCTGGCCGTGCGCTACCGCATCCGCCAGGTAAAAAAGATACAATACCTGCGCACCCGCATCGCCAGCGATCTCCACGACGATGTAGGCAGCTCCCTTGTGCGCATCACGGTGCTGGCCGATGCAGGCAAGCGCGATGGGGCCGCTACAAACATGGCAGAACAGCTCGGCGCCATCTCAGGCATCAGCCGCGGAGCTATCTCCACCATGAAAGATGTGGTCTGGAGCATCGATGCCCGCAACGATACGATGGGCGGCATGATCCAGTACATGCAGGAACACCTGCACAATATGCTCACCCCTGCGAACATCGACTTCGAACTGAAACATACGGGCATCGCTGACAACGAAAAACTACCCATGGAGTTCCGCCAGAATGTATACCTGATATTTAAGGAAGCAATAAACAACGTGGTCAAACACGCTGGCGCCACCCGCATGCAGGTAGATATACAAAAAGAAAGCGGGTATTTTCTGATGCAGATAAAAGATGATGGCGTTGGACTTACAGAAAAGAAGTTCAACAACGGCCACGGCCTCTACAACATGCAGTTGCGTGCCGGCCGTCTGAAAGCTACCTTTGACATTGCTTCAGACAAAGGAGTTACCATCCTGTTGAAAGTACCGGTATGAGTCATAATAAAGTTGTTGTCAGCCTGAGCCTGTCGAAGGCCTGTCGAAGGCTTGTCGAAGACTCGTCGAAGGCTACACAATGTCAGCCTGAGCTTGTCGAAGGCCTGTCGAATGCTACACAATGTCAGCCTGAGCTTGTCGAAGGCTTGTCGAAGGCTCGTCGAAGGCTTGTCGAAGACTATAGGGTGGGTCGCTCTGCAGCCCTGCCCATGCCGCGCGGCTGAGCGGCTCACCCTAAAGCGTAGGATTCTCCCCCTTGTATGGGATAGGAGATGTGAAACAGTAACAGTACCTTTAAAACACTACAATGATCAACCTGGCAATAATAGAAGATGATGAATTGGTACGCCGCCACCTCGCTGCATTCTTTGCAGGTTGCGAAGACGTACAGTGCCACATCGCCGCTGCCTCCGTAGAAGATTTTTTCAGCCAGGCACAGCAGGTAGAACAGCTGGATATGGTGCTCACGGACATTGGCCTGCCCGGCCAGTCAGGCATAGAAGGCATACCCGGTATCAAACGCAAATACCCCGACGCCTCCATCGTCATACTTTCCGTATACATGGACAACGAGCGCATCTTTAAAGCCCTCTGCGCTGGTGCAGTTGGCTACCTGCAAAAAGATACGGCCCTCGAAGAAATACTGAACTGCATTCAGATTATCCACAAAGGCGGCTCGGTCATGTCGCCTGTCATTGCCCGCAAAGTGGTTGATTATTTCGCCCCCAAAAGGACCTACAACGAACCCCTCACCGCCAAAGAACAGCAGGTCATTGCCGCCATGGTCGATGGGCTCAGCTACAAAATGATCGCCGTCCGTCTCGGCATCACCCTCGAAACCGTTCGCCAGCATATCAAGAACATCTACCGCAAACTACAGGTCAACAGCAAAGGCGAAGTGATCGTCAAGTCTTTGAAAGGGGAGATATAATCCTACAAATGCTGCGCAATCACTGCAGGATTGATCGCATGATGCGAAGTAGTATACACCGCCTTTTTATCCTTCACCACAATGATCTGCGGCGACTGATGCGTCACATGCAGCTCCTGCGCGATCAGGTTCGAGATAGGCCGGTAAGTCAGCAGGTCGAGATAATGGAAATCAGCTTTCCCTTGAAGAAAAGAGTAACCCTCTTGCAACCTGTGCTTGGCATGCGCACTGATGCCACAGGTAAGGCTGTCTTTAAAAATGATCTGCGCCTTTTCGGTAGAGTCTTCCAGGAGTGAGAAAAAGTCTTCTTTTTTGGTAACGGTTATCCAATCGGTCATCCTGCAAAAATAAGCAATTTTCTGCACTGGTATAGGATGCCGGGAAACACAGCCCGCTACCTCACCAGCAGAAAAGAACCCTTATAAGCCACAGGTTTACCCTCTTCAGTGCCGGTGATCACATACACATAATTACCCGATGGATAATCACCTCCATCCCAACCCTTTGTAATGTCGGTGGTCGAGAATATTTTATTCCCCCAGCGGCCATACACCACAAATTCCTTCAATAAAAGCGTCACGTCGGGCGGAATACGGAATACATCGTTTTTGTGATCCCGGTTCGGAGAAAAAGCATTCGGCATAGCCAGCTTCTTCACTACCTTGATCCTGGCCCCGGCCGTAACAGAACAGCCATCTATGGTGGTGAGCGTAATACCGAAATCGGCAGAAGAGAACAGCGGCTTTGTACTTACGGTCAAAGCATTACTGCCATTGAGCAGAGAAGCAGGCGTCCAGGATATATTGTTATAGATACCTGTAACCTGCGCCGCCAATCCAACGATCGTACCGGGTGATACCGCCGTATCGGTAGCACGTATGTTCACCTGCGGAACCGGGAAAGGCTGGATCTCCAGCGTGTCCGAATGAAAGGGGCCCGGATTACAGGTTTGATTAGTGGTCACGGCACAGTAGATACGATCGGTTGTTGAGCCAACCCTGTATTGATAAGTAGTTGTATGATTATCTACAGGCTCACCATTTCGAAACCAGTTGTATTGCATGGCGCCTGTGTAGACAGATTGAGCCGTAATTTCGATCTGTTCCCCGGGGCAGGCCCTGAGCGGGTCCGCAGACAGCGTTACTACGGGAGCCTGGCCGCTTGCAAGCGCAATAGTGATGGTATTGCTGGTAGCAGTGGTGCTGGTGCCGGCACAGGTCTGCGAAGTGTAAGTACACACGACGATATCGCCATTGCGCAACGAGCTCGATGAAAAGCTGCTGGCATGAACAGACTGCTCTACACCGTTCACATACCAACGGTACACCTCGTTTGTACCGGCACTGCTGACCTGCGCCGTAAAAACGATGTTGGTCCCCACACAAGGATTGGCGGTAGGCGTCGAGATAGTGACCTTCGGAGCAGAAGGAGGCGCAGGCGGAGCCCCTGTTGAAAGCTTTCTGACGCGATGATTAAAATTGTCCGCAAAATAGATGTCCCCGTTCCCATCGATGGTTATTTGCATGGGGTTATATCCACTGGCGCTCAACGCAAGCCCCCCATCACCGGAAAACCCGCTCACGCCATTCAGCCCGATCGTACTGATGATGCCCGTTGCAGCATCGATTCGTCGTATCCTCGCCTGATCATATTCCACAAGAATGATATTCCCGTTCTTGTCGATAGTGAGAGAAGACGGATCAAAAAGATTGGCATTCACAGCAAGCCCCCCATCACCACTATATCCATACACATTACTCCCGGCAATGGTGGAAATAATACCGGTAACGGCATCTACCTTTCGTATCCTCGATGTAACGCCACCCCATACCTCGATAAAATAAACGTTCCGGGCCTGGTCCACGGCCACTGCCGCAGGGTAGGCCACACGGGCGCTGGTAGCCGGTCCGCCATCACCACTATGTCCGGCAGTTCCATTGCCGGCAATAGTTCTGATAATACCGGTAGCCGCTTCCACTTTTCTCACCACCGAGTTATAATGATCAGCGATATAAATATTCCCGTCGTCGTCGAGCGTCAATCCCCAGGGAGTATATAAATTGGCACTGGTAGCCGGTCCGCCATCACCACTGTAGCCATTAGTACCGTTACCGGCAACGGTAGTGATGATACCCGCTGTATTTATTTTTCGTACACGGGAACCGCTGTATTCAGTAAAAAAGATATTATCATTTTTGTCTACACAAATAGCAAAAGGAAATTTTAGCACAGCATCCCTGGCAGGAATATTATCGCCATTATAACCCGAGGCGTCCGAACCTGCTATGGTGGTAATCGTGCCATTGACATCGATCTTCCGGATACGGTTTGAAGAAGCGATATACACATTGCCTTTGCTGTCCACGCCCACGCCGGAAGGATAGGGGATACCGGCGCACACAGCTATGCCTCCATCGCCAGTACTGCCATTATAACCACTGCCTGCAATGGTATTGATATAATATTGCGAAAACGAATACCCGCACTTCGTTAACAGGAAGAAGAGAAGACAAAAAAAACGCAGCAGCAGTCTAAGGTTCATACGTCCGGGTATAGATGTAATAGCGAAATATAAGCAATTATACGTAGAGTGTAAAATGAAGAAATTAAGTAGTGTTTCAGAGCAATATGCCTTCCCGCCTTCCCGGCAAAATAGTGCCACTTTCTCCGGATTAAATAACTTTTTAGTAAAGTTGCAAAGTGGAATTTATACAAATCACAGATATTCAACAGGCACAATTCAAAGCCGCCCTGGATATTTATGAATATGCCTTCCCTGCCAACGAACGGCACCCGCTGGAGGTAATTACCGCGCGCGTGGCAGCGGGGCATAACCAGCTCTATATAGCACACAACGCAAACGAAGTCATTTTCATGGCCTTGCTATGGCCGCTCAGGAATACCCGTTTTATCCTGCTCGATTACATGGCCACCAGTGCTGCCAGCAGAGGGCAGAACATCGGCTCCCGGTTTTTACAACACCTGCAGGCCATCGCCCGGGAGCAGGACAAGTATTATATCATAGAAGCAGAACATCCCGGTTACGGAGACAACAAAGAAGAAAGGCAAAGACGCATTGCCTTCTACAAAAAGAATGGCGCCAAAGAACTGAAAAACGTTAGATATATACTGCCCGCTTTGCAGGGAGACACTACAACAGAAATGATCCTGATGATCCTGCCCGATTACCCCGGCGGAAAAATAGACGTCATGATCGTTAACAACCTCATCCATCAGCTCTACAAAGAACTCTACAACCGCAATGCCGCAGACATCGGACCACAAACCCACAACGCCAACGAACAAATCGAACTGATCTGATCTAATGCTTAACCTCGTTGCCCCAATGCCTTGCTGCCTCGTTGCCTGCCCTAAAAACAAAAAGCCTCTCACAACAAGAGGCTCGCAGCTCGAAGCTCGTCTTCACTTCGCAAACCCAGCGGCTTCAATAATCGCCTCCGCAAAAGCCTTCGGTGCTTCCTGCGGCAGATTATGACCAATGCCACCGGTAAGCGTATGATGCGCATACTTCCCTTTAAACCTGGCGGCGTAATCAGCAGGCGCAGGGTGCGGCGCTCCATTGGCGTCGCCTTCCAGCGTCACGGCAGGCACCGTAATAGCCGGACCGGCAGCTAATTTCTTTTCAAGCTCATCATATTTGGCTTCACCGGTAGTGAGCCCCAGGCGCCAACGGTAATTATCGATAGTAATAGCCACATGATCGGGGTTGTCGAAAGCAGCAGCAGATTGCGCAAACGCTGCATCCGTAAACTTCCACTCAGGAGAAGCCGTTTGCCAGATCAGTTTCGCAAAGTCGCGGCGGTTGGCTTCATATCCCTGCTTGCCACGTTCGGTAGCAAAGTAAAACTGGTACCACCAGGACAACTCAGCCTTGGGAGGCAACGGCTTTTTATTCCCTTGCTGACTGCCGATCAGGTAGCCACTCACACTCACAAGCGCAACAACACGCGCTGGCCAAAGCGCCGCAACAATATCCGCAGTACGTGCACCCCAGTCGAAGCCGCCAATAACAGCCTTCTCGATCTTCAAAGCATTCATGAAATCGATCACATCCACCGCAAGCGCCGATTGCTGACCATTACGCGGGGTGGCTGCATCCAGGAAGCGTGTCGTGCCATAACCACGCAGGTAAGGGACCAGCACCCGGTAACCCTTTGCTGCAAGCAGCAGCGAAGATTCTTTAAAACTGTAAATGTCATACGGCCAGCCATGCAGCAAAATCACAGGCTTGCCATTGGCCGGACCAACCTCGGCATACCCGATGTCGAGTACACCCGCTTTCACTTGTTTAATTTGATCGAAATTAGAGGACATGTTATTGGATTGAGCATTTACAGAATACACATTACCGAGCAGTGCAGCAGCAAGCGTAAAAAGGGCGATTAAACGACGGTTGATAATAGCAATAGGGAGTGACATAATATTGTAGTTAAGTAGTTGGAAGATGATTGTTTCTTACGCGGTAGCCAACGCATGAGTAGGGGCGGTATACAACTTCCGGAACATGATGTACGTTACAGATACCATGATAAAAGCAACGATGGCGTCAGTGGTGGCAGCAAAGCCAAGCACACTCAGTTTGGAGAAGAAGGCGAATATAATATCGAAAAATACGCCGGCGAAAACCCATTCCTTCAACCGCAGCAGCCTGTTGGGAGTAAGCAGCACGGCTACACCGGCCAGCTTTGCCACGCCAAGGATATAAATGAAGTGAGCAGGATAACCCAGCTGTAAAGTAATATCCCATACCAGTGCATTCTTGGTCAGTTCGCAAATACCGCTGGTGCCGAACCATAAAGAAGTTAAAACGATGCCTGTCCAATAGATGATCTTTGCTGTTCTTAATTTCATGATTTGTTTGTTTGAGTGATTTGATACAGCAAAGATGGAGGCCGCCAGGCCGCCCCGTAAACACAATCCCGTGAACTGGACGAATTAACACCCCGGTTAGACAATCGGACCATCGAGTACAATACAACCCCTTATCAACCTATCAACTTATCAACTTGACTCTCTCTCTCCATACTCAGCCATATCCCCGCAATTACCAGCACGCCTCCGGCAATTTGCCAGTTGGTAATAAGGTCCTTCAGGAAGATCACCGCAATAGTAGCCCCGATCACAGGGTCGAGATTGAGGAAGTTCCCAACCTGTGTGGCAGACAATTTCTTCAAAGCGATATTATACAGGATATAACTCAGCGCCGAAGAAAAAGCACCGAGATAAATAATAGCGGTCCATGCCCTGGCAGGAATAGCAGGAAAAGGTTGCCCCCACAATTCGACAACAGGAAGCGGCAGTAAAAAAATAGTGCCGGCTATAGTACTCAGCGCAGGCACTACCAGCGGATCGGCATGATGAACACTTTTGGCAAGCACGGTATAACCTGCCCAGGCAAAAACAGATAAGACCATGAGGAAGTTGCCCAAAATAGGATTGCCGGTATTGGAAGGCGTATTGATAAAACCGATCAGGAACACGCCAGCCACGGATAAAATGATACCTGCGATCATTCGCTTGCTTAGCTTCTCTTTAAGGAAAAATACAGCTGGCAGTGCAACAGCCACAGGCATGATCCCCTGGATCAATGCCCCTGCCGCAGCAGAAGTGTAGACCAAAGCCCAGTTGAAGAAAGTATAAAACAACGTCACACCCGTAAGCCCCAGCAAAATGATCTTCAGGAAAGGCACGCCCGCTTGCGGTTGCTTTTTTCTGCGCAACAAATACATCGGCAATAAGATGAGCGAAGCCACAAGGTTACGAAGGAAAGCCAGCAGGAAAGGAGGAACCACATCCACGGCAACCTTCGTGATCGAAAAAGCACTCCCCCAGATCAACAATACAATACCAATACAAACTAAACCAGTCGTTTTGTTATTCATGCCCATGCCTTGAAAATAATCCTTTTTTTCAAGCATCCGGGAAATGTATAATTCTTGTCGTAAAAGGTATAAATGCGACCCTGTACCCTGAGGTAGCTTTGTCTTATAAAATAAATCATATGAACACACAAGCACAACAAACAAAGATCGCCCTGGTAACCGGCGGCAGCCGCGGACTGGGAAAAGACATGGTGATAAGGCTTGCACAAAAAGGCAACGACATCGTACTTACTTATAAGACCAACGAAGAAGAAGCGAAGAAAGTAGTAGCAGATATCGAAGCCCTCGGTCAAAAAGCAACAGCCCTGAAATTGGACACGGGCAATGTATCATCCTTCCCTGCATTCGTGACAGACCTAAGCAACGTATTGAAAAACCACTTCAACACAGACAAGTTCGATTACCTCGTCAACAATGCAGGCTTCAACTATGTGATCCCGTCCTTCGAAGCAACCACCGAAGAGATGTTCGACGACCTGATGAACGTACACTACAAAGGCGTATTCTTCCTCACCCAAAAGCTATTACCCCTCATCAATGATGGCGGTTCCATCGTCAACCTTTCTACAGGGCTCACCCGCTTTGTGCATGCAGGTAGCGGCGCCTATGCCAGCATGAAAGCAGCCATACAAACCCTCACCCGCTACCTTGCTAAAGAATTAGGTAGTAGGGGCATCAGGGCCAACGTGGTAGCGCCCGGCGCTATCGCTACCGACTTCAGCGGCGGCCGCTTGAAACAAAGCCCCCAGATACAGGAATACCTCACCTCAGTAACAGCCCTCGCAAGAGTAGGTCAACCGGACGACATCGGTGGAGTAGTGGCCTTCCTTTGTTCCAATGATGCCAAATGGGTAACAGCCCAGGTGATCGAAGCATCCGGAGGAATGTACCTGTAAACATGTTAACTTAACAGTAAAATGCACCCATGGAATACATGGATATAAAGTCGGTTACCGCATTACATGAGTTTTTCCATTACGAAAAACCGAAGCATCCGTTGATCTCAGTGGTCGATCTGGCCAAAGTAGATCGGTCCCAAAGAACACCGGGTGCTTCCTATAGGCTCGATCTGTATTCGGTATCCTGTAAAAAGATCAAAGGGCTATTCAAATATGGACGTACCACCTACGACTTCTCTGAAGGCTCTTTGATGTTTACAGCACCCAATCAGGTATTGTCGCCAGATGCGGTTAGTCAGATCATCGAAGGGTGGGGGCTTTACATCCATCCCGATTTCCTCAATGCAAGCCCTAAGGGACGCAAATTGACGGAGTTCTCCTTTTTTGGATATGATACCAACGAAGCCCTGCACATTTCAGAAGAGGAGAAAAATACCCTCGAAGATTGTTTGCGCAATATCCAGCGCGAGATAGGCAACAACCTCGACACCCATTCCTACAACCTTATCCTCAGCAACCTCGAATTATTCTTTGGTTATTGCGAACGCTTCTATGGGCGGCAGTTCCTCACACGGGTAAAAACCAGCAACGACACCGTGCAGGAGTTCGACAAACTGCTAAATGATTATTTCAATCAGGATACGCTGATAGAAGCGCGCCTGCCAGATGTAAAATACTTCGCTTCCCGGCTCAACCTGTCAGGCAACTACCTGTCCGATCTGCTCAATAAGTATACTGGTAAAACCACCCAGGAACACATCCATTTAAAACTGGTCGACAAGGCCAAGGCCATGCTCTGGAGCACCGAAAGGTCGATCAGTGAAATAGCCTACGACCTCGGCTTCGAACATCCTTCCCACTTCACCAAACTCTTCAGGAAGCGCACCGGCCTCTCACCCAAAGAATACCGCAATCAACACTAAAGTCTCTGCGAGTCAGGCAACATGAAGTAAACGCTCTGCGAGGCTTCCAGTCGCCAGCCTCTGGCTGGTGACGCCTATTGGTGAGCCTCTGGCTCACATCCGTCCCCAACCTTTTTTGTGATCTCAACGTATAAACTTGTCAACCCATCAACCCCTTATGCGCCAAACTCTCATATTAATAACGTTAGCCATCACCCTCACCACATCCGCCCAGGAAAACCTCGCATCCACCATACAACAACACGCCAAAGAAATAAACACAACAGCCCCCGACTTCAAAGGCTTCTCTTTCCTCGATACCATGCTGCAAAACAAACGCATTGTTCTGCTCGGTGAAAGCAGCCACGGCACCGAAGAGTATAGCCAAACAAAACTACAGATCATACAATACCTGCACGAAAAGCTCGGCTTCAAGGTCCTCCTGTTCGAAAGCCCTATGACAAGTACCACCTATGCGAACATCCCCACAGGTACAGAAAGTAAAGAGCTTCTCCGCAACAGCCTGCAATCCTTCTGGAACACCACAACCGTAGCCCGCTTATTTGATTATAGTAAAAAGAACAACATACAACTGGGCGGCTTCGATCCCCAGTACGTGAGATCACCGTATCCGGCTTTACTATATACCCACGCATTCAGCAACCACCCTGCCATTAAAAACACCCTGTTACAGCTCGACAGCCGTATAGCTGAAACCCTTACACAACCCCGCCTGTTTCTTTCATTGAAGGACAGTTTCTCCACAGCCTTTGCAACATTGAACAACCAGCTGGCAACCTTGCAGCTATCCCCGTTGCAGCAATGGATAAAACAAATGATGACTACCAACATCAGCTATTACGCACGCATAGAAGAAGGTGACCAGCGCGATTCATGCATGGCAAAAAATATTATCTGGCTGGCAGAACACCTGTATGCCAATGAAAAAATAATCATCTGGGCACACAACACACATATCGATAAAAAACCTAATCACAGGAAGATGATGGGCAAACTCCTCGCCGCCCATTTTAAAGACCAGCTATACGCCGTAGGATTATACATGATCAATGGAACAACCGCTTTAAACAACGGAAAGCCAATAACAGTAAAAGAGCCAGGCAAAGGATCACTGGAAACGGTGTTGGCCGCAAGAGGATTTAAGTCCACCTTCATCGAAACAAAACACCTCGCTTTTGATCGCCGCATACCCACCCTCCACGCGGGCAAAGACAAACAAGTCCTCAATCCCCAAAAAAGCTTCGACGCCATCATCCTCATCAACGGCGTCCACGCCGCCATCTTTCCATATTGAGGATTATCCCCTTTCAACTTGTTAACCTATCAACCTGTCAACATTCCCTAATGCATTAGAGTTCGATTAAAAAAATAACCTCAGGCAATAAGCCCCTTTCCATAACCGTTACTGGGCACATTTACTGTCCAAATCCCTATTATTCATTCAATACCCCTGTATGAACCGCAAGCCCTTATTGATTTTTCTCATATCTCTTTCCCTGTTTGCAGCCTGTAAAAAAGATGAAGCTGGCCCACCACCGCCACCACCCACCACCGAGCCCCTTGCTATAGCAGCAGCCAAGCCTGGTGACACACTATTCATCAAAGGAGAGAACTTTAGCGAAGTGATCGCCAACAACACGGTTAAGATTAACGGCGTTACAGCAACAGTAGTCGTGGCAAGCAATACGGAATTAAAAGTATTGATACCGGCCAATGCCACTTCAGGAGAAATTACCGTCACAGTCAACAATCAAACCATTGAAGTAGGTTCTATTATCATAGCTCCATTCAGATTGTATGCCGTAAAAAATAATTACCAGAATGTAGATGCTATACGGCAGGTAATAAGCATCGATCCCGCCAATGGAAGTGAAACAGTGATTACTACGCTGGATGATCCGCAGGATTATAAAATGGAAGACATGGTCTATGTTCCGGCCACCAATGAGTTGATAGGCGTCAACATGGGAAGAGGATTATTGAAGATCGATGTAGCTACCAAACAAAAGACACGTATCTCATTAACGGTCGATCCGAATATCGACTTTGGACAACTGGTGGTCGATAAATATGGAAACTTCTACGCTGTGAAACGCGATTTTACTGACCTCAGTCATTACAAACATGCATTGGTAAAGATCGATCCCAAAACCGGGACCTATATGGCCATCAAAACCTTTGAATACAATCCCTATTGGGAAAGCCTGGTATACCTCGCCGCCACCAATGAAGTGGTAGGGCTGGGAAATACTTCACAGGCATTATTTAAACTCAACCTCACGACCAAAGACACCGTTTCTGTGAAGTTGCAGGGAGCTCCCGATATCGAATACAGGGAACTGGTAATAGACAACCAGTCCAACCTGTACAGCTACAAAGGCAACTATTCCGATCCCAACAACTACATCGGACAGATCGTAAAGCTGAACCCTGCTACCGGCCAGGAGACGCTGGTAAGCACATTGACCGAATACGGTAAGCTGCACGACAACCTCATATTTGTACCCCAGCGCAATGAACTGACAGGCATCTGGGATCAAACCGGCCTGTACCGCTTAAACCTTGGCACAAAAACAAGCTCCATCTTACCCCTTACCACACAGCAAAGCATCACTTACAACGAAATAACAAGCAACTGATAAATTAATCAGTGAAGTGAGATATCTGTAATCGAAGCAAAGAAATATTGAAGTAAAGGGATATCGAAGCAAACGGAATTGCCCGGCTCTTTAGAGCCGGGTTTCTTATGCACTAATATCTATGGGCTTTAGCCCAATTATTAATGCGCTCCTATAATCATCGCTGCCGGAAACTCCTCAAACAACAACGCCAGCGAAAACTTCCCATGCATAGTAAAAGCCCTGCCGGTCAGCTCATCGCGACAAACACCACTTACATCATCCGGCAACACCAAATAAACATCTTTCCACAAAGAACGGCTCAACACATCACGGTGCAACATCGGCACTACCACCAACACCCACGAAGTTTCATGCCGGCGTAGGAAAGCAACCACCGGCGCAGGCCGGTTCGGATAAACAGGAATATAATCACCTTTTAAAAATAGCTCAGGCATACGCCGCCTCAGCTGCAACCCCTTCCAGGTCACGAACAACTTACCAACACCTGTAGCAGACTGCTCATGCACCCATTGCAACAAGGCTCCACTACCTTCTTGTTCAAGCGAAACCAAACGCTCCAGGTACGCTTGTCGCACCCCATAATCCACGGGCCGCCGGTTATCAGGATCTACATAACTCAGGTCCCACAATTCACAACCCTGGTAAACATCAGGGATACCCGGAGCAGTGATCTTCAGCAACGTTTGCGCAACCGCATAAATAGGAAGATAAGCATCGACCCGCGTCAGGAAAGGCCGGAAGCTTTGTAAAAAAGACGACCCTTCATCCAGCAACCCGTGAATAAAGTCGATGCACCGCTTTTCATAAGCGGCATCAGGATCTATCCAGTTCGACCGAACCTTGGCTTCATGCAGCGCCTTCAGCATGTAATCGCACAACCGCTGACGGTAATCATCGGATACTTTACCATCTATGGGAAACCCTGCTACCAACGATTGATAAATAAAATATTGCTCATTCAGGTCAGGTGCATCGTCACCACCATATATCGCCAGCCAGCCCTCCACCAGTTCCTGCCATTCCGCAGCAAAGAGACTAAGAATGTTCAGCCGCAGCCGTCCGTCCTCACCCCGTTTGGTATCATGTGTGCTGGTAGCATTCAGCGACAAAGGGGTCTTCAACCGGCGTTCTTGCATCAAGGCATGAAAACCTTCCGGCGTTAAAGGAGAAGCAGAAGGATCATCACCTACCTCATTGTGCGAGATAAAAGCATTATATACATAAAATGTAGTATCCTCTACGCCCTTCGCCGTGAGCGGGCCGGTAAACTGCATCAACCTTTGCAACACAGCAATGCGTTGCGAAGCAGCTGTCGCCAACCCCGCCTTATCATTCCACAAGCCTTGTAAAAATTGCAAAGCCTCCGTTAGCTCAGGATGCACTTCAAAAGCCGCTGCAAAAGTTTCATCGATGATGCGCTGTTCACTGTCAGGTAGCATAGCTCCACTTGGATAAAGCCGGTACACGGGGAGCAGTACCATAAACACACCAATGGCTTCCCGCAGTGCTTGGCGACCCACAGCAGCTGGCCGGTCCGGCAAACCATAAAACAACTCCGTTAAGTTATCCCATTCACCTTGCATATACTCCTCCAGGATCAACCGCTTCTTTGCATGCACCATAGCAGTATAGGCAGGAACGATTGCCAACAACTGGGCATAATAGGTATTCAGCACTTCCCAGCCGGCACTATCCGTAAGCAACCGGTTGGTAAAAGATAAAAATTCATAACCGCTGGTGCCTGCAAGCGCCCAGTCCTCCGGCAATCCTTCATCCACTTCCAGTATCTTCTCGGCAATCAGGTAGCAATCGTTGCCTATCAAACTGCGCAGCCGTTGAATATAACCGGCCGGATCACGCAAGCCATCGATATGATCGATACGCAATCCCTGAATCAGCCCATGCTGATATAGATCAGCAATGAGGCGGTGATATTCATTAAAAACATCCCCATCCTCCATGCGCAGACAGATCAGTTCACTCACCGTAAAAAAACGCCGGTAATTCATCCGCTCCGATGACTCCCGGAAATACGCCAGCTGGTAATATTGCTCCTGCAACAAAGCAGACAGCGATGAAGGTTGAAGATTGATCAGGTTACTCACTGCATCAGGAACGGTTTCCCATCCGTTTTCACGCAGCAATAGTTCATAACGTTCCTCTTTATACCGTTGCCAGTCGGCAATATCTTTATGAGAAGCCGTTACGTTCTGCAAAGCTTGCAGGTAAGCAACAACAGCCTTGCCTGCAGTCGTGTCATCCAGTGAATCTGTTAATAAAGTATAAGCCTTTACTGATAAAGGAAACCACTGATCACCATAAGCAAACCCTGGTCCTCGTTCTGAGAACAAAAGTTTTATTTGCTGCTCCCTGACGAGGTCTCCCAAAGGCGCTCCCAGGAACGGTACGATCAACTTACCTTGCAACGAAGGATGCGGATGAGCCCAATCAATATCGAAATACCGGTAATACAGCGAAGCCGGGCCGCGCTCCAGTACATCCATCAGGCGGTTATTACTGGCATGAAACGCCATATGGTTTGGCACAATATCCTGTAACCAGTTTATACTCCTTTCCTTCAATTGCCCGGCGATCTGCACCAATTCCTCCCGCGTACCGATCTCCGGGTTCAATACATGTGGGTCCGTTACATCATACCCATGCATACTGCCGGGATACGACTGAAATATAGGAGACGCATAGACTGTAGAAACACCCAGCTTATGCAGGTAATCGATCAAACCCTCCAGATCACGAAAAGTAAAACCCTTATGCAGTTGCAGCCGGTAAGTACCGGTAATAATAGCTTCTGAAGATGACATCATGAATTAGTTATTGCATAAACAATGACCGAATGCGCAGGGACCATCACCACATCATTGGCCTCAATGCCAGCAGGCAGATCATCAGCACAGGAGAAGAATACTTTCCGGAGCGAAGAAACACCGGCATAATTCGTATTAACAACTTCATCGCCGAAGTTGAACCACATGGCAAGCGTATCACCATTACCCTGCCTTTCCACGTACAACAGCTTTGCGCCCGCTACTTCCGCCTTGGTGCCGCCACGCTCATAATTTTGCATGGCCGGCCTCGTCTTGCGAAAGTTGATCAGCTGCTTATACCACGCCAGCAGCACGGCCCCCCGCTCATTGTCTGTTTGCCAGGTCAGCATACTTTGTGCAAACACCTCCTCCGATTGCGGATCAGGCACATCCCCTTCCCAGTTGAAATAAGAAAACTCTCTCTTCCGCCCCTCCCGCAGCGAAGCGATCAGCTCCGGTTCCGAATGGTCTGTGAAGAATTGAAAAGAATTGGTTTCGCCATATTCTTCACCCATAAACAACATGGGAATATGAGGAGATAGCAATACAGTGGCCGCCACAAGCTTTAGCTCATCGGTAGAAAGCGATGCCGTAAGCCGGTCACCCGCCAGCCGGTTGCCCACCTGGTCATGATTCTGTGCAAACACCACAAACTGATGATAAGGATGCTCACCCGGCAAAGCCCCGAAATGCTTCTTGCGGTGAATAGAATACTCACCGGTATACACATAAGAACTGTTGAATGCTTTGACAAGATGTGCCAGCTCTCCAAAGTCTTCATAATACCCATTCACCTCGCCGGTGATCACCGCATGCAGCGCATGATGAAACTCATCGATCCATTGCATGTCCAGTCCATACCCGCCTTTATACGGAGGGTCGATATACTTCGGATCATTATAATCCAGTTCCGCAATAAGTATCTTCCGCTTGCCCGTTCGCTTTTCCAGTTCCCGCACCGCATTCGACAGTTGCCGTAAGAAAGGACGTGCGCTCACATCCCAGATGGCATGTACGGCATCCAGCCGCAAACCATCCACATGAAACTCCTCCAGCCACATCAATGCATTCTGCAGGAAAAAATTACGCACACCATCACACCAGGCATCATCCATGTTGATAGCCTTGGCCCAGGGCGTTTTATATTTGTCAGAAAAGTAAGGACCATAATCATTCACATAATTCCCTTCCGGCCCCAGGTGGTTATACACCACGTCCAGTATCACGGCAATACCATGTGTATGCGCCGCATTCACCAGCGCCTTCAGGTCATTGGCAGCACCATAACTATTTTGCACGGCAAAAGGATACACACCATCATATCCCCAGTTGCGCTGGCCGGGAAACTGAGCCACGGGCATCAGCTCGATAGCCGTAATACCCAGCGATTGTAAATAAGGTAAGCGTGAAATGATACCCTGAAAAGTGCCTTCAGAGGAGAAAGTTCCTGTATGCAGTTCATAAATGATCAGTTGGGCTGGCTCGATGCCTGTCCAGCTTTCATCACCCCAGGCGAATTGCTGCCCGTCTGTTACAGCCGACGGACCATGCACACCTTCAGGCTGATGCCTCGAAGCAGGGTCTGGCCGTAGTACCCCTTCCTTCGGTTCAAAATGATAGTGAGTACCCACATCGATGTTGGGAAGTTGTAGGGTCCAGTAGCCGGCCTCATCCCGTTGCATCGCATGTCTTGTATCCCTTTTAGTAATATGTAGATAAACCTGTTCAGATAAAGGCGCCCACACAGTAAACACGCAATCACCGTTCGGCTGTAGCAAGGCGCCAGGAATAGGGTAGATTGTATTCAAAGTACTTTTTGAAGAAGCGCTTAAAATAGTATGCCAGAGCGAGATAGGTATTCGGCAGTGGCCCCGGTTATCAGCAGGCACACCGTTTGTGCCAAAACATACAACACGCAGCAAACAAGCCTTATCACAACGAAACAAGTGAAGAAAGTAATAAGATGCAAAGCAACAAGGCAATAAAACACAAATGGCTCGCTGAAATAATTCCTGCACAACACACAGGCGCTGCGGCATCCAGCAAGAGCCATATCAAATGCCGGAGCGGGCACGAAGCAAGGGAAAAATACAAAGCGGCAGCGGCACGCTTACTCAATATCAATCGGTGGCACGACATTGCGGGAGCTGCCACCGCTACCTTTCGGCTTATCGATCAGCAAGGAGAAATATTGAACCGCGAAGCCAGGGAAGGAGATTACATCCGCATCGATATTCCCGGGCCTGGTAATCCCGATGGCAGCGGGGACGATTGGGTGCAGGTGCTCAAAATGGGTAGTAAAGAACAGAACGAATTGCAGCTTACTTACCTCACCGTAAAAGTAACTTCCGACCCCACCAATACAAAAGCAGCTACAGCCCATTTCTTCAATAAACCGGCTACCTCCACCTTTGTCGTATACCGCGATAACCTAACGGTAAAAGCGGAGGTATATGGCAGAAATGAAAAGCCTAACCGAAAAACCGGCAACTGGTTTACCCGGTTCAGGAACTGGATCATATACATCGGCGCCAGATTGATCTTCTCCGATGTACAATGGAAAAGCCTCACGCGTGGCCTGCTCCGTTTCGAATAAGCAGAGAGGTATGATTTTTATGCAGTAATCCATAGCTAAAAAGTTGATATGAAGATTGCTACACGTCCGGGAAAACCGTACCCGCTAGGAGCTGCATGGGATGGCAAAGGAACCAACTTTACATTTTACGCAACACATGCTATAGCAGTAGAGCTTTGTTTGTTCGATTCCGCAGAAGCCGAAGCAGAGTCCGTGTGCATCAGCATACCCGATCGCTTCGATGGCGTATGGCATATTTACCTCGAAGGCATTAAGCCGGGACAACTATATGGCTTTCGCGTACACGGAGAATACAACCCGGAAAAAGGCCATCGCCACAATCCTGCCAAGCTGCTCATTGATCCATACGCACGCGCTATCGCCGGCCGCGTTAATTGGCATAATGCCCTGTTTGGATATGAAATAGGACACGAGAACGGTGATCTGCAGCTTTCAGAAACCGATAGCGCACCTTACATACCCAAATCTGTTGTGGTAGATGCATCCTTCAACTGGGGCAGGGATAAACAACTCAACATACCCTATCACCAGTCCGTCATCTATGAGCTGCATGTAAAAGGCTACACCCATTTACATCCCGAACTGCCGGAAGAAATTCGTGGCACCTACGCCGGCCTTGCACACCCGGTTGTGATCAAATACCTCAAACAGTTAGGCGTTACAGCAGTAGAACTGATGCCGGTACACCATTTCGTGGCCGACAGGCACCTGATAGAACGAGGCCTTACCAACTATTGGGGTTACAACACCATTGGCTTCTTTGCCCCCGATGTACGTTATTCGGCCAGCGGCGTTAATGGCGAACAGGTGAAAGAGTTCAAAACGATGGTCAAAGAACTCCACAAAGCGGGTATAGAGGTCATCCTTGATGTGGTTTACAACCACACGGCCGAAGGCAACCACCACGGACCTACACTATCCTTTCGCGGAGCTGATAACCTGTCCTACTACCGGCTTACCGATGAAAACAAACGATATTATGATGATTACACAGGCACAGGCAATACATTCAATGCCGGAAACCCCAATGTACTGCGGTTGATCATGGATAGCCTGCGCTACTGGATCACCGAAATGCACGTCGATGGCTTCCGGTTCGATCTCGCGCCGGCACTCGTACGGGAGCTGCGTGATGCAGACAGGTTGAACGCCTTCTTCGACATCATTCACCAGGACCCGGTCATCTCACAGGTAAAATTGATCGCCGAACCCTGGGACATTACCGAAACAGGTTACCTGCTGGGCAAGTTTCCGCCCGAGTGGGCCGAGTGGAATGATAAGTACCGCGACTGCATGCGCGATTACTGGCGTGGCGCCGAGAGTAAGCTGGGAGAGTTTGCTGCCCGCTTTGCCGGCAGCGCCGACCTCTACGAAAACACGAACCGCCAGCCCACTTCCAGCATCAACTTCATCACCGCCCATGATGGCTTTACTCTGCGCGACCTGGTATCCTATAACAACAAACACAATGAAGCCAATGGCGACGATAACAAAGACGGCAATGAAGAGAACCGTTCGTGGAACTGTGGCGTGGAAGGACCAACAGATGATCCCGGCATCAACGAACTGCGCAGCAGACAACAACGCAATTTCTTTGCTACCTTATTATTATCACAAGGCGTACCGATGATTTCCGCAGGAGATGAATTGGGGCGCACCCAGCAAGGCAACAACAACGCCTATTGCCAGGACAATGAAATATCCTGGCTCAACTGGCAGGAAGCCGATCCGGAACTCATGCAGTTTGTTCGTTACCTGATACAACTGCGCAAACAACACCCGGCCTTCAGCCGCAAACGTTGGTTCCGCGGCCATCCCCTCACAGGTGGTGGCATGGAAGAAATTGCCTGGTTCCTGCCCGAAGGAGAATCCATGAAAGAAGAACACTGGAAAACAGGCTATGCAAAAAGCCTCGGCGTATACCTGCAGGAACTGGAAAGCCAGAACAACGATCCCCTCGATGAAATGGTAACCCGCGAAAATTTCTATTGCATCTTCAACGCACACCATGAGGAAGTACCGTTCAAATTACCCGGTCAGCAATATGGACAACTCTGGAAAAAGCTGATCGATACCACTGTCGGCGTAATTAAGTAGGAAAGGAAACTATACCATTCCGGCGAAACCATCATGGCCGCCGGCCGGTCGGTGATATTATTAATGAGCACCGAAAAGAGAATGCCGGCAAAAAATTTGTAGCCGCTATTTATTCGTTACAATACAGCGTATGGACACCACACAGATAATTGGGATCGGAGCCAGCATCGGAACCGGCATTTCACTCTTGCCACAGCTCATCAAGCTGGTAAAGGAAAAAAAGACAGAAAACGTTTCTATAGGAATGATGCTCGTACTGCTATCCGGCCTGGTGCTGTGGATCATCTATGGCATCCGCAAAGAAGACTGGATCATCATCATCTCCAACGGCTTCTCCATATTACTAAATCTAACCATCCTCATCCTCAGCAGCATCTATAAAAAACGCGGGACGTCACCCTGAGCCCACTGTCATCCTGAGCTCACTGTCATCCTGAGTTCACTGTCACCCTGAGCCTGTCGAAGGGTGCTTTTCAACCTATCAACCTCTCCGTGTATTCCCCTCCACGCATCCACAATTGCACATACCACAAACCGTAACTCCCCAATGGCACATACTTTGAAGACTACCCGTATATAAATAACCATTCTAAAAATACTTATTATGGCAAACACAAAAACGGCTCCGCGCAAAGGCAAAAAACAAGCACCCGCGGCGCCTGCAAAAGGCAATACACAACTCGAAAAATTCTTCATTGATTCATTGAAAGACATTTATTGGGCAGAAAAGGCACTAACGAAAGCCCTGCCTAAAATGCAAAAGAAAGCCACTACCGAAGAGCTGCAACAGGCTATCGAGATGCACATCGACCAGACAAAAGAACAGGTGGCAAGGCTTGAGCAGGTATTTGAGCTCCTCGGCAAAAAAGCACAGGCTAAGAAATGCGAAGCCATGGAAGGACTCATCAAAGAAGGTGAATCCATCGTGGAAGAAACAGAAGATGGCAGCATGACCCGCGACGTGGGCATCATCATGGCTGCTCAAAAAGTAGAGCACTATGAAATTGCTACCTATGGCAGCCTCGTACAACTCGCCACTACCATGGGCAACCAGGAAGTAGCCGACATCCTCAGCGAAACACTCGAAGAAGAAAAACAAACCGACCTCGACCTCACAGCCATCGCCGAAGACAACATCAACTGGCAGGCTGAACAGGAAGACGAAGAAGGTGAAGAAACCGAAGAAGAGGAAGAATAGCAAAAGGCAAACACTTGAGATCAAAATAGCAGGAGTCTGAAAGTAGTCTACATGCTTTACTTGGTGTGACAACTCCTTTTGAATTCCTGGACCTGAGGGCTGGCCACAATCCGGCCCTTTTGTTTGCCGCGGTGTCCTCACAAACCTCCATTATTGCTAAATAAATACACATGCCCATTATTTGCTACCACGCTTCACAGGAACAATTTGCGCCCTCACACTTGCTTGCCCTTGCCATACAAGCCGAACAGGCCGGCTTCGGCGGCATCCATTCTTCCGATCACTTCCATCCCTGGAGCCGGCAGCAGGGGCAAAGTGGCTTCACCTTCAGTTGGATCGCGGCAGCGATGCAGGCTACAACAGTTCCCTTTAGCATGATCTGCGCACCGGGTCAGCGACTGCATCCTGCTATTGTAGCACAGGCCATTGCAACGTTGGGACAGCTATTCCCGGGAAGAATAAATGTAGAATTGGGCAGCGGTGAATATTTGAATGAGCACATTACGGGCGAGCCATGGCCTGAGAAGAACATTCGCAATGAAAGACTGAAAGAATGCGCGGAGGTGATCAAAAGACTATTGAGCGGCGAAACAGTTACCCATTCGGGGCATGTACAGGTCAAAGAAGCAAAATTATATACACGGCCTGCAGAGATGCCATTGTTATTAGGCGCTGCATTGACGGATGCCACAGCCCGCTGGTTAGGCAACTGGGCCGATGGATTGTTGACAACAGCTGGCACGCCGGCAGAAACCCTGCGAAGAGTAGAGCAGTTCCGGGAGAATGGAGGAGCAGGTAAACCCGTTTACCTGCAGAAAGCATTCTCCTATGCACCCGATTACCAACAGGCAGCGCAAGCCGCGTGGCAACAATGGCGTTACAATCTCGTAAGTATAGAACAGCTGGCTACTATGGCCAACCCCGAAGACTTTGAAGCGGCAGGAAAAAACATCAGTATAGAAGAAGTTACTAAAAAAATACCAGTCTACACACACATCGGCCAATTGAAAGAAGCCCTGCAGCAATTACAGGACACCATCCACCCCGACCGCATTGTCCTCCACAACATCAATCCCTGGCAGGAACAATTCATCGAACATTACGCACGAAATTGATCTGTCACCTTGACCGTAAACTGCCACCCTGAACGTAAACTGTCACCCTGAGCCTAAACTGTCACCCTGAGCGTAACTGTAACCTTGAGCGTAAGCTGTCACCCTGAGCCTGTCGAAGGGCCCTATCAATCTATTAACGTATCAACCAACAGCAAACAACAACGCCTGCCACGGCAGCAACACCACCGTGTTGTCTTCCAGTTGCAGCGACGTCTCATTGTTCATCAACGGCTCCGCCTGCTTCAACACAATGCCCTCCGGAAGAGGATAGTGCACCAGCTCATTCGAGAAGTTCAATACAACAACAATGCTTGATATATCATCTGTTCGCGTATAACAATACACCTGCTCATGGTCCTTATCATACAACTTGTAATCGCCATACACCAGCACCGGATGCTCCTTTCTCAGCTGCGTTAACCTGCGGAAGTAATTCAGCGGCGAATTACCATCCGCATCCTGTGCTTCCTCGTTAACGAATACATGATCGGCATTGATGGTGATCCACGGCTCTCCGGTGGTGAACCCTGCATTCGGCGTAGCGTCCCATTGAAAAGGCGTACGGCTATTGTCACGCGCTCCAAACTGTTGATCGCGGATAAACTGGTCCAGGTCACCCTGCTGACTTTGAAGATATTGATACATCGACAACGTTTCGATATCCCGGTAATGCCGGATATTGTCGAATTTGATATTGGCCATGCCCAGCTCATCACCATTATAAAAAATAGGTGTAGCACGCATAGTCAGCAAAAAGGTCATCAACAACTTGGAAGCAGCATTGCGGAATTCCGGCGCATCATTGCCCCAGCGGCTTAGCATACGCGGCTGATCATGATTACCCAGGTAGATCGTACCCCAACCCTCCTGCGCAAAAATGTCGTTCCAATCTGTATACAAACCTTTGAATAGAGGCAGGCTATACCCTTCCGGGTCTGGACGTTTGAAGAAGCCATGCAGATAGCCAATACGCATACCTTCAAAATGGTACAACATACTAAGTTCCTGGCGGTCTATATGTACAAAAGGCAGCGCCTCGTGTATCTCGACCCCCGGCGTTTCTGCAATCGTTACAACATCTTTATAGTGACTTAACACCTCCCGGTTCATCTCGTGCAGGTATTCATGCAGCCGGGGACCCTTGGAAAAGAAATACGACCAGTCGTTATGATAACGGCTTTTTAATGCTTCTTCACTTACTTCCGGCCAGTTGGTGTCCTTGGCAATATAAGAAATGGCGTCCAGCCGGAAGCCATCGATGCCCTTGTCCAGCCAGAAGCGCATCATCTGGTAGATCTCTTGCCGCACCTTGGGGTTTTCCCAATTGAGATCAGGCTGCTTCTTGGAAAAATAATGCAGGTAATACGCATCCGTAGCCGTATCATATTGCCAGGCGTCGGCGCCGGGATCAAAAAAACTATGCCGGTGGGGAGGCTTTCCCTTTTCTGCCGGCCACCAGTGATAATAATCCCGGTAAGGATTGTCGCGCGACTTCCTCGATTCCACAAACCACATATGCTCATCACTCGTATGATTCACTACGAGGTCCATGATCAGTTTGATGCCGCGGTCATGAAGCCCCGTCAGCAAAGTATTGAAATCCGCAATAGTACCAAACGTAGGAAGTACAGCCTCATAATTGCTGATGTCGTAACCATTATCATCATTCGGCGATTGATAGATCGGGTTGAGCCATACCAGGCCAACACCCAGGCTCTGAATATAATCCAGCTTGGAGATCAGGCCCGGAAGGTCCCCGATACCGTCACCATTACTATCTTTAAAACTGCGGATGTACACCTGGTAAATGACAGTCTCCTTCCACCAGGCCTTATCGATAGTTCCCATAATATATTTATAAATAGCCTTTACCCAGGTTTGAGGTTTACACTGCGGACAGTATGCCGTCGAATTCAAAACTCATACCCGCTCATAACTCGACAGTCCAACAATAAAAAAAGGACCGTATAGAAATACGGTCCGGTAATATAAACTGCACGTTGTTAAAACATAACAACTGAAAAGAAAGCCAAAAGATAAAAGATGACCCGTGTAGACACACGGGTCTATCGCTGAAAAACCACAAATCCTGTATTCAGCCTGAGTGGCGAAATACACATACGATCGTTTACAGGTATGCAGGTGTCAATGACGCAGCAAACCCACGTGCAAAAAGAAAATCTTTCCCGCTTTTCATGTTGCAAAACATGGAAAATGCTGCGGCAATAACAATATTTAAAAAGGAAAACAACTGGTCGGTGAGGTCAGGAAAAGAAAGGGTATACTAACGGATAGCCTGACGCGACGAGGTGCCGTAAAGATATAGAACAATGATATATACCAGGTAAAAAATATTTCGAAAATGATGCACCATGCTATTTTTAATAGCATGGTGCAATATAGTGTAGAGGATATACCCCTTCATAAACATCGAACATTAAACATCGAACGTGACTTTCAATCAGTCAACAACTCAGCAAGTAAAAGGGTTCCTCCTTTTCAACCTATCAACCTGTCAACTTATCCCCACGGATCCAGCACCACCTTCACACAATTATCCTCCTTCTTTTTGAACATCGAATAACCATCCGCAATTTTCGAAAGTGGCAACCGGTGCGTGATCACATCATCCAGCACTACTTTGCCCTGCACCACATAATCCAGCAGCTCGTCGATGTATTTTTGTGCAGGCGCCTGTCCACCCTTTAGCGTAATGCCCTTATCGAAGAACTGCCCGATCGGGAAATTGTCATACGTAGTAGGATACACACCCAGCACCGATACGGTACCACCACGCCGCACAGCACTCATGCACGCCTCCATCACTTTCACAGAACCCTTCTCCAGGTTGATCACCGCCTTGGCGCGGTCCAGTAAATTCCTGTCGGGCTCAAAACCAACAGCATCGATACATACATCGGCGCCACGGCCATAAGTCACCGCCCGGATCTGGTCGATCACATTTTTACCGTCACCATCCCACAGGATCGTTTCACATTGAGCTGCTTGCGCCGCTTTATCCAACCTATATCTAAGCGTATCTACGATCAACACCCGGCCGGCACTCTTTAGCCAGGCACTCTTGGCAGCCATGATGCCCACAGGCCCCGCACCAAAGATCGCCACCGTTTCGCCACCCTTAAGTTCAGCCCAGTCTATGCCGGTGTAGCCGGTAGGAAATATATCCGTGAGAAACAACACCTGCTCGTCCGTTAAATGACCAGGCACTTTCCGTGGACCATAATCACCATACGGCACACGCACGTACTGCGCCTGCCCACCATCATACCCACCATACAGATCGGTATAGCCGAACAGCGCACCACCCTTTTCAGTAAGTAGCCCGCCTTCAGGACCATAATGCTCAGGATTACTGTTTTCACAATGCCCCGGCAAATGATGCTCACAAAAGAAACAGTGTCCACAAGCAATAGGAAAAGGAACCACCACACGGTCACCCTTCTTCAGGTTTTTAACCGAAGGACCAACTTCCTCCACAATACCCATAAACTCATGACCCAGCACCATCGGCCGTGGCTGTGGAATACCACCCGAATAAATATGCAGGTCCGAACCACAAATAGCCGTAGCGGTCACCTTTAAAATAATATCCCGCGCATCCTTGATGATGGGATCATCAACCGTATCGTAGCTGATCTTACCCGGACCGTGTATCACTGCTGCTTTCATAAATAATGTTTAGGTATAGACAACTATAATTGTGCCCCATGGCGGCATATCGTTTGAAAGCAGCTTATACACAATACATAATACATGAGAGCGATCATCATCCTGTTAGTCGTTATCAGCCTCGCCAACACAACATCCGCCCAGAAAGGACATCCCGCCAAACAACCAGTTAGCGCCAACGTCAACACCTTGTTTGCAGCCCACGAAGATTTTCAGCCATCATTCATTAGCCGCCTCAAAGTGCCGGCCGGCTTCAAAGTAACCATTGCTGCCAGCGGCTTGGGCAAGCCGCGCATGATGGCCATTGGCGCCAACAACAATTTATACATTACGCGTCGCGATGTAGGAGATGTGCTGCTCTTGCAAAACCGTGATGCCAATGGAAAATATACTTCACTCAAAACAGTAATAGCTCAGTTCAAAGGTGTGCACGGCATCACCATCCATGATGGCTGGCTCTACCTCTGCGCCACCAAAAAACTTGCACGTGGAAAATTGAATGCAGACGGCACAGTAGGAAAACTCGATACCCTCATCAACGACCTGCCCGATGGCGGACAACACGATAACCGCACCATCGCCTTTGGTCCGGATGGCAAACTATACCTCACGGTCGGATCCGATTGCAACGATTGCAAAGAAACCAATCCCGAACATGCCACCATGCTACAAATGAATGCCGACGGAACAAAACGCATCATATACGCACGTGGATTGCGCAACACACTCGGCTTCGATTGGCATCCGCAAACCAAAGAATTATGGGGCATGGACCACGGCACCGATTGGCGCGGCGATGAAATACCACCCGAAGAATTGAATAAGATCATTAAAGACGGCGATTACGGATGGCCATTGGTATACGGTAAACAAACAACCGACCCCACGCGCGAAGATCCCGTCGGCTCCACCAAAGAAGCCTATGCCAAAACAACCCAGCCTGCCGTAATGATGTTCCCGGCCCATGCCGCGCCTATCGACTTCAAATTTTTAGGCAAAGCAGACAAAGCCGATTTCCCTGCAAGCTACCATGAAGATGCATTAGTCACCTGGCATGGCTCCTGGAATCGGAAAGATCCACAGGGTTTCAAAGTACAACGCATCCGCTTTGTAAATGGACAGCCAACAGAAGCGATCGACTTCCTCACGGGCTTTTACAACCCCGCTGCCAAAACCCGTTTTGGCCGGCCGGCAGGATTAGCCATCGCACCCGACGGTACCATCTTTATTTCCGACGATGCAGGCGGTGCCATCTATGCCGTACAACCAGCTACCTCCACCGCCAAAAATTAATAACATGAAGTACCTCTTCATATTACTCACAGTTATCAGCACCACCACTTTTGCGCAAACACCCCGCATCAATTTCAAGGCACCTGAATTCTATCCCGAAGGAGTTGCATACGACGACGCCGGCAAAAGGTTCTTTGTCGGCTCTGTGAAGACAGGCGCCATCGCCGCCGTGAGCGAAACAGGTTCCTTCAAACCTTTCTACGTAGACAGCACCCTCAAGTCCAGTTTCGGTATGAAGATCGATCCGAAGAAAAACAAACTGTGGATATGCACCGGCGATCCCACGTACAGCAAGTATAAAGATTCAACAACCCATAAGAAAATGATCCGGCTGATTGCACTTGATCTGAAGACAGGCAGCAAAACAGATGACGTTGACCTGTCCACCCTTTTTCCCGGTAAGCACTTTGCCAACGACCTTGCGATCGATGCCAGTGGCACAGTATATATTACCGACAGCTATTCACCCGTAGTATACCGTGTTTCAGGAGCTAAACCATCGGTATTGGTGCAAAGCCCTTTATTTACAGGCGCCGATGTAGCACTCAATGGCATTGCCTGGCACAAAGAAGGATATTTACTGGTGGTCAACAGCAGCCAGGGACAACTATACAAGATCGATCTCAGCAATCCCTCGGACATCATCACTGTTCGGCAGCCCACTTTCTTTCCGGGAGGCGATGGATTATTATGGGATGAGCAGGGCAACCTCGTACTTGTACAAAACGAAGGCGCTCATAAAATATTCAAGCTGCGCTCGGCCGACAACTGGCAATCCTGCGAGCTGGTAGCTGCCACTTCATTTGAAGACCGCTTTTTGCAACCCTCCACGGCCACGTTGAAAGGAAACACGGTGTTTGTGGTTAATTCCAAACTCAATGAATTGAGCGATCCCACAGCCAAACCCTCGGAAGAGTTTTCTCTGCAGCAGGCTGTATTCCGCCCGGTAAAATAACATTGCTGTCATCCTGAGCTGGTCAAAGGATTGCCGTAGGGGATTCAGGAAAGTGTAATTATTTTTCCAAAGGGAACACGAGCGAGAAAACAGAACCCACGCCCGGTTCCGAATCCACAACGATCGTTCCACCGTGGTGGCGCATAATGCGTTTCGCTTGCGACAATCCTACCCCAAGGCCGGGATAATCATCCTTGGTGTGCAGGCGCACAAACAGGTCGAAGATCTTTTCCCGGTGCACAGCAGCAATGCCCAGCCCGTTATCTTCAAAACATATTTTGCAATAACTGACATTATTAACCGTAATCGGCAGACGTATGACCTCATCGGCCGTTAGCTCCCTCGAATACACCCGTACTAAAGGCGGTATACCGGGTCGGCTAAACCGCAGTGCATTATTCAGCAGGTTATAAAACAGACGGGTTATCTGGCCGCGATTGCCTTGCACCTGGTGCAGAGGCTCCATCTGCAGCTCAGCATGCTTCTCCTTCATCAGTAAACGTAATTTGCTCGCCGCTTCGGCCATGATCCAGTTCGTATCGACAATTTCGAAAGCGACAGCAGAATTGACGTCACCCGAAAAATCAGTCAGCCCATAGATCATATTACTGAAATCGGTAGCAAGACCATTGATCTTCTGGGCAATACCCCGCGCCTTGTGATCTGCTGGAAGCGTATTCTCGTGCGCAAGCAGATCTGAAAAAACACGCAGCTTGCGCAGCGGTTCCTGCAAAGTGTGCTGGCTGATATAAGAAAATTGCCGGATATCATCGAGCGATGAGCTGAGTTGCAATTGCGTTTTGGTCAGCAACTCTTTTTGTTGCAATGCCACATCCCGCGATTGAAGATGATAGGCGATCAGGTCGGCAAAAAGATTGAACATCGTTACCATTTTCATCGCTTTCAAAGGAAGCGGCTTGGGATCGATGGCGCACAATGTGCCAAAAAACTGCCCGTTCTTTAAGAAAATAGGAATGGAAATATAACTCTCAAAACCATATAGCTTGGGCGTATGGTGATTACAAAAAATAGCATCCGTCCGCACTTCGTCGATTACTACCGGCTGACCATGTCCCCTGATCTCGTTGCAGATAGTTGTCTCGATCTGCAGTTCGCCACCCGGCACCAGTCCAAAATTAAGCTCGTCCCGCACCGCACAGGCAATCCATCTTTGCTCCGTTACGCGCGCAACCGCCGAAAAACCCATACCCGTAGTACGGCAGATCAACTCCAGAATAGAAGGCACAATATCCAACTGTTGAATATTCTCTACATCCGTGGCAAAAGCAGGCTCCAGTTGATTAGTCATCGATTATTACAAGTGGTGTTTACCCTTGCCGACAAATGTATGCTAATAGCACCGGCGCAAACAAATCCTAAACCTCTTTATTTTCTCCACTTAAAAAAGCAACAATATCCTTCCGGATAGGGCCTTTTGCCTGAATAGCCTTTTTTATTTCCTCGTGGCTCTTGTCAGGAAACTGACGATGTAGATATTCTACCTCACTGGGGTCGTTGCTGTCCACGCGGATATCATCTTGCCTGCCCGTGTTTTGTTTATTATCTGCCATAACAATTTATTTGAAACAGATAAGTACAACATACATGCCCTTCGGCATTATTTTTTAAAGCAATGAAATATGGACCGGCAAACAGATAAAAGATCAATGGCATACAGAAGCTTTTGCTTCTGTGCAGGCATTGTTGCTGTTTCTACCGATTACTGCATCAACCTGTTTGCAATATTCCCCTTCCTCATTTGCTTGCAGGGATGGCTGAAACAAAAAGCCATGCAGAAATTGAACTGGCATGGTATTTTGAAATAGATAAAAGCAAGCAAATCAACCGCAATTACTTTTCACATGAACACACTACAGCATGTATTACTGGCAGATGATGATGCCGATGACCGAATGCTATTCCGCGATATTGTTAAAGACCTTGGGCTCAAATTGACCCTCCACACCGTAAACGATGGAGTAGAGCTAATGGAATTCCTGCAATCGGCAAAACAATTACCCGATGCACTGTTCCTCGACATCAACATGCCCAAAAAAGATGGCCTCACCTGTCTCCGGGAAATAAAAGCCAGTGAGCAACTACAATCCCTGCCGGTGATCGTGTTTTCTAATTCTGAGAACATCATCCTTGTCGAAACGATGCTCAACGAAGGAGCAGCCTACTTTGTGCGCAAACAGCACGGCTACAACAAAATGTTGAAACTCATAAACAAGCTGTTTGCATTCGATAAAAAGTCGCTCCGGCAGAAAAGAACGCTCACTGAATTCGTAGTAGGAGTTTGAGGCGGTGTTTTTGCAGGCAATGCGATTACACCGCAAATCAGCAACAATGCAAGCAAAAGCCGGCATGGACCTCCTGCATAAGATCGACGCATACTGGCGGGCAGCCAATTACCTGTCTGTTGGACAGATTTACCTGCGCGATAACCCGTTGATGAAAGAGCCCCTGAAAATAGAACACATCAAACAGATGCTTCTGGGCCATTGGGGAACTACGCCCGGACAAAACTTCATTTATGCCCACCTCAACCGCGTCATCACCCAATACGGCCTCGACATGCTCTACATCTCCGGGCCCGGACATGGCGGTCCGGCAATGGTAGCCAACACGTATCTCGAAGGCGCCTACACCGAGATCTATCCCGATATCACCCGCGATGAAGAAGGCATAAGAAAGCTATTCAAACAATTTTCATTTCCCGGCGGTATCCCCAGCCACGTGTCGCCCGAATGCCCCGGCTCCATGCACGAAGGCGGAGAATTGGGCTATTCATTAAGCCATGCATTTGGCGCCGTGTTCGACAATCCTGGTCTTACCGTTGCCTGCGTTGTAGGCGATGGAGAAGCAGAGACCGGCCCGCTGGCCACCGCATGGCATTCCAATAAATTTCTCAACCCGGTCACTGATGGAGTAGTATTACCCATCCTTCACCTCAACGGCTATAAGATCGCTAACCCCACCATATTTGCACGCATCGGTGAAGAAGAATTGATCAGCCTCTTCAAAGGCTATGGCTGGGAACCACACCTGCTGTCGGGCGATGAGCCGATGACGATGCACGAACAAATGGTGCAAACACTGGACACCGTTATAAAAAAAATACAACACATCAGGCAGGAAGCAGCCAACAACAAAAATGCGAAACGCCCTTCCTGGCCCATGATCATTGTAAAAACACCCAAAGGATGGACAGGTCCCAAAACAGTCGACGGCCTGCCGGTAGAAGGCACCTTCCGTTCCCACCAGGTGCCCCTCAATGAGCCCGGTAAAAAGCCGGAACACCTCAAACAGTTGGAAGACTGGCTCCGGAGCTATAAACCCGAAGAACTGTTCGATACCAACGGCGCCTTATTGCCGGAGCTGGCCGCAATGGCGCCCTCTGGTGAAAAAAGGATGGGAGCCAATGTACACGCACACGGAGGCATACTGCGCGACCTGCGCATGCCCGATTTCAGGGAATATGCCTTCAACGTGAAGAAACGCAGCCAGCAGGGACCAGGCGATACAAGGATATTGGGAAAATTCATCCGCGACGTGATCAGGCTCAACGAAGATCATCGAAATTTTCGGTTATTCGGTCCCGATGAAACACTATCCAACCGGCTCAACGATGTATTCGAAGCCACCAGCCGCCAGTGGCTGGCAGAAACCATCGACACCGATGAGTTCCAGCAAAAAGACGGACGCGTCATGGAAATGTTGAGCGAACACCAGTGCGAAGGCTGGCTCGAAGGATACCTCCTCACCGGGCGCCATGGCCTGTTCAATTGCTACGAAGCATTCATTCATATTGTAGACTCCATGTTCAACCAGCATGCAAAATGGTTGAAGATGACCGCCCACCTCAATTGGCGCAGAAAACTACCCTCACTCAATATATTACTCGCCTCCCACGTATGGCGGCAGGACCATAACGGGTTCACCCACCAGGACCCCGGTTTCATTGACCACGTAGTAAACAAAAAAGCATCCGTGGTGCGCGTATACCTCCCGCCCGATGCCAATTGCCTCCTCTCCGTCATGGACCATTGCCTTCAAAGCAGGCATTATGTAAATGTGGTGGTAGCGGGTAAGCACCCCTCGCCCCAATGGCTCACGATGGAAGAAACAGTAGTCCATTGCACCAAAGGCATCGGCATCTGGACCTGGGCAGGCAACGATGAGAACGCCGATCCCGATGTGGTGATGGCATGCGCCGGAGATGTACCCACATTGGAAACCCTCGCCGCTGTATCCATTTTAAGAGAAAAGCTCCCGGAGTTGAAGATACGTGTGGTAAATGTAGTAGACCTCATGAAACTCCAAACCGAAACAGAACATCCCCACGGGTTGAACGATAAAGACTTCGATACCCTGTTCACAAAAGACAAACCCGTCATCTTTGCTTTTCATGGATATCCCTGGCTCATTCACCGCCTCACCTACAAGCGCACCAACCACGACAATATCCATGTGCGCGGCTACAAAGAAGAAGGCACCATCACCACACCCTTCGACATGACGGTGCTGAATGATATGGACCGCTTCCACCTGGTGCAGGATGTTATCGACCGCCTGCCACAGCTGGGCAGCCATGCCTCCTACCTCAAACAGGAAATGCAGGACAAACTGATACAACACCGCAACTACATCAATGAACATGGAGTAGATATGCCCGAAGTAAAAGAATGGAACTGGAAATATTAATACAATAACACCTGTCAGCCTGAACCTGTTTGTCAGTCTGAGCCTGTCTGTCAGTCTGAGCTTGTCTGTCAGTCTGAGCTTGTCTGTCAGTCTGAGCTTGTCTGTCAGTCTGAGCTTGTCGAAGACTCCTAAAAACAAACACACTTAAAAACACTTTTCCAATGAAGATGCTGGTCATCAATGCAGGCAGCAGCACCCTTAAATTCCGGCTCTTCAAAATGCCGGAAGAAGAAATCCTTTGCACCGGCATTGCAGAAAGAATCGGAGCAGATAAGTCTTCCATTCAGGGCACCATTACCATCAACGGCACAGAACAAAAGATAGCACACCAGCAGCCCGTTGCAGACCATGCAGAAGCAGTGCGGCAGATAGCACGGTTGCTCAGCCACGCCAGCCACCCGGTCATCAAAGACCCGTCGGAAGTAGAGGTGGTAGCCCATCGCGTCGTCCATGGCGGCAATTTTGAAGAAGCCACCCTGATCACACCAGCCGTAAAAGAAAAGATCAGACAGCTCTTTCCATTTGCACCCCTCCACAATCCCGTCAGCTTCCGGTGCATCGAAGTAGCCACCGCCTTCTTTCCGGCAGCGCAGCAGGTAGCTGTTTTTGATACCGCTTTCCATTACCACCTGCCGCAGGTAGCATCGCAGTATGCACTCCCCCCGTCTTATTATAAGAACGATCAGATACGCGCCTGGGGCTTTCACGGCATCAGCCATAAATACGTCACCACACAGGCGCGCACATGGCTGCAAAAGCCTGACGCTAAAATGATCAGCCTGCACCTTGGCAATGGATGCAGCATAGCCGCCGTGCACGGCGAACGTTCCCTCGACACCAGCATGGGCTTCAGCCCGGTAAGCGGATTGGTGATGGGCACACGCAGTGGCGACATCGACCCCTCCGTCATACTACACCTCATCACACAACACGGGTTCAGCACGGAATACATAGATACCTTGCTCAACAAACAATCAGGCCTCCTTGGCCTCACCGGGCACAGCGATATGCGCGACGTACACAAAGCCGCAGCAGCAGGCAACCCCGAAGCACAGTTTGCACTGGCCCTGTACGCCTACCGCATCAAAAAATACATTGGTTCCTACACAGCAATCCTCAATGGATTGGATGCCCTCATCTTTACCGCCGGGGTAGGAGAGCACGACAGCGCTATGCGCGCCATGATTTGCAGCGACCTTTCCTTTTTACAGATCAGTCTCGATCCTGCGCGCAATGAACAACCAACTACGGATATCCGGGAAATACAGGACAAAAAACAGCCAGTGAAAATAATGGTCATACCCACCGATGAAGAGCTCGAAATGGCAAGGCAAAGCAGAAGATTTGTTAATACACAAGGTAATATCCAAAAATAAATGGATATTGCTCTTATCACTTTCTTAATCCTATAACACGTTTAAACATGAAAAAAGTAACCGGACTCGGCGGCGTATTCTTTAAATGCGACAATCCCGCAGCAATGAACGACTGGTATTCCAAAAACCTTGGCATAGCTACCAGCGAATACGGAGCCACCTTTGAATGGAGGCAGGCCGAAGACCCGGATAAAAAAGGATCTACTGCCTGGTGCACCTTCCCGGCCAACACCAAATATTTCAATCCCTCTACCAAACCATTTATGGTAAACTACCGCGTAGAGAATCTTGTAGCGCTGGTAGAAGAACTAAAACAGAACAACGTCACCATCGTCGATGAGATCGCAGAATACGACTACGGTAAATTCATACACATCCTCGACCCCGAAGGAAACATCATCGAGCTCTGGGAACCCAAAGATGAGTAAGATCGTGGCTGCTCTGCGAAGCTCGCAGCCTCGCAGCGCTGTTTCCGGGCCTCTGGCCCACTTCACGGATCCCAATCCAAAAATAATTTTTGCAACTCCAACGATAATCGTAATATTGCGATAGATATGGGACTCACGAAATCGGAAATATTTACAGACAAACAGAACAAGCTGGCACAAATGATGAAAGCGTTGGCCCATCCCGCCCGCATTGCCATTATTCAGTACCTTGTCAAATCACAGGCATGCGTTTGCGGTGATCTGGTAGAAGAGCTGGGCCTTGCCCAGGCCACCATCAGTCAGCACCTCAAAGAGCTCAAAACCGCCGGACTGATACAAGGCACCATCGAGGGCACCAGCGTTTGCTATTGCATCGACCCCAAAGTATGGAATCAGTACCGTTCCGCCTTTGATACCTTCTTTGTATCCTATGTAAACAAAGACAAATGCTGCTAAGCATTTTTTTTGCACCAATTAATCGCAATATTGCAATAAACCAATAAATAGCAAAGCCATGCAAACAACAGAACAACTAAAAGAAATGGTAAGGCAGAAATACAGCGACATTGCCTTGCAGGACAAAACCGAAAATGCAGCCTCCTGCTGCGGTTCTGGTTGCTGTTCGATCGAAACAGCCAACATCATGACAGATGATTATTCCACACTCCAGGGCTACAATCCGGAGGCTGACCTCGGATTGGGTTGCGGACTACCCACGCAGTTTGCTAAGATCAAAAAAGGAGATGTGGTCATTGATCTGGGTTCAGGCGCTGGCAACGATGCCTTTATAGCAAGAGCAGAAACTGGTGAGACGGGAAAAGTAATCGGTATAGATTTCACCCCGGCCATGATCGCCAAAGCCCGCGGGAATGCGGAAAAGTTAGGCTTCCACAATGTAGAATTCCGGCAGGGCGATATAGAGAACATGCCGGTGTCGGACAACGTAGCCGATGTCATTGTAAGCAATTGCGTATTGAACCTGGTGCCCAACAAAGACGGCGTGATCAAAGACATCTACCGTGTGCTCAAACCCGGCGCACATTTCAGTATCTCCGATATTGTGCTGGAAGGCAATCTTCCCGCTGCTATTCAACAGGCCGCTGAAATGTATGCCGGCTGCGTATCCGGCGCTATACAAAAACAGGTTTACCTCGGGTTGATCGAAGCAAAAGGATTCACCAACATCACCATCCAGAAAGAAAAAGTCATCCACATTCCCGATGATATTTTATCAGGCTACCTCTCGCAGGAAGAAATAACCCAATTCAGGAATGGCAATACCGGCATCTATAGCATTACCGTATATGCAGAAAAACCAACCAAAGAAACAAACTGTTGTGGCGCTGATTGCTGCAATGAATAAGAAGTAGTAGAATATATGAAAAAGATATTAGTACTCTGTACAGGAAACAGTTGCCGCAGCCAAATGGCCGAAGGCTATTTAAGGTATTTTGCCAAAGATCAGGCAGAAGTCTATAGCGCAGGCGTCGAAGCCCACGGAGTTAATCCTAAGGCAATAGCAATTATGCAGGAAGATAGAATTGATATATCCGGCCATACTTCGAACACCATCGATGAATACAGGGATATTGATTTCGACTTTGTAATTACAGTATGCGATAATGCCAAAGAGCGCTGCCCTTACTTTCCCGCCAGGGCCGAGAAGTTTCACCACAATTTCGCCGATCCGGCCAAAGCTTCAGGCACACCATCAGCCGTCATGCAGCAATTCAGAGAAGTGCGCGATGAGATCAAAGCCTATTGTCAGGCATTTATTTCCCTTCATACCTGACCAGGTATAATCCTTGTGATCGTTCAAATAAACAAAGCCCCGTATAGAAATACGGGGCTTAACTAATCAAATTCGTTAACCATTAAACCTTATCCTTTTTATTATAACAGCTAAACCGGCTTTTTGTACCAAAGCCTCTACATCTTTTTTCAAAAAAACACCAATTGCTTGATCCCCGTCAATCAACTGCGGCACTACCAGCCCTGCAAAAAGAGGAGAATAAAAAACTCACTGAGAGTCATTCCCTGCAGTTTGCAATACTTATCATGCTTTATGCAGGTACCTCTTTGGAAGATTCCCGTTCCCAGAAACGATGTTCACCAATTGCCTGGATAAAACGGCTGGCCAGTCTTTTAAAATTCGCTTCTATCACTACACCATTGCCCTCCTGTACATCCTCCTGCGGCTGCATGCTCAGCACCTTCTTGCCAAAGTATGTATTTTCTAACACGGGTGAAGCCGCCGCGTCAAAGGCAATAGCTTTACAATGACGATATGCCTCGTTTAAGAAATGTATGGCATCCGCATTATCCGCTATGGTGGCCACACTATTGTCGCCACCTGGCACATACACCGCATCGTACAATACAGAGGCAACCGTAAGTAAGCTCTTATCAACTTTTATGGCAGTATCGTTTTCGGCAAGGATCTCTCCAAGCCGGGGAGCCACCACCTCCGGTACGGCACCCTGTGCCTGCAGCGCATTTTTAATAGTAGTTAGCGACGCTTCATTTACCCCTTCTGCCGCCAATATAGCTACTTTGCGGGTCCTGATATTTCCTTTTATAGTATTGGCCATGCTGAGAGCAGGGGAGCGGTCTACAGAACCCTCCACCTTTACAGGCTGGTACTTTTTCGGATTGCCATCTGCGGGAATACTATGGTTCATAGGCTGTTCCGGTTTCTTAGGCACTTCAAGTCCGAGGTTATAGGCTACTTCAGCAGCAAGCCCTTTATCCACCTGGGCCAGGATCCCCAGCATACGTTGGCGGATAACCACTGTTTCAACCTTCCCAAGTTCGAAACTAAATGCTTTTACGATATGAGCTTTTTCAACATCCGACTGACTGTTATAAAACAGCGTAGCCTGGCTGAAATGATCAAAGAAGCTGCGGCTTCTTTCCCTTACTTTTTTGGCATCGATCCTTTCAGTGTAAGAAGAAAAACCACCCTCAGCCAGCTTGGCTTGATAAGGACAGCCACCACCCAGTGAGTTTGGATGATAACTGGTTCTGCCTTGGTTGATGGTCTGACGCATATGACCATCCCGTTGATTATTGTGAACAGGAACAATTGGACGATTGATAGGGATTTCCTGGAAATTAGGACCACCCAGCCGGATAAGTTGCGTATCCGTATACGAAAACAAACGACCTTGTAACAACGGATCATTGGTAAAATCAATACCCGGTACCACATGACCTACATGAAAAGCTACCTGCTCGGTTTCTGCAAAGAAATTATCAGGGTTGCGGTTCAGGGTCAGTTTACCGATACGCATCACCGGTACCAGCTCTTCCGGGATAAGCTTGGTAGGGTCCAGCAGATCGAAGTCGAAAGACATCTCATCCTTTTCTGCAACGATCTGAACCCCCAGTTCCCATTCAGGAAAATTACCGCTTTCAATAGCCTCCCACAGATCGCGGCGATGAAAGTCAGGGTCTTTGCCGGAGATCTTCTGCGCTTCGTCCCAGGCAACAGAGTGAACACCCAATAGAGGCTTCCAGTGAAACTTCACAAAACACGCTTTCCCCTGTTCATTCACAAACCGGAAAGTGTGAACACCGAAACCCTCCATCATCCGGTAGCTCCTTGGAATAGCCCGGTCACTCATAACCCACGTGATCATATGGGCAGATTCAGGCATTAGCGAAATAAAGTCCCAGAATGTATCGTGAGCCGAAGCTGCCTGCGGTATCTCATTGTGCGGCTCAGGCTTTACCGCATGAATAAGATCAGGAAATTTTATAGCATCCTGTATAAAAAACACAGGCATATTATTGCCCACCAGATCGAAATTGCCCTCCTGGGTATAAAACTTCACAGCAAATCCGCGTACATCCCTCGCCAGATCAGTTGATCCGCGCGAACCCGCCACCGTCGAGAAGCGCACAAATACGGGCGTTTCAAGAGAAGTGTCATTTAAGAAAGCAGCCCTTGTGTACTTTGCCATAGGCTCATAAACCCTGAAAACACCATGAGCAGCAGCCCCACGGGCATGCACGATCCGCTCAGGAATGCGCTCATGATCAAAGTGGGTCATTTTCTCCCGGAAAATAAAATCCTCCATTAGCGTAGGGCCTCTGTCGCCAGCCTTCAAAGAGTTTTGGTCATCGTTTATCTTGACACCGGTATTAGTCGTCATGAATTGGTCGGTACCGTTTTCCTTATCAGGCGTAAGCTCATTGATCTTGTCATTAGTGGTGCCGGAGGCGGCAGCTTTACTTTTTTTGGGAGGCATGGGTAATCGCTTTGGTTTGGTAAGACATTACCAAACACAATTCCTGTGCCCTTGCATAGCAGCAAGCACAATGACAAGCTTACTAAACAGCTGTAAGCTACCCGCTTGAAACGGTACCGTCGATGACACACGACAAAAAAGAAGGGCCGCAACCCTGCCGGTGGCCGCAATTTTGAATAGCTACTCTGCCTACTCAACAAACAATAAATGAACAGTCTATGCAAAACGGAACCATGTTCCAGTACTTTCATTGGTATATACCAGATGATGGCAGCCTTTGGAATAAAATAGCGGCCGATGCGCAACACCTCGCCCAACTCGGCATCAATGCCGTATGGCTTCCCCCGGCCTATAAAGGCAAAGAAGGCCCGCACGCCAGCGGTTACGATGTCTACGATCTGTTCGACCTCGGCGAGTTCGATCAGAAAGGAGCGGTACGAACTAAGTATGGTACCAAAGAAGAATTACAGCAGGCTATCCGGGCACTGCATGATAAAGGCATTCAGGTATATGCCGATATAGTCCTTAATCACAAGGGGGGAGCCGATGAAACCGAAAGAGTATGGGTGAGGAGAGTCGACCCAGAAGACCGGACCAAATTTACGAGCGAACCCTTCGAAATTGAAGCCTTCACCAAATTTACCTTCCCGGGCAGGAAAGGGCAGTATTCCAACTTCATTTGGGACCATACCTGTTTCACCGGTATTGATTATGCCAGTGACCTGCAGGAAACAGCCGTCTTTTCCATCCTGAACGAATACGGTGAAGACTGGGAAGAAGTGATCGACACAGAAAAAGGCAACTACGATTACCTCATGTTTGCCGATATAGAATTTCGCAACCGTGCCGTGCGCGAAGAGCTGAAATACTGGGGAACCTGGTTGTTGGAGCAAACCGGCATCGATGGTGTGCGCATAGATGCCGTTAAACATATTTCCCCGGATTTCTACAATGAATGGCTCGATCACATGCGCAGTGTCAAACCCGATCTATTTGCAGTGGGCGAGTATTGGGCGCCAGGCGAATTACCCTTACTGCTTCGCTATATTGATGCCACCAATGGCCGCATGACCTTGTTCGACGCTTCCCTGCACCACAGCCTCTACCATGCTTCACAGCAGGGAAAAGATTTCGACCTCACCACCATTTTCAACGATAGCCTGGTATCGGTAAAGCCTGAATTGGCGGTTACCGTGGTCGACAACCACGACACCCAGCCACTCCAGGCATTGGAAGCCCCGGTAGAGAACTGGTTCAAACCACATGCATACGCACTCATCCTCCTGCGGGAAGGAGGATATCCTTGTGTGTTCTATCCCGACCTGTATGGAGCCCATTATGTCGACAAAGGAAAAGATGGCAATGACCATGAAATATTCCTCGACACCTGTCAACACCTCGAACAGCTCCTCGAAGCACGTAAACGGTTCGCTTACGGACCACAACGCGACTACTTTGATCATCCCAACTGCGTTGGTTGGACAAGGGATGGAACCGATGAAAATGAGGATTCAGGATGCGCAGTTATACTTTCCAACAGCGAAGATGGCTTCAAGGATATGGAAATAGGCACTAAACACAAGGGAAAAACTTTTATAGACCTTCTGGGCGTGCATAAAGCAGAGGTAATTATTAACGAAGAAGGATGGGGGCAGTTCCCCGTACCGGCAGGCTCTATAGCAGTATGGGTTCAAAAGAAATAAAAAAGCAATACAGCAGAATTCTTTGAGCTTACACAAAGGACCGATGGCTGAATTAGCTATACCATGAATGGAAAATTATCAGTAGCCATAAAGTTTTCAGGAAGTTGTGGCAGGTAATATGGAAGTGTAATAGACTGGCTTCCCCGCTTCGGAAATACGAAAAGTAAGATTGATGCGTGGGCCTATCTTTCGGGAGGTCTTCGGCACATGATGCTCGTAGTGCTCCTGCATCGTTTCCCCCATCAAAAGAAAACTGCCATGCGTAAGAGGAATATCAAGTGGTTTGATGTCTTTGCGGGACTTATGTCGTATCTTAAAAAGGCGTGTTTCTCCAAAAGTCACTGAAGCGATATGATGATGTTTACCATCGGCTGGCAGCGTATCGCTATGCCAGGCAACAGAATCGTTGCCATCCCGGTAATAGTTGAGCAAAACCCGGTCAAAAGAAATGCCACAAGCTGATTCAACCTTGGCCTTAATATCCAGCAGGATAGGTGTCCATCCATGGCCTTTTGCACCGCCATAGTAAGCCGTAAGCCGCGGATCAGGGATCACGTGGTCATACATCTTCCGCATATGCTGCTGCCATGGCGTAGTAGCAAGCAATACTTTATAAAGCTCATCCGCTTTATCCCTGGCAAAAAATTGCTCCCACAATTGAAGTTCAGTATCAGGAAGTAGGAACTGTGTGTACCTCTTTTTCCCTTCATCAAACAAAGCCGTATCATCAAAAAGGTTCATAGCCACAAAACTAACGAAAATACTAATATATTTAGTATTTAATTGGCGTATCCATTTCCTGTTAGCACCCACCCACTTGGCATAAGGATTTTAATAATTCTGGAAAACGAATATGGATACCATCAGATTTAAGATACTGGCAGTCGACGATGATAGTGACGATCGTTTCCTGTTGGACCAGGCATTTATACAAATAGTATATGAATCAGAACTCAAAAAGTTCATGGATTCGGATTATTTGTTGAGCTATCTAAGCAAAATTGAAAAGTCACAATATCCTTCCCTGATAGTGCTGGACAATTCGCTTCCTAAAAAAAGCGCCGCGGAGACCCTTGTGCAATTGAAAGAAAGTCCCGCCACCAAACATATACCTGTAGTCATCTTTTCGACGCTGATCTCTCCACAAAAGAAAAAGGATTTGATGGCGCTGGGTGCTTTAGCCTGCGTTGCCAAAGGGACTGCAATGAGTGAGTTGGTAGAAATAGCAAAGGCATTTAAAGCTATAGCAGAAGGTAACTCATCAGGTAATGAATTATTACAATTAGCAGTATGACACAAGGGCCAATAATAATTATAGAAGATGATAAGGATGATCAGGATATCTATGCCGAAATAATTAAAGAGCTACAGATTCCAAACCCTTTAAGGTTTTTCTCCAACGGGCTTGATGGATTGAATTATTTGTTGACAACATCCGAACAGCCCTTTGTCATACTATCCGACATCAACATGCCAATCATGAACGGTCTTGAGTTAAAAGAAAAGATACAGGCAGATGATTTTCTTAGGCAAAAAGGTATTCCATTTATATTTATATCAACCAATGCCAGTCCGGTTGCAGTGCTAAAAGCCCATTTGTTAAGCGTGCAAGGATACTTTATGAAACCTGCATCTTACAGTGCTGTTCGTGCAATGCTTACCAGGATTTTTGACTACTGGGAACATTGTAAACATATCAACAATAGATAATTATAGCATTTATCCCGAAGTATCATCATCCGCAATGAAATCCCACTTGTTAATAACCATGGTATGCAATTGGTAGTGCCTGTTCAAAAAGAGGCTATGCGCAAGTTTGTCCATAACAACGGCCTGTCGCTGGTATTCCTGTTGCTGTTTGTCCTGGCACTGGTTGGTCAGTTTTTTACAGGCTATGCAGAGCACAATAAAGAAAGGGTAGAGGAAGGGCAACCTGCCATTACCATGGGCAGCTATATACAGTCCGGCCATTTTATCCAGGCTACCTTTGAGAACTGGGAGAGCGAATTCCTCCAGATGGCCTTGTTTGTACTGCTCACCATCTTCCTGTACCAGAAAGGTTCGTCCGAATCGAAGAAATGTGAAGGAGAAGAAGAGGTAGACCGTGAACCCTCACCCGCTCGTAAAGGAGCGCCCTGGCCCGTGCGCAAGGGAGGCTTTATATTGGCCATTTATAAACATTCACTGACGATAGCCCTGTTGTTGGTCTTTGTGCTGTCATTCCTGTTGCACTTGTACGGCAGTTTAAAAGATAAGAACGAACAGCTGGCTGCCAAAGGACAGCCGGTCGAAACGCTTGGAAAATACATCACAGATAGCCGCTTCTGGTTCGAGTCGTTCCAAAACTGGCAAAGCGAATTCCTCTCTGTGTTTGCCATTGTAATATTATCCATCTTCCTGCGGCAGAAAGGCTCACCGCAAAGTAAGCCGGTAGACGCACCCCATGATGAAACAGGCGAATAAGAGCGGGAATACATATAGGTTTAGCAATCAGGGTTGCCAATGCGATGTACATAATAGCTTGCTCCGCCATTGGCTATACGCCGGTCTTCAATAGGCAGGGCTATCACCTGGCTTTGCAGTCTGGCCTTCAGTCCTTCATGCACAGCGTCGCGCAAAGTGGCAGTTCTTTTAGAACAATCAAACACATCGAAAGTCACAGAGCCATCAGCATCGTGCCTGAAAATATGATGACCGTAAAGCCACTTGTCCAGCTTGGCATTCATGATCCTTATATGATACTCGAAATGGCTTGATAGCTCCATAACTCGCACAATACCTGAGTAGGTCTTATGCTCGAACTCAAACTCGATGGAAAAAAGAATGCGCATAACATTTAGTTTATAAAATAAAAGCAAAAACCTCCGTAGATACAGCAATAAGGCACAAAGGAAATGGCAACTTCAAAAAGCTGTAACAATAGTGAAACAATAAAACAAGGCTGACAAAACTATCGGAGGAGTGTAATAACAGACGATAAGTAGATATCGTTAGTACCTTGAATATAGGCTATATTGATCACTATACAAATTAATTCACTTTAATATGCTATGCTGCCTGTCTATCTGTGCATAACTAAAGAGGCTGCCCTGACGTAAGTCAGGACAGCCTCACTTTTTTTATTGAATGAACAGCTGGCATTTCCGCTCGTTGCCTCGATGCCTCAAGTACCTTGTTGCCTTTCCCTTACACCGCCACACTCTCCAATCCCTTCTCCAGCGAATGCTCCATGATACCGGGAATACCGGCCCCTTCCACACGATACGTCGTCACGTCCGTGATCCCCATAAAGCCAAGAATGAACCGCAGGTAAGGCTCGCCAAAGTCAAAAGGCTTCATCGGCCCGTCTGAATACACACCGCTCGAAGCGATCGCGAGGTACACCTTTTTATCCTTTAGCAGTCCTTCCGGTTTGCCCGTGGCATAACTGAACGTTTTGCCGGCGCGCACCACGTGATCGATCCACGCCTTCAAAGCAGAAGGAATGTTAAAATTGTACATAGCAATACTGATAACGATGATATCCGCGTCGATCAGCTCACGCACAGCCAGGTCACTGCTATACAGCGTGTCCCGTTGTTTAGGCGTTTGCTCTGCATCCGGCAGCCGGTAGGCAACAGGGTGAATCTCATTAAGATGGATATAATTCTTTTCAACAGTATTGTTGATGCTCAGAGAGCTGTCCGGGTAACGCACCTGCAGCTGATCGATGATACGATTAGCCAGCTTGATGCTGTTTGACTCCTCGCCCCTGGGGCTCGAAGTAACATGCAATATCTTCTTCACTATATTTGAGGTAAAGTAGTTAATAAATAATTTTACAGCGTTGTAACTCCTGCGCAGGAATTGTAATGCAAGCTATACAGAATTATGAATGGATTGTCGCTGCTATACTAAAGGTAATCGGTATACAACGGTATAGTGGTATACTTGAGGATAGTAGCTTCGCCTTGCCCCTTTAGGCGCTACAGCTTTGTAGAAAAACGTCTTAAAAAGTTTTTGTGCGCCTTAGAGCCTGTCCCGCATTAGCGGGAGGTACCACCCTAAACGACATTGATCGGTAATATTTGAGCATTTCCTTCCAATCCTGAAAATCCAATAGATCATGGTTCAGACACCTCAATCCAAACCGGCGCATGGTCACTCGTCTTCTCCCAACCCCTTACCTCCTTGTCCACACCCGCTTTCTTCAGGCGGGGCGCAATCTCGGGACTCAATAAAAAATGATCGATCCGCAAGCCCGCATCACGCCCATAAGCATTGCGGAAATAATCCCAGAACGTATAGATTTTCTCGTTAGGATACAAAGTCCGTAACGCATCTGTCCAGCCCTGCTTCGCCAGCTTGGCAAAAGCAGCGCGCGTTTCCGGACGAAACAGCGCATCATCCACCCAGCGTTCAGGTTTATAGACATCCAGCTCCGTAGGCATCACGTTGAAGTCGCCCGCCAGGATCACCGGCTTCTTTTTCGCCAGTAAAGATTTGGCATGAACAGTCAGCCGTTCAAACCAGCCCAGCTTATAATCGAACTTAGGCCCCGGTGCCGGGTTGCCATTGGGTAAATACAGACAGCCGATCAAAATACCATCGATGGTTGCCTCGATATAGCGGCTATGCGTATCTTTTTCATCACCCGGCAACGCACGACGCACCTCCTGGGGAGGCTCGTGGCGCGAGAGAATAGCCACGCCATTCCAGCTCTTTTGTCCATGCCAGATGGCATGGTAACCTGCCTCCTTGATGGCCTGCTCCGGGAACTTCTCCCGGGGCGCCTTCAGTTCCTGCAGGCACACCACATCAGGAGCACTCTCTTCCAGCCACCGAAGCAATACAGGCAGTCGCCCGTTTACACCATTCACATTATAAGTAGCGATCTTCATATTGATTACTAATTTAAACCAAATTAATACAACAGCTTCCCGGTACCCCGGATTGTACAACAGCTACACGAATTTAGCCATCGGAAAAAGCAGTCCCGCACGGTAACTTTACAGCACAATACCCCACATCCAACAACCCGCTATGCCTACCACCAATACCATCGATACCATCCTGCACACCTACCAGCCCTACCTTGGCGTCCATTACGAAAAATACAGGAACCATGTGTGCCGTGTATTCCACAATTGCTGCCACATCGACCCCGATCACAACAACGAAGAAAAGTATGCCATCGTAGCAGTATTCCATGACATCGGCATCTGGACCAACAACACCATCGACTACCTCGGGCCATCCATCGTTCAGCTTGATATTTACCTGAAAAAAACGGGTAGGGGCCAATGGCTGGATGAATGCAACGCCATGATCAGCTGGCACCACAAAACAAGCCCTTATACAGGCCCCTTTCAGCACACCGTTGAAACCTTCCGCAGATCCGACTGGATAGATGTGTCACTCTGTCTCCTCACCTATGGGGTAGATAAGCAACACATCAGCCACAACCGGCAACAATATCCCAACTATGGCTTTCACTGGTTCCTCATGAAAAAGCTGTTAAAAAATTTCTTCATCCACCCCCTGCGCCCCTTACCCATGTTCAGGCGCTAAACACTAAGGTAGGTCGCTCTGCAGCCCTGCTAATGCTGCAAAGCAGAGCGGCTCACCTTGGCACGCAGCAAAACCACTGTCTTTCCTTTTCAACTTGTTAACCTGTCAACTTCCCCTGGCACACCTTTTACAGCCCCACCCATCATGAACAGAGCAGTATTCCTTGGTAAGGACGGAACGTACAACGTTCCTTGTGAGACAGAGCCATCCCTCATTACCCTCGATGCCTATGTGATAGAGGCTTTGCAGCAATTGCACCAGCAGGATTACATGATGTTTATGATCACCAACCAGCCCGGCATTGCCTTTGGCTGCTTCTCCGAAGCCGACCTCCACACGGTATTTATCCAGACCAATAAAAAGTTGAAAGAACATGGCACCCGGTTGCAGGGACTATACTATTGCCCCCATCACCACCAGGGAAAGCAATGGCCCTACAATACCACCTGTCATTGTCACAAGCCACGGCCGGCCATGCTGAGGCGCGCAGCGGAGGAATACAACATCGACATGCTGGAATCCTGGATGATCGGCGAAACCCTCGATGATATGGAAGCTGGAAACCAGGCAGGTTGCAAAACCATCCTCATCGACAATGGAAAAGAGATACAATGGAATGGAGAAGAGTTAAGAAAACCTGATCATACGGCCGCGAACCTGCTCGAAGCAGCGGAATTCATTACAAGGCGCACCAGATATAGCAGGTTTGTAGAGCAATTGTAAAATATAACTATCTGTATTTAGTGTTAAACCTTTAACAAGGCAGGCATTCCCTGAATATATACCCACTACTGGTCAGCAATTTGCTCCAATCACTGTAAATTGGATGAAATGCAAATATCCCGGGACACTACAGCCGAACCCGCGGCAACGATAGCGGAATTGCTAAACGACTGTAGCATAGATAGATTCATGGCCATTGACATGGAATGGAATATTATTGCATGGAATAGGAGTTCCGAACAGCTTACCGGAATTGGGAAGAAAGATATCTACGGCAAAAAAATGCTGGAAGTATTTCCCCAATTTGGGGAAGACAAAGAAATGATTAACGCCTTCCGCCTGGCCATGGCAGGTATTAAAAGCTTCGTTCCAGCCCACAAAGGCCTGTTCAACCGGCATCACTATGACAACCATTTCATGCCCCTCATCGGCTCCGATGGCAGGATGGTGGGCGTCATGAACCTGATGCTCGATGTAGCCAACCGGCAAAAGACGGAACAACAGGTACGTATGCTCAATACAGCCCTCAAAAGAAAATATGAGCAGTTGGAACGCGCAACCGATGAGTTGGCCACGCTTAGCTATATCACCACCCACAATATCCAGGAGCCATTACGTCAGTTCTATGCATCCCTCGAACTCCTGATTCGCGCCGAAGGCCGCACCCTCTCGGATGGCAGCAAGGCCAACCTCCGCCGCATGCAGTCCTCACTCAACCGTATCACACTCCAGCTCGATGATATGTTGGCGCTTTCCGGTATCGACACCCTGCCAGGAAAAGAAGAACCGGTGAACCTTGAAATAACATTGCAACAGGTGCTGGAAAAACTGGCAGATAAAATAAAAGCCAATAATGTACGCGTCCAGGCTACCGCGCTGCCCGTCCTGACAGGCAATGCCGAAATGCTCAATTACCTGTTCTATTACCTTATCAGCAATGCCATCAAATTCAGGAAGCATGAGGAGACTTTGCAAATTACCATCAGCAGTACACAGGTCACGCTCAATCCCGGTGAAGCTGGAGGAACAAACGAACAGAAGTATACGAAGATCAGTTTTATAGACAATGGCACTGGCTTCAGGCAGGAAGAAATAGAAAAACTTTTTAAGAGTGTCGATCGTCAACCACACAAATACACCGGTGCCGGCACTGGCCTCGCCATCTGTCGAAAAGTGCTTACCGCCCACGAAGGCTTCATCCAGGCAGAAGGCTGGCCCGGGAAAGGCGCCGCCTTCCATTGCTATTTTCCTTCGCCTGCTGAAGCTTCAGCGTAAGCAGACAGCCCATCCATCTTAGCTGTGAAAGACTTGCAGCCTCGCAGTCCTATTCCAGGGCCTGTGGCCCTATCGAAGCAAATGCCCCAATGCAAACGGTTTTCACTCACGACGCTGAACGCTCGGCTCTCAACTCAAATTTGGCCATCTCCCTTCAAAAGCATAGCTTTAATATACTTACGGTGGCACGCTACATCGTCTGTTAATACAAACTCTCTCAATAAGGGCCATACCTGGATTACCTGTTTCTTCTTTTTAAATGGCAAAACAGTTCATAAAAGCTTGCCCCTGTTACTTTCAGGTATGAATTGCATGTGATAATCGGATAATGAGGTCGCCCGAATTGGTCTTATTGATACGGTAGCAAACAACTGAGCTTATCCTTTTCGGGCACAGCCAAAAACTTATTTAGCCGATAATCATTAAAAGCTTTATTACATGCAAAAGATGATCATGCTGATAGATGACGACGAAGAAGAACTATTGATACTCGACCAGGCATTTCAGATAGCTGGGTTGCCCTACAGTTGTGTCTGGGCAGGTACCCTCGATCGGGCCCGCCAATTGTTGAAAGAAGTATTACCAGATTATATCTTCATAGATTATAACATGCCCAAAATAAATGGCATTGAATGCCTCGAACAGGTGCGGCGTGAACCAGGCGTCGACAAAGTGCCCATAATCATGTACTCCAGCGATTTTTCAGAAACAGTCCGCTTACAGGCATTGTCGAAAGGAGCCATCACCTGCATCCAGAAAACAGCTTCCCTGCAAATGTTGACCCAATACCTCCGGAAGATCCTGGGGGAGACTAAACTGCTACACAGTTTAAGATAGGTTTTGAAATAAAACTACTGCGTAGCCTTACATTTTTTATCATTTCGAACATCACCCTTTGTCATTTCGCCCCCCTCTTTGTCATTTCGAACGGTATTCCCTCTTCTGTCATTTCGAACGGTATTCCCCTCTTCTGTCATTTCGAACGGAGCGAAAGCGGAGTGAGAAATCTGCTATCGAAGCAAAGGAATTCCACTAATCTTTAGCAAACCTTATTATTAACTCCACAACCTGTTGACAACTCCGCGCCGGCCTATGCTCCCCCGGCACTACGAGCCTGAAAGGCCCTTTACCCGCAGGCAGTGGTTTCCCTTCGAGATCATCAGCCAGTATCACACGCCGGTCAGTAAAAGCAGAGTCCAGTTCCGCAAGAGAAAACAACACTTCATAGCCATCTGCACAACGCGCCAGCATATACTTGGTAAGGTTTTCACGACGCAGCTGTTCACCGGTAGTAACACCTGCCAGGTTTAAAATATCCTGCACATCCACACCCGTATAAGCATGTTCCTTACCATCACGGTCCTTTAGCTGCACAGTGGTTCGTTTCATCCTGGCGAGGTCGGCAGCAGTAAGTTGCAATGGCCTGGTCACTTCACCAGTTACTTTTACATAAGCCGGAGCTTCCTTTACCTGCGCCTGCGACACACAAAAAGAGAAACAGGCCAGCAGCAACACACCATAAAAACGGGATATAGACATAAACAGACTATTTAATAAAAGGATTGGAGAAACGTTTATCCGTAATAAAAGAAGAATCAGTCAGCAGATGCAGAAAAGCCACGAGATCTTTCTTTTCAGCAATAGATAAACCCAGTTGGGTGCCACGCATACCCGGCTGATCATGCTGCAAAAAAGTACTAAGCGTGGCACTGGGTTGAATATGCTCGTTATAATGATCTACCACCTGCTCCAGTGAAGAAAAACGCCCGTCATGCATATAAGGAGCAGTCAGCGCAATGTTTCGCAAGGTGGCCACCCGGAACCGGCCTCTGTCGATGGACTGGCCGGTGATCTTTTCACGCCCAGCATCTGCAGGAATACTGTCCAGCCCATTGTTATGAAACAACTCACTGAACGTTTTTGGCCCGCCATGACAATGGCCACAGGAAGCACCCCGCACATTCCTGTTCATATCCGGGTTACCGAAGAACAGCGCCATACCATTCCTCTCCGAAGCAGTAGGCTGATAGGCGCCACGCAGATATTGATCATACCTGGAATTGGCAGAGATCAACGTTCTTTCAAACTGTGCCAGCGCCTTCACAATCAGATCGCCGGATACAGTAGCCGTACCAAAAGCTTTATTGAATAGGGGAGGATACAAGGCCGTTTGCTGCAACTTACGCGCAGATATGTCCAGCGCCTGGCCCATCTCATGCGGATCGGTGAGCGGTACAGCCGCTTGCGCTTCAAGGCCATTCACGCGGCCATCCCAAAAGAAATTACGTATCCACAACAAGTTGGCCAGCGACATGGAATTGCGCGGCGTAGACGTTCCATCCACCCCCTTGCTAAAGGCCATCCCATCCGTAAAAGCACGTTCCTGCTGATGACAGTGAGCACAGGATATCTGATTATTCCCCGACAGCTTAGTTTCATAAAACAGCATCCTGCCCAGCTGCACCCCCTCTTCCGTAGTAGGATTATCCGCCGGAATAAATATCCTGTTGCCAAAATAAGCTGGATAGTCAAGTTTAAATGGAGTGCCAATCTTCTTATTGCCGATTGTCGACTGCCGATTGCCGGTAACGCTCGTCGCCCCCAGGCACACAAGCATTGCAATCACCACAACAATATTGAACAACCGATACTTCATTACATACGCATTAAGTAGCAGCAGGCTGATTCGAAACAATAGACTGGGCAGCAGATTGGCCTTGCGCCCAATTAGTAATGCTAACAATGCACCAGGCAGCCAACAGTCTTTTAATCATAAAGGAGCCGATTTTAAGCGTTATGTCTTCAAAGATATAACGCCTGCCCCACATTCCCATCACCGCTCACCACTCACTCGCCTCCGGGCTTTCACTCGCTCGCCTCTCTTCCTTTTGTCATCCTATGTTTGCTGGGAAGTAAATAAGAGGAGAACTTAGTTGATTATTAA
>JAGIBF010000035.1:0-74045 GCA_017744515.1 Niastella sp.
CTGAACAGGAAGACGGGTGTTACCATGAAGCTGAAACCTGAAACAGTGATGGAATTGGGCGTTCCTTCCTTTATCGGTAAGCGGCAGCAGCACCTGTATGCCAGTGCCGAAACTGAAATGACATTTGCTGCTGCAGCGGATAATGAAAAAGCAGGCTTCATGGTCTATTACGACGAGTACCATTTCTACTTTATGAGCAGATCGGTAAGCAATGGAAAGCCGGTGTTGCAGCTGTACAAGGGCAATACCCAAACCAAAGGCATGGACCTTGTTACCGAAACACCCCTTGCCGGTAAAGGCGATAAACTGCAATTGAAAATAGAAGCAAAAGGAGATGTATATGATTTCTATTATGCTACCAGTGCCGGCAAATGGAATAAACTGCAGGGAGACCTGGATGCAAAATATGTAAGTACAAAAAATGCAGGCGGCTTTACCGGTTGCTTCTTTGCCTTGTATGCCACTTCCTCAGGCAAACCTTCCGGTAGCACAGCTTCCTATAGCTATCTCAAATACAGTGGTAATGATCCCATGTTTAAATAAAGTTGTATGAAAAAGAAAATGCAAAAACTATTGTTTGCGGGCCTGCTGCTGATCAGCGCAGGCGCCTGGGCGCAGGACCCCAACTTTTATATTTTCCTATGCTTTGGTCAGTCCAATATGGAAGGGGCTGCCCGTTTTGAGCCACAGGACACTACAGTGGATGGTCGCTTCCAGGTATTGGAAGCCGTGGATTGTCCCAACCTCGACAGGACGATGGGTAAATGGTATACCGCAAAGCCGCCGCTATGCCGTTGTCGCACAGGTTTATCACCTGCTGATTATTTCGGTAGGAAAATGTTGGCTGGCCTACCTGCAAATGCAAAAGTGGGTGTGATCCATGTGGCAGTAGGCGGATGCAAAATTGAACTGTTCGATAAAGACCGTTATGAAGCATACGCAGCAACAGCGCCTGACTGGATGAAGGGTATGATCAAAGAGTATGGCGGCAATCCTTATGGACGGTTGGTGGAAATGGCAAAGATTGCGCAACGTGATGGCGTGATCAAAGGCATATTGGTGCACCAGGGTGAATCCAATACCAACGACACCACATGGCCGCGCCAGGTGAAAACGGTATATGATAACCTGATAAAAGACCTTCGCCTTGATCCTGCGGCAGTGCCCCTGCTGGCCGGAGAAGTGGTGAATGCAGACCAGGGTGGCGTTTGCGCCAGCATGAACAAGATCATCGCTACGTTGCCCAATACCATCCCCAACTCGTATGTTATCTCTTCTGCAGGATGCACGGATGGCCCGGATAATTTGCACTTCAATGCGGAAGGATACAGGATGTTGGGCGAAAGATATGCTGATAAAATGCTGTCCTTGCTGAAGAACGCTACACAGAAAGCAGGCAAGTAGACATATAGCGGATCAGAGACAAGATCAACAACACAAAAGCCGGCAATCGCCGGCTTTTTGTTTAAGACTGTTGAGGTTCCCCATATTGATCAATCATTCAGTTTTTCGGTATTGTTGCCATTCCGGATACCAATCACTGCGTAGAAGGCCGGCTTTGGCTTGTTCTCCCGGTCGAACAGCAACGGATAATTGGTTCTGCCGCGGATAGGGAAATTGTTTAACCACGACTGACCATCGTTTACACCCCAGAAAGTAACACGGCTTATTTTGTCCTTGTGTTTAAGAAATAGCCTGAAGAGGTCCTCGTATGCTTTGCCCAGCCTCACCTGCACTGAATCAGGCAGGCCGCTGGTATATGGATTCATACCTGCTTTGGCTTCGGCAGTGCGGCCTACGTCGGCCGTATTGTTTTGCCAGGGATTAGGCAGCACGGTGAGGTCCAGTTCCGTGAACATCACTTTCACGCCAAGTGCGGAGTAGGCGAGGATGCTTTCCTCGATAGCAGCAAGCGGCAGGTTGTCGATATGCCAGTGACCCTGTATGCCCACGCCATCGACACGTACACCGGCTGCCTTTAGATTTTTTATCAGGGTCAGCGCACCTGCTCTTTTCTTCGGTTGCTCGATATTGTAATCATTGTAATAAAGCTCAGCATCAGGTGCAGCCTGTTGAGCCAGCCGGAAAGCTTCCGTGATATAACCTTCTCCAAGGTGTTGCAGGAATACAGATTTGCGCAAAGAGCCATCTTCATTCAGCGCCTCGTTCACTACATCCCAGGAAGCCACCTTTCCTTTATAGCGGCCGGCCACGGTGGTTATATGATCCGTGAAGAACTGGCGTACCGAATCGGCACTTTTGATCCTCCTTATAAAGCCGGGCAATTGACTGTGCCAGATAAGTGTGTGACCATTCACGCGCATGTCATGTTGCTGAGCGTAAGCCACGAGCTTGTCGGCAGGTTCAAAGTTATACCGGTTCCATTCAGGATGCAGGTGCATGGCCTTCATCAGGTTCTCGGGCGTGATGGCATTGAATTGCTCGGGGATCAGTTTGGCGGTAGCCGGGTCTTTATCCGATACCTGGTCCAGGTTGAGTGCTGTGCCAATAAGAAAATCCTTCTTGAAAGCCGCTTTCAAAGAAGGCGTTCCTGAAGTTACTATAGAAGACGCTGCCGGTGATGCTGCCGAACTGGCTGTTTGCCGGGCAGCACAGCCGGATAACAGCCATGCAGCAAACAAACAAGCGGGCACTAATGGTAATGATCTGTTCATGGGTATGATGAGTGGATGAATGTTTAAAATGAAGTTTGTTGGAGAATACAAAAGACGAAAAAAAACAGCAATAAGAATAGCGGAGAGCCATCTTCTTGCAATAATTGAGACGATAGAGCTAAAACGGTTCAGTCGGTGGTCGGGCCGTTCCTGCGGCCAGATTACTCAACGCGTTTCCTGTATGTCAGGAGCTAAGAATTGCCTGTTCCTTTCTTTATCCTGGCAATGTACTCGGAAGGCAGCAGGTTGAATTTGCTTTTGAACGACTTGGCAAAATAATTCGGTGTTGTGAATCCTACCAGGTAAGCGATCTCCGCAATGGTCATGTCGCTTTTTTCCATCAGGGCAGCCGCTTTGTCCAGCCGGTAAGAACGTATGTATTCAACCGGAGTTTGTCCGGTTAGTTCCAGAAGTTTATTGTACAGCGAGCTGCGGCTCATGCCTACTTCCTTGCTCAGGCTTTCAACCGATAGCTGAGAGTTGGTAAGGTTCTCTTCGAGATAGCGCACTACTTTATGCAGCAGCTGTTCGTCGGCCGATTCCAACGCTACGTCCGGTGTAAGCACTTTGAATTGCCGCGTGTAGGTAGATTTGAGTGTATTGTTCAGGTGCAGCAGGTTTTTGATCTTCACGTGCAGCACTTCGAAGTTGAAAGGCTTGGTGATGTAATCATTAGCCCCTGTTTCAAGGCCGGCGATCTGCTGCTCTTCTGCTGTAAGTGCAGTAAGCAGTATCACGGGGATATGATTGGTGCGTTTGTCGGCCTTCAGCTTTTGCACCAGGGTGATGCCGTCCATCTCGGGCATGGTAATATCACTTACGATCAGCTGCGGATGATGCGCCAGCGCTTTTTGCCAGCCCTCTTTGCCATTCGATGCTTCCAGAACCTTGTAATGATTCCGGAGATTGTCTTTGAGGTAAAACCGGAAGTCTTCATTGTCCTCAACCAGCAGCACCAATGGCAGATCGGTTGCACTTGCAGTTGATATCTCCGCTCTTGTCACCCTGAGCTTGTCGAAGGGTTCTTCAACCGAAGTAAAGGAATTCCCGTCTTGTAAAATATCTGTTGTATCAGGTAACGTTGCCGGTATTGAGCCTGGCTCCATGATCACGATCTGTAAAGGCAATTCGATGGTAAACGTAGAACCTAGCCCCGGCTCACTATCTACTTCGATAGAGCCGCCATGCATTTTAATGAACTCTTTGGTGATGGACAGGCCGATGCCGGTGCCCTGATTTAAAATGGCCGAGCTGGAATTGGTTTGAAAAAAACGTTCGAATATCTGATCCTGCTTGTCTTTCGCAATACCAACGCCGGAGTCCTTCACTTTTATAGCTACCCACAGATGCTGTGGATCGGCAGGCCTGTCCAGTGTTGACAACTCAACACGTACGTTGCCACCTTCGAGTGTGAACTTGAATGCATTCGAAAGAAGATTGAAAAGAATGCGCTCCAGTTTGTCGTGGTCAAAGAAAGCATGCAGCATGGGAATATCACTCCTGAACAGGAAATGAATATGTTTTCTTTCTGCAAAGTCCATGAAAGCATCCGTTACCTCTTTGAGGAACGTTACCAGTTCGCCGGGCGCCAGCTGCAGGCTGAGTTCATGCTCTTCCATCTTGCGGAAGTCGAGCAGTTGGTTCACGAGGTTCAACAACCGTCGTGCGTTGCGCTTGATCATGCCCAGTTTGTCGAGCTGGTTGTCGGCCTTTTCACTGGCGATCAATTGGTCCACAGGACCCATGATCAGCGATATCGGTGTTCTGAAATCATGGCTCAGGTTGGTGAGGAACTTGATCTTCAACCGGTCAAGCTCCTGTATGCGTTTGGCTTCCTGCCGTTCCTGTTCCAGCAGGAACTTTTTCCGGAGGCGTGCAATGCCGAGGTGACGGCTATACAACAACAGGCCACAGATGACAGCTGCATAAAAAATATAGGCCCAGATGGTGCGCCAGAAAGGAGGATGCACGTAGATACGCAGGATGGTATCGTTACTGCTCCACACGCCGTCGTTGTTGCTGGCCTTCACCCGGAAAGTGTATTCACCCGGATCGAGGTTGGTGTAAGAAGCAACGTTTACAGTACCGGTATAGTTCCAGTCCTTGTCGAAACCTTCCAGCTTGTAGGCGTAATTATTTTCTTTGGGAAGCGTGTAGTTGAGTGCCACAAAGCTCAGGGCAAAGTTTTGTTTGTAGGCAAGGTTCACCTGGTCGGCCACAGAAATATGCGATTCGATCGGAGCATCCTCACCAGGTACCACCGACTTGTTCGAGATCTTCAGGTCGGTCAGTATTACCTGCGGTACATTGCGGTTGATGGTCAGCTTGGCAGGATCGAAATAGTTGAAGCCTTCAAGGCCACCGAACATAAGATCGCCTTCCGACAAGCGAATACCTGAAGCACGTACGAAATTGTTATTCTGAACACCATTATGGTGGGTGTAATTGCGAAACGTTTTCTTCGCTACGTCGAAACTGCTGATGCCGGTATTGGTACTAAGCCACAGAAGACCATTGAAATCCTCGATGATCTGGTACATCGTCGTATTCTGCAAACCGTCTTTTTCAGAGAAGGTGGTAAACGATTTTTGAACAGGGTCATACAGGCTAAGCCCTTCTCCAAAAGTACCCAGCCACATACGGCCGTGGCTGTCGCGCAGGATCGTTTGCACCTTATCACTGGGCAACCGGTTATTACCTTGCGTGTAAGTGGTCCACTGCCTGCGTTGCGGGTCAAACACATTGACACCGCCACCATGCGTGCCGATCCACATGTTGCCGGCCGTATCTTCTTCGATGGCCCGCACGTATCCGTTCATGGGCAGCATTACTTCATTGCCCGCATCAGGCCGGGGGCGGGGTGTCAGCTTCATTACCACCTTACCATCTTTCAACACGTTCACCCCTTCACCGTTCATGCCGATCCATATTTGACCCTTGCTGTCTTCCTTGATACAAAATAGATTGTTGGAGTTGAGATCATCAGCGCCAGGGCCTTGCCGCATGTATTGACGTTTGCCTGTAGCAGGGTCAAGGATGATAAGCCCCCATGCATACGTGCCGATATACAGTTTATTGTCGCTCGACATTTGCATCGCAAGTATGGAAAGCGGATGCTGGCTATGAACTGGCAGACCAAGGTCGACCGCACTCACCTGTTCTGTTTTCCGGTTGTACCGGAACAGGCCACCGCCGTCGGTGCCGATGAAAACTTCTCCATCCCTGCCTTCAGCAAAAGAACTGACGATTGCTGTGGGACGGGTTTGCGGAAAAAAAGACTTGCTCAGCTTGATATCGAAGAGGTTCAGGTTCTTGTCGAACTTGTTGATGCCGCCACGGAAAGTACCCAGCCAGTAAATACCCTGCTGGTCGATATACGCACACTTGATCCATTTGCTGGTGAGGCTGTGCATATAACCGGGCCGCGGAAGATGCGTGATCACCCGTTGCGAACGCGTGTCTGCAATGTTCAATCCTTCTGAAGTGCCTACCCAGAGATTGCCCGCCTCGTCGGGTGCAATACAATTGATCTCATGGCTGCTCAAAGCACTGGCGGGACCACTCAGGTAACTGTAAGAATCGAAACCGGCCCCATTGGGACGGAATGTGCACAAGCCGGCAGGAGTGCCTATCCAGATCACCCCGTCCTTGTCTTGCGTAATGGCCCTGATCTCATTGCTGATAAGACTGCCCGGTTGGTTGGGAAAATATTGATACCGCCTTACCCGTTTGGAAGCCCATTCGTATACATAGATCCCCTGCATAGTACCCACCCAGATACGTTGCTGGTTGTCTGCAAAAACACAGGTCAGCACTTTGGGTGTTGGACGGCCATTGTCGGCCGACGACAGGTCGATTCTCGATAAAGTATTGGAAGTGGGTTCCAGCTGGAACAGGTTTTCGTATTGGGCCACCCACACTTTGCCCGACTGGTCACTGCAAATACCCCTGACCACCCCGTTGGCGGGTAGTTCGCCGGTTTGGCCTTTGGTGGGATAGTGAATGAAAATATTCTTTTGACGGTCATACCGGCTCAGGCCGCCGCCGCTCGTACCGATCCACAGGTTGCCGGCAGGATCTTCATGAAGCGTCAGTATCTCATTGGCGCGCAGGCTGGTGGTGTCGCCGGGAACATGCCGGTAAACGGTAAAATTGGTGCCGTCGAATTTATTCAGCCCGTCATCCGTGGCAAACCACATCATCCCATAATGGTCTTTGGTGATAGCGTTGACCGAGTTCGACAACAGGCCGTCTTTGGAGGAGAGTGCCGTGAAATTAATATGGGCCGGTTGTGCCCATCCTGAATACACAAGCAAAAGCAGGACGGCGAGGGTGGTATGTTTAGAATTGAGCATGGCGTAAGACAAGCGTTAAAACGCTGAAACAGAATGCAGGGGAGAACATTTGTGCGACAAATTTCAACAAATGAAGCATCCCCCGGCCTCCCGGTCAGCTACCTTTATGACTGTGTGAAATTGACGTTTATTTTTCGCTTTTCCGTCTCAAAAATAGCCGTTCCAAAAACGATGTGCCATGAGTAGTAAAATAAATCCCCGGGAAAAAGAAGAGCTGCTGAAGAAACTGCAGGAATGCCTGTTTGAACAGTCATCCACCAAAGACCTGAATGTAGAAAGCCTGGCAAGGCTCATGCACATGAGCCGTCCCACCCTTTACCGGAAGATGAAGATCATTTCCGATCGTACACCCAATGAACTGATCAATGAAATACGCCTGCAAAAAGCAGCAGATCTGCTGGCAGCCGGTGATCTCCGTGTATTTGAAGTAGCGAAGATGGTGGGGTATACTTCCCAAAGCAGCTTTGGCAAATCCTTTCTCAGACAATTTAAGGTAACCCCTGCTACTTACCAGCGCGCGAAAAAGATCATGGACGCCGCATAAAACCCCTAAATTTGATCGCCCTGGTCCGTGTCCTCACGAACCAGTAATTTGCGATCAAGAAAATGCAGAAACTCATTGCTTGTTTACTGGGGCTACTTTGTTTTCAGGTACTCGTGGCGGCTGATGATCCAAGGATTACACGCCTCGGCGTGGAGAAAGGGCTGTCCAACAACTCCATACGTTGCATCTACCAGGATAGAGATGGCTTCATCTGGTTTGGCACCTTCGATGGCCTCAACCGCTACGACGGCTATGAATTTAAGGTCTTCCGCAACAAACAGAACGACTCACTTTCCCTTCCACACAATTATATATACTCCATCCACCAGGACCAGCAAAAGAAATTATGGGTAGGCACGGGACAAGGGTTGAGCATATACAACAGCCTGACGTCAAAATTCTTACCGGCCTGGTTCACGCCCTACGGCGCCAGTAACCGCGAAAAGATTACAGCCATGGTCGATCATATAGTATCAGACGATAAAGGCAATGTCTTCATCGGTACCAATGGCCGTGGACTGATGGTGCAACTGGCCGGAACAACAACGGCCGTACAAATACCCTTAAAAGAGGCTGGGCGTGACCGTCTGGATTATGGCGTGGATGTAGAGATCGATGATAAGCAACGCGTGTGGTTGTTTATCTCGGGCGCCGGATTATTCAGGTATCAACGGGGCACACAACAAATAGAACCCGTAAACAATGTCATCAAGTTTGCTCATACCCTCGAGGCCGATAGCGAAGACAATATCTGGATAGGCACTGCCAATGGCTTGCATAAATATTCACTCACAGCAAGAAGCTATGTAAAGGCCTATACGGCCGAAACAGGTAAACTCACCTCCAATAACATTTCCTCACTTTCTTTCGATAAGAACAAACAACTCTGGATAGGAACAGAAGGGGGCGGCGCCAATATACTCAACCCGGTCACAGAGGTCGTCACCCACATATTGCCCGGAGAGAACAGCCGCTCACTATCCAGCGAATCGGTGACGGTTATTTACCACGACAATGAATCGCGCCATTGGATGGGCACCCTCAAAGGAGGCGTCAATATCATCGATCCGCAGATCAGCCAGTTCCAAACCATCGCCCACGATCCACTCAATCCCAACAGCCTTGTCAATAATTTTGCGGCTTGCTTCTTTGAAGACGCCAGCGACAACCTGTACATCGGAACAGACGGTGGCGGTATGAGCATCTGGAACCGTAAAACCAACACCTTCCACAACTACCGCCATGATCCGGCCAATCCCCGCTCACTTACCAGTAACATGGTCACAGGTATTGTCATCGACCATCGCAACCGTACCTGGGTTTCCACTTTTGGCGGCGGCATCAATAAATTCAACAAGGCTACGGGTACCTTCCAACAGTACAAATGCATCAATGATGTTACGGGGATAGAGAACATCAACGTCTGGAAATTATACCTCGATAGAGAAAATACCCTGTGGGCTACCACCTTTGGCGGCGGAAAACTATACCGCTACAATGAACAGGCAGACCGGTTCGAAGCATTCGACCAGGAGTTGTATGATCTTGTTTCCTTTTTTGAAGATACACAGGGCGCACTTTGGGCGGGCAATTCCCACCAGTTGGTCAACATAGATAAGCACAATAAAAAACACCGTTTCTTCGAAATGAAGAAACCGGTAAGGTCGATCTATGAAGACCGCAAAGGAAACTTTTGGGTGGGAACGGAAGGCGCTGGCATCCTGCTATTCGATCGTGCAGCTGGTAAGATCGTGGCACAGTATGCCGATGCGGATGGCCTCAGCAACAATTCAGTACTCAATATTTCCGAAGACAAACTGGGCAATCTTTGGTTGAGCACCTTCAATGGCCTTTCAGCTTTTACGCCTACGCAAAAGAGCTTCAACAACTATTACCAGGGCGATGGATTGCCGAGCAACCAGTTTATATACAGTGCGGCCCTGCGTCTGCGGTCGGGAGAACTGATCTTTGGCAGTATCAATGGCTTTGTGTTGTTCGATCCCGGAAAGATCAGACCGCGCAGGTACCTGCCGCCGGTACTCATTACCGGCATGCGCGTCAATAACAATCGTGTTAGCGAAAAAGGGCAGTACATAAAAGATACGAACGGCAATCACATCGTCAGCTTGCGCATCCCTTACAACGATGCAGTCCTGTCGGTCGATTTTGCAGCGCTGGAATATTCATCACCCGGCAAAATATGGTACGGCTATTACCTCGAAGGATGGGACAAAGGCTGGAGCTATACCAATAACATCCGCACTGCCAATTACACCAACCTGCGCGAAGGCAATTATACCCTGCACATCAAATCCACCAATGCGGCAGGAGAGTGGAATACAAAAGAAACCATTTTGGCCATCAGTATTCTGCCACCCTGGTACCGCACCTGGTGGGCCTATGCATTATATGCCTGTATAGCCGGCGGGCTCCTGTATCTCTACCTGCGGTACAAAGCCAGGCAAACACGCCTTGAATACCAGGTACAGATCGCCCGGCTCAACGAAACCAATGAACGGTCTGAAAGAGAAAAGAGCCAGGCCCTCTTAGGATTGGAAAAAGCAGAGCGCCAGCGCAGCGAAGCCGAACTGGAGCTGGCAAAAGCTGAAAAAGCAAAAGGAGAAGCCGCACTGGAAGCCCAGCGCGTGATCAATGACAAAGAGCGTGAGTTGAATGAAAAGAAACTGGCCTTCTTTACCAATATCTCGCATGAGTTCAGAACACCCCTTACCCTGGTGTTGAACCCCATCAAAGACCTGTTGAAAAATAAAGAACAACAGGTGGAAGCAGGCGACCTGCGATTAATATACCACAACGCGGGCCGTATGTTGCGGCTGGTGGATCAACTCCTGCTTTTTCAAAAAGCAGATAAAGAACTCGACCAGCTTAAAATAGCGAAAGTCAGCCTCATTACATTGGTAAGAGAAGTGTATGCTTCCTTTATACAAGTGGCCAAAACCCGTAAGATCGAATACCAGTTGCACATAGAAGACGATGAAGAACAGATCATCTATGCCGACCGTGAAAAACTGGAGATCGTATTATATAACCTGCTGTCGAATGCCTTTAAATATACCCCCAACAATGGGAAGGTATACATCCATGCACAACACGAAGAAGAACAGGTTACCATTCAGATAGGCGACAGCGGCCCGGGCATACCTGCCGATGCGCACGAAAAGCTGTTTGAGAAGTTCTACCAGGCCAACACGGCCAAGGCAGGATTTGGCATAGGCTTGTTTTTGGTAAAGCATTTCGTGAATGCCCACAACGGCACCATCAGTTATACCAGCGAAGCAGGAAAAGGTACCGTGTTTACGGTGCAGGTGCCCATCGGTACCGAATACCTGGCGGCGGGGCAGGAGATCGGGGAAGAAGCAGAGACGACGATCATCGAAGAACTGCCGGAGACAACAATGCTCATGGAAACAGACGATCCGGCCCTGCAGGATGCCAACACACCCCTCACCACCGAAAGCCGGAGTATATTGGTAGTCGACGACAATGCTGAAATACGTCAATACATACGCCAGTTGTTCAGGGGGCAATTTTTAGTATACGAGGCACGGAGTGGGGAAGAAGCCCTTATCCTGGCCGGTCAATACCTGCCCGATGTGATCATCAGCGATGTGGTGATGCGGCCCATGTCGGGCATTGAGCTCTGTCAAAAGGTCAAAGGCGATCCCGCATTGGGGCACATCCCCGTGATCCTCGTTACGGGCAACGCCTCCACAGAAGCAAGGTTGAGCGGCGTAGAAGGCGGGGCAGACGATTACATTTCAAAACCCTTCGACAGGGATTTGCTGGTAGCCCGCGTGGCCGCCCTGCTGAAAAGCCGGAGCAACCTGCAGAAGTACTTCTATAATGAGATCACCCTCCAGGACAACCCGTTGAAGATCTCCTCCAACTACAAGGAATTTCTGGACAGTTGCATCGCCATCGTGGAAGCCCACCTCGACGATGACCAGTTTTCCATCGCCACCCTGGCCCGCGAGCTGGGTATGAGCTATTCTAAAATGAACAAGAAGATAAAGGCGGTGTCAGGCCAGCCAGCCAATGCCTTCGTGCGGTTCATCCGCCTGCGCAAAGCAGCCGAGCTGTTCATCAACACCAATTATAATATCTCTGAAACTGCCTTTCAGGTCGGCATCAGCGACATCAAACATTTCCGCAAACACTTCACCAGTCTCTTTGGTATGAAGCCCTCTGCCTACATCGAAAAGTATCGCCGGCATCTTGGAAAGCAGTATAAGCTCAATGAGAAGGTGGTAAAGCGGGACGAAACAGCCTCGAATTGATAAGTTGTATTGACTATCAATAGTTTGGTTCCCTAATGACGTAGATTTGTAGTATCACTATGCGCCAAAACACCCCCTTTTTAGCAAAATAGACCCCCTACCTTTGCGTTTAGTTACACTTAATTTGTGTGAGATTTATCTAAGATTGCATTTCTAACAACCCCTAAGCAAAGTATCCAAACTGCTTGCGTATATGAAAAGAGTAAACCGATTGACGTGCTGCCCCTGGCTAATTAGCCAGCCATCCGCATATTGTTCATCTTTCCTTCCTCCCTGATCTACAGATCACTGAAGCTTTTTTCAAACGATAGAATACACGCGACTACTAACTGCCGGACTTGCCAATGATAGCAATTGCCCGGTTTATTACAAACTGAAATTAACACTGAAAATCAACAGCTTTATGCAAAGATTTTTACCCAAAAAACAAGGGGCGATCATGCTGCTGCTTGCCTCCCTGTTTATGTTGCCGCTAACGATGCTGGCTCAAAATCGCCAGGTCTCCGGTACCGTCATAGACGCTACCACCAATCAGCCTGTCATAGGCGTTTCCATTACCATTGCCGGTAAAACATCCGGTGGGACGACTACCAACCAGGATGGAAAATTCTCCCTCGAGGCGCCTGTTGGCACCTCCCTCACCATCACATCATTAGGGTACGCCGAACAAACCGTTAAGGTGCCCGCCTCCGGCGAGATCGCCGTTAAGCTGCAGGTAAGCAGCAAGGAGATGAACGAAGTGGTGGTGATCGGTTACGGACAGGCCCGCAAAAAAGACCTGACCGGCGCTATTACACAGATCAAGCCCGATAAGCTGGCCGATCAAAACCCCAACACCGTGCAGGACGTTCTCCGTGGTACGCCCGGCCTCAGCGTAGGCCTCGACCCCAACGCAAAAGGCGGCGGCTCCATCCAGATCCGTGGACAACGTTCCGTGTACACCGATGCCGGTCACAACGACCCGCTCCTTGTCCTCGATGGAATGATCTTCTACGGCGAACTGTCTGAGATCAACCCTGACGATATTGCGCAGATCGACGTACTGAAAGACGCTTCTGCAGCTGCCGTGTATGGCGCCAAATCCGCCAACGGTGTATTGATCATTACCACCAAACGTGGACAAAAGGGAAAACCCAAGATCAACTTTACCTCCAACCTCGGTCTGTCGACCCTGGGCGCCAACCGGAAAGTATTTGATGCTGCCGGTTACCTGCAATACCGCGAAGACTGGTATACTGCCGCTACTTATGGCACCAATACCACTTCCGGTGCTTATGAAGCCTACCAGGTGACAACAATGTCAGGATGGGGTGGCCAAAAAAGACCTGGTTTCTACGCCCGTCCAACGGCAGAGAACCTGGCTAAGTACGGCGTTACCATCGATCAGTGGAGAGCCTATGGCGCTGCTACTGACAACAACGAAGAAGTATGGGCAAGACGTTTGCTCATGCAGGATGTAGTACTCAGGAACTTCCTCGATAATAAAACCTACGACTGGTACGATCACTCGTTCCGGACCGGGATCAACCAGGATTATAACCTCAGCGTATCAGGCGCCAACGACCAGGCCAACTATTACCTGTCTGCCGGCTACCTCGACAACAAGGGTATGATCGTGGGCGACAATTACAAGGCTATCCGCTCCAACCTGAAGACGGAACTCAAAGTCACCAAATGGTTCGAGATCGGCGCCAACATCAACTTCCAGAACCGTACTGATGGCAGCATCGCCACCAACTGGCAAAACCAGTCGCTCCGGAATGCGCCTTTTGCACAGTACCTCAATGCCGATGGCAAACTGGCCGTGCATCCCATGGGCGATCTGATGGTGAACAACCTCGGTTACAACTATGATTTCGACAAACAATACCTTTCTCTCCAGAAAGGATACACTGTCCTTAATGCGATCGTGAATGCCCGGGTGAAACTGCCTTTCGGCATCACCTACTCGTTCAACGCATCACCCCGCTACCAGCAGTTCCGTGATCGTTACCACGAGTCCAGCCAGCACCCCGACTGGAGAACGAATAACGGTCTCATCAACCGTGAGCAAACCCAACGGTACGACTGGTCGATCAACAATACGATCAACTGGGAAAAGACCTTTGCTGCCAAACACCGCTTTGCTGTAACCCTCGTACAGGAAGCAGAGCACCGTCAGCAATGGAAAGACAGGGTTGAAGCACGCGATATCCGCCCCAGCGATATCCTCGGTTACCACGAAATACAGAATGCCGACAAGGCAAAAAGTAACTTCGACTCCGAAGACCTCGAGGAAGCGGCCGATGGTATGCTGGCCCGCCTGTTCTACTCATTCGACGATCGCTATATGATCACCGGCTCGTTCCGTCGCGATGGATACTCGGCATTCGGTGCTGCTAAAAAACGCGCCAACTTCCTGTCCGCTGCCGTAGCCTGGACCTTTACCAATGAAAAGTTCTTCAAATGGGAACCCATGACTACCGGTAAGCTGCGCTTCTCTTACGGTCAGAATGGTAACCGTTCGCTTGCCGATGTATACCTGGCACTTGCCAACCTCACTGCAGGTACCGGCGCTACCCAGGGCTACCTCGACAACAATGGTAACCTCGTACAGTCCAGGTACCTATTTATGGACCGCCTGGCCAATACACAACTGTCCTGGGAAAAAACGGAGTCTGCCAACTTTGGCCTCGACTTCGGATTCCTCAACGACCGTATCACCGGTTCATTCGACTACTACATTACACCAACAGTCGATATGATCATGAACCGTTCCCTGCCTGGTTATTCCGGTGCTTCGAGGATTGCCTCCAACCTGGGTAAAGTAACGAGCAAGGGCTTCGAGATCACGATCAACACCACCAACATCAGGAACAAGAACTTCAGCTGGAACACGACCTTTGGCTTCTCTAAATACAGAAGCGAGATCGAACACCTGTACTATGAGTACACAACGCCCGTGCTGGATGCACAGGGTAATGTAACTGGCTACAGGGAGAGAGATGACCTGGGCAATGGCTGGTTCATCGGACAACCCATCGGTACCATCTGGAACTACCAGGTAACTGGCATCTGGCAAAAAGAAGAAGCGGCAGAAGCTGCTAAATACGGTCAGCGTCCCGGCGACCCCAAAGTAGCCAACAACTACACCGCCGACGATATCAAGAACGCCAACGGTACCACTACTCCGGTATATAACGATAATGATAAAGTGTTCCTTGGACAATCTGCACCACCCATCATGTGGTCGTTGAGAAACGAGTTTACCTATAAGGATTTCAACTTCTCCTTTAATATGTATTCCTACTGGGGACATAAGATCCTTGCAGGTATCTATCTGAACCAGGACAACGGAACCTCACTGGTGACCAACCTGGCCAATACCTGGAAGAAGGACTACTGGACCGTTGATAGGCCTACCAACGACGTAGCCCGCCTCGATGCCAAAGGCCCTGCCGGCGTAAGCGCTCCCGGCAAACTGTACGATCGCTCTTTCATCCGTCTCGAAAATATCACGGTAGGATATACACTCCCCCGCAACCTGATCAGCAAAGCTGGTCTTGAAAGAGTAAAGGTATTCGCGAGCATCCGCAACGTAGCAGTATGGACCAAACAGAAGAACTGGGATTATGGTGATATCGAAACCTTCAATACCAGCGGTGACGGTCCGCAGATATTCCGTTCCGGTATGGCGCCCAGGGTGTTCAACTTTGGATTAAATCTTTCCCTCTAAAACGATTGAACAATGAAAAAGACACTTCAAACAATATTGAGCAGAAAAACAGCAGTGGCCCTTGTACTGGCAGGCACGCTGGCTACGCAGACAGGTTGTAATAAGGATTTCCTGTCGCCCGAACCAACTTCATTCTACGCACCCGATGGTACCCTCATCAACAAGGCCGGCCTCGACGCGGCCCTGGCTACTGCCGACCGTCACCTGCGTACGTACTGGACATATTTTAACTACCAGGATCTTAGTCTGCCGATCAGTACCGAATATATGTTCACTGATATGGCGGTAGCCTCCAAGACCGATGACGGTAACATCCTGGCCGATATCGCCACGCGCGTAACGCCCACCGATATGCCCGAAAGGATGATGTGGTATTGGGACGAGACCTACAACGGTATCAAATATGCCAATACGGTTATTAACTATATCGACAAAGCATCCGATGTATCCGATGCCGATAAGAATGTTTACCGTGGCCGGGCTTACTTCCATCGTTCTTTGCGCTACATGGACCTCGTCTTTAAGTTCAAAGATGTGCCCCTTGTAACACAGTTGTTGAAGCAACCCAAGGTGGATTTCAAGAGCACCAAACGCGAAGAGATCCTGAAAATGATCACTGCCGATATGGAAAAAGCGGTAGAGTGGGTGCCCGAACAAAAGAACATGAGCCTTTTTGGCCTCATCAACAAAGGCGCGTGCCGCCAGTTGCTGATCAAATTGTACATGGCTACCGGTCAATGGCAGAAAGCAGTCGATCAGGCCGATATCCTGATCAACAGTTCCGGATATTCGTTGATGACAGCCAACTTCGGCAACTTTATCAATCCCTATCCTCAAACCTGGCCTATCACGCGCAACGTGATCTGGGACCTGCACCGCCCCGAAAACAAAGGCATCGCGGCCAACAAAGAAACCATCCTCGTGATGGTGAACCGCAACGGTACAGATGCCGGCACGAAAATGAACAGCATGCGCAACTGGCTGCCCTGGTTCGACGCGGCGGGTACTGTTACCCCCGACGGAAAGAACCAGGCGCTGAGGTTTGCCGCTACTTCCAATACACAGTACTTCCGCCCTATGTACGACTATACGCACGCATTGGGCCGTGGTATCGCACACATCCGTCCTACCTGGCTGGCCACGAACGAACTGTGGACCAACATCAGCGATGCCGGCGACCTTCGTCACAACAGCACGGTGGGCAACTGGGCACGCGTAGATTCATTGAAGTATAATGACCCTGCGAATACTACCTGGTTTGGTAAGAACCTGCGCTTGTACAATGGTGCAACACTTCTTTGCAATGATACCATCCGTCAATGGTTCGATTGGCCGCATTACAAATATTACATCGAAGATCCGCTCGAAACAAACAACCCCAACGAAGCTAACCACCGCGGTGGCGCAGGCGACCTGTATTGCTATCGCCTGGCAGAAACCTACCTGCTGCGTGCAGAAGCCAAGTTCTACCTCGGCAATGCTGCCGGAGCTGCAGACGATGTAAACAAAGTAAGACAACGTGCAGGATGTACACAGATGTTCACTACCGTGACCATCGGTGACATCTTCGATGAGCGTGCCCGTGAGCTCAATATGGAAGAATGGCGCTTTACAGAGCTGAGCCGTGCATCCTATTGCCTTGCCCTCAGTGGCAAAGCAGATGAGTGGGGTAATACCTATACCGTACAGGACCTCGCAACAAAAAGCTATTGGTTCAATCGCGTATCACGGTACAACAACTATTACAACAAAGGAAAAGCAGTGGTAAGAGGCCGTGCCTATACGATTGGTGCGCACAACATCAGCTGGCCGATCCCGCAAAGTGCGATCAATGCCACCGGCGGCGCCAGGCTGCGCCAGAACCAGGGCTACAGCGGCTACGATCCGGCCATTGTAATGTGGGAGAAATGGGAAGATGCAGTAGCAGACGAGAGCAAGTAACAAAAGCACGAACGTGCAAGAACAATAATTACCAGCCTGCCACCCGGCAGGCTGGTTTTACTTAAGATTCACATGCAAAGATTTACTGGCCTTTGTGCCGTGTTGTTGATAAGTACCCTCCTGCAGGCACAAACACCTTACAAAGCCTACCTGTTTGCCTACTTTACCGGCAACGACAAATATGAAGAACAGATCCGTTTTGCACTCAGCAACGACGGTTACCACTACCAGGCACTGAACAACAACCTCCCCGTCATCCCCTCCAAAAACATTAGCTCCACGGGCGGCGTGCGCGATCCCCACATCCTGCGCGGTGCAGATGGAAAAACATTTTACATGGTGGCTACCGATATGGTATCCGCCAACGGCTGGAATTCCAACAGAGCCATGGTACTGCTGAAGTCAACTGACCTCATCAATTGGACTTCATCCATAGTCAACATACAAAAGCGCTTTCCCGGCAACGATAGCCTCCTGCGCGTATGGGCGCCACAAACCATCTACGACAAAGCCACCGGAAAATACATGATCTACTTTTCCATGAAACACGGAAAAGACCCCGATAAGATCTATTACGCCTACGCCAACAAAGACTTTACCGGCCTCGAAGCCGCACCCAAACAACTATTTTATTCGCCCACCAATGGCGCCTGCATCGATGGCGACATTGTAAACAAAGACGGAAAATATTACCTCATCTTTAAAACGGAGGGTGCAAAAACAGCGGGCCTGAAAGTGGCTGTCTCCGATAAACTCACGGAAGGGTACGAACTGCGCGATGAGTACATACAACAAACCACCGACCCGGTGGAAGGCGGCGGCGTATTCAAACTCAACAACAGCAACGAATACATCCTGATGTATGATGTATATACCAAAGGGAAATACCAGTTTACCAAAACCACCGACCTGCAGCACTTTACCGTTATCGATCAGGACATCTCGATGAACTTCCATCCCCGTCACGGTACGGTGATGCCCATCACAGCGGCAGAAGCAAAACGCCTCGAAGCAAAATGGGGCGCTAATACGGCAAAGAATAAGAACACGAACAATCCTGTCCTTGGCGGCCTCTATGCCGATCCGGATATTATCTATTCGCAGAAGACAGGCAAATACTATATCTATCCCACCAGCGATGGCTTCACCGGCTGGTCGGGCACTTACTTCAAAACGTTCTCCTCACCCGATCTGGTACATTGGAAAGACGAAGGCGTAATACTCGACCTGCCCAAAGACGTGAAATGGGCCAACAGGAATGCCTGGGCGCCCACCATCGCCGAAAAAAAGATCGACGGCCAATACAAATATTTCTACTACTTCACGGCCGCACAAAAGATTGGCGTAGCTGTAAGCGATAACCCAACGGGGCCTTTTATAGACATGGGCAAACCACTCATCGATCAACGACCCGACAGTGTAAGAGGCGGGCAACAAATCGATCCCGATGTATTCACCGATCCAGAAACAGGTAAATCTTATTTATATTGGGGCAACGGATACATGGCAGGTGCAGAGTTTAATGAAGATATGGTGACCATCAAACCGGGCACCACGAAGATATTGACACCCGATAAAACATTTCGCGAAGGCACCCATGTACTCTACCGCAAAGGCGTGTATTATTTCCTCTGGTCTGAAAACGATACCCGCGATGCAGACTACCGCGTGCGCTACGGCACATCAGATAGCCCGCTTGGGAAGATCACCATACCCGCCAACAACCTGGTGATAGCAAAAGATACCACGCAAGGCATTTATGCCACGGGGCACAACTCCACCATACAGATACCGGGCAAAGATGAATGGTACATCGTGTACCATCGCTTCAACTATCCCCATGGTATTGAAATGGGCCAGGCGGCCGGCTATAACCGGGAAGTATGCATCGATAAGCTGACTTTCAACAGCGATGGCAGCATTCGACCCGTAATACCTACACACAAAGGCATTAAACCGGTGACAACCAAAAAATAACAGGCAATACAATAACAGACGAGTATGAAAATGAAAATAGTGCGCGCCCTTATTCTGGCAGGAATGACATTGGCCACCGCCCCTGCATTGGCCCAACAGGCCGGCAATGACTGGGAGAATCCCACCTTGCTGGATGCAAACAAAGAAGCACCCCACGCCACCTTCATGGTATTTGATAATGCGAACGATGTAACTACAGACGACTATGCACGTTCCCGCTCATACCAATCACTCAATGCAAACTGGAAGTTTACCTACGTAGACCGCTACGCAGATCGCATACAGGACTTCTATCGGGAAAACCTCGACACCCGCCAGTGGGCCGATATCACGGTGCCGTCCAACTGGGAGCTGAAAGGATTTGGCGTACCTATCTATACCAATATTACTTACCCCCACCCCAAAGATCCACCAGCCATTGGCCCGGACAACCCCGTAGGCACTTACCGCAAAGAATTTGATGTGCCCACACGCTGGGACGGACAGGAAGTACTGTTGCATTTTGGTTCCATTACCGGTTGCGCATTCATCTACGTCAATGGTCAAAAGGTGGGCATGACAAAGGCCGCCAAGACCCCCGCTGAATTCAATATCACCAAACATTTGCGCAAAGGAAAGAACCTGCTGGCGGTACAGATATTCCGTTGGCACGATGGCAGCTACCTCGAAGACCAGGATTTCTGGCGCCTCAGTGGCATCGAACGCGATGTATACCTGTATGCACTGCCCAAACAAACGGTGTGGGACTTTTTCCTGCAGCCCGATCTCGATGCCCAATACAGGAATGGACAGTTCAAAGCAGCCGTAACACTCAGGAACTTTCAACCTGCAGCTACAGGTAAAGGGACGATTGTTGTTAGCCTCCTCGATGCCGCAGGAAAACAAGTGTGGAAACAGGAGCAGAAATATACCACCACTGCCGACAGTTTTCAGACCATTCAATTCCAGGGAAAGGTTGCCAACGTACTCAAGTGGAGCGGAGAGAACCCCAACCTGTACCAGTGCGTGATCAATATGAAGAACGATGCAGGCGCCAACCTGTTCACCGGTGCAAAGATCGGCTTCCGCAAAGTAGAGATAAAGAACGCACAACTGATGGTGAACGGCGCTCCCCTGATCGTACGGGGAGTAAACCGCCATGAGCATGATGACGTAAATGGTCACGTACCATTAAAAGAAGTGATGATCAAAGATATCCGCCTGATGAAAGAGCTGAACATCAATGCCGTCAGGTGCTCACACTATCCCAACGATCCATTGTGGTACAAACTCTGCGATCAGTACGGCATCTATGTAGTGGATGAAGCCAACATCGAAACCCACGGCATGGGCGCAGAGTTCCAGGCCTGGTTTGATAAGAAAAAACACCCGGCCTACCTGCCCGAATGGGCGCCGGCCCACATGGACCGTGAAGTACGTATGGTAGAGCGCGATAAGAACCACCCCTCCATCATCATCTGGTCGCTGGGCAATGAATGCGGCAACGGTCCCGTTTTCCACGACGCATACAAATGGATGAAGCAACGCGACCCATCACGCCCGGTACAGTTTGAGCAGGCAGGAGAAGATTGGAACACCGATATCGTGTGCCCCATGTATCCCTCTGTCAACAACATGAAGCGGTACGCAGCCGACACATCAAAGAAGCGTCCTTACATCATGTGTGAATATGCCCACGCCATGGGCAACAGCAATGGCAACTTCCGCGAATACTGGGATATCATGGCCACATCAGCACACATGCAGGGAGGATTCATCTGGGATTGGGTAGACCAGGGCCTCAAAACAAAAGACGACAACGGAAAAACATTTTGGGCCTATGGTGGCGACCTCGGCGGCTTCTACTGGCAGCACGATGAGAACGGCGTGGCCGATGGTATCCTCAGCTCCGACCGTACACCCGATCCCGGCGCCTATGAAGTAAGAAAAGTATATCAACCCATAGCCTTTACTGCCAAAGACCTGGCAACAGGTAAGATCACGGTGAAAAATCTCTTTTCCTTCACCAACCTCGACCAGTATGATTTCAGGTGGGAGCTATTTGCCAATGGCAGAAAAATAAAAGGATCGGCCTGGACGATGGCGCTGGCGCCCGGTCAGCAAACCGACATCACCCTGCCGGCCGGCGAATGGAAAGGAGAGGGGGAACTACACCTCGTGGTAACAGCTATTACAAAAAAGGCGGAAGGCATATTGCCTGCGGGACATACGTTCGCAACAGAACAATTCTTAATTGCGGGCGACTACTTCGCCAACCGTGCCAAAGTGGGCGGCAACCTCCTTGTAAAGAAGTCTGATGCCAAACTCGAATTCGAGTCAGGTGATATCAGCGGCGAGATAGACCTGAAGCAGGGAACCATCAGGAACTACCGGTCAAAGACAGGTGCACAATTAGACCGCTTCCCCGAACCCTACTTCTGGCGCGCGCCTACCGATAACGACTTTGGCAACAGCATGCCTGCACGGCTGGGCATCTGGCGCGCTGCACACCAGGCCAGAACGGTGAAAAGCATTACTACAGGTGAGCAAACGGGCGAAGGCATTGCGGTAAAAGTAACGTATGACCTCACCTCCATTGCAGTACCATATACCATTGAATATTTTATACAGAACGATGGCAGCATCCGCATCACCGCTGCTATGGATATGACGGGCCGCGAACTGCCAGAGTTACCAAGATTTGGTATGCGCGTTCGTCTCGATGGCCGGCTCGACAGCCTGCAATACTATGGCCGCGGCCCCTGGGAAAACTACAGCGACAGAAAAGAATCAGCCTTCATGGGTGTGTACACCGATAACGTGCGCAACCAGTATTACAGCGGCTACATCCGTCCGCAGGAAAGCGGTTACAAAACAGATGTACGCTGGCTGGCATTGACCAATGCACAAGGAAAAGGCTTGTACATCGATGGCCTGCAACCCATCTGCTTCAGTGCGATACCCTACAGTGCCGAAGACCTCGATCCGGGCCTTACCAAAAAGCAACAACACCCAACCAACCTGCCACCCTCGCGTTCGGTGTACCTCAACATTGATCTCAACCAGCGGGGAGTAGGAGGTGACGATAGCTGGGGCGCATTGCCACACCAGCAATACCGCCTGCTCGATAAAAAATATTCTTACAGCTATGTTGTACGGTTAATAAATTAAAGCATTTAAACGTGAAGCAACTATTATACATAACGGTTGTCGCCATCATAGCAGGTTGCAGCGCTTCTAAGAAAGTGGCAGACAAGTATGAGAGCGAAGGCTATAAACTTGTCTGGGCCGATGAGTTCAATAAAAAAGGAGCTGCCGACACTACCAACTGGGGATACGAACAAGGCTTTGTGCGCAACGAAGAACACCAGTGGTACCAGCCGGAAAATGCAGTATGCAAAGATGGACAATTGGTCATCGAAGCAAAGCGCGAACAAAAGCCCAACCCACGCTACACCGAAGGAAGTAAAGACTGGCGCCGCAACAGGCCCAACATTGAATACACTTCATCCTGCCTGCTCACCCGCGGCAAACACGATTGGCAATACGGACGCTTTGAAATGCGTGGCCGCATCAGCATCAAAGACGGCATCTGGCCTGCCTGGTGGACACTGGGCGTCAGCAAGCCCTGGCCCGCCAACGGAGAGATCGACATCATGGAATACTATAATGGTAAGCTGCTTGCCAACATCGCCTGCCTCGCGCCCAACCGCAAGGCAGAATGGTTCAGCAATACATTTTCCATCGACTCCATCGGTGGCGAAAAATGGGCCAGTCAGTACCACACCTGGCGCATGGACTGGACAGAAGAATACATTGCCCTGTACGTTGATGATACCGAACTCAATAAAGTGCCATTGGAAAAATTATACAATAAAGACGATAGCAAATACAACCCCTTCCGCCAGCCGCACTACATGCTGCTGAACATGGCCATCGGCGGCCAGAACGGAGGAGACCCTACAAAAACATCTTTTCCCCAGCTGTTTGAAGTAGATTATGTGAGAGTTTACCAGAAGAAATAAATCAGTATTATTCTGCGAAGCAAGAGACACTAAGCGTATCCATTCGAAGCAAACGAAATTGCCCGGTCCTTCAGGACCGGGGTTAAAAGCATAAAAAACACCTGGGCTTTAGCCCAATCTTTTATCAATAGCTTGCAAAGCAAAAGCCAGGCAACTGTCTAACACGCCGAAGATGGCGGATAATACTTCTTGATCACTTTAGCCATATGACTGGCATCCGTGAAGCCCAACTCCGCAGCAATTTCCTTGGCGCTTTGATCAGAGGTTTCCAACCTGCTCCTGGCTACATGCACGCGTGATTTGAGGATGTAATCTTTCAAACTTTCTCCTGTTTTCTTACGAAAAAACTCGCCCACATAAGTAGGCGATAAATGAAATACCGCTGCCAGTGCTTCCACACGCAACTTCTCATTATCAAACAGGTTGAATTGAATATACTGAAGAATATTGCCCACTTGCTTGTCTTCTGAACCCTGCTCACTTTTGAAGCGCTGCTCGAAGTTGCGCTGCAGGATGTTCAGCAAAGCAAAAAGATGAGCGCGGATGATAGAATCTGAATGACTGCGCTTATTGATATATTCATCATAGATGCCCTGGATCAAAGTGATCAGCATCTGTTTGTCGGATTCACTATGGATGAGATCGCCCGGCAAACGGTTATAAGTACTGAGAATATAATGCAGGTGCTGAAACCATTCCGAGTAATCCATCAACTGCTGACTATCCTTTCTGAAAAAAAGCGAATTAAAACGGATAAAAATAAAAGTGGTGGCATCAGCTATTTGAAAAGAGTGACAATCGAGCGGCGGAAGCAGGAAAATATTACCTGGCCTGTAAGCAAGATGATTGTCGTTAATACATTGAATACCTGTACCTGCCTCTATAAACACTAACTCGAAGAAATTATGCTTGTGTGGGCGCTTGTCCCAGGAAGACAGTGTTTCCTTGCTGATAAAAAAAGGTTGAGCCGACTGCTCTATATGCATACACTCATTTTTACAAAAATAACCATTGACGCGTTATAGTAAACTGTCACCCCGCACTGCTGTCACCTTGAATCGCTGTCACCCTGAATTGCTCTCACCCCGCACTGCTGTCACCCTGAATTGCTGTCACCCTGAGCTTGTCGAAGGGTTGTCGAAGGGTTGTCGAAGGCTTGTCGAAGGGCTGTCGAAGGGACGAAGGGTGGGTCGCCCTCCAGGGGCGGCTCACCCTTCGTCCTGACAGATATTGTCAGCTTTTCGGTAGCATAGCAAAAGGTTTTGTGCCCCTTTAGAGCTTGTCCCGCTTGACGGGAGGCTACAGCTTTGTAGAAAAACGTATTAAAAGGTTTTGTGTGCCATAGGTACACCACCGCCGTTTTCTCTTAGGCAATTGTCAATACAATCTTCCCCCGTGTGCTGCCGGTTTCCTGTTGCTGATGCGCAATAGCCATCTGCGAAAAATCATAATGATTGACATAAGGCCTGAGAATGCCTTTATCCAGCCAGCCAGCCAGCGTTTCCATATCCCGGCCATTCGATTGAACGAGATAAAAGAATGCCTCCACGCCGGCAGCCTGCGCTTTAGCCGCAACTTCGGCAGGAACAGCAGAAGGAATACTGATTATTTTGCCGCCGGGCTTGACCACCGCGATAGAACGCCCGATAAGTTCACCACCTACAGCATCGAATACAAGATCAACATCCTTTACCACCTCTTCAAACCGTTGATTGCGGTAATCGATATGCTCATCCGCACCGAGTGAGAGCACAAAATCCTTGTTGGCGGCAGAAGAAGTACCAATTACATAAGCACCGAGATGCCTGGCCATCTGCACTACAAAATGACCAACACCACCCGCTGCCGCATGCACCAATACCCGCTGGCCAGGCTGCAGGTTCGCTTTGTCTCTCAACACTTGCAAGGCTGTCAGCGGAGCCAGCGTAGCGGCAGCAGCTTGTTGATGCGTGATGGACGCAGGCTTTTTGGCAAGGTGTGCAGCGGGAGCTGCTATGTATTCGGCATAAGCCTTGCCATGCCCCGGAAAATTCACCATGCCAAACACTTCATCACCCTCCTTGAAATGGGCGACAGCCGCACCTGTAGTAACTACCACCCCCGAAATATCCCACCCCAGGATGATCGGCATTTGATCTTTGAGACGGCCTGCCATCCCTTTGCCAGCCCTTGTCTTTACATCCACAGGGTTGATGCTGATGGCGTGCACCTTTACCAATACTTCATCATCTTTTATAACAGGCTGGGGGAGTTCTGTAAAAATTAATTTATCCGTTGCACCAAATTCATTGATTATAATAGCCTTCATTGCCTTTGCTTTTTAGGTTGATTACGATAGCAAAGGTCGCATATAAACAATCAGTCAGACAGTAAAAAACAAGGTCATCACGGTAAAAAACGAGGAGCTTGTTGTCAAAATAGGAGAACAACTATATAGTCAGCCGCTCAAAACGGCCAGACTGAGTACACACTACAAAGCTATTTTGTTCCAGCTTGTCCGCCAAAGATCTCCGCCAGCTTCTCCTGCAGCACTTTTCCCCGCAGGTCACGCGCAATGATCTTGCCGGAAGGGTCAACAAGAAAGTTGGCAGGAATGCCCCGAACACCATACAATTTTGCGGCAGCATTATCCCAACCCTTCAGGTCACTTACCTGTGCCCAATGCAGTTGATCCTTCTCGATCGCTTGCAGCCAGGCCGCCCGTTGACCACCTGCATCCAGCGACACACCCAGCACGTTGAAGCCCTTATCCTTGTATTGCTGATAAGCAGCCACCAGGTTGGGATTTTCTTCCCGGCAGGGGCCACACCAACTGGCCCAGAAATCGATGAGCACATATTTCGACCGGAAGTCAGACAACTTGATCCTCTTTCCATCCGGAGCAGCTTGCTCAAAATCGGGAGCCGGCTTGCCGATCTGTGTAACTTCAGGAGCTGCCAGTTGTGTTATGATATCTTTACCGAGAGATGTTTGCTTCAATGCAGGAGATAATAATGCATACACCCTTTTTGCTTCTGCGTTCACAGCTGGCTGAGACGCGGTGTGCGACAAGCTAATGAGGCTGAGATAAGAGTCGGGGTGCTTTTGAGCAAAAGCAAGGTGTATTTTGAAAGACTCATTGAATAAAGTCTGCTCTCTGGTAATAAAGCTGTCCCGAACAGCTTGATCCTTCTGTTGCGCTTCAGACAAAGCACTGAATTCTTTATTCAACGCAGCCAATTGATCATCGTTGCCCTTGAGCATGCCCCTCAGCTCCTGGTGCTGCACATGTATCGGTGAACCCTTTACCTGAACATTTTTTAAGGAGTCTTTCGCGGCAAGCTGAACAGCAGTGGGCTCCAGATACCAGCGGAAATAATCCATATGCTCTCCACGGGCAAGTTTATCTACATAAGGATTCTTGTGAAGGAACAGGCCGGAGTACACAGGATAATCCAACTTGCCTTTAAACACAAAACGTCCGCCGGTCTGCACCAACGCCGAATCGGTGATCTGCTGATCTTCCACCTGGTACACAAGAAATACCTTGTCGCCATTCTTCAGGGCATCTACTTTTCCGGTAATGGTAAAACCATCTTGAGCTGGCAGAGATAATACAGTATGTAACAATAGCAAGGATAACAACAAACGAGTCATATAACAGGCAATTTTAATAGGCTTCGAATAATGAGATTAAAATTACCGAAACTCTCTCACTTTGCTGCCGCGTATTGAATTGCCTGGTCCTTTAGGGCCGGGATACAAGAAACGCTGCTCATTATCGGGCTTTAGCCCAATACTTCAATTACTTAAACGTATCAAAAACAACTTTAGAGTATACATCATAAGTTTGTTTATCCGCTTTCGGATATTCCAGCAAGGCAAAACAAAACGCATCCTCCTTGATGATCATCTTATGATAAAATATTTTGCTGCCTTTAGTTCCGGAGAGAACATAAAAATTAGTTCCTTTCTTCTTATAGGAGATCACAGTAGATGCGCTGGCCTTCTCCAGTTTGGTCACATCTTGTGCAAACTGTTGTTGCAAGGTCATCGGATCACCATTCGCATCCTGGTTCAGCCGTCCAAAAACAGTTAAGATCACCTCGCCGCGTTTATTCGTGAACCTCCGTCCATCCCCATTCTGCGCTTCTTCCTGGGGCGTCAGCACAGCAGCTGGATAGTTGATACAGTAACCAAACCGGGCATTACAATATTGGTCAGCAGCAATAAAAGTTGGTTTTGGATTGACATTCAACTGCAAGAGGCCTGACAACGTCAACAGCGATATATACAAAATATTCATGCCCAAATATAACCGGTTCTGGGATAAAAGAACCTAAGCCGGTTGCCCCTGTTGTTGATCGATCATCTCCCGTACATATTCTTCTATAGTCGTCACTCCCCGTATAGGGTTCTTTGCTACTTCAAAATCTGCTCCTATCACAATCCTTGTCATAGCTGCCATAGAAGCCGCGGCCTTGGGAGAGAACCCGGCTTGCTGCATGGCAGACTCCCATTGATCAGGTGGGATCGGGACTACTTCAATAGTTTTTCCCAATGCTTTACCAAACGCAGCAGCTACATCGCCGGGAGAATATAACTGTGGGCCTTCCACATAATGAAGACCAATATCAGAAGTGGGAGCCATCAGCAATCGGGCAGCCACCTTGCCAATGTCTTGAGGAGCTACCATCCCAAGCCGATGATCGGGAGGAAAAAAACTATACAATTTTCCTTCTTTTACAACACTATCATAAGCACTGTCCCAATTGCTCATATAATACCCTGCACGGATGATGCTCACAGGAATGTCCAGCTTATGCAAACCTTGCTCCATATCGTATAGCACGCCGAGGTCACCAATGCCGATACCTGGCTGCGCGCCATAAGTCGATTCGGCTACTACTTTTTCAATGCCGGAACCTTCAAGCGCCTGGAAGATCGCGGCAATGCTGGCCATTTCCTCCTGCACAGTATCGGAATTGGGTGGGGCAGGAGGATTCAGCAAAAACAGCCGGCTGCCTTTTTGCAATACCTTCCGGAAAGCATTCTTTTGATGAATGTCAACAACGGCGACCCTTGCACCGCGCTTTTCCCATTCCGCAGCTTTCTCCGTACTTCGGGTCACCACGATAACTTCCTTGCCTTCCTGTAGTAATGATTTGGCCACTGCCGACCCCACATGACCCGTTGCGCCTAAAATGATGTACATAACATTATAGAATTACCTCCTTCCACACTTAAATTTGATGCCATGCCTTTCTTTTGAAATGATTAAACAATTAGCCAGGTCTGCCGAAAACGGCAGTCAATTCGGGTATTTCGGACACTTCGGAAAATAAGACCAAAAATGAAAATCCGCATTCAATTTAACAGCCTTTATTATTTATGTTTGATATACGCTCACATAACGGCATTTAATAAGAGAGTATATTGGATTTGTAATGTGAGACTTGACAGACCAGCAAATGAAATGGACCAACCAATGATCGAATAGAGGCCGTATAAAGCGGGGTTACTCCGTAGATGCTCCCGGGATACTCCTGAGATACTCCCGGGATAGAGCGGATAAATAGCGTACTTGATAAAAAGTGCAGTTTTCACCAAAAACAGCAGGGCAGCTGGCGCCCATTACCCTATAGGTGTGCACAGCTCAACGAGAAAACCATTGAGGTCACGCACATAAGCCACCGTTTGGCCCCAGGGTTTCACCGCAGGACGGCTAACCTCGGTAGCGCCCGCCTTCAAAGCAGTTTGAAATGCAGCATCCACGTCGGTGGTTGTAAAAGCTACTTCCATGCCCAACGGTTGCTGCTTGCTGCTACCGGCAATGAATCCGCCGGGGATCTCATGCGATATCAACTCGATCGTGGCAAAAGCGAGTGAAGTACCACCGGTATCCAGTTGGCCAAACTCCGCAGTATCTGCAATAAAAGCACGCTTGAGCCCAAAAGCGTTTTCGTAGAACTCGATCGTCTTGACAACATCTTGCACGTAGAGAATAGTATAGCCAAATTGGAGCATAAAGACAGTATTTGAAGAAGGCTCAAAGTAGAACAATTCCGCGAAAAAAGTCTAACAAAACATTAGTCTTCCGTTGCCTTCCTGAGTTCCTGGAAAACTTTTTTACGATACAGCTTCCGAAGCTTCCTTTGCAGTTTCCAATCACTCAAATCCGCATTAACATTCATACCGGTGAAGTAAACCCGCGTTTTTCCCTCCTTCATAGTGCGCATGGTAAAGTCGAGATTCCGCAAAGTGTCCCCATCGAGAACGAGCTGATTGATCCTGTATAACTTTAGATTGGGATCAGTGGTCTCCTTATCGTAATAGGGATGAATTAGAAAAGGTTTGATGCTGTCAAAAGCCAGCTGATCATCCTGCAGCTTTTGAACGATCTCATCCTGGCTGTAACGCAAAGTGACATAACAGTTGTAACACGTCAGGTTGCTATCGGTCCTTACATAACGATAATACCGGGGAGGCTGGGTTGCCATAAAGCCAACCATCAACGGGATCAATACAAACACCGGATGAACCCGGCTGATCGTGATAGCCTTCAGCCGGTCGATATGCCGCATGATATAAAATGGTATGGGCAGCAACAACAGTACGAATAGGTCGGAATAATCGACCACCCGCGTAATTTGAATAGGAGTTACCTGATTATAAACCTCGATCAGCCCGCTCGAAAAAGGCGACTTCCAGAAGATGAAAAATACAGCACTGATCCAAATGGAATGATAACGAATAGCAGGAAACAGGTAAGCCAGTAATAGTGGTAATAAAATGATGCCTGCTGCATCCGATAATTTACCGGTCAGCCAATTGGAAAATTCCCATTTGAATAGGTGATCATTCAACAACAATAAAGCCAGGCAGGCAAGAACGATATAGTTAAGTAGCAAGTACTTGTTACGGTGAGTAGTCATGGCAGTAGAAGGGATTTGATACTAAAAATACCCGTTTAAATGACAACTACTCCACCCGGTAGAAATTTAACTTTCCTGCAACCAAACTATGCCTGCCTTGTCCGAAGATCACCCAGCACAAGCACAACAGTGATCACGCCGATCACAAAAAAACTCACCACAAGCGGGAAGACACTACGCACCAGGAAGTGACTGATCAGTGAGCCCAGTGAAGCCCCGATAAAAAAGAATGCAGTACCATATACAGAAGCTGCTACGCCTGCCATCTGTCCCATCGGTTCCAATGCAAGTGCACTGCTGTTGGGTTCTATCGCCAGGTTGATGGCCATCAGGAAAGCCACCGCTACAAAAAAGAACAACATATTCGGAGGATCGCCGAAAGAGAAAGTATAGACCAGCAAAACACTGCTGATCACTGTGTAAATGATGAGCAGCCATTTAAGGGTAACACGCGCACCATACTTTGCAGAAAGACGCGAGTTGGTAAAAGACGCAAGCGACATGAGCAGCCCGATACCGGCAAAGATCCAGGCAAACAATTCCGGTCGGCCATAGATCTCACCCACGATATGCTCCGAGCTGGCCACGTATGAACTGAGTGCTGTAAAAAGAACAGTGGTGATACAGGTATACCGCATGAATACCCGGTTGCCGATCACCTTCCTGATCGATTGGCCGACGCTGGCCCAGTTGAGCGGCGTCCGCTGATCGCGCGGAAGCGATTCCTCCAACCGCAGCGACCAAATAAAGACGATCACTGCAAATAGGGGAGGAGTAAGGAACACCCCTTGCCAGGAAGAAGCCGAGAGGATAGCCATACCGAGGAAAGGAGCCAGTACAGGCGTAAACAAAAAGATAGTAAGGATCAGCGACATGATCCTTGCCATCTCATCACCCACAAAGCGATCCCGCACACCGGCAATGGTCGACATAAAAACAGCCGACGCACCCATGCCGGCCACAAAGCGTGCAGCAAATAAAAAGGGCAGACTGGGAGCAAAAGCTGCTGCCAGTCCCCCGGCTATATAAAGCGGAAAGCCCACTCGTAGAATGGGCAGTCTTCCATAGCGGTCCGATAAAAGACCAAAAATAAGTTGAGCCACCTGCCCCATGAAAAAGAACCCGATCACCTGCGCGGTTGCCGTCGATGCTGCCGGCAAGCCAAAGTGAACCCGCAATTCACCAAAGGCTGGCAACATAATATCGATACCCAACGCCGTCAGCATCATGGTACACGCCGACAAAGCAATAAATTCACCCGGTTTCATTTTCATAGAAAACAAAACTATCGCCTATACCAATAAAAAACAGGGTGTGAGACGGACAATAAGGAGGGGTGATTAGGACAAGATGGCAGGGTTGACAATCAGATAAGTGGCTTTGCCTGACCTGTTTAAGGCAGATCGGGTGTTTTTCCCGTTCACAATAGGTTTTTGATTTTGTAACATTACAAAGCAACATTCTAAAAACTATGCCTCCTGTCGATCAGTCAATTTCTATGTTTGTAGCTTTTATTGCGTTATTAATCGGTTGTCTATTGAGGAAAAGGCTAAATAATACTCTCATGGGAACACTTGTGGTATTGGCGGTAACATTGCTTTTTGAAATTATAGGTATAGTGTATTGGATTTGCCTGGCTGCTCCTAATGTTTGGTTGTATCAATGGCTGCTGGTTATTCAAACAATACTTTGGGGATACATCTATCGGCAACTTTTTCAGGAAAGGAAAATGCCTACGATTATTACATGTTTATGTGTCGTCTCTGTATTAGTTGAGGTTGTAGTATGTATGAGGTCGGATTATTCATTTAGTGTTGTTATGGCCATCGAAAGCTTGTTTTTAATAGCATGCAGTTCAGCATATTTTTTTGAATTGTTGCAGCATCCATTGGAAGGAGATATACTGTACTTTTCCCTATTTTGGCTCAATATTGCAGTAATGTTCTTCTATATGGTCAATATTTTGCTTTGGGGCATAGCGGTTGTGAGTATGCCACGACCTTTCATTTTCAATGGAATAAGGTTATGGAATTACAGTAGTTATATTTTTTACATCATTATAGCCTTTTCCTGTATGCTGAATAAAAAGTCTGTTCGTCTACGTAAATAAAACGAAGCTTTGGAAACTGATGGATACTAATGGGTATTTATATGAGCTGCTTACTGTTGCATGTATTCTTTTTTGTGTATGTTTTATCTTCTTTATTACTTTCTTTGTGAGCCGATACAGGAGAGTGCAGGAAGAATTTTTTAAGGAGAAGAAGAATCTCCAGCACGAAAAAGAGTTATTAAGTACGCAGGTGGAAATTCAAGAGCAAACGCTTGAAAAGGTGAGCCAGGAAATTCACGACAATATAGGACAAACTCTAAGCTTTGTTAACCTGAATATTAATTCAATTGACCTCGACCAAAGAAGCCAAACAGAGGCTAAATTATCCCAGTCAAAAGAGTTGATCGTTAGAGCAATACAAGATTTACGAAATCTGTCAAAAATACTTAGTGCTGACTTTGTTCAAGCTGCAGGATTAAAAGCAAGCATCCAATACCAGCTTGATTATTTGCAGAAGACGGGTATTTATGAAACCCGGCTGATAGTATCAGCGTTTACATATCCCTTGATAACTGAAACGGAAATGATAACGTTCCGGGTGATACAGGAGTTGCTCAATAATGCAGTAAAACATGCAAACGCTACATTGATAGAAGTAGAGCTTCAATACACGCAAAAGAAATTGGAGATTACGGTAAGAGATAATGGTAAGGGATTTGATAAGTCAGAACTACACAATAACCCGCGATCAAAAGGTCTCGGCTTATCCAATATGGAAAAACGGCTTGCCCCCATCGGGGGAAGTATTGATATTGTCAGCAAGCCTAGGCAAGGGACCACTGCCAGAATAGAAGTGCCAGAGCTTTCCTGATACTTAGGAGAGAAGAGTGCCAGCTTCCTCGATCAGTGATGCCATCAGTGCAGCAGCCTTGCGATGCTTCAGCATCGGCGCAATTTGTCCACCCCAGAACAAGATCATATCATACTTTTGCTGCTCGACGGCAGCTTTCCGCAACGACGACATAAAAGTCGTTTGCAAAGGAAAGGGCAAAATGTTTTGTTCCTTGCCAATCACATCGATACCAACTGGCGTACGCAATCCTCTGCCCAGACGGCCGGTGAAAGCACGCGTCAACATGGTATACTTTGCAGCTTCAGAGAACAGCGCAGCTTTATGCGCAGGCAAAGCCCCCGATTCATCAGTAGCAAGAAAAGCCGTGCCTACCTGCGCAGCATCGGCGCCCAAAGCAAAAGCCGCGGCAATACCACGACCATTGGCAATACCACCGGCAGCAATAACAGGAACCTTCACCCTTTCCCTGATCAGCTGCAGCAACACGAAAGAGCCGGTGATCGACTGTTCAGCCGGTGCCAGGAACGATGGCCGGTGACCACCTGCTTCAAAACCCGAAGCAATGATCATATCCACGCCCGAGTTCTCCAGGGCTATCGCTTCATCGAGCGTAGTGGCAGCCCCCACAAGCACTACACCACGTTTGTGCAGGTCTTCTATAACACCAGGAGGAAGCAGGCCAAACATAAAGCTGAATACCTTTGGTTTGATATCGTAGATCACCTGCAGCTGGTTCTCAAACCTCGATTGAAAAGGAGCAGGCCTGGCAGGCAGTTCAATACCGGCAGCGTCGAAATAAGGTTTAAACTGTGCCTTCACCCGTTCATACTGTTCATTACTCACGGTGCCATTCACGGCATCAGTATCGGAAACCCATAAGTTCAGGTTGTAAGGCTTATCAGTAGCAGCCTTGATCTGCTTGTCGAGTTCATAAATCTCCTGTGCATTCATAGTGTAGGCGCCATAGCCGCCCAGCCCACCCATATTGGAAACCGTGCTCACCAATTCAACAGACGACAACCCACCGCCAAACGGCCCTTGTAAAATAGGATATTGAATGCCCAGCAATTCGGTTGCTTTAGTATTGTACCACATAGGTAAACATTTAAAGAATGATCAAATGTAATGGCCGGCGCCCATTCCACCATCCACATGGATGATCGCACCGGAAATAAATTTGTTCCTGGCTACAGCATATACCATCTGTGCTATCTCCTCCGATTCACCAACACGGTTGAGCAGATGCAACCCTGCAAGCTGATCAACACCTGTGCCATGCATAGGCGTACGGATCACGCCCACAGCGAGCGTATTCACCCGCACATTGTCCTTGCCAAACTCGGCAGCCAGTTGTAGACATCATTTATTTTTTATCAGCAGTAATACCCTGTTCCCGCAACACGGAAGTTTGCACACCGGCATAACCCCAGTTGTCGGTATCGATCTCTTTGATAACCACATGCGTAAGATGTGGGTCTTTGTTCAGCACTTCGGTGATCAGGTCTGTTACACCTTTGATAAGCTGTTGCTTTTGTTCCCTGGTAACACCTTCACGGGTTACTTCAATTTTTACGTAAGGCATACAATAAGATTTTAAAGAGTAAGAAATTAATTGGCAGATTGACCGGTCAGCGATACATGCAGGTCGAAATTGTTATAGATCAGCGTATCACCCAGGTCCTTGAAGAAATTACCGGAGCGGAACCGGATATTAAACTTTGTACGGTCCACGGTGATCTTGCCGGAGGCGGTTACCGTACTGCCATCACGGTTCACTTCAGCATCGAAACTCACAGGATGAGTAATACCCTTGATGGTCAGGTTACCATCGATACGGTAGTCGGTACCGTCAACAGGTTCGGCATTAGTGATCTCGAAAACGGCTTCGGGATATTGCTCTGTACTGAAGAAGTCGTCAGAAGCCAGGTGACCGGTAAATTGCGCATTGGTAGATGGATCCGTTACATCCAGTATCTTGATAGAGGCAACGTCGATAACGAACCGGCCACCGGCAAGCAGGTCATTATTGAATGACAAGTTACCTTCCTTAATACCGATGGTGCCATTGTGGGCGCCGGTTACTTTACGGCCAACCCAGTCAATATTGCTCTGGGGAGCAGCGATGGAGAAAATTTGTGTGTTCATCTTTTGAAGTTTTAATTTGATGACACAAATTTCCAACGAAGCAACAAGATAGCTGTGTGACCTACATCACATTCGAAAGAAGGAGAGGCAATGTGACCTGCATCACTATTTTCAGGAATTGTTGTAAAGACGGCTGAGCGTCTCGCGGGAAATGCCAAGGTAGGCGGCAATTAAATGCTTGGGAACAAGATTATAAAGCTGGGGATACAAATTAAGCAACTCTTCGTAGCGGTGGCGGGCGTCATTATTCATCAGCGAAAGCAGGCGCTTTTGCGAAGCCACATAACCCTTGTTGGTACGCCAGCGGAAGAAGTGCTCGACAGCATGAAACTCCTTGCACAGCTTTTCACGATCTTCATTAGCAAGAGAAAGCACAGTGGCGTCGGTAATACAATCGACACTGATGGTTGCTTTGTTGCCACTGTAAAGCGCGCTGTAATCGGAGACCCACCAGGTAGGCATGGCAAATTGAAGAATGAACATCTTCAGGTTGTCATTAATGAAGAACGATTTAAGACAACCATCGATAACAAAATACTCGGCATGAACAAATGTCCCTTCCGTAATGACCGTTTGCCCCTTTTTATACGATTGAAGTTTGAAATGAGAGAAGACATGATCGAACTGATCATCGGGAATTGAGATAGTCTTAGTGATATGTTCACGGAGAATTGCCTTGGCGTCCATTGAATACCTTGTTAAGCAACCCACAAGGTACTGCATTTTTTAGCATTGCCCGGTACCGGCAAGCAGTAAGGGGATCTTCATAGGCGCGTTTATGAAAGCTCCTTTTCAAGCGTGGCAGCGATTGCCTGCAACAGCACAGGGTCCAGGGATTCACCAGCCTGCGCATGTTCCGGAGGTACAATGGCCCGGTACTGTCGCTCCTCATCCGGTTCAAAAAGCACAGGCACCTCATCCACCAGCACGCGGAACCGGTGCGTATAACCCGTCACTTCCAATTGGATCTCCACTTGCTTCTCCGTATTCTTATACGGCACCGAAATAAAAATAGGTTCACTCATAATAGACAAAGATAAGAAAGAACGTTGCCCTTGACCACGTGCTTTGCGAGACTTGCAGTCCCCGTTCACTCGCTCGTCTCTGGCGAGTGAGGGTATTCCAGGGCCTCTGGCCCTACCACTTCAGCTGTTGCTCCTCCGGCACTGTCGTAATATGCTGCATCTTTCCCTGCCGGTACTCCCGGTACAAACGGGGAATATCGTCCTGGCTGTCCGCGATAAAAGGCCCATGCGATACGATCCTTTCTCCCAGCGGCTTCGCGGCATACAATACAAAGCGGGCACCCTTTTCATCAGCAGTTAAAGCCAGTTCACTGGGCACGTCCTCATCAGACTTACTAAGCCAGCCCGTCTGGTCCTGCTGCAGCAATGCCCCGTCAGGCCCCACCTGTACGGTACCATTCAGCACATACAGGAAAGCGTTGTGATTGGCAGGAAGCGAAAGAACAGTAGAAGCGCCTGCATCCAGGCTGATATCAGCGATGGTTAGCGGTACATAATTTTGAACAGGGGAAGACAAGCCCGCCAGGGAACCGCTGTACAACTTGATATGCACGCCATTTTCATCCTTGGATGGAACGTGGGCCAGCGGTAGGTCTTGTACACGAGGTTGTGCCTGCCTGTCCTTTTGGGGAAGGTTGAGCCACAACTGCAGGATACGCATCTTGCCGGGCTTGTCGATGATCTCCGCATGCACAACGCCACTGCCGGCAGTCATCAGTTGAAGATCGCCGCTTTGCATCCTGTGCTTGTCATCACCCAGTTCACCTTCCAGCAACAACGTCACCGTTTCAAAACCTGCATGCGGGTGTGGACCACCTACAGGAATATGATCCTTCTTATCGATCATATCATCCATCAACATGATGAATGGATCAGACTGCTTATAATTACTGCCTACCACGGGCCGGGCAACATGACCGGCGCCCAGGAAACCGGGCTCAGCCACCGGCCTTTCTATCTTTTGAAGTGTTCTTTCAATAGCCATAATACATGATTTACGTAACACAAAATTACCCTGCATCAATGGCAAAAACGATAGACTATACCCAAGGGTATCGGTTTCCTCCAGTATACCGTTAAGGCTTCCTTAATACATTATACAAGGCTATGTAGCCGCGCATATTGCAACAGCATAATAGTCTTGGCATCTTTGATCTCTCCCTGCTGCATCAGTTGCCAGGCAGATTCAAACGGAAGCTCCAGCACTTCGATGTTTTCCTGTTCTGCCTCTATACCTCCGCCATCACTCACTTTCATATCGGTTGAATATTCAGCCACGAAGAAATAGAGGATCTCCGTTACGGAGCCAGGCGACATATACGCCTCGAACACCTTTTCAACATGCGATACTTTATAACCAGTCTCTTCTTCTGCTTCCCGTAAAATGCAATCCTCGGGATTGTCTTTGTCCAACAACCCCGCACAAGCTTCGATCAACATACCAGTTGCATTGCCATTGATGAAAGTAGGTAGCCTGAACTGCCGCGTCAGGATTACAGATTTACTGGCTTTGTTATACAACAAAACAGTAGCGCCATTGCCCCGGTCATAAGCCTCGCGCGTTTGGACCTGGCGGCTGCCATCATCCTTTGTTATTTCATAAGTGAACTTCTTCAGCGTATACCAGTTGTTGGAAAGAACCTCTTCCTTAAGAATAGTAATATTTTGCACGGCTAAATAATTGGTAAGCCAGCAAAGGTACAGTTTAAACTGATGCTTTTTTTCCACAGGGTGCTTGGGTATTGACGCCCGATGCTGAACACTGTGCTCTTCCCCCCGACTCAAAAACTATGCTGTTCATGTACCAAAAACGACGATCCATCCGGTTTAATAGATTACTTCCATGTCCATCGACTAAACTTGCCCCAAATAAGCTGACCGCTATGCGTTACATTAAACTATCCGGACTTGTATTGATTGTCACCCTTATCCTCACAAGCTGCAAAAAAGGCAAAGACAACCCACCTCCGGGCAACAATCCCTCCGGCTACCAATACCTCCTTAAAACGATCGAATGGGACAATGGTACAAAAGCGACACTCTATTACAACACCGACAATACCATTAAAACGATTGGGTATACCCACCAGAACCTTGGCGATGTGGTCGATTATGCCTGGTCGGCAAAGCGCCTGATCAACATGTCTTACGGTTCCTCTTTATACACCAATACGCTCAACTACAACAACGATAAGCTCGTCAGCGTCGTGAATGGTTACAAAGACCTGCGCCTGCCCAATGGATATAAATTTGAATACGCCTACAATACTAACGGCACCTTAAAGGAGCTTAAATACTATACTATTAATGAAGCTGGTCCCAAACTGATTACCACCACCACCTATGCTTACGATTCCAACGGCGATCCGCAAACCATCACTACTACCCAAACAAATAATATCAAAATAATATACACCATAGATTCCTGGTCGCAGCAATGTGAGTTCAATCCGTGGATATTTGTATCCGCATCCCTTAGCGAATACTTCCAGGTATACAACTACCCGGTATTGAGCAAGCTGAAAAAGCTGCCGGCAAAACTCACCAAAACCATAAAGGAACCCGGTATGCCCGACAAAGTAGACAGGATCACAGAGAACGTCTACACGATCACCAACCAACGACTCGATAAAATCTTGACAACACTTTCATATCCCGGGCATCCTGAATTAGATCAAACGCAAACCGCTGTATATACCTATTGATAATCGTAGTAAAGGGAATTACCCGGCCCTGAAGGGCCGGGATTAAGAAAAGTCATCTCTCTTTGGGCTTTAGCCCAATTAAACACATAGGGCGTCCCTGTAAAGAGACGCCCCTCGTTTTTATTGGTAAGGATTCGTAGTTACTTGCGTTCGGTTTTAGCCCCATCCACATACTGATACTTGCCAAGGATGGTTCGCTCCATCGTTACCTTGTACGTTCCGCCAGGATAGCTGGCCTGCGTTTCGATAGTTTCTTTTTTCGCTTTGGAAGCAGCACCGGGCACTGGCTTGCGCAGCATTTCACTCATCACCCGTCCATCCATGGTTGCAGGAATAGCGATGTTGAGGATATGCAGCACAGTAGGAGCCAGGTCAACGTTGGAAGTAGGCAGCTCACTTTCAAAAGCATTTTTGAAAGCAGGGCCAGCAACGATCAGCGGAATATGAACGTCCCAGTGACTGATCGTACCATGACCGGCAACACCTGGCAGAAAGCTGGCGCCTGCATAACCCGCACTGTTCACGCGGTCGTCCCAGTTGGCATCCACCAGGATGTCTGCTGCACGGGAGTGATTCCAGTGGATGGTCTCAAAGCTCAGCGTGCCCTCTACAAACCCTTTCATATCACCCGGCTTGGCGCCCTTGGTAAAAATGGCGCCAACAAATTCCTGTGGACGCAGGAGCGATACGATCTTCCTGATAGTCTCGGGGTTATGGTCCTTGATATAAATAGCGCCACCGGCAGTTACGATGTCATCAGAAGTGGCACTTTGCTTCAAACCATTATCGATCAGTAGTTGATTCAAACCCTTTCCACCTTCACCCACATGCGTCATGAAGCCATGATCCGTAGAGATCAGGATATTGTAGTATTGCGTAAGACCTTTGCTTTCCAGCGTCGATAGGATACGGCCAAACTCCGCATCTACCACTTTGATGGAAGCCATGGCGTCAGCAGAACCGATGCCCTTGGCATGTGCGGTACCGTCCGGATCGGAATACCAGATAGCACTCACCAGCGGACCATTATCATTCAGTCCATAACGGATCAGCGCATCGGTTACCCATTTGTGCTTGCCGCCACCAGGACCCACAGGTCCCAGGTCTTTAAAAATACTGTCCCTGATAGAGGCAGGCAAGATCATGGCCGGGTTGATGACCGCGCCACCACTGATGGTATGGTTTTGCAGTAAAGCCTGACCGGTAGAGCCGGAACTGAACACCATCATTTTCTTACCCTGCTTTTGCAGTATCTCGCCAAGAGAAATAGTCGTCAGCAGTTTGCCATGCGTAGCCTCCGCGATCTTGAAGAGGTCTTCCGCTTCGCCGGTGTTGAGACTCTTGTTATTAACCACTTCAGGGAAGAAAACACTGTTACCCATCAACCCGTGTGTAACAGGATAACTGCCGGTAGAGTAGGAGGCAGAGTTGACCCGTGTTACTGTAGGGAACACGCTGTGATGCGATTTGCCATAAGCACTGCGTTTCTTAAAAGCATACAGGTTGGGCATAGCCTCCTGTGTAATATAATCGGGACGTAACCCATCAAAAAATACGATCAGCGTCCGCTCTTCAGGCCTGGCAGCAGTAGACTGCGCAGACGTATGCAGCATCATACATCCCGCCACCATCGTCACTAAAAACTTTTTCATGTTATAGATCATTTTTAAACTATCGTTATCAAATTTGTTCTGTCACCCTTCGGAATGTCACCCTGAGCCTGTCGAAGGGTCTTTCTTTCCGACTTACGGACTCTCCGTCTTCCGGTCCTATTTATTCCACCACACCTTGATATTCGTATTATCGCCACCCATGCCCGCTACCGCATCCTTCAGGCTTTGCGCATTGAGCGATTGCAGGTAGGTAGGATAAGGCACACGTAAGGGAAATTTATTCTCGGCAGGGATACCGGTGCCCCTTGGCAATACAGGATAACCCGTCCTGTTCTTTTCAAACCACGACTGATAATCTACGAAGAAGTAAGCAATGTATTTCTGCAACATGATCTGCTCCAGCTGTCCTTCAAAAGAAGCCCCTGCATTATACGCAACACCGGGACGCGTAGTAAAGTCAGACGGCATGGCAGCACCCCATTGTGCCATGGAAGCTGCAATACCTTTCTCGTAATGTACCTTGGCAGTAGAACCGGTGTTGAAGCCACGCAATGCCAGCTCAGCCTTGATGAATTCCACTTCTGCATACGTCATCATCACACCCAGCCCCTGGTAAGTCTTCAAAGCATCAGGATAGCTGGAATTGGCGCCCACGGCATATTCCGTAGAAGTAGGATAACCACTCTCGATACCACTGAACGTATCAACCCCGTTTTTAGGCACCTTGGTAGCCCATATACTACGACGTGGATCACGGTCAGTATTCAGCTTGTCCATGAAGAACTTGCTGAAATAAGCACCATCACGCCATTCCAGCTGACGCGTATTGTAAAAAGGATTATAATAAGGGAAGGTGCCCGGATACTTGAAAATAGCCTCGTCATCATTGCTGGTAAATACGGGACGCGCAGCAGCATTGCCAAGTAGCTCATTGATCTGTTGCGTTACATTCACCTCGCCATCACGTTTGAGGATACGCAGCAGCAAACGCAGCTTCAGGCTGTTGGCAAACTTCTGCCATTTCACAATAGCACCGGCAGGATCTTTACCGGACGCATTGGCATTATACACCATATCGCCGCCATAAGTAAGCGCCTTTTTCACGAGCAAACCATTAGCCTTGTCGAGATCGGCCAGCAACTTGGGGTAAATAGTAGATTGCTTATCGAATTTGGGCAGGAAGTTTCCGTCAGCACCCTTGGTTGCTTCGGAATAAGGAACATCACCATACAGGTCGGTAAGGATAGAATAAGCCCAGCTTTTATAGATCAGCGCAATAGCCTTGTAATTAGGCTCATTCAGGCTATCGGCACTTTTATAAATATCTTCGATATCGGTCAGGTACCGGTAGAAGTTGCTCCATACGGCAGCCCCGGGATTGATGACATAACGGTGCAGGCCACCGCCACTGCTACTGGAGCGGGGAGCATCCACCTGCATCAGCTCATGCGTAAAGAAACGACCCTCGTTGATGGTTGTGTTTACGATACGGTATTGCAACTGACCCAGCATCACTCCCGGCGTACTTGCTTTGGGACGGTTGGGATCATCATTCAGCTCATCGAAGTTTTTGGTACAGGCAGTCGCCAGTAACACAACCGGCAACAGCACACCCGCAATAAGTTTATACATCTTCATAACTCCTGATTAAAATTTTACAGTAAGATTTACACCCATAGTCCTGGTAGAAGGGAATTGCGTAAGCTCCACGCCAGGCGTCAACGTACCACTGTTCAGGTTGCCACCCTCGGGGTCGAAGCCGGGGAAGCTGGTAATATTGAACAGGTCCCTGCCATACAGCGCGATGCTCGTTTGCTGCAGGTGCAGCCTGTCGATCAGTTTCTTAGGCAGGCTGAACTCGATTCGGACTTCACGCAGCTTCAGATAAGAAGCATCGAAAATATTGACTTCGGTATTGCTGATGGCGTAGTAGTTGTCATAATAATTGGCCGCTGGCACCTTTACGGTGTTAGTGACATACTTGCTGCCGGCTGCATCCCACACAACACCATCGCCCACAACACCGCCATCGCGGCCGGGCAGTGTAACCTTTGTTTTGCCCAGCGTATTGTTTTTGTGATTCGTTTGCGAATACATGCTGCCACCCTTCTGGCCATCGAACAAAAAGCTAAACCTGAAATTGCGGATAGTGAATTCGTTCATAAGACCAGCTTTCCAGTCGGCGAAAGCGTTACCCCATTTCTTCACCGTAGGGTCCAGCGGAGCAGGCAGGCCGTTAGAAGAGTAGATGATCTTACCTTCCGGATTACGTTGGAACCCCCTGCCATACATATCACCCATACGGCCACCAACCCTTGCCTCGATCGTTACGTTATCACTGTGCGCATACATCACCTGGCTGGTGATACCCTCAGCCAGCTCTTTTACGTAACTGCGGTTTGTGCTCCAGTTCAAAGTAGTAGTCCAGCTGAAGTACGGCTGTACAACAGGCTTTCCGGTCAGCACGAGCTCCACACCCTTACTGTTGATCAGGCCCGCATTAACCACTTTATTGGAGTATCCTGAAACAGGATCAACAGGAATGGCAATGATCTGGTTACGGCTATTGTTATTATAAACAGTCGCATCGATGCCGATACGCCCATTGAACAAACGAAGGTCCAGCCCCGCTTCATAGCTCGTAGTGATCTCCGGTTTCAGGTCGGGGTTGAACATAGTGCCCGGGTTGGTCAGGTTGTTACTATAGATCTTATCATAATACTTGGCCGTCCTGTAAGGGTCGGTATCATTACCCACCTGTGCCCAGCTCAGCCTGAGCTTGGCAAAAGATACCTGCGCAGGTAGCCGCAGCATCTCACTCAGCAGCAAGCTGGTGCTGAAAGAAGGATAGAAATATGAGTTGTTGCCGGAAGGCAAAGCACTCGACCAGTCATTGCGGCTCGTAATGTCGAAGAATATCTTTTCCTGAAAATTGAACTGCGCAGAAGCATACAAACTGTTGATAGCTTTCCTGGACTTTTGAGCATCGGCAACAGCAGGATCGAGACTATTGGAGATCATATACACACCCGGCTGCGCCAGCTGATCGGCATACATGCCTGCAAAGTCATAAGTAGAACGCATCGCATTACCACCGGCAGATACGGTGAAGCGAAGGTCTTTGCTGATGCGGTCATTATACGTCAGCAAGGCATCCGTATTGATCTCGTAGTTGAAGATGCTCTGTTCCCGGTAAGAACCATTGGGAAATTTGGTCATACTGAAAGGCCTTTGTTGAGACCGGAACTCGAAAGAAAGATCAGTACCGGTGCGCACCATCAGGTCCAGCTTGGGGCTGATCTCATAATTGGCCGACAGCGTACCGATCACGCCATGCTTGTTCATCCTGTTCAACATCTCATACAGGTCGAGATAAGGATTGTCGGGACCGGTATTGAAAGGGTTCCTTTGTTTTACACCTTCGAGGCCGGGCTGCCAGTAAGGCTTGAACCATTCAGGCCTGATGTTGGGCGCCGTACCGATGATGAGAAAGTACATGATCGATTGGTTGTTGTAGCCGGCACCCGGCAGGTTATCACTCTTCTTATTGGTATAATTTACTTTTCCGTTTATCTTAAGTCGGTTGGATACCTTCTGATTAACGGATAAAGAAGCATTGATGCGCTCATAACCTGTGTTAGGCAGTATCCATTGGTTTTTCATATGCGTGAGCGAAAGGCGCGCAGTACCCTTGTCGTTGCCACCCTCGATAGCGATGCTGTTGGTAATGGTAAGACCGGTCCTGAAGAAACCCTTGATATAGTTGGGGTCTGCTACCCAGGGAGTACGTTCAGTAGGTTTATTGTCGGGCGTATTAGGATTATACTGAAAGTACATTTGCCCGTCAAACTTTGGGCCGAAAGCCCGGCCTGCAGCAACAGTAGTACTGGTGTTGGTGCCATCAGCACTGTTGCCATAAGAATAATACTTGTCAGTTCTGCCCTCGCCATATTCATATTGATAATCGGGCCAGCGGTTTACCTGGTCGATGCTGATATTGGTATTGTATGTAATACCAAGACCTTTCTCCTTCTTCGAGCCCGACCTGGTAGTGATCAGGATGGCGCCACCGGCAGCACGGCTGCCATACAGCGCTGTAGCGCCTGCTCCCTTCAAAATGGTCACCTTCTCGATATCATCAGGATTGATATCGGAAAGGTCAGAACCAAAGTCAACAGGATTATCAGCCGAAAGGTGAGATGAATAACCAGTACCGGTGATCCTTTTGCTCACAGGCACACCATCTACAATGATAAGCGCCTGGTTATTGTCGAGGTTCAGCGAAGATTCACCGCGCAGCGTGATCCGGGAAGAACCCATAGGCCCTGCTCCTGCGCCTTGTATGTTCAGGCCCGCCACTTTACCGGAAAGCGCATTCACCCAGTTGTTGGTCCGTGCATCCTGCACTGCATTTTCCTTTACAGTTTGAGCCGAATAGCCGAGCGATTTTTCTTCCCGGCGGATACCCAGCGCAGTTACAACCACGGTGTTGAGCTCTTCAGTATGCAGGCGAAGCGTCACAGCCAGCGATATCCTTGTTTTCTCCTGCACTTTGTAGCCCGTCAGCGTATCGGAAACAAAGCCCACATGGCTGAAGATGAAACGGTAAGGGCCGCCCAAAGGCAGCTCGGAGAAAGTGAATACACCCTTCTCATTCGTCATGCCGCTGGCTACAGACTCGCTACTTTGATTTTGCATCGATACAGCTACATTGCTGAGCGTTTCACCCTTACTGTTCCTGACAATACCGGTGGCAACAGGACCACTCACCTGAGCATGCGCGCCGAAGCCGCAGGCTGCCAATAGAAGCAGGCAGGCTGTCCTGATCATTTTTTTTGGTGGATAGATAAATACATTCATACAATTGCGTTTTGACAAAAGATTTCCTGTGCATCCTGCTGGTGGATTTTGCAGCATGCAAATGATTAAATATGATTGTAGATAAGATTACTGACCCTCGATAATGATCTCTCCGTTCTCCTCCCGCATCACCAGGTTATTAAGCAGGCAGATCGTTTGAATAAACCCGTCAGGCGATTCCTTTTGATCATCGTATTTCCCGGTAAACGTCATGCCGGATAACAACTCGGCTTTGAACACAATTTTTGTATGGTACTTTTCAGATAAGGCGTTGAATATATTTTCAAGAGGCTCGTTATGAAATTTCATGACGGAGCTGTCCGGTACAGCTGTCGGCTTTACGGTAGTAGCCAGCGCTGGTTTGTGACCTTTGTCTTTCCTGTTCAACACAACGAGGTGTTGCTGCACATCCAATTGTACTTCTTGTCCGGGCAATAGGTAGGTCACATCGGCCTCTTCGATGGCTGCTTTGTTGTCGGGTGCCACACGCACTTTACCACTCAACAGGTGCACGCTGGTTGTTTTACCTTCAAAAGCGGTGATCCTGAAAACGGTACCGATAGCAGTAGTAGCAAGGTTGCCCGCATGCACAGTAAAAGGTCTCGAAGCATCCTTGGCAACATAAAATACAGCCTGACCCTTCAATGTCAGATCACGCCGGTCGTGCCGGAACGGAACAGGATAACTCAACTCACTCTGCGGCGCCAGGTTCACCCTGGTGCCATCTTCCAGCGTAAACGCCAGTGGTTTGGTAGTTGTATTGGAGGTGAGGTGAATAGAAGGCAAAGGCGCGGGAGATGCAGCCTCTCGTTGAGTCACTGCTTTTGCAGGCACAGCACTATCGCTTTGCATAAGCCAGTAAGAGCCGGATGCAAACAACAGCACGGCCGCCGCCGCAGCCCACCACAGGCGCACAAGGGTGACTTTGCGGCTGCGGTATGTTTGCTGCCTGATCACCGACAGCATCTTGTCCGACACAGGTTCGGGCAAAGGCCTGTCGCCTTCGAAAGCGCGCCAGGATGATTCCGTCATGTACTTCCTCAGTACTTCCGGATGCTGAATGAAATAAGCTTTCACCGCTTGCTGTTCAGCTTCATCACAACCATTATTGAAAAAACGTTCTATGAGCGCCTCCGTAATATTCATACACCTATAATTCGCAGCAAAAAGGCGTATCCCTCACCGGTAACAATTAGTTAATATGCGCTGTCGCCCTGCATCGCTGTCGCCCTGCATCGCTGTCACCCTGAGTTGCTGTCACCCTGAGCCTGTCGAAGGGTGTTTAAAAGCGACAAAATCATCAGCAAGAAACGAGGTTAAAACAATTTTGTGAAGATCACCAGCAGGATCACCATTTTCTCTTTCAATTGTATCAGCGCACGCCCAATATGGTTCTCCACTGTTTTGGGAGAGATGGAAAGCTGTTCGGCGATCTCTTTGTGGGAAAGCTCCTCGAAGCGACTAAGCTTAAAAACCTTTTTACGTACAGGCGACAACTCTTCGATCAGCGCTTCCACACGACTCAGTTCATCCTTATGAACGATATCCGTTTCCACACTCAAGGCCATTGTTTCGTCGGCGTTCACTGCTACAAAATGACCGGAATTGCGTTCCTTTCTAAGCAGGTCGATGGTAATACTGCGGGCTATCCGGAAAAGCTGGACAGAGAGATCGAAATGCGGGGAGAGCTGGCGCCGGTTTTCCCACATCTTGATGAAAGTGAGCTGTACGGCCTCTTCAGAGAGATAAACAGAGCGGGTGTGTTTGAGAACGTAATAATATAAGCGGGTATGGTATAGGTGATATACCTCCTCAAAGCATTTGATACTTCCGCTTTGTATTTGCTGTATACTAATCTCCATAACCGGCCACAAATATCATGAACCGGTCAAACCACCCGCCCCAATCGGGGATTATCCTATTGTTAATTTACAAAGGAGCATGCCGCCATTACTTTTTACAGATTGACTGAAGCTGCTTTTTCTCCCTTTCATTCAATAAGGTAGACTGTTGCAAATAATCACAGATCGAATGCTGTAGCGTGGCATCAGTGAGCCCACCCACGGCATTCAGCAGGAAGGATTTGTCGCTATTTATGTCACTATTGTATCCCAGCATACCGGGAGCATTCGTTTGGATAGTAAACCGTAAAAAGCGCAACTCAATATTTTTAGGGTGCTGAGCCAGCGTATTATCCAGCAACTTTCTGCCTTTGCGGAACCAGGATAGTTTAGAGAAAGGATTGATCACATACTTAGCCATCATCATGGTGGCCGCCGCCTGGTAACCGGTCAACACCGGATCGCTTGCAGAACCACAGCCTTGTGCACCGGAAATAAGGTCATTGCAGGCCGTTTTATTGTCAGCCGCCTGCTTGTACAATTGCCTCGCTTCCGGCACGGTGGGACACTTGCCAGGCAAAAAACTATTAACAGCCAGTAAAATAAGATAACCTGTTTTGATCATATAATTCCTGTTGCACATTGCTGATACCCTTCAGCCACATCAATATACAGATAAAACATTAGCTATTAGCTTCCTGTACAATTTCAATGCCGCCACAACAGTCCATGCCTGACCATTTCAGACAAGCAGGAATGACCAGTTGAGGCAAACAGCTCCGCCTTTGCCATCGGTAGCTTTGCTGTAAATAATAGTAAACGATGGAAAGCATTAAAGACAAAGTGATAGTCATTACCGGCGCCAGCAGCGGCATCGGAGCTGCTGCTGCTCCTAAACTGGTGGCGTTGGGCGCGAAGGTAGTATTAGCCGCAAGAAGAACAGACAGGTTAAAAGCCCTGACAAATGAATTAGGCGCCAATGCCATCAGCGTAGCAACGGATGTAAGCAAAAAAGCAGATGTTGATCAGCTGATTGCCAAAGCCATCGAAGCCTTTGGCAGGATAGATGTGCTATGGAACAATGCAGGCGTAATGCCGATCTCGTTCTTCGAAGAAGGCAGGGTAGAAGAATGGGAACAGATGGTGGATGTAAACATCAAAGGTGTATTGTATGGCATCAATGCGGTATTGCCCCACATGTTGCAAAATGGTAGCGGACATATTGTTTCCACCGCTTCCGTACAAGCTTTCAAAACGTTTCCTGGTACGGGTGTATACGCAGGTTCAAAATTTGCCGTACGTGGTATCATGGATAGCCTGCGCGAAGAACTGGCAGGAAAGGTCAGGACCACCACACTGTATCCTGGTCTTGTAGCCACAGAGTTTGTTCAACACGTAACAAGCCCCCGCATGAAGGAAATATTTGCAACCATAGATGCCTGGCCACAGCTCGATGCAGAAGCAGTTGCCGACGCCTTCATTTATGTCATCGGTCAGCCCGCAAAAGTGGCTGTAAATGAGCTCGTCATCAGGCCCCTTGAACAATCCATCTGACCCACACGTTATCATAATCCGGTACGCGCCACAGGCGCGTACCCTTTTCCTGTAACTTGTAACCTGCAACTTGTACTATGGCCGGCAACTCAAATTCCTTCTACATTCCCAACATTGTATTCTTTTCAGGCACCCGTAAAGAACATGCACAGGATGAATTTGTACAGGAGCATGTACTCACCCATGTCGTTGCCGGAGAACTGCGTTACTCCGAAGCAGATAAAGAAACCATTGCTAAGCCGGGAGATACGATCCTGTTCCGCCGCAACCTGTTGGTGAAGTGTGAAAAACGCCCGCACCCGGATGGCAGCCCGTTTAAGGTCGTTAATTTCATATTGGAGCGATTATTCCTGGAACAATATGCGGTGAAGCACAATGTGAAAAGAGCAGTGATACCACCTGCCCATAAGCCCGTATTGCTGCTGCAACCCAAAGCCCCATTGTTGGGATTACTGCATTCTGTATATCCTTATTTCGGATCGCCCAAACCCATGAGCAAGGATATGCTGTACCACAAGTTGAACGAAACAATATTGGCGTTGCTGGAACAAGAAGAAGAATTGGATAGCTGGTTATTTGGTAAGTCACAGGAAGGAAAAATAGACCTGGGTGATTTTATGCAGCGCAATTATATGTTCAACGTGCCAATGACCAAGTTCGCAGAACTTACCGGCCGCAGTTTATCTACCTTTCAGCGCGATTTCCAACGCATCTTTGGTACCAACGCAGCTGCCTGGTTGTTGAAGCGCCGCCTGCAGGCAGCCCACCATGCCATCACCACGAAGCAACAAAAGCCGGTAGACATTTACCTCGACCTCGGCTTCGAAGACATTGCCCACTTCTCACGCACATTCAAAAACGAATTTGGTTATAATCCATCACGATTGAAGGAAGTTACTGCCGGCAAATAGTTTTCGACTTATACTTTTTATATCTGGTCAATATAACTTGCCTCTTTTAATATTCCGTCAATACCATAGAAAAGTTGCTGACTATTGATCCTCATGTATTTCAGCAAGTCTGTGATTGCGTGAAAATGTGATCGGGCATAAACTGTTCCTATGGTATTATCAGGTCCGAAACAAATAGGCTCATGATGTGCTACTCTGTTCCTGATCGAGTTTATTTTGTCCAATTTATGATAGATGAAGCTTTGGTTGTGATGCGGTGGTATTGCAGGGAAAATTGCCAGTAATGAACTGCCTCCTGCTTTGAATTGTTGACCGGCAAACATGAATTTCCAAAATCCAAAGCTTAATTCGGCTAATAATTTGTCATGTGTATAATTACCTCCTAAGCCAGCGTGTGCTTTGGTAATTTTATTTAGAGAATTTTGGCACCCCTGTTGTGTTAAAAATCCTCCGGGGAGAGTAGCTGCTAAAAGCCAATCGGGATTTGCGGGTAAATGCTTTTTATAGTGATGGTCGATTTTATTCCTTAGAACTACTTCAAAAATGCCTAAAACGGCAAGGAATGCCTGTGACATACGTATATTGGCCCGATAAAGGCTGACCGTTTTTCTGGAATTATTGTTACAAGCTGCTCTGTATTTTGACAGACGTTGCGCCGATATTAATTCCTCAAACTCTGCGTATTTCATTGGTGGACCAATAAAATGGAGTTGTTAATAAAGCCCCTTTTCTCAAATATTATATGTATATTTGTTCTGTTATTCCCGGTTTGCCGCTGCTCTGCATGCATCCGGGTTTTTTTATTGTCTTTTTTATTGCACATTAGCTTTTTATATTTATGGTTTTAGCATAATTATAACAATCACGTATAGCCATTTATATAACAGCTAAATTGCACTTTGATACTAAAAGGTATACCTCTTTTATTTAGAAATATCTAATGTTTTGCCACCCATTCCTTCGTGGAGGCTACCAGTATTGACATAATATCCTTCTTGCCGGCTTTGAACATATGATCCGCACCTTCGATCTTCACCAGCGTAGCCTGCTTCAATGATGCACAAACGCCTTCTATCAGGCCCCATTCCGCCAGCGCATCTTTGGTACCTTGCAGAAATAACATAGGCGCCTTCACCCCCTTCAGGTGTTCTGCCCGCTCTGTAGCAGGTTTCCTGGCAGGATGTAAAGGAAATCCATAAAAGATGAGCCCTTTCACTTCTTTTCGGGAATGCTCCGATAAGTATTGTGATGACATGCGGCCACCAAAAGACTTACCAGCAACAAACAAAGGAAGTGTGGGAAATAACTCATGTGCTTTATTGATAGCCGCTGCGATCGTTTGATGCGCTACAGCAGGCGAATCAACCCTTCCCTTTTTATTTTCTGTAAAAGGAAAATTGAAACGCAGTGTACCAATACCCGCTGCCGCCAGCTGAGTAGACAAAGTTACCATGAACGAATGGTCCATGCCGGCTCCCGCACCATGCGCCAGTGTCAGGATGGCGGTTGCCTTGTCAGGCGCCATGTATTCAGCAGTTACCTTGCCGGCTTCAGGCGATACTTCTATTGATAAAGAGTGTGTTTTCATGTTGTGGTGATGATAAAACAATATAAACAAAAATAGGCATCCGGGTGTAATAGGGAAGGCACAACAGTTACAATAACTTAATCCCGGTTGCTGTTAAATCATTGTAACTTTGCACTTTCTGAATGATAGATCCACACATAGGCTGGTATAAAATTTTATATCGCATCCCGCCGGAACCAACTGCATAATTAAAATCACATAACTATTTTAACAAGCCATTATGAAGGATGATATAACCATTGGATTCCGGACCGCAGACCAGGAACTGGATGAATTGATCAGGATGGAATTTGACAACGAAAAAGTACAGTACACCAACCAGCATACCTCCGAATCGTTGATCACCATTATAGCAAGCTCTACCAAAGAATCTGTAGAAAAACTGCTACGCTTCTTCCGGCGACATAAAGACGGTTTTACCATCGCTTACATACGCACGGCCGGTGGCGCCATACTCTCCTTGTTTGAACATACGGATCACGACCTGTACAGATTGACAGGCGCAGGTAGTCACGCATGATCGTTGATCATCCCACCACATCGCGGGAGTGGGTGATTAATAATAAATTTTAATGCGGGAATTACCAGGTGCTTCCCTTGTTGTATGCCGGTGTTTTGTATTTTTAATGCCAAACCCGGCCAATGAGATCTGACCTGTATGTAGAAGCCAATAAAATATGGAAGCGCCTGAATATGGGCGATAAAGAAGAAGAGCTCAAGTTCGATATTGAAGTATACCGCAAGCTCCTCAACTTTTTCATGGCGGGCGACTATTACTACTACATTTTCGATGTAAAAAATGGGGTATTCGATTTCGTGAGCGCCGATATCACAGCCGTGCTCGGTTATCCCGTAGAGGATATCACGGTCCCTTTCTTTATCAACAACATCCATCCCGAAGATCAGCCCTGGTTCCTCAACTTCGAGCACAAAGTCACGGAGTTTTTCAGCACCCTCACCCTCGAACAAATCCCCAACTACAAAGTGCGCTACGATTACCGCATCCGCAAAAGCAATGGAGAATACATCCGCATATTGCAACAGGTAGTCACTATTCAGTACGACAGCCATAACCTTGCATTGCGCACCTTTGGCGTACATACCGATATATCCCACCTCAAAAAGACCGGCCAGCCCGTCATGTCCTTCATTGGTCTCAATGGCGAGCCCTCCTACATCGATGTGCAGGTAGAGCAGCGCTTCAACACCGATACACCCGGCCTTACCAAACGGGAATTTGAAATATTGCAGCAACTGGCCGAAGGCAGAAGCAGCGAAGAGATCAGCGCCAAACTGTTTATCAGCAAGCAAACGGTCGATACCCACCGCAAGAACCTCCTGAAAAAAACAGCCTGTACCAATACGGCCGAACTCATGTCGTTGGCGGTCAAAAAGGGCTGGATATAAGAAAATGATAAGAAGGTGGTGTGTCCTGCAGCACAGCATTCCCCAATAATTACCTATAAATAGGTATTTGAGGGAGAACCCGCCTGATCTATTTTTGCCTCAACCGGATATCCTCACCAATCATCCTGCGCCGGCGACCTGCAGCCTGCAAACTTCCAGTTCCAATCGTTTTACCACCATTTGTAATTAGTTCAAACCCAAACTAAGTAATGAAGCATTTATTACTACTGACCCTTGCTATGGGTACCCTTTCCGTCAACTCCTTTGCCAAGATCTGGCGCGTCAACAACAACCCCGGTATCCAGGCCAGCTTTACCACCATCCAGGCTGCCCACAATGGTGCTGCCAATGGTGATACCCTCTATATCGAAAGCTCACAGACAAGCTATGGCGCCCTCGCCTGCTCTAAAAGACTGGTCATCATTGGCACCGGTTATTTCCTGCCAGGAAGGGAGCTCCAGGCGTTTGACTATGCATCCCTGGTTGGTACCATTAACTTCAACAGTGGCTCCAACGGCTCAGTAGTAGAGGGAGTTTCCTTCAATGGCAGCGGAGTTTATATTTATGATCATAACATTACTGTCAGAAGAAACAATTTCGCTTCATCAAGCGGCAGCAATACGGCCGATTATGCAACCGGAACGGTCTCTATAAATTGGGGTGTCATCAATACTGTGGTGACGCAGAACTTCGGTCTCACGATCAGTTGCAACAACGACGCTTCTACAGGCATCCTGATTGCCAACAATTACATTGCTGTTGGTGCAGGCAGTGGAAATACCACCACCGGCAATTGTCTCAACCTGAATACCAGCGCAACAGCCATCATCAAGAACAACATATTTGGAAGAGGTACGGTCTCCGTGCATAACAGCAATATCATGAACAACATCATGATCAATGGCTTTTTCAACGGCAACTCTAATCTCATCGCCAATAATCTTGCATCTGGCGCCCAGTTCGGTACAGCCAACGGCAACCAGGCCAGTGTGATCATGGCCAATGTATTTGAGACTACAGCTACCCTCGATAGCTACTACAAGTTGAAGAGCGGCTCACCAGCCATTGGCGCCGGTTATGGCAGCACAGCACAGAATCCCGTGGATGCAGGCATGTTTGGCGGATCGAGACCATACGTGCTCTCCGGCATACCAGCTATTCCGGCTATCTACATGGTCACCAACCAGCCCGTAGGCAGCAACAGTGATCCCGTGGATGTAGAAGTAAGAGTACGTTCCAACAATTGATCATTCTACCAACAACCTAAACCTACGCGGCGGTAACGCCGTAATGGCTTATGCGTATATTCCATCACTATAGCCGGCAGCTATTGTCGGTACTGGCAGGCTGCGTGCTATGCCTGCAGGCCATGAGCCAGCAGGTCACCCACATCGAGTATTTTGTCGACACCGACCCCGGTATTGGCCAGGGCGTTGCAGTGCCATTGACCGCCGGGCAACAGGTGACCGCCGGCTTTCAGGTACCCATCAATACATTCACCGGCGGTTTCCACCATGTGTATATCCGCGCGTATGTACAACCCTGGCAGGTGATGGAAGACGATATCCTTGTCACCAAAGGTGGCTGGTCACTTACTCATGCCCGCACATTTTACAAAGAAGAAAACCTGCCCTCCACTGCCACGCGCCCCAATATCGTAGCAGGCGAGTATTACAGCGATACCGATCCCGGTTATGGCCTCGGCAACGCTATTCCACTTACGCCAGGTACCGATCTCGCAGCACAGCACTTTACGTTCGATGTAACCAGCCTTACCACCGGCTTTCATAATCTTCACCTCCGGTTCAAAGATGCCAACGGCAGTTGGGGACACAATGTCGTACGCAACTTCTATAAAGAAGAAGTTCAACTCGATAACAGCGCCCTGCCCAACATTGTCCGGGGCGAATACTACATCGATACCGATCCGGGATTTGGCGCGGGACTTCCCATCACGGTACAACCTGGTGCTAACCCAGGGCCTGTACAATTTATCGCTAACCTCACCAGCCTCACAGAAGGCTTTCACCACATAGGCATGCGCTTCCTGGATGCCAAAGGACAATGGAGTCATGTCATCAACCGCAGCTTCTACAAAGAAGAATTCACCGGACCCGATGCAATACCCAATATTGTAAAAGTAGAATACTACATAGATGCCGATCCCGGATACGGAAATGGATACAATGTACCGGTAGATGCTGCTATCAACATCACGAGGCTGCTGTTCCCCATTCGTACCGACAACCTGCCTGCCGGTGAGCACAGGCTCTATGTGCGCGCACGCGACGCCAATGGCAAATGGTCGCACACCAGCACCCGTACTTTCATGCAGGAAACAGGCGATGCACAATACATAAGCGTGGGAACTATCCCCGATTCGGCAGAAGCAGGCAGCACCGTGCCAATACCCTTCACCGTTAATGGCACATACGGCGCCAATAACACATTTACCGCCCAGTTGTCCGATGCTGCCGGCAGCTTCACGACACCGGTCAACATTGGCGCGCTCAACGGCAACACCGGTGGCAACATAAGCGTCACGTTTCCCGCCGGCACAACACCGGGCAACAGCTATCGCGTACGCATCATTGCCACCGCACCAGCCGATACCAGCGGCGCCAGCTTTACCGCATTGGTGGTCAAGGCGCCTGCAGGGCCAGTAAAGCAGGAGCAGACGATCACTTTCCCGCTCATTTCCAATAAAGCATACGGCGATCTGCCTTTTGTATTGAAAGCCACCGCCAGCTCAGGACTACCGGTTACCCTCACTGTGGAAAGTGGCCCGGCCCTGATCAGCAACGATACACATATCCTCACCATTACCGGCACCGGCACCGTAACGATCAAAGCAAGCCAGACAGGCAATGATACCTACAAACCGGCCACAGCCATCATTCGCAGTTTTGAAGTACTCAAAGCCACACAACTTATTACATTCGATACGATACCCGGCAAAACCTTTGGCGATGCGCCATTCACATTGCAGGCAGTATCGGATGCAGGCCTGCCGGTTGTTTTCACCATCGTTTCCGGACAGGCATCGGTCACGAATAATACGATCACGCTTACGGGAGCAGGCCCTGTAGTGATCAGGGCTACCCAGGGCGGCAATCAGCATTATGCGGCAGCTATGTACGAAAGGACCTTCTGCATTACGCCCACAAAGCCTGCCGCCGTTAACGGCTTCACACAGTCCTGCCGCAGCAGTCAAACCTATTCCATTGCACAGCCCATACCAGGCGCCGTCTACACCTGGTCACTTACAGGCGGCGGCACGTTGCAGGCCGCCACAGGAACCAGCGTAACTGTCAACTGGACTACCACAGGCACCTGGAAAATAATAGCAAAAGCCACAGCAGCCTGCACAGCTACGGCATCCGATTCTGTTGTGCTGGAAGTGGCAGTAGCCGATATGCCTGCACCAGCCGATGTGACCAATCTCTTCCCGGTAGCAGGAACGGTTGTCTCATCATTACCCATATTGCTCTCCTGGAAAGCCTCCGGCGCTTCCCAGCTGTATGATGTATACGTATGGCCCGATGGCACAGCACAACCGGCACAACCACTCAGGAAAGACCTCACTGCTGTAGGCGCCACCATCAATACAGCTGCAGAACTCCCCGGCTTTGCACCCGGAAAAAAATACAACTGGAAAGTAGTAGCCAAAAATGCCTGCAGCCAATCGGCTGGTAACACACAGACATTCACCATCAGCGAATTGCCCAACCTCACCCTGGTAGACGTACAAGCACCATCCACCGTTTTCTCCGGCAACACCATCGACGTAGCCATACAGGTGCGCAATGATGGCCGCGCCGCTACCGGCATGCGTCAATGGACAGACCTGGTATACCTCTCGCGTGATGAAGTACTGTCACCCGGTACCGACTACCTCATCGGCAGCGCGGCCAACACCAGTGCTTTACAGATCGATGAAGCCTACAACACTACCATCAAGGCGCTTCTTCCCAAAGAATTAGTAGGAGCCTGGTACCTCATCGTGGTAACGAATGCAAGAGGTGAACTGGCCGAGGCGGCAACGGATAACAACAGCCGGTACAAGGCCATTCAGATCAGCCTGACACCCGTACCCGATCTGCAGGTCACATCTGTGATCACACCGCTCGAAGCATTTTCAGGACAACCCATTAACCTCACTTATACAGTGACCAATAAAGGAGATGGAGAAGCAAGTACCCGTTATTGGAACGATTATATTTACATCAGTCCCGATCCGGTATTCAATAAGAATACAGCTGTTAAAGTAATGGACTGGGGTCACTCCATACAAGGTTGGTCCAATAGCGGATACGGGACACTCAACCCGCTTAAACCCGATAGCGCATACACTTATACGGTCTCTGTTAAAGTACCGCGCAAATACCTCGGCACATACTACCTGTTTGTAGAGACCGATAGCAGGGACAACGTATTTGAGTTTAGCTTCGAGAACAACAATACCAACAGGGGAGAGGCGATAACCATCTTCCTCACACCTCCGCCAGACTTCGTCATAGATCAAATAACAGCACCGGCTACGGCAGGCACGCAGGAGGTCATTACCGTCAATTACACTGTAAAGAATATTGGCGCCACTGCGCCCGGAATAGAAGAAAGGACCTGGGTGGATGGACTTTATATTTCGAAAGAGCCAGTGTTCAACCCTGCTACAGCACAGCGGCTCCAATACACCCTGCCTATCATCCGCGTTGATAAACAGGAATGTCCTCCGCCACCACCACCGCTATGGCCTGAATCCAACAACACTATAGAGATAGCAGGCGGTTCTGGTTCTTCCGGATCGCCCTCATCTGGCAGCAGTGCCCGCAGCATTGCCTATCATAATAACAGTACAGGCAGAGGCTGGGTAAGACCGGATAATAAGGCTTCCTTTACCAGCTATCTTACTATCCCGCAACCAATCATTGAATACTGCAATACCCAGTATGCCGGCAACATACAGTATTACTATGAAGACAGTGCCGGACAGCGGCATTTGTATCCCATCAATTGCGATACAACCTTCTATCCCATTATGGTAGTTGAAGAAAAGTATGCCAACCAGTTGAATGCCGTGCTGCCCGATCTGGAAGCAGGTACGTACTACCTGCATGTGTATACCGACTTTACGAACAGCGTATTCGAGTATCAGCAGGAAAACAACAACACAAGCACCATCCGTATAGACATTGTCAACCCCGACCTGGTACTTGACTCCATTGAAGCGCCGGTGACCGTAAATTCAGGTACCCTTGCCAATATTAGCTGGCGCATTAAAAATACCGGAGCAGGAAAAGTATATGATAAGACGCGCAAAGACATGATCTGGCTTTCGCAAAGCCCTGTATACAACCCTGCTGATATGGTCCGTCTCGATTCGCTGACCCATTGCACAGCCCTGTCGTCAGATGCATTGTCCACTAAAACAAAGCAGGTACGCATACCCAACGGTTTACAAGGCAGCTATTATCTCATTATTGCCACCGATGTAGAAAAGAAGATATATGAAACCAATGATGATAACAATTATAAAGCAATACCTATTAGTATAACACTCACCGATTGGCCTGATCTGATCGTTAATAAAGTAACCGGCAACAAAGATTCCATATCGATGGGAGAGGAGTTTGTATTGGAGTATGAGGTGAAGAACGAAGGATTGGCTGCCATCACCGGTAAGCCCTGGTATGATCACATTTACATGTCGATAGATTCCGTTTGGAACACCAGCGCACGGCAGATAGCCACCGTATTGCGTACACAGGAGTTGGCAGCAGGAGCCTCCTATATACAAACTTATTCGTTGCAAATGGGTAAAGGCATTACCGGTACCGTAGGTAGCGCTCCTGAATACTATTTCTATATAGTGACAGATGGCGGCGGCGCTTTGTATGAGCATGAGCGCGAAGACAACAATAGGCTCCGCAGCAGCAGCCTGCATGTACGCAATGTTGATCTGGCTACGATCAACGTTACAGCACCAGCCACGGTAGAGTCGGGCAAAACGATCGGAGTAAGTTGGACTGTCAATAACCTTGGCAGCACCACGGGCCTCTTTGCTGAAAGCTGGACAGATGGACTATACTTGTCAACCGATAGCCTCTACAGCACAGACGACATAGCGTTGGGTAGTCAGCACATCATAACAACGATAGGTACGGGAGGCAGCTATTCACGTACATTACAGGCAACAGTACCCAATGGGTTGTCAGGCAACTACTACCTGCTCGTAAAAGCAGACCACAACAATAGTGGCCGCGAGGCAAACACAGCCAATAATTTTAATACCCTGAGAAATGCACAAGGCAAGGCAATTCCGATCACGATCACACTCACGCCGCCGCCCGATTTGATTACCGATTACCTGAGTATACCGGAAATTGGCTATGCAGGCCAGCCTGTCATGATCAAATTCAGGGTAAAGAATATCGGCACAGGCGCCACCATTCCGGCCGGCTGGAAAGAAAGCGTATACCTTACCACACAAGGAATGCCGGAAAACCTGCAACACCTCGGTGGCGCCTGGTTAGGGTCTCACCAGCACAATGGAGCACTGGCCCCTGGCGCTTCTTATGAAGACAGCCTCGAAGTATACCTGCCCATCAATGCGGCCGGCAACTACTACCTCGTCTTTGTAACCGATAATCCCCGCGTCGTATACGAGCACCTGAACGAAAACAACAACGCAGCACAGCAACAGATATTCATAATACAACCCGAGCCGGCCGACCTGATCGTTACTGATATCGTAGCACCCGCACAGGTGGCTACCGAAGATTCAGTGACCATTACCTGGAAACTCCGCAACCAGGGCATCAACCCGGCCAGCGGTTATTTCAGAGAAGGTATCTACCTCTCTGCTGATGATAAATGGGATGTTGATGATGTACTCCTGGCCGATCATAAAGACCAGGCCTACATCACACCATTGTCCGCAAAAGACCAAAGCCTGCGTGTAAAAATAAAAGGCGTGAAAGACGGCAAATACTTTGTTATCGTGCGCACCGACCTGGTCAACAATATTTACGAGACCGATGACAACAACAATACTACTGTATCGGCAGATACCATCACGGTGTCCATGCCGCTGCTCACGGTCAACGTGCCGGCACAGGCTACCCTTGTAAAAGAGGCTCCCTTGTATTACAAGCTCGAAGTGCCCGCAGCACTGGCCGGTGAAACCCTGCTGCTTTCCCTGCAGGCAGGTACGCAGGAAATACCCAATGAATTGTACGTGCGCTTTAATGAAGTGCCGTCACGGTCACAATACCATTACAAGTATGAACTGGCCAACAGCGCCAGTCAGGAGATTGTCATCCCTTCACTGCTGGAAGGCACTTACTATATCATGGCATACAATGGAGTGATGGAGATGCCTGTAACCCTGTTGGCGCAGAAGATCAGCTTCGGCGTACGCAGCATCGCTACCAATGAAGGCGGCAACCGCGGTATCGTCACCACGCTGGTGCGCGGAGCCAAATTTGAACCCGGCATGCAGGTATATCTTACCAATAGTAGTCCCGGTCAGATCAACGCAACACAGGTACAGGTGGTCAACAGCACCACTGCCTTTGCCACCTTCAACCTCGCAGGCAAGGCCACCGGACAATACAACGTAGTAGCCCGTAAGGCCGGCAACGATACCACTTCACTGCCGGGCGGCTTCCGCATCATCGCAGGTATTGGTGGCGGCTTTCAGGGAGGCGGCGTCACGCCGGGCGGGTTCTATTGCAGCATCCGCAACATCGGCGTCGATGAACTCCTTGGTTCAGATGTTGTATCACCCGCACAGGTAAGAGTAGGACAGTTGTTTGTGATGGAGCTCAACTTCGGCAACTCGGGCAATGTGGATATACCTGTGCCGTCAAGACTGCTGGTTGCCGGTGTGCCCATAGCACGCACACCCGAAGGCCTGAAAGAAGGAAAAAAAGAATTGTTCCTTGAGTTTAAAGAACTGGGCGGACCGGCAGGTATCCTGCGGCCAGGCGCCACCGGCTCTATCACCATCTATACCCAGGGCATAGCCCCCGGACAACAGGTATACAAACTCCTCGAATAAAGCAAGTATAAATACAAACAGTACAACAACAGATGCTTCATCTACAAAATATGAATACGGCAACCACCACTGAAAGACGGCACAGGGGACGCCGCTATACCGTACTACTTTTGCTGGGCCTGCTCCTTAACGCCGGGTTTCTGCCTGCGCAGAATATCACACGACCCAATATAGAAGGCCCGGCAGGCTTGCAGGCAAATAGCTATACCGGCAGTTTGTTTTACCAGCGTACAGATCTGTTGGTGCCCGGACGTGGATTGTCGCTTAACTGTATGTTCACCTACAATAGTTCGGAACGCGCAAGAGATGAAGGCTATGGCTTCGGCTGGACCTTCGGTTACAATATTTTTTACACACTCACCGATACCACTGTCACCATACACCAGGCTGATGCGCGGCAGGATATTTATAAAAAGGATGGCAGCACCTTTAAATCTCCGGCAGGTATTTTCGATAAGCTTACCAGCCATGCTGCCGGTAAATTCAAATTGCGCACCAAGGACGGTACCGAATATTTCTTCGGTGATGCTACCCATAAAAAGCTCACCGGAATTGTCGATAGAAATGGCAACACGGTCACATTAACTTATGATAATGGTACACTCAGTACGATTGCTGATGCATCCGGCAGAACATTGCAACTGATCTGGGAAAAGAAAAGACTGGTACAATTGAAGGCTGATTTCAGTGGCTCAGTGCGCAATATTCATTACACTTACGATACCACCGGGCTGCTCAAATCAGTCAAAGATCCACTCAATAATTCGGTGTTCTATACCTACGCCCGTGGCCGGCTCATGGATACTTATGCCGACCTGAATGGTAATGTGCATCACATTCTGTACAACAGTAATAATGCGGTGAGTAAGTTTGTATCCTGTGATGCAGAAAAAAGCATCTCGTACAATGCTGCTGAGTTGAAGACCTATGTGACAAATTACAACAACGATCTGACGGCTGTTACCATATATGCGTTCGACAAACGGGGCCGTCTCATTGCCAGGTCAGGCAACTGCTGTGGGTACAATACTACCTATAGTTACGATGAACATGATAATATAAATCAGTTCACCGATGCCAATGGCCATACTACCACCTATACGTACGATGGCAACGGAAATATACTCTCGGAGACTGATCCGCTCAATCAAACCACCTTATATACCTATGAAAGCGCTTTCAACAAAATAACCAGCGCAACAGATAAGCAGGGGAATACAACTACTTACCAGTATGATACAAAAGGAAATCTTTTGCAGGAGCAACAGCCCGTCAACACCAACATACAGTATGTGTACGATGCCAATGGTATGGTAAAAGAAATAACCAATCCCCGTGGTCATAAAACGATCTTTGCTTACGATGCATACGGAAGTTTGACAACCATTACCTATGCCAACAATGAAACAATTATCCTCACTTCCGATATATGGGGCAACCGCCTTACCAGGAAAGATGGCAGGGGCAACACAACTACCTGGGCCTACGACGCCAGGAACAGGCTGACCACCACGACAGATGCATTAGGCCATACAAAAAAGATTACCCGCGATCCGGCAGGCAATATACTGACCTATGCAGACGGAAATAACAATAAGGCGACATATATATACAATGCCGCCGGTCAGCCATTATCAATTACAGATGCCAATAACCAGGTAATCATACACCGTTATGATGGGGTAGGGAATCTGTCAACACTTACCGATCGCAATGGTAATAGCACTACCTATACTTACGATAAACAAAACAGGCGGTTATCATCCACCAATGCACTGGGAGAGCCAACTTATTACCAGTACGACGCCAATGGAAACCGTACCGTGGTATCATTGCCCAATGGCAATGTAATAAATTTTAAGTACGATGTTTTGGACAGATTGGTAGAAGTGACGGACAACCTCGGCACATTGGGAAAGTATCAATACGATGCCAATGACAACATCATAATGGAGACAGATGCAAAGGGTAATGCCATTACCTATGCTTATGATGCTCTCGGCCGGCCGCTTACTAAGACAGATGCCTTAGGTAACACCTGGGCTTTCACCTATGATGAAGGAGGTAACAAACTGACTGAAAAAGACCGGAATGGTCATGTGATCGCTTATTCTTATGATGTGCGTCACCGGATGCTCGATAAAGTGGATGCAGAAGGATTCCGTACGGAATATACTTACGATGCAACTGGTAATATGACCAGTATAAAAGATGAGCAGGGAAAAGTTACACAATATAGCTATGATCTTCTGAACCGGGTCTTGACAGAACAGACATCCGATAATAAGATATGGGCATATACGTATGATGCGGCGGGCAACCTTCAAAGCCGCAAAGATGCGAAGGGGCAGTTAACTACGTATGCCTATGATAAATTAAACAGGCCTATTGCCTGGATGTACCCGGGTGGTATTGACTCCCTGGCTTATGATGCAGAAGGCAATCTGCTCAGAGCGAAGAACCTGTCGGCCGTCGTTACATTCAGTTACGACAAAGTCAACAGGGTTTTACAGGAATCGTTGAATGGCAAGATTACAGGTTATCAATACAATGTAGCTGCTGGTATTAAAAAGATCACCTACCCGGGCGGGCGGGTGATAGAGCGAGTCATGGACAAGCGTGATCAGCTTACGGGAATCACCGGCGAAGGTCGCCTGCTTGCTGCACTCGAATACAATAGTACAGGCGATCATGTTGGCAAAAAGTACGGTAACGGCATCGTTGATACCCGTACCTATGATGTAAATGGAGAAGTGTTAACAGTTCAAAATAGCAATGCCGGACTGAGCGGTATGGTTTATCAGCATGATGCAGAAGGCTACCCGGTTAGAATAAACCATGCAAACTCGGTCGTGGAAGAATATAATTATGACAAAAAGAACCAGTTGACCAGTTACAAAAAAGGAAGTGTTCAGCATACCTGGCAATACAATGGTGCGGGCAATAGGACTGCTGCCATGGAAAATGGAGCGTCTGTACAATATGTATCCAACAATGCCCATGCCTATACCTCGATCACCCATGCCGGCACAGCCAGTAATTATGCGTACGACGATAATGGCAACAAGCTATCTGATGGCGCCAGGCAGTTTACATACGACATAGAAAACAGGCTGACTGCCATTAATGCAGGAATAAATATTCATTATGCGTACGATGCATTGGGCAGACGGGTTAGTAAACAGGTGAATGATAAGTTTACCCATTATTACTACGATGGATTCCAGGTAATAGAAGAAAGAGGCACAGTAGATACAGTTATTGCCAGTTACGTATGGGGAGAGAATATAGATGATATTTTATCAATGAGGCGTAATGGCAGGTCATATTACTACCATACCAATGCCCTGGGATCGGTTACTGCACTTACCGATTCAATAGGTACGGTAGTAGAACGCTACGAATATGATCCTTTCGGAAAGGTGCGTTTTTATGATAAGGACTACAACCTGTTGCCTGGCTCACAAGTAGCAAACACCTATACATTCACTGGCAGAGAGTGGGAGCCTGAATTACAGGCTTATTATTACCGCGCGAGACATTATGACGCTGGTGAGGGACATTTCCTGCAGCAGGACCCGCTTGGCTTCGCAGGCAGCGATTATAATTTGTATGCATACGTTAAAAACCAGCCCACTTCTTTTATTGATCCCTTTGGTCTCACCGAAACCAAAAAATGCCCGCCAAAGAAGAAGAACTGGTATGAATACGTAAAAGATCTTATTCTGAAGAAAGGACCGGTTTCTGTTGATCCTGTGAAGAAGGAAATTAAATATAGTGCAGGACCATTAAGCGTTGGTGCCGGCGGCAATAGAGAGGACGGTCTAAAAGTAGAGGTAGCGGCAGAAGCTACAGTAAAACACCCGAATGGTAATGAGATAGGGGCGGAAGTTGCAGCAGGTATTACCGTGAAACCTGATGATGAAGATATGTCCTGGGCCAAAGTACATGTAAGCGCAAAGATAGGAGCCACTGTAGGCCCGGAAAATGTGCGTGCAGGTAACGGTGTCAGTGTAAGTAAAGAAAGGAAACTTTATTCTCCATATCGGCAGGCCTACCATAAAGACTTTGATAGGGCGCGTAAACTGAGAGAAGCAGAGATAGTAGATTAAATACTGTACCAGGAAATAACAATACTTGCTTAAGATGGCAAACAAAGATATTTCATACGTCGTTTTATTTACCTGTTGGCTGGTCATAGCTGCTATGCCTGCTATGGCGCAGTCGCCAGGTTGTCCCTCTGGTGGTGGCCCGCAGGGCGGAGGATTTGGTAAGGGAGGTGATAGTGCCAGTGGCAGTCCCATCGGTTCCAATCAATGGATCGTCGACGTACTCCGCCCCATGGACCCCAACGAGATCATCGGCGTCAAAGGCTTCGATACCAAACGGTGGGTGTCCGTCAACGACCGATTGACCTATACCATCCTCTTTGAGAACGACCCTAAAATGGCAACAGCCCCCGCGCAGAATGTATTCCTGCGCCTGCCCATAGACCCTAAGATCAATATCAACTCCCTGCAATTGGCCGATGTAGGATTCGCACAGCTGCGTTTTGCCCTGCCGGCAGGCAGCACCTACTATGCAGGCCGCCTCGATGTACGTGATTCACTCGGGTTGTATGTAGACCTCACCGCCGGTATCGACATTGCCAACCGCGAAGTATTCTGGCGTTTCCGTTCCATAGATCCCAATACCGGATTGCAACCTGCCGATCCCCTGAAAGGTATGCTGCCCGTCAACGATACCCTCAAAGCAGAAAACGATACTATCCCCGGCAAGGGAGAAGGATTCGTGACCTTCTCATTGAAACCGGTGGGTACCGTCAGCACAGGCGATACGGCCTTCGAAAAAGCTACCATTATTTTCGATAGTGAAGAGCCCATCCTTACCAACCATTGGACCAACACCATCGATGCCGTAGCGCCGCAAAGCAGGATCGACATGGCCATCGTGAAGAAAGATACCGTACACCTGTATTGGTCGGGCCAGGATGACAACAACGGCTCAGGCATGCGCGATTATGCCCTGTATGTATCAGAAGGCGGAGGCCCGTTCACGTTGTATAAAAAACAGATCGATGCAACCCACGATTATTTTGTAGGCATACCCGGCAAAACCTATTGCTTCTATACCATCGGTTACGACAATACCGGCAACCCGGAACCCATGAAGAACCAATGCGGCATCACCGCCACCCTTGCACAGGAAGCAGCCCTGCCGCTCACCTGGCTCTATTTCCGGGGAAGAGCGAAAGATGATATCGTATGGCTCAACTGGGCTACCGGCAGCGAACAGAATACAAGTAAATTCATTGTAGAGCGCTCTACCGATGGGCGCAGCTACAAAGCCATCGGCACCTTGCCGGCGCTCGGCAACACGGGCCGGGAAAACCTGTACGAATTCCCCGATCATGAAGGTTTGCGGTTGACGGTAAAGAACCTGTATTACCGCATACGGCAGGTTGATCTCGACGGCCGGGCAACCAATTCCAGCGTAGTGACTATACCGGTCAATGCCCCTCCGATGCTGGTTAAGCTATACCCCAATCCATTCAGTCAAACACTCAACATACTGATCAGCACACAACAGCCGCCCACCCCGAAAGACCATATGTTCCTGTATTCGATGGATGGCAAACTGATCTATTCACGTTCGTTGGCCAGCAGGCAAAACAATGTGCCCATACAACTCAGCGACCTGCCATCTTTGTTGCCCGGCAGCTATGTGCTTAAAACAAGCCTGAACGGCGCCGTGGAATCCATGGTGATCGTGAAACAGTAAAGCCATCTGACGGGCTGCATAAATTCTATTATATTTATGCAAACGACCCGCCTATGCGCCTTTTCCTTGCATTACTATTGAGCTGGGCGATAACCCCGGTCCATGCTCATATATTACATACCGGCCATGGGCAGCCATACCTAAATATCACAGCTGCTGCAAAGAAAGCGAGGCCGGGTGATACCATACTGGTGCATGCAGGTACCTATCACGGCGACCAGGTGTTGCAAGGACTACAGGGTACAAAAGACCGCTGGATATATATACTGGCCGAAAAAGATGACGCAGTACAGTTCAAAGGAGGTGCAGTTGCCTGGAAGGCAAGCGATATTGCTTATCTGCACATAGAAGGATTTGTATTTATCCGGCAAACAGACAACGGACTCAACATAGATGATGGAGGAACCTATGATTCGCCGGCACATCACATCGTGTTCAGGCATTGTGCCTTTCGTGATATGGCCGCTAAAGGCAATAACGACCTCCTTAAACTTTCCGGGGTAGATAATTTCACGCTGCAGCAGTGTACCTTTTTGAACGGCTCCGCAGGAGGCAGTGGTATCGACATGGTCGGTTGCCATGATGGCCTCATTACACAATGCCGCTTTGAGAACATGGGCAGCAATGCCGTGCAGGCAAAAGGAGGCAGCAGCAATATCCGCATCGAAGCCAATACATTTAAGAATGCCGGTAGCAGGTCTATCAACCTGGGAGGGGGCACAGGACTTCCATTCTTCCGTCCTGCTAATGCTACGGTGGAAGCAACCCGTCTAAAAGTATACAGCAATCTATTCATCGGTTCCGATGTGCCGGTGGCATTCGTGGGCTGCACCGATTCGGAAGTCATCAACAATACCATCTATAAGCCGGGCCGCTGGGTGCTGCGCATCCTGCAGGAGAATAAAGACACCATTCGCTTTGCAAAGTGCAGCAATAACAGTTTCCGTAATAATCTTGTATACATTGATGAACAGGTGCACACCGTTTGCAACATTGGTGGAGGCACGATGCCGCAAACTTTCAATTTCTCCAACAACCTGTGGTTTCAGATGGGCAACGATACCTGGGCCGGCCCACAATTACCCACTGCCGAAACAGGCGCCGTATTGAACAAAGATCCCCTTTTTAAAAACGCAGCCGCAGAAGATTTTACCCTACGTCCGCAAAGCCCGGCAGCCGGTACAGGTGTCGAAACAGCACTGCCGGAGAAAGATCGCCATAGAAATACTTTCCGCAAACGACGAAGTATCGGCGCCTTTGAAGTATTGCCCGGCGCTGCAGAACCGGGATCTGATAGTAAATAGATACTTTGGGCTTTAGCCCAATAAAAACGGCCTCCTCAGAGGAAGCCGTATAACAGTATCATTAGAACTACCTTACGCATTCTCCAGCGCGGCAATGTCAAACTTCTTCATTTGCATATATGCCTTCATCACGTTCTGCGCTTTGGCGGGGTTGCTCAGCAGTTCAGGCAATATCGAAGGCACTACCTGCCAGGACACGCCAAACTTATCCTTCAGCCAGCCGCACTGGCTTTCCTGGCCGCCATCGGCGGTAAGCTTGTTCCAATAATGATCGATCTCTTCCTGCGTATCGCAGTCGATCACGAAAGATACTGCTTCATTGAACTTGAACTGCGGGCCGCCATTCAGTCCCATGAATTTGGTGCCGTTCAGCTCGAAGGTGACCACCATGTTATTGTCGGCAGTGATCTTCGCCTCTTTAAAAATAGTACAATAGAATTTAGCTGCTTCCTGCGCTTTTCCATCGAACCACAGGCAGGGATAAATTTGCTTTTTCATCATTTTTTGTTTTTATGATTATGATGTAAAACTACTCCGGCAGGGAAAGGGAAAATAGAACGAAAGTGACAAAAAGGAGAAAGCTGTCACCCTGAGTAGCTGTCACCCTGAGCTTGTCGAAGGGTTGAGGCCGCACTCACTGTCAGGCTGAGCTTGTCGAAACCTGCCACAAGGTCTAAAGGAGCCTGTCGAAGGGGCGTAAAGAGTAAAATAAGGTCATGTATCAGTCCCATTGATCAGCTTTTCATAGTCCTTGGGTGTAATGCCGGTAAACTCTTTAAAAGCCCGGATAAAGTGGCTCTGGTCGGCATAGCCCTGGTGAAAAGCGATATCCGACAACTTGCTGAACCGCCTGCTTTGCAACTGCTGAAAGGCTGCATTGAACTGGGCAATGCGCCGGTATTGGTTGGGCAATATGCCCACCTGTCTTTCAAACAACCGCATGAAAGTACGTTTGGTCAGGTGCAGTTCGCTGGCAGCCATCTCCTCCACCTTCAGGTTGGGATTGCCGGCAATAGCACGGGTGGCAAAGCTGATCAGCTCCACATCGGTTTTGATCCGCACAGCCAGGCTGTAGATGTAATCATCGATCAGGTTCATCATAGCCGTTACCGTGCCGGCATTCACGAGTTGTTCCTGCAGCTCATTGGCTTTCTTCGACGATAGTAAGTTGAGGTTGATAGGGCTATCTGTCAGGTCGGCAGGTGAAATACCGAAAAGGGTATGCAGCGCATAAGGCTGAAAGAAATAAGCGATCAGGGTAAAGTCTTCCGTAAGCGTCAGCGTATCGGGCAATACCGTTTGGCCGAACAAGGTAAGGTGGTTGGCGTTTCCCTGCACTTTGCCCACGGCCGTTTGGAACAGCAGGGTGGGGGTACCGTTGGCGTACAATGGCAGCACGAAAGGATCGGTCACCTTGAGATCTTCGATGACCAGTATCCGTTGTACATATTGCGCCACCCTGTCGGCTGGCTGTGGACTCATGGTTCTCATGACGTTATACGGTTGGCGGTACTCAAAAACATTTGATCTTGGACAAATATAAGATATTGATATCCGTCGTCGCCCGGATTGGCCAAATGCTTACCTTTGCGCATCGCCGAAAGCGATTCCCTCCACATATCCCGTGACCCGTTTTTCCCTGAATTTATAGCACCCCTAATTGATAAGCACACCATGACTAAAGTTTTACTGCCTGCCATCATTCTGTTGGTATTGTTCGCCTCCTGTCAAAAAGAACTGGAAGATGTATTGCCCGGCGCATACCTTAAAACAGACAGCACCAGTCTTACCTTGAAAGAGACTGCGGGAACAAAAGATTCGTTCCGGATCTCTGCCAACGTTAAGTGGGCCGTTACGATCCTGCCTGCTACGGCCGATTGGTTAAGCGCCAGCGTTACTACGGGCGATGGCAATGCAAAAGTGATCATATCTGTTACAAAGAGCAATACCAGCGATACGATACAGAAAGCTACTATCCTTATCACTCCTGTAAGCGATACCACAGTACTGCCGGTAATTATTACCGTGAACCAGCAGAAGCCGGCTGTACGCATGCGAAATGCCTACGGCGGAACGAGACTGGACGAATTCTTTGCGGCAGTACCAATGGATGATGGCGGATTTATTGCCGTAGGCAGAACCAACAGCAACGATGGAGATGTAAGTGGACTGCATGGCCAGCAGGAAGATGGCTGGATTATACGCATAGCTGCCGATGGCAGCAAAGTATGGCAAAAAGTACTGGGAGGGTCCGGTTTCGACGGCGCCTATAAGATCGTCAAAGCTGCGGATGGCAATTATTTAGTGATAGCCAGTGGGTACAGTACTGACGGAGATTTTGCGCCCGCCGGCGGCCATTTTATATTTAAGATCGATGGTAATGGCGCCATTCTCTGGAAAAAACAGCTCATAAGTAAGAATGGCTATGACATTGACTACCCCAGAAAGATAATACCTGCCGATGGAGGTGGATATATGATGGTAGGTTTGAGGCGAAAACCTGGTGCCGACGGTGATGTCTGGGTAGGGAAAATCAACGAAACAGGCGATATGCTTTGGGATAAAGTGTATGGAGGCAGTGACAATGATGCAGGCTACGATATTGTGAAGGCATCCGATAATGGGTATATCGTTGTTGGATTTGCAGCCAGCAATGATGGAGATGTAACCGGACATCGTTGGCTTGCTGATGGCTGGATATTAAAAATAGATAACGATGGTAATAAGCTGTGGCAAAAAACTTACGGTGGTACATTTAACGATGTTTTTACTTCTATTGTCCCTGCGGCCGATGGAGGATATGTAATGGCAGGCATGTCGAGTAGCCTCGATGGTGATGCAACCGGCGGATATGGCAATAATCAGAGGGCGGATATATGGATAGTAAAAATAAATGCTGCCGGTAGCCTTGTCTGGCAAAAAAAGTACGGCGGCACTGATGAAGACAGAGATCCACACATTACAGCTATTTCCGGTGGAGGGTTTATGATAGCATGCTTCACACGTAGCAAAGACGGAGACATAACAGAGACCCTTGGCGGCCTCGTGGATACATGGGTATTCAGGATCGACAATAATGGCAGTAAGCTATGGCAGCGGTCGATGGGAGGATCTGATGAAGATTACCCTGAATTCCTCTTCGAATATAAACCTGGCAAATATGTGATAGGAGGGTTTGCTGGAAGCAACGACAAAGATGTGGTCGGTTTTCATGGTTATGCCGATGGCTGGTTGATGCGTTTTGAATAAAACAGTTAACTTGTCGCCCTGGTTCGTGTCCCCACGAACCAGTTTGATCATCTAAATCACCACCATGCAAATCCGTTGTGCCGCATTACCTCTAAAGAACTTTAGCCTTTTATTGTGCTCCCTGTTGCTCCTGAACCTGCACCGCTCCGTGGCGCAGGACAGCTTCTATGTACACAGCGGACAAGCCTTCCGGCTCACGGAAAAAGGCGCCTCCTTCTTTGCAGCCCTGCCGCTGAAATGCATGGACAAGGAATTCCCGTACAAGCCCGGCATCACATTAGCCGATTCATCACTGGTGGCCAAACCCCGTCAAATCCATCCTGCCTTCTTTGGTTGCTTCGACTGGCATTCCAGCGTACATGGCCATTGGCTGCTGGTGAAGATGCTGAAACAGTTTCCCAATATGCCCGAAGCGGCTATGATCCGCGGCAGGCTGGCGGCTCACCTCACGGCAGAGAACATACAACAGGAGATGGTCATCTTCAAAGGCGAAAACCTCGGCTTTGAGCGCACCTATGGCTGGGCCTGGTTACTGTACCTCCAAAAAGAATTGCTCACCTGGAACGATCCGCTGGGACGGTCCCTGAGCAGCAATATGCAGCCACTGGCCGATCTGCTGTCGAAAGAATGGGTAAAATACCTCGGTAAGATCGCTTATCCCATCAGAGTGGGGGAGCATACTAACCTTGCATTCGGATTGGCACTGGGATATGATTATGCAGTAGCCTCGAAAGATACGGCCTTGCAGCGTGCCATGAAAGAAACGGCGATGCGCTTTTACGATCGTGATAAAAACTGTCCCGTAGCCTGGGAACCGGGAGGAAGTGATTTTCTCAGTCCCTGTCTGGAAGAAGCACGGCTTATGGGCCGCTTGCTGGACAAAACAGCTTACTGGAAGTGGTTGCAAGGTTTCCTGCCCGGGCTGATCAGTAAACCCGGAGAAGTATTCAGCATTGCTGTAGTAAATGATCGCAATGATGGCAAACTGGCCCACCTCGATGGCCTGAATCTCAGCCGCAGTGCGGCACTCCTGGAGATCGCTTCCCACATACCCGAACAGGCTGCCAAAGCCCTGCGCAGCGAAGCCACACGCTTCCTGTCGTCAGCCCTGCCACATGTAGCCTCGGGCAGCTATGCGGGCGAACATTGGCTGGCTTCATTCGCCGTGTATGCACTGGAGGCAGGTTATTAGTCTCGCGTTTCGATGGTTAAGCCTTTGACTTTTAGGTTGGTACAGGAAATAGTTATTTAGTCCAGCCTCATTTCCTGTTTCTGTTGCACTATGAAGGGGAATTGTGAAGGCGCAGCCCAGCACTGCCTCTAAGGCATAAACGCGGATATTTGAATTTAACGACATGTTACAAACAACAAAATAATGAAAGATAGTTTGTGCAAATGTTCAATATAATTTGATGAAGGTCAAATTTTTATATTAAGGCAATGTTTCTATTATTATAACTGACAAAAATAGTTATATTCATCTCTACTCATATATATTAAATCAAAGTAATTAGGCTATATAACATTATTAATGGCGCGAGAATTTTCGGAAATACAAGGAAAATTAACGCGATCAAAATCAGTTTATACGCTAAAAAGTGTTTAATGATTGTTGCTGATAGGTAGACTAATTACGTATATGGTTAATTTTTATTTTGATGCGTTTTATTTATGCAATAAATACATTTTAACCAAATAATTACCTTATTCATATGACTCTTAGCCAATCTTTCCTGACTAATACCCAGCAAGTTATGTTTTCAGAATCCCTGTCAGGAGCTAGTAAAGGAAAAATGATTTTCCGAAGTTTGCAGGAGGATGCCGAGGCTGCTGCAAGAGATGTTAAAACGTATGATATTAGAAACCTGTTTTCTAGATACCGCAAGCAAGAATTTAATTTTAAATGTTATTGTATAGGAGTTCGGTCTGGTGACGGAATGACTTGGGCGGCTGAGATGCTGCGTTCGAAGATTGAAGAGCAGGTAAACAGTGAAGGGGTGTTAAATGACATGATTGTATTATCTGCTCACTTACGTGTAGATCAGCAATTGCCTATGATTGTATCCATAATAGGCAAGAAGAGATTTTTCAAACTTGCTTTGAAGGAAAGAATAACAAATGATTTTTTTTCACTTAATACATTTTCCTCAATACTAGTATTATTATCGCCATTTATAGCTCATGTAATTCGAAGTGTATTTGTCTCCAATATCAATAAGGCTGGTATTGGGGCGGTTACCAGTTCTTATTCTCTATTGCTGATGCTTGTTACGCTTGTAGGAGCTTTGATCGCGCAGAACGCATTTCAGAGGCGGCAAATGAGTGAGAAGTCAAATGATATCAAAAGCTTTATAAAGGCTTTAAACGAGATGGAAAAAAAATGCCAGGATGGAATTGTGCAGAATGATTTTGATAATCTCGTATATGCGACAGCGCGGTCATTACGTGGTGTTTTCCCAAGGACAATTATTATTGACAACCTGAACGGGCTCGATTATTTTACTGTTCGTGTCCTTAGATGTTACGTAGAGTATTATGGGACAGAAGAATTTTCAACAGAGCAACGTGAGTGCTGGTTTGTTTTTGAAAATATGGCTTACAGGCCATTTGCGCTTCGGGGCGAGAATGAAGAATGGAAAGAGGTTTTGACACTTTTGCCTTTATCTGATACAGA
>JAGIBF010000035.1:74055-74290 GCA_017744515.1 Niastella sp.
TACAGAAAAGGAACTTCTGGTAAAAGCAAATCGCTTTCCTCCAAGTAATGCTTTTTTTTCCACAGTGGCCGCGATATGTCAAAATGCGGAACGATTGAGATTATTGAAAGAAAAGCTAATAAAGTATAGGCAGGAGCATTCTCAGCAACAACAGTTCGATAAATTGGCAATGCTTCATTTACTGGCGCTTGATAGCTACCCAATCAGAATACTTCAAAACAGGGCTTTACAGGAT
>JAGIBF010000036.1 GCA_017744515.1 Niastella sp.
GAATGGCATATCAAGAATAAGGAGACGAGCAACCTGCTGATGGAAGTATGTTTATGGCTTAGTAAGTTCAGGATGCCGCTGTTGTTCTTTATCTCCGGTACGGTGGCTTATTTCATGCTGAAGAGTAAATCGGGTCTTGCTTTCGTGGGCCTGCGGTTCAGGAGGTTGTTCCTGCCGCTGCTGTTTGGTATACTGGTGATCGTGCCTCCGCAGTTGTACCTGGAGCGCGTGACGCAAGGTTATCAGGGTAATTACTTCAGCTTTTACAATAAAGTTTTTGAGTTCGAGCCTTACCCCAAAGGCAATTTCAGCTGGCATCACCTGTGGTTCATCCTGTATCTATTTATATACGATGTTTTGTTCACACCCCTCTTTAAATGGTGTCTTAGTGAAAGGGGGAGTAAAGCCATGAGTAAGCTGTATGGGTTAGCGAAAGGCGCATGGGTATATGTGTTGACCATTCCCGGTATTGTCATCTATACCTGTTTGCGTCTTTCTTTTCCCAGCACGCATGACTTTATTCACGACTGGTGTGATAATTTCTATTGGCTTCAATTTTTGCTGATAGGCTTTTTCTGTATTGCCAATCCGGTATTCATGGACAGTATTGAAAGAAACCGGCGTATATCTTTTACGATTGCACTGCTGGCTTTGTTGCTGTTTAATTATATCCGCTGGAATGATCATGAGCCGTGGGATAATATTGTCAACTGGCGATCCGACTGGCGCACGTATGGCTTCCTGGCACTTAGTCCTATCCTGGCGTGGAGCTGGTTGCTCACTGCCGTGGGATACGGCAAAAGGTACCTGAACAAGCAGCACCGGGTATTGGATTATGTGAATCAGGCTGTGTATCCTTTCTATATCCTGCATCAGACTGTGATTATCATCCTGGTGTATTATGTTGTGCAAACTACCGATACCATTCTGATGAAATACCTGTTTACCGTGGTAGGTACTTTGGTGATCTGTATGGGTATCTATCACCTGCTTATCAAGCCTTTTGGTGTAATGCGGTTTTTGTTTGGGATGAAACCGAAGGGGAAAACACGTGGGACGTCAAAAGTCAGACGTGAGACAAGGGATGATGACCGGGGATCAGCAATTGTTAACCGTGAACCGGTAGTAATATCTTAACTTTCTATTTATGAAGTGGTTTTGGAAATATCTATTCCCGGCATTGTATGGTCTGCTGATTTATTTTACCATACGGCTGATTAATGATACATTGGAGTATGATCCCTTCTGGGACAGGTCCTGGAAGCTGAATGCCTTTGAAATGTTTTGCAGCGTGGTGATGGGGTATATTCTTTTCTTTGCCTTGCACCGTTTGTTCCGTTATTTCGATCGTTCTTTATCTGCTGTCGTCGGCTATAAAACTGTATTGCAGGAGCTATTCTGGGTATTCTTCATTACAGAAGCTGCTGTCAATGCTGTGATGACGCCTATGGCTGCTTTTACTGATGATGGATTGTCGATGGGGGATTTTGCGATCATCAATGTGATTCCTGTTTTGTATAATCTGATCTATTATGCTGTGGTGCGCAGCAACAAACTGCTGAAGGCTTATGTAGACAGTAAAGTGCAATTGGAAAAGATCACCAATGATCATTTGCAAACGGAGCTGAAGTTCCTGAAGGCGCAATATCATCCGCATTTCCTGTTCAATGCACTCAATACGATCTACTTCCAGATGGATGATGATGTACTGGCTGCCAAGCGGAGTATTGAGAAGTTTTCAGGTCTGCTGCGCTACCAACTATACGACCAGCAGCAAACGGTTCCTCTGAGCCAGGAAATACAATATCTTACCAACTTTATAGAGCTGCAGCAAGTGCGTACTTCCGATAAGTTGCAGTTGTCTGTTCATTTCGATCCGGGCCTGAATGGTCAGCAGGTGTATCCCCTGCTTTTGCTGCCGCTGGTGGAGAACGCCTTTAAATATGTGGGTGGTAACTACCGGATCGATATCGATGCCAAACTCGAGCAGGATAATCTGGTGTTTACGGTTATTAATTCTGTACCCGTGAATATACCTGTGAAGGCGGATAGTGGTATTGGATTGGAGAACCTGAAACGGCGGTTGGAGCTGTTGTATCCGGATAAAAGCACTTTAAGAACTGTCAAGCAGGCCGATGAATACCGGGCTGCTTTGCAAATAAAACTGGATTGATGGCGCGCAAAATAACCTGTATTATCACGGATGATGAGCCCATGGCCCGCAAAGGGCTGCAAGGGTATGTAGAAAAGATCGACTTCCTGGAACTGGTGGGTGCATGTGAAGATGCTGTTCAATTGAACTCGCTGCTGAAGCAAGGACCTGTCGACCTGCTGTTCCTGGATATCGAGATGCCTTATATCACGGGGATCGATTTCCTGCAGCAGGCTACGAATCCTCCCAAGGTTGTATTCACCACGGCGTATGAGCAATATGCCATTAAAGGGTATGAGCTCGATGTGCTGGATTACTTGTTGAAGCCTATTTCTTTTGAGCGGTTCCTGAAGGCCGCCAATAAAGCTTATGACTACTTTGCCGAAACGCCTGCCGCCGATCAGCGTTACCTGTTCATTAAAACGGATACCCGGTTGGAGAAGATCTATTTCCAGGATATCCTGTTTGTAGAGGCTATGGAGAATTATGTAGCGGTGTATACGGCGGAAAAGAAGCATATCACCCACTCTACTTTAAAGGGGCTGCAGGAACGCTTGCCGGCCGCCGCCTTTATACAGCCGCACAAATCATACCTGGTGAATGTGGAAGCTATTGGCGCCGTGGAGGGTAATATCCTGCACCTCGGGCGGTACCAGGTACCGGTCTCCAAGTACCTGCGGGAGGAAGTGATGGAGCGGATTGGGTACAGAAAATAGTCTGGAAGTCCGGAAGTCGGAAAGACCGAAAGAAATGCAGTTGAAGCTGCTGTCTGTTGTTCTACTTCCGGACTTCCCGACTTCCGGACTTCCGGGCTTCTTTCTGACTTTTCCGACTTCCGGACTACTAAACTTGCATTTGATACAATTTTGCCGGTATTGACGCTGCTTTTTACGATTTTTAGGGGGTGAAGAACAGACTGCGCTTGCACATTTTCTTTTGGGTAGCTTATATGCTGCATGAATCGGCTCTTGAATACGCCTGGTTCAACTCTTATTTTCCGAATGTTACAGTGGCTGAAAGGCTGTGGCTGGCGGTACGTACCGTATGGTTCATTATTCCCTTCAAAGTACTGTTTGCGTATTTCCTGATATGGGTTATTATAGATCGTGGGCTCAACAGGAATAAGCCAATTCCTTTATTGATCCTTAAGGCTATTCCAGCATTGTTGGTTGCTATTCTGCTATACCGTGTCACGCTGCGTTATTACGTAGTGCCCATTTTTCTAAAGAATGCCTGGGTTGATAACCAGCTGTTGAAATTGCGACCGGTTTTGTCGGCCTTCCTCGATATTGGTTTTGCCGCGGCGTGTGCTGTGGCTATGAAACTGTTGCGGATGAACTGGCTCAGCCGGGTGCGGGAAAAGAAGCTGGTGCAGGAAAAGCTGGAGACGGAGCTCAAATTCCTGCGCACGCAAACCAATCCGCACTTCCTGTTCAATACATTGAATAACATATATGCGCTGGCACGTAAAAAATCGGATGATACGGCTGATGTGGTGATGAAGTTGTCCAAGCTGCTGCGTTTTATGTTGTATGAATCGCGTAAGGAGCGGATCCCTTTGAGTACTGAGATCCGGATGATCGAGGACTATATCGAGCTGGAGAAGATAAGGTATAATGAACGGCTCTCTATTAGCCTGGAAAAGGATATCGACGATTGTGGTCAGCTTATAGCCCCCTTGTTGTTGCTGCCTTTCATTGAAAACGCCTTTAAGCATGGGGCCAGTGAGACGAGGTTTGACTCATATATAAATATCAGGGTGGAACTGAAAGGTGGCTGGTTGAAGTTCTGTATTGAAAATTCAAAGGAAGAGACGGGTGATACTACGGTTACCGACAATATTGGGCTGAGTAATGTGCGGCGTCAGCTGGAGCTGATGTACCAGGAGCATACTTTGCAGGTCGATAATCAGAAGGACCGTTTTGCCGTTCACCTCACTATTAATCTAAACAACGATGCAACGTTATCATTGTCTTATCATTGAAGATGAGCCGCTGGCGGCTGAAGTAATACAGGATTATATCCGGCAGGTTCCTTTCCTGGAATTGAAGGGTATTGCCAGTGATGCTATTTTTGCTATGGAGTTGCTGCAGCAGCAAAAGATCGACCTTATTTTCCTGGATATACACCTGCCCAAGTTGAAGGGGTTCGACTTCATCCGTACGCTGAATCAGCCGCCTCATATTATCATTACTTCTGCCTATCATGAATATGCCTTGCAGGGTTATGAATACAATGTGGTGGACTACCTGTTGAAGCCTATCGAGTTCAGCCGTTTCCTGATGGCTGTCAATAAGCTAAAGCAAAGCCCTGTACCGGCTGTCAATATTACTTCCCTGATGCCTTCTGTGGAAAGGCCTTACCTGTTTTTCAATGTAAGCAAGAAGAAGGTGAAAGTGTACCTCGACGATATTTTATATATCGAAAGCCTGAAAGAATACATCCGTATCTATACCAGGACAAAGAATATCCTAACTAAGTTTCAACTGGGGCAGATCGAAGAGCTGTTGGCAAAGAATAATTTTCTGCGGGTACACCGTTCTTTCATTGTGGCCAAGGATAAGATCGATGCGTTTACGGCCACCGATGTGGAGGTGAGCAGCAAGCTGATACCTATTGGCCGCAGTTATAAGGAGCTGGTGCAATCTATACTTGAGAAGAGCGCGGGATAGTAAAAAGGCGCTTCTGCACTACGAAATGCGCCTTCCGGAATACCAACGCGATACTATAGCCGGTATAATGGACTGGTAGGGTTTACTCCTCCCCTCGTTGAATAGCGTATACTATGGTGCAGCGAAATGGTTTGTGAACTTATCTACTATACATATAGCATCCTGATATACAAGTAAAGCCATGAAAAAACATCTTTCATCTGTAACTGTCACAAGAAAGAGTATGTAGGTGTTACGGTAAATGCAGGCCGGTTTGACCTGCCTGAATGACCGGCTTTCTGTTTAAGGGAGAGCCGGTTTTTTTATTTGGCGTTATTGTCAGGAAGAGGTGTTGATAGTTAACTGTACGACGGCGTTTTTATAATTGTTCAACTCTTCGAGCCTGTTAATGATAAAGTAGTGCCACCAGCGTTGTAGCTGTTCATTGGTGCCATGACTGGTTTCCTGATCATATTGGTATTGCATGGAGGATAGGTCTTTACGAAATTGTTTGATCAGTTTCTCCATCTTTTTGGAGTGGCTTTTTTGGACGAAGGTCTCCTCGCTCAAGGCCTTCCGCAGTTTCCGGGCAAATAGCTCTGTGATCTCGAAGTGATCCTGTTCATGGGCCAATACCTTGCCATTGCCTACGGCGCGTTTCCGTACCCAGGAACGGTAGGGGTGCATAACTGCGTATATTGCTACTGTGATTTGGTTGTTGCTGATCGTATCGTAACGCCGTACCCGGATACCGGAGTTTATTCTGGCAGCGGCTTTCTTGTAATACTTTTCTTCTGTGTTGTCTTCCCTGAAGTCCTCCCAGGTCAGTTTTTTCTCTGACCACTCTATAATGGTGGCAGTATCCTGTGCTGCCAGGGAAAGGGCATAACTAAATGCCAGGAATAATAGAATTGATTTCATGAATTCTACGGTAATGGATAGCACAATATATAACATTGCCAGATTAACTGGCGTTATTAATCTCTGTTACCAGTACCTGCCAGTTTTTGGGTCTTATTGCGCACGATGATGCATTTGTCGACCCCGACTTCTTTAAGACCATATTCATAGCAGTAGTAATAGGTCTCATTTTCTTTGTTGGTAAAGATGCTGGTGAAGTAATCGAACCGGTATCCTTTTTTGGCCAGCTCTGCTTTGGTACGGGCGGTGGCCTTTTCTACTCCTTCCATCGTTTCTTCGAGTATGCGCCTGTTGCGGCGAAGGATGTTGTTTACGTTGCGTACATAGTTGCTGCCATCGCTGTTCAACTGATTGTTGTAGTTATTACGGCAGTAGTCATCACAAAACTTCTTATCGGCCCGGCCTTTCACGGTTTTACCGCAGGCCGGGCAGTTTCTGGTTTCCTGGTTCATAGTCAATGAATTATCTATAGTATTTGATCGAAAAAAGCCATTTGTAAGCGCTTACAAACGTTTACAAATACTTACATCCGATTATAAACGACTAATAACCGACTATGGATTTCCGGGCGGTGCATTTTTGTGGTGACAGGCGGACATTGAGATGCCTGTCCGGAATAAAAATCATCATCATTAAAACTTAGCAGTATGTATGCACTTAGAAACAAGGTTCAGTTGATTGGACGTTTGGGTAATGTACCGGATGTAAAGCTTACTGAAAAGGGAAAGAAATGGGCGCGTTTTTCCATTGCTACGCATGAAACGTACAGGAATACCCTGGGGGCAAGGGTAACGGAAACCCAATGGCATTTGCTGGTGGCGTGGGGCAGGCTTGCAGAGGTGGCTGAGAAATACCTGGACAAAGGCAGGGAGATGGCTATCGAAGGTAAACTGGTCAATCGCAGTTATGTAGATAAGGATGGCATCAAGCGGTATACTACAGAAATTCTGGTTAGTGAGATCTTGTTGTTGGGTGGCAAGTTGCAGCCTGCCGGAGAAGTTATTGAACCTGCTGTATAAATTATATGAGCTGCCTGCAAAGTGCGCAGCCTGCGCTCCGGGTAATTGTGCATGGCTTGCGTACTTTGCTACTTTATAATTTCTTTTTCATCAGCCAGTCGGTTTGCGGGTCATCGCCGACTACGAATATATGTTCACTGAACTTTTGAAATCCCCATTTGGTATAAAAGTCTATTGCTCGTTTGTTGTGTTCCCATACGCCCAGCCATATTACTGATCGTTGTTTTTCCTGTGCGATGGCTATGCATCGTTGCATCAAAGCGCTGCCCACTCCTTTTCCAATGGTAGTAGTAACGGCGTATATCCTGGCGATTTCGATGGAAGGCAGATCGCTCAATTCCGGCGGATTGGATGATTCACGCAGACGGGCATAACCGGCAATTTCATCGTTAATGGTGGCCAGCAAGAAGATGCTGGCCGGGTCTGATACTTCTGCGATGAGTTTTTCCCGGGTGAACTGTTCGTTCATGAACTTGTCCATATTCTCCGGGGTATTGTCGGCAGCAAAAGCATCATAAAAGGTTTGGCGGCTGAGATCGGCAATCATCACTGCATCGGAAGATGTGGCTATGCGTATGGTGATGGCACTCATATGCTGATCACCATGGCGCTGGCGCCTCCGCCTCCGTTACAAATGCCTGCAGCCCCATACGTGCCTTTGTTTTGCTTCAACACGTTGATGAGTGTAACGATGATGCGGGCGCCGCTGGCGCCAAGGGGGTGACCGATGCTCACTGCTCCACCGTGTACATTTACTTTGGCGGGGTCCAGCTTCATGCGGCGTGTATTTTCAATACCTACTACAGAGAACGCTTCATTGAGCTCAAAGTAGTTTATCTGGTCTATGTTCAGTCCTGCCTTTGCTACCGCTTTCGGCAAGGCAATAGCTGGTGTGGTGGTAAACCATTCCGGCGCCTGCTCAGCATCTGCATAGGAAACAACTTTGGCGAGTGGCTTCAGTCCCAGCTCTTCGGCTTTTTCTTTGCTCATCAATACCAGTGCAGCAGCTCCATCATTCATGGTGGACGCGTTGGCGGCTGTTACGGTACCATCTTTCTGGAAGGCAGGTTTCAGTTCGGGGATCTTATCGAACTTAACGTTGAATGGCTCTTCGTCTTTACTGAATAAAATGGGATCGCCCTTGCGTTGTGGGATGGAAATGGGGACTATCTCATCGTTGAACTTGCCTGCAGCCCAGGCGGCCTGGCTACGTTTGTAGCTTTCTACAGCAAAGGCATCCTGCTCTTCGCGGCTGATGCCACATTCTTTTGCGCACAGCTCTGCAGCATTGCCCATCGCTTTTCCATCGTATACATCGGTGAGGCCATCTTTGGCCAGCCCGTCGATCAAACTCGTGTTGCCATATTTATTACCCCAGCGCATCTGGTCTACGTAGAAGGGTACGTTGCTCATGCTTTCCATGCCACCGGCTACTATGATATCGGCATCGCCAAGTGCAATGCTTTGTGCTGCCTGTGCAATGGCTTTCATGCCACTGGCGCATACTTTATTGATGGTAGTGCAATTCACTTCATTGGGCAGGCCGGCAAACTTAGCTGCCTGGCGGGCGGGCGCCTGGCCGAGGTTGGCCTGGATCACACAGCCCATGTAAACATCCTGTACCTGTTCGGGCTTGATGCCTGCTTTCTCTACCGCTCCTTTAATGGCAAAGGCACCCAATTGGGTGGCGCTGAATTCTTTGAGGCTTCCTCCAAAACTTCCTATCGGGGTACGAACTGCCGAGATGATATATACTTCGCGTTTGTTCATATAGCTGATCTTTAGTATGTTATAAGGTTTTTAACGATGGGATGCCTGCAAAGATAACGATTGTTAGTTTAAGGTAAAAGGGCTTAGGTAAGCTTAACAAGAAAGAAAAACCCACATGCTGGCTTGCATGTGGGCTGATAATATGATGAATTGATATTACTTGCTTTTTTCGAGTAGCTCTTTGGGGAATCCGTGTTTTTCCAGGAATTCCTTTGATTCTTTGGCTTTTTTGATAAAAAAAGGCTCATTACCGTAATCCCTGATCTTGTCAGAGATGGTGGTGTTACCTAATTTTTTCTGTTTTTTTCGTTCGTTGTAATTCATAAGTATTATTTGATACTATAATATAAAGTTACGATTTTTTATGCTTAACTAAGAAAGCTTCATAGTTAATATTCTTTTTAAATGGTTGCCACTCCCCGTCGATAAATCCATAAACATGTAGTACAGCTTGAACTTCATCAAAATTGGCGGAATACCCATTTGATATAAACGTGTTCTTGCAGGAGTGCTGCCCTTCGCATGTATCATAACATCAGTAAAATAACTTGTAAATTCTAATACAGCATACGCAACAGTAGCGAGGATTTTCGTTCTATCCTGGTTATTGCTAATTGATTGGTCATCAATTCGATTGGCTTCTTCATTCACGTCGCCAAAGCCAAGGCTGAAATATGTAATACCGTTGGCGTTTTGTGGGGTAAAGCGGATAACTTTTACAATTTTACCATTCGGGCCTTCGCTGCAAAACTCAAAATCGAGGAAATTTCTTCCAACTGAAAATTCATACCGGTCAAGATTCATGCATCGTTAGATTTGGTAAACAATAAACGGATTGCTGAAGCTTTTAGATTTCAATTTCGGGTATAAGTTGACTTTATATTGATAAGAATGCTCTTATCCTGATTTTAGCTCATACTTATGTTCGATGACGGGTTTGCCGAAGGGCATGGTGGCGGGTTTTTCTTCGACCAATACAAAGCCAAACTTCTTGTATAATGATGCGGCGGCGGGTAGTTCGCTGGTGGTCCACAGATAGGATGATTTGTAACCTGCTTCGCGTAGAAACGCCATGTAAAGCTGCATCAGCTTTTTGCCGAGGCCAATGCCACGGTAATCAGGATGCAATATAAAGTATCGTAACTGGGCTGCATCGCCGCGGTGCATTAGTAAGAGAAAGCCTACTATTTGTTTGTTGTGTTCACATATCCATACCCGGTCTTTCGCTGTTTCGTATTGTTTGCAGAATTCAACTAATCCTTCTGCTACATAGGCTTCAAACGTTACTCCATATTTATATTCCTGGCTGTATAAGGAACCGTGCAGGTAAGTTACATAGCCAACGTCACCGGGTTGTAAGGTGGTGCGAATGTGTATATCATCGGGATGCAATGCGGGCGCCATCGTAATAAAATTATGCCTAAAGGTAATATTAGCCTGCTGTAACGCCCACCCGATACTTGCGGTATTAAAACTGCCCCTAAAGATGTACAATATGGGATCAATTCGTGGCATAAGAATTATGATCCTGTTGTAAACACAATTAATATGAAAACGAAAGTTTGTATTCCTTTTTTTATGGCTATTACGGTTATGGCCGCCTGTGGTGATGGTAATACGGGTTCTGCGGATAAGGCTGCCGACAGCTCTACAGTAAATCAGACTCCTGCAGATTCTTCTCAGCCAACTACCAGCAGCAATATCGATGCTACACCGCTGGATGAAAAAACCGGTAAATGGGCTACTGAAGCAGCCGGTGGTGGCATGATGGAAGTAACACTCGGTCAAACTGCCCAGCAACAAGCTGCCAGCCAACGGGTGAAAGATTTTGGCTCCATGATGGTCAGGGATCATACCAAAGCAAATGATGAATTGAAATCTATTGCCAGTGCCAAGAACTTTACGCTTCCTGCCATGTTACCAGAAAAACATCAGAAGCATGTGGATGACCTGAGCAAGAAAACAGGCAGTGATTTTGACAAGGCCTATATGAAAATGATGGTAAATGATCACGAAGAAGATGTGAAAAAATTTGAAAAGGCAGCGAGCGACGCTACTGATCCGGCTATCAAGGATTTTGCTGCCCGTACGTTACCCACTTTGCGAGCTCACCTTGACTCAGCAAAAGCTATTCATAAAGACCTGAAATAAGTTTAACAGTCTATTCTTCCCATCCGTCCCTTTTCCTATATAAAAAAGCTGATCGCACAAGCGACCAGCTTTTTTGTTTATATGGTACGGATGAAAAACTAACGTGTTTGCAGGGACGAATATTCGGCAGGTGTAATGCCTTCAATATATTCTTTGAACTGGTGAATGTCTCTTTCCACGATCTTTGAAAACGCCGGATTTATCAGCTTTGCCAGTGCTACGCCGATATCTCCTGCCGGTGGACGGTAAGTGATGGTAACCTGCACTTCTGTTCCTCCTTCCGGTGCATCTCTGAATTCTACTTTACCGGCATTTTCGATAGCTGAGCCTGAAATGGACTGCCAACCAATCAATATGCCGTATTCATCTTTTACGATCTGTGCATTCCAGCGAATCCTACCCAGGTTGGCAGGAATGATCGCTTCCCAGCGGGAGTGCAGCGGATCTACTTCACGTACGCTGGCCAGGTGATTCATAAAAGATGGCAGGTTTTCCAGTTTGCGCCAGAAACGGTATACTTCATGGCGGGGCTTATTCACAACCATGGTAGTGCGAACGTTGATGGCAGACGTACGCCTTACGTTCTTTGTTTTGCCCATGGCTGCATAAGCGGGACAACTGCCCGATGCACCGCGGTATAGCAGGAAGCCGCCTACCATGCTTTGCAAAAAGCTCTTTACAGGGTGTTTGGTAAAGTGGCGTACACCATGGCCTATAAGGGCCACACCCGTCGTTGCGGAAAGCAATCTTTCGGGCCAGCTTACATTGATCACATTGCTTCCTTTGATATTATTGGGTAAAACCGGATCGTCCATCCAGGTTTCCGTTGCATTATAGTCTTTCATAACTCTTTTTATTAAAAGCTTACCAAAACCCTGCCTATGCTGAATGGTGGTTATTTACAATCAGTTATGGGGAATATGGGCAACAGTTTCTCCCGCCGTATCTCTTGGTTAATAGCTGGAATTTGTGGAAATTGGGAAATATTGAGTCTTAGTTCATTTCAGGGCCCATTTATCACCTACCTGTTTGCTTATGCACCGATTGTTAGTCCTGTTCCTTTTCTTTATTGCATTCGCTGGCTATGGCCAGTCTGGCAGCCGTCAGGTGGCAGCTATGACCACTACTACCCTGCTGTCGGCACAGGATAGCGCCTTTGCTTTGTTTGTACAGGCGCTGGAGCTGATGCAAAAGAATCCTTTTAAAAAAGAGGTTTCCTGGGATTCGCTGGTGTCATCGGCGCGGGAGCAATTGTCGGAAGCTACTACCCTTACAGAGGCGCATACTGTCATCAACCAATGTTTGAAGCAGGTGCAAGGGCCACACAGTTTTGTAATGCCTGCCCGTCATGCAGCTTTGTACCATCATGATACGGCCAGGCTTAGACGTGTTCCTGCTTTACGGGAGCTGATGGGGGCTATCGACTATGAAATGGTAGACGATGGCATTGGCTACATTGCTGTTCCCTGGGTCAGTTCTACCGATCCTGCTGTTTGTACACAAATCGCGGATAGCTTGCAATCGCTTATCAGGCGGTTGGCTGATCAGGGCGCTAAACGCTGGATCATCGATCTGCGCAAGAACAGTGGTGGCAATTGCTGGCCCATGTTGGCCGGCATGGGGCCATTGCTCGGCAATGGTACCTGTGGTTATTTTGTGCGCAGGGCCCGGGTGACCAGCATCCGCTACCAGGATGGCGTGGCAATGCATAATAGTACCGCCATGTGCAAGGTCAACAATCCTGTAACGCTTACTGACGAACAGCGTCAGCAGATCGTAGTGCTCACAGGGCCTAAAACTTCCAGCTCCGGCGAGATACTGGCGCTGGCTTTTAAAGGGATGCCTCGTGCCCGTCTGATGGGAGAAGCTACAGCGGGCCTGACTACCGCTAATACTACTTATGATCTTTTGGATGGCTCTACTCTGGTGCTCACCATTTGCCAGGAGGCCGACCGGCATGGCCGGATATGCGAGGGAAAAATTGTCCCGGATGACCTCGTAAAGCCCGATCCGCTGCACAGGGAAGAGGATGTTGTGAAAGACAGCGCCCGCATGTGGCTGCAAATGCAGTGAGTTCTTCGTAACTTATAGGAAATTTATTATATGGCGCAAAGCAGGCATCGTCATAAGCATGCGCACCATCATGCGCATCCTCCTCATCCTGGCGTGGGCAGCCGGCATCAGGCTCAACGCAAGGCTATCAGTATCATGATGATCTTTATGGGTGTATTGGGATTGTTTGTCGCGTATGTGTCGGCAGGGCCCGACTTGTTGTGGCTGACCGTAGGATTGATCATTGGGGGGGCGACTGGTTTCCTGGTGGGGCGAAGTATGGATAGGGCTGCCAATAAATAAAAAAAGTGACGCCCCCTTCACAAGGCATCACCTTTAGCTTTTAAATAAGCAGGGCAAGCAAGCGTTAGTTATCAAGCGCAGCGAAAAAGAATCCTTCTTCGCTAAGAACGTGTTCATTTGGTATAAAGCGTAACAGCGATTCCCTTACCATGTCTTCAGCAGCCTGCTGGTAACGTGTACCTACTTCCGGTGTTTTCAAAGCAAACTTCCAGCTTTGTATCTTCAGGATCGCAATTTTACTTGCGTGGATAGTATGGTTCTCCAATAACTTGAACTTCTCTGCCAGGTAATCCTGGTCGTTTTGGATATTTGGGTTCATAGGGATTGAATGTGTTAATCAAAAGCCTTACCGTTATTTAACGTGGCTTTAATGTAGAAATTGTGCGTCTTCAGGAGAAAAAGTACGATGTAGAAAACGCTGGTTATCAGTTCAACCATGGCACCGGATTTATTGTTAATAGAAACCTCTTATTATGAACAAAGTTTCCACTGCCTGGTATAATCAATCTATAGAAGAAACTGCTTCACAAAATGCTGCTGCTCCTGATGGTTTGTCGGCCGCAGAAGCTGCAGAACGGCTCAGGCAGCATGGCCCCAATGCCCTCCCTCCCCCCAAAGCGAAAAGTATCTGGCGCATTTTTCTTATGCAATTCTTAAGTCCGCTCATATATGTTTTGATCGGCGCAGGTATTTTGTCTGCCATAGCACGCGAGGTCAGTGATGCTATTTTTATTACTGCCATTATCGTGATCAATGCTGTGCTGGGCACCTGGCAGGAATGGCAGGCTGAGAACAGTGCCGCTGCTTTGAAAAGCCTGGTGACCATTAAGGCGCATATTAAACGTGATGGTCAGGTATTGGAAGTAGATGCTGAACAGATAGTGCCGGGTGATGTGGTTCTGTTGGAGTCGGGTGTAAAAGTGCCTGCCGATCTACGTCTGGCAGAAGCGCGGGAGCTTAGTGTGGAAGAGGCGTTGCTTACCGGAGAATCACAGGCCGTCACCAAAACGACTGAGCCGTTGGCTGATAAGGATCTGGCACTCGGCGATCAAACCAATATGGCTTTTACTGCCACCACTGTAGTGAAAGGGCGTGGATGGGGCTATGCCGTGGCTACTGGTACTAATACAGAGATCGGTCGTATTGCCGGCTCGTTATCGGAAGGCAAGGCAGAGAAGCCGCCATTGATACAACGTATGGATGCTTTTTCGCGAAAGATCAGTATTGCAGTACTGGTGGTGTGTGTACTGCTGGGATTCATTGGCTGGTATCGTGGTATGCCGGTCATGGAAATCTTTTTCCTGATGATCGCTGTTGGTGTTTCTGCTATTCCTGAAGGATTACCTGTGGCTTTGACAGTGGCTTTGTCCATCGGTACGCGCCGGATGGCAAAACGGAATGTGATCGTGCGCAGGCTACCTGCTGTCGAAGGGTTGGGTAGTTGCACCATGATCGCCTCCGATAAAACCGGCACGCTCACCATGGACCAGCAGTCGGTAAAAAAGATCGTACTGCCGGATGAAGGTTCGTTTACTGTAACCGGTGAGGGGTATGATGGTGATGGAAGTATTCAAGATGACAAGGGGCAGGACATTAAGGAATTACCGGAGTCATTGCATGCTTTTGTTCAGGCTGCTGTGTTGTCCAATGAAGGTGTGTTGCGCAAAAAGCAGGATGGCTGGGAGCATACGGGTGATGCGATGGATGTGGCCTTACTGGCAATGGCTTATAAGGCTGGTAAATCGCCTGATGATTTTAAAAAGGATGTAGAGGTTATTCAGGTGGTTCCTTATGAATCGGAAAATAAATTCTCCGGTGTTTATTATAAGCAAGGTGGCGAGTTATGGTTTGCCATGAAGGGGGCGTTGGAGATAGTCATTAAGAAGTTGCCGGAAGAGGAGCAAAAGAAAGCGCATGAGGAATCAGAGCAAATGGCAGCGGATGGCTACCGGGTGTTGGCTTTTGCCAGGGGCAAGGTGCCGGATACTAAGCTGGAGTCACTACCAGTGTTGCAATGGGCGGGGCTGACAGGATTGATCGATCCACTGCGGCCGGAAGCGATACAGGCGGTAAAAGAATGTAAGGAAGCAGGTGTATCGGTAGTGATGATCACCGGCGACCACCCTGCTACTGCGTTGTTCATTGCCAAAGAGCTGGGGCTTGCTGATAATAAAGAGCAGGTGATCACCGGTAAAGAGCTGGGCACGTTGGAGCAACAGGATGCGCAGGCGATCGATCAAAAGCTAAAGGATAAAAAGGTGTATGCGCGTGTGGCGCCGCTGCAGAAGAAACGTATTGTGGAAAGCATGAAGAACCAGGGACACTTTGTTGCCGTGACCGGTGACGGGGCCAACGATGCGCCGGCGCTGAAAGCTGCGCACATTGGTATAGCCATGGGTAGTGGCACCGACCTTGCGAAGGAAACTGCTTCGATCATCGTTACGGATAACAATTTTGCTTCTATTGCTGCCGGTGTGGAAGAAGGGCGCTTTACGTATGACAATCTGCGCAAGATCATTTACCTGCTGATCTCTACCGGCGTGGCGGAAATTCTGTTGGTGGCCATTCCGCTGATTATGGGATTACCTATTCCGCTGTTGGCGGTGCAGTTGTTGTGGCTGAACCTGGTGACCAACGGCATCCAGGAAATAGCGCTGGCGTTTGAGAAGGGTGATATGGCGGTGATGAAAAAGCCGCCGCGCAAGCCCGGTGAAAGTATTTTCGATGGGCTGATGTTGCAGGAGGTATTTATTTCCGCCGCGGTAATGACCATCATAGCCTTTGGCACCTGGTATTATTTAGTGGAGTTTCAGGGGATGGAGGCCAGGCATGCGCGGACTGACGTGATGATGCTCATGGTGCTGCTGCAAAATTTTCATGTGCTCAATTGCCGTTCCGAGACCCGCTCTTTGTTCCGTATTCCATTTTCCAATAATAAACTTATTGTGGTGGGCGTGTTGCTGGCGCAGGGGGTACATATCCTGGCGGCCTATATCCCCGGGCTCAATACCACGCTTCAGCTGGAGCCTGTGCGCCCCAATGAATGGCTCATTTTGCTGGCTTTGGCCTGCTGTATTGTTGTGGTAATGGAGTTGTTTAAATTGATTAAAGGGAAGAACACGAATTAATGCGAATTTCACGAATGTTCTCTTCGCACAATTTGTTTTAATTCGTGATTAGTTAAGAAGTTGGTTCTTTGCTAAATGGTTTTAGATAGCTATCTTCAGCCTTTGGTGGTGAAAACTGAATAGAAAGTTAAGAAAGGTTGCCCTTTTATAAAAAAGTGTCCCCGTTTTTGCTTTTAAACACCTAAAACCAATACATTTACGCCACCTTTTTACACTAATCCTTTAAACTTGCTGTATGGGCGATCTGCAGATTAAAAAAAGTGCAAAGCAGTATGATGTGGTGATCGTGGGTTCCGGCGCCGGCGGCGGTATGGCCGCATATATTCTGGCCAATGCCGGGTTGAAAATTTGTCTCCTCGAGGCAGGACCCAATTATGATCCGAAGACGAACATTACTCAATTTAAAAACCCCTGGGAGTCTCCCCGTCGCGGCGCAAGTACGAAATACCGCCCCTTCGGTGATTTTGACGCCTGTTATTGGGGTTGGGAAATCGACGGGGAGCCGTATACCAAGGAAAGTGGTACGCAATGGGACTGGTGGCGTGCCCGCATGTTGGGTGGCCGTACCAATCACTGGGGCCGTATTTCTCTCCGTTTTGGTCCTAAAGATTTCAAGCGTCGCAGTATCGATGGCTTAGGGGAAAACTGGCCTATCGGTTACGAGGATATCAAACCTTTCTACGACCGTGTCGATAAACTGATCGGTGTATTTGGTACTAACGAAGGGTTGGAAAATGATCCTGATGGTATCTTCCTCCCTCCTCCCAAGCCACGTTTGCACGAGCTCATGATCAAGAAGGCAGGGATTGCTGCGGGTGTACCGGTGATCCCCTCGCGCCTATCGATCCTTACCAAGGCATTGCCCGGTAATAAAGACCGTGGTGAATGTATGTTCTGTGCGCAGTGTGGTCGTGCGTGCTCTTATGCTTACGCAGATTTCTCTTCTTCCTCCGTATTGGTCAAGCCAGCGCTGGCCACCGGTAATGTTGACCTGGTGGTAAATGCCATGGCGCGTGAGGTATTAACTAATAAAGAAGGTAAAGCTACCGGCGTTTCCTATGTAAATAAGGACGACCTGATGGAATACCAGGTGAGTGGCCGTGTGGTGATCCTCGCTGCCAGTGCCTGCGAAAGTGCACGCCTGTTGTTGAACTCAAAATCTCAACGTCACCCCAATGGCCTGGCCAACAGCAGCAACGTGGTAGGTAAATACCTGCACGACTCTACCGGTACGGCGATGGGTGGTGTGCTGCCTCAGCTCTTTGGTCGCAAGCGCTACAATGAAGATGGTGTTGGTGGTATGCACGTTTATTCTCCGTGGTGGGGTGATAATAAGAAGCTCGACTTTCCCCGTGGTTACCATATTGAATATTGGGGCGGTATGGGTCAGCCTGCTTATGGTGTTGGCTGGGGGACTGAAGGCATGAACGGTAAATACGCCGTGAATGGTCAGAAGAAAGAAGCTGGTGGTTATGGTAAATCGCTGAAAGAGGACGTTCGTTTCTTCTATGGCGCCAGTGTAGGTATGGCCGGTCGTGGTGAAGCGTTGTCGCTCGAAAGCAACTATTGCGCAATCGATCCCAATGTGGTTGATAAATATGGTATCCCAGTATTGAAGTTCAATGTGAAATGGTCTGAGCATGAGATCAACCAGGCAAAGCACATGAAGGAAACTTTCCGGGAGATCATGCACAACATGGGTGCGATCATTACCTGGGGTGATGACGGTACGAAGGAGAACAACTATGGTATCGATACGCCGGGTAAGATCATCCATGAAGCGGGTACCATCCGTATGGGCGATGATGCCAAACGTTCTGCGCTTAACAAGTGGAGCCAGGCACACGATTGTCCCAACCTGTTTAATGTTGACGGCGGTCAGTTCGTATCGCAAGCCGATAAGAACATCACGTGGACCATCCTGGCGCTTTCCATGAGAGCGAGCGAATACATCATCGATGAGATGAAGAAACAGAATTTGTAAAACGAAGTAAGAAGTAAGAGGTAGGAGGTAAGAAAGTTCTTGTATTTCTTACTTCTTACTTCCGACCTCCTGCTTCCGATTTAATACGAAAAAAATGGATAGAAGAAAATCCCTCAAAGCATTAGCGTTAGGAACGCTTTCTGCCGGTGTGTTGCTGGAAGCCTGTGGCGATGGCGATAAAAAGCCTGCAGATGATAAAGCTGCCTCCTCCCAGCCTGCTTCCACCATCGACCGTATGAAGGAAGAGGAAGCGCATTACAAGGCTGTTACCTCCTCTACTTTCTTTACACCAGCCGAGCTGGCTACTATCACTATTCTGGGCGACATCATTATCCCCAAGGATGAAGTGAGCGGCAGTGCCTCCGATGCCAAGGTGCCTGAATGGATCGAGTTTATCGTAAAGGATATGCCCGAGCATCAGATACCTATGCGTGGCGGTTTGCGCTGGCTCGATATGCAATGTCTGAAACGCTATGAGAAGGCTTTCAAGGATTGCGATCAAAAACAGCAAATGGAAATGGTGGATGAGATCGCCTGGCCCGCCAAGGCGAAGCCTGAAATGGCGCAGGGTGTTGCTTTCTTCAACCTGATCCGCAACCTGACTGTTACCGGCTTCTACACTTCCGAGATCGGCGTGAAGGATATTGGCTATGCTGGTAACAAACCCAATAAATGGAATGGGGTGCCTGATGATGTATTGAAGCAATACAACCTGGCGTATACAGAAAAGGAAATAAAGGAGTGCGCCAGCTACACTTAAGCTGCGGCATCTGCCTTTAACAAAATACTCAAAGATCCCGGTGCACTGCTTTTTGCGCAGTTGCCGGGATCTTTGTATTTTAACCGGGCAACATTAAGAAAAACCTGATCAGTGAATCATGGGATACGTTTGTTTATTGTAGATAGTGTGCAAGGAGATTTTCATAGGCATGAATATGATCACACAGGGGGTATTCTTTATCTCGACTACCTGAAGCCGCTAAGGCATACGCTGCTAAAGTCAAAATTGCAAAAAGTTAAAGATGGAAAGGTTAAAGCTAATTATCCGATGAAGTTTCAGTGATCTTAGTAATCACTGCTTAACATTTCAACACTAAGTAATTCTTCTTATTCGATTGTTAATAATTCTCTCATCTTTTTATAAAATAAGAGCCGCGTCGTACATTTGCCTCGCAGAATAAAGGATTTACGTGTAGCATATATCTTAGGTCATAGTTATGAAGATCAGTGTGGCAACATATATCATCGGTTATTTCTTTTTCCTGGCATTCCTCTTCCATAGTGTGGTACCGGATGCAATGATCTTGTCGGGCCATCTCTCTACCAAGGTGGTAAAGGCAGCATTGGAAGAACAGGAAGAAGCGAAGAACGCTGAGCGTGGTGCTGAAGAAACAAAAGCTGATCCACGTACTGAATACCTGCCCGGTGCTCATGCATCTTTTTATATTCATCCTGTACAGTTGTTTGTCATCTCTGATAAGAATATTCCCAGGAATACAGACTTTTTGCAGGCAGTGGTGTTACCCGTGCCTACTCCCCCACCCAATGTAACTATTGTTTAATCTGTTTCCATAAGCGCAAGGCTTATGTTTTGTTACTTGTCGATAGTTAAAATTATCGTCATAGAAATTTTTCTACCCGTTTAAAAATTAAATCATGCGTTATAAAACTCAATATATTATTGCATCACTATTCTTTTCTTTCCTATTATTGTCAACTGCAACAGTGATTGGTCAGGATGTGAAGCATGGCGTTACTCATAAGAAAGTTGCTGCTATCGATAACCCGGTGCAAAACCTGGTACAACTGGAGCCAGGCGTTTTTGAATATGATCAGCTGCAATCAAAGCAATTGAAACTGCCTGCAGGTAAACATTATGGTTTTACGGTGGCAGAAATTGAAGCTGTTTTCCCGGAGTTGATAAAGACTACGACCCACACTTATATGTTTGGCAAGAACACTTACCGTACTGCTACTGTAAAAACAGTGGATATGGAAAGTCTGATACCGGTGTTGGTAGCTTCTGTGAAGCAGCAACAACAGGAAATAGAGCAATTGAAAAAGGAGCTGCAGGATCTGAAGAAGCCGGTAGCCGCCCTTTCTAAATAGTGGCAGACGGTTTGGCGACCAATAAAAACAGGTCTGCTTTTTTACGAGTCCCCCTTGTACTGCTGCATCAGTGCCTGGGGGCTCGTTCTTTTGGGAGGGTGGACGATTGGGTGTCGAAGCCCTTCGAGAGGCTCAGGGTGACAAAATCTCCTTATTTCCAATGACTTATTTAACCCTTTCGGTTTAGCTGTTTCGACTTATCTTTGCGCGCCTAAAAGGCAGGTTGCAGGTAGCACCTGATCACAGAAAACTAAACAAATATGGCTTTACAAGCAGGCGTCGTAGGACTTCCGAACGTAGGAAAATCAACTTTGTTCAATGCGGTGAGCAACAGCGCCAAGGCGCAGGCGAGCAATTACCGCTTTTGTACCATCGAACCCAATGTGGGTCTGGTAGATGTACCGGATGCCCGCCTCAGCAAACTGGCCGAACTGGTAGTTCCCAATCGTATTGTGCCTACTCAGATAGAGATTGTAGATATCGCCGGCCTGGTGCGTGGCGCCAGCAAGGGTGAAGGTCTGGGCAACCAGTTTCTGGGTAATATCCGTGAAGTGGATGCGATCATCCACGTGATCCGCTGTTTCGAGGATGAAAATATCCTGCGTGATGAAGGCGCTATCAATCCTGTAAGTGATAAAGAGATCATCGATACTGAGCTGCAGTTGAAAGACCTGGACAGCGTGGAGCGTAAGATTGGCCGCGTAGAAAAAGCTGCCCGTGTTGACCCCAAGATGAAGGCTGAACTGGAGATACTGGTACGCTGCAAAGAGCATTTGCAACAGGGCAAGAGCATCCGGGGGCTCAATCTTTCGAAAGAAGAGCGCGCAGCTATTGCCGATTTGTTCCTGCTGACTGAAAAGCCCGTATTGTACGTAGCCAATGTGGATGAGGCGTCTATGCATACTGGTAACAAGTATTCTGAAGTGCTTGCCAAAGCTGCCAGGGAAGAAGGTGCCGAGATCATCGTTATGAGTAATAATATCGAGGCGCAGATCGCTGAAATGGAAGATCCCGCCGATCGCCAGTTGTTTATGGAAGAATATAAGATGACAGAGCCTGCGCTGAATCGCCTTATTACTTCAGCTTATAAGCTGCTCAACCTGTATACTTACTTTACTGCCGGCGTACAGGAAGTGCGTGCGTGGACTATTCACCAGGGCTGGAAAGCGCCGCAAGCTGCCGGTGTGATCCATACCGACTTTGAAAAGGGCTTTATTAAAGCGGAAGTGATCGCTTACAGTGACTTCGTGCATTATGGTTCTGAAGCTGCTGCCCGTGAAGTGGGTAAGCTGCGTATTGAAGGAAAGGAATATGTGGTGAAGGATGGTGATGTGATGCACTTCAGGTTCAACGTCTGAACCACGATTTTGAGGATTGGATGGATTTAGAGGAGATCAGATAGAAAAGATATAGGCGGGCTCAAACTTGTTGGAAACAACAGTTTGAGCCTTTTTCGTTTTGGGTGTTGGCGTGAAGCCTTAAGTTTATAGCGGTTAATGTAATTATAGACTGGTAAAGATGAAGAAGTACCTCACTTCCTGCCTGCTTCTTTACTCTCTTTATCTTCTCTAATCTCATCAAGATCCGTGGAATATGTGTGAAAAAAAAGAAAGGATGTTGTGATGTTCCACGGGGAACCACAATACTGGCGTGGTTTTCACGTTGGGGCTAAATTGCTGAAAAGAAAGTAATCCACAATGACTGATTTGATATTAGTCAAACGAAAGGAGCTGTTTTGGTTGTCAAATGTCAAAGGTTTAAGGGTGTGGGCGTGTATTATTCCCCGCTTTAGGTCTTTCCGTATCTGCTTTTAAATCTTCTTTTCTGTTACTTATGTTGTCGGATGTGGCATAGCGCTTCCGGGGCCGTTGGCGCTGGATATTGTCTGGCCGCTGAGCGGCCTGATTAAGTAGCCGATGCAAGACTGCTAAACTACAATTGGCTAAAGTCCAGGAGAGATTGGCTGAATTCTAATACCGGCCCTAAAGGGGCCGGTCAATATATGAACAGCGCGATTACTATACGGAATTAATTGCCGGTTCTAAAGAGACCATATAGTGCATGGGCTATGTAATGAAGTTAGGACAACTGAAAGTAGTAAGGAACAGATATCCATCAATGAGGTCGCACTTGTTTCGATCTCACCTAACTTAATCTACATGTACTTGACCAATACAAATAAGAGTAACCCAAAAGTTTGAAACCGGACAAATGCTCGGGCGCCGTTTTATATTACACTGCTGAAAGCAGCATGGGATATAGTTTGTGAAGTGGAACATCGTGTGAAACTAATAAAAATGGGGTGTTCCACGGGGAACCACAATATGGGCGTGGTTTTCACGTTATTGGATCGCTTTGTTTCACTCCCGAATTTATTGTGTACAGGCGCTTCTTTTTTTCTATAACATCGGTGCTACCAACCGTGCCGTCTTTTCGGTGAGCTCATAATACCAGGGGCGTGCCTCCCACCGTATAGGATCTATTTGCTCTGCATCTTTCAGGTCTTCGTAAAAGATATTGGTTAACTCTGTAGCTACTGCTTCATCATAGACAATGGCATTGACTTCAAAGTTGAGGTCGAAGCTGCGGTAATCCATGTTTGCCGTACCTACGATGGCTACCTTCCTGTCGGTGACCATTGTTTTGGCGTGTACAAATCCTTTTTGGTACCGGTATATTTCTACGCCTGATTTCAGCAGCTCACTGTAATACGAGCGCGCGGCAGCATTCACAAATACGGAATCGGAAATGCCGGGCACCAGCAGTTTTACTTTCAATCCACTTAATGCTGCTACGATCAATGCCTCCACGATGCTTTCGCCCGGAATAAAATACGGAGTAGTGATCAGTATCTCTTCCTGTGCGAGGAAAATGGCTTGTAGCAGGGAATATAGAATGGTTGGTCTGTCAGAGTCCGGGCCACTGGCGGCTATCTGTACCAGCTTATCGCTTTTGGAGGATAGTATATGTGCTTTGGGAAACAGGATGCTGTCGGGCTCGAGATGATCGTCGGCGCAAAAATTCCAATCGGCCAGGAAAAGGTATTGCAGGTACAATACCCCCGGCCCTTCAATGCGCAGGTGGGTATCGCGCCAGAACAGGTCATTGGGTTCATTGGGCTTGTTGACATAGCGGTTGCTCACATTGATGCCGCCCACAAAGCCTACCTTACCATCCACGACGATGATCTTGCGGTGGTTGCGGTAATTGATACGGTTGGCCAGGAAAATAAAGAGTATCCTGTAGAAGGGATATACTTTAACGCCGGCATCGCGCAGGCGGCGCACCATCTTCTTACGAATGGAGCGGCTGCCGAAATCGTCATAGATGAACCGCACTTCTACCCCACTCTTTGCTTTGCGGATCAGCACTTCTTCAATGGCGCGCCCTGTTTCATCGTCTTCATAGATGTAGTATTCGATATGGATATGGTACCTCGCGCGCTCCAGGGCTTTCAGTACTTCGGGGAACTTCTGTTCACCATTTACCAGTATCTGTACCTGGTTGTTGGCGGTGAGGGGACTGGAGCCGTCTTTCAACAGTAGTCGCGCCAGCTCTTTATTATCGGCAATGGCCGGGTTTTTCCTTTCGAGGTTGTGCAGGGTATAATGAACAATGGCGTCTTGTATTTTCTTTTCGAGGTTATTATCTCCGACAAGTTTCTTATTGTATATTTTCCTTTTCCTGTAGTTGATACCGAAGGAAAAGTAGACGAGGATGCCAACAATGGGAACAAAGATGGCCAGCAGCATGTAGGCTACCGTTTTGGTGGTGCTGCGGGTGTCGTAAATGATGCGCAGGCATACCAGGGCTACAATAATAACATAGATAGTTTCGTAAATGGGCAATGATCTCATGGGCGGTGCGCCGGTGATTATACGCCGGCTGTTGAATGCATTGCTAAGGTAGTTGAAAAGGTTTACGTGGTCGCAATTACCCCTCTAAAATGACAGAGCCACACCCCTTCTGTGATAAATGTGATTTATAGCTTTGTTGTATCAAAACTATAAGTCATGAAAACAACAAACATTCTCTACTGGATCTTCACCATTATTTTTGCGGCCTTTATGGCTATGGGTGCGTTCTATGATATTATTAGCCACCCGATCGCTATTCAGGGTATGCATACCGAACTGGGCTACCCGCTCTATTTTATTCCGTTTATCGGTGTGCTGAAAATGCTGGGAGCTATTGTTATTCTGCTGCCGGGTTTTCACCGTATCAAGGAATGGGCGTATGCGGGCTTTGCCTTCGACCTGATTGGCGCTACTTATTCTGTATACTCGATCGGCAAGCCCGATTGGATGTATATGCTCGTTATGATCGCATTTATGTTCTTTGTCTATTTCCTGTATGTGAAGAGAAAGAAGTTATTGGAGCAAAAAGCAAACATTTACCGTAGCAATAGCAGTCTTGTGACCAGTGCTATCGCATAAAAAAGTATGGCATTGCGTATAGAAGAAAGGCGCTGCAGAACAGTTTGTTCCGGCAGCGCCTTTTCTTTAGTATTTTATAGCTGAAGATATGGCTGGGGTGTATACTGGTGGTTATAGGCTTAAGATCTCAATTACCGGTCAAATTGCCAAAGATGCTCCCGGAAATAGATGGCGGTAGTACTACCTATATACTGGCATAGGGGTATCTCTAAAGTATCTATGGATTGCGCTGCGTTTCATCTTCGACGAACATGTCTTGTTGTCTTGTTATGTTAAGGTCATAGCCCATGGGGTGTTGTCAGGTTTTTTAGTCGAGCAGCCATTCAAACTGTGGACCCCGGAAAGCTACGAAGCAAATAGCAATTCCGATCAAACCAATGGTGATGCTTGTCCGGTTGATGATCTTAAGGCCGGCTACGATACTGATCAATGTGAGCAACGCCCAAATGCCAAACGCGAGAAAAGCAGTTATGAGGGCGTACCCGACCAACTGTCTATCCAGCCCATCGAAGGATACTACTTCGGGATCGCCGTATACCGGCAGGTGGCCTACTCTGAGATAACCTTTGAAGATAAAGAAGGCCCAGGTGAGGCCTGACAGAATCATGCTGATGCCTGCGAGCAGGTGGAGCTTGAAGAATGTTTTGAGGAGCGCCTGGTCGGCTTTGGTGTGGTTCATGGGGGGCTTGTTCAATATGGATGACTCTTAATATATTCGATGGTTTCCTTTATCAAATCGCTGTTGGTAAGTTTTACATCGGGCACTACGCCTTTGCTTTCAATCGATTTGCCATCTTTCGTAATGATCTCGCAAATGGGTATGTAGGCAAAATAATTGCCGAATGTAACCATCGTTATGGGGTTGCCGGCGCCTGCGGTGGTGTCGCCTAATATGGTGCCGCGTTTCGTTTCCTGCATGATCAGGGCGAAGTATTCTGCGGCAGAGGCCGTGTTTTTCGAGGTGATGACGTAAACAGGAATGTCATAGAATTTAGGACCGCCTGAATAGTTATAAGGTACTTCACTTTGGTGCCATTCTTTTTCGCCGGTACATTTTTTGCGCAACACGTCCTGGTAATCGTTGTCCTCAAACAAGTGGCGTGCCATGAAGCCTCCCATCCTGCCATCGCCGCCCGGACATTGGGAAATGTCGAACAGTAAATACTTACAGCCTTTCACAAATTGTAGTGCGGCTATTATTTGTTGAAAAGAGTTATCATCCGCAATAAATTCATTCCACTTGATATAACCAATGTTGTTATTGATCAATTTTACTTCGGTGAGCCCGCCCATTTTAATCTCAGGCGCTGCTTCCGTTGATGCTGGTGTATTATTGGCCGGACTGTTGATTCCAATATAGAAATGTATATCATTGGTTAATTTCCTCAATAGCAGGGATAAATGATTTGTCAGGCGCTCGACTTTATAGAACTGGCCTGCTTTTAATTTTTTCTGAAGTGTGTCCGTTATTTTCTTCGCCAGCGGTTTGTTAAAATAGATCTGATTTAGTTCTCTGCAATAGTTGACGATCAGGCTATCGGTTTCTTCTTTCGACAATATACCGATACCCGTTTGGGCGTATGATGAACGAAATGCAAACAAGAAAAGAAATATGCAGCACGCTTTTCTGAAATGCCTGATCATACATGTTGGGGTTTATGTTTTGTATTGGCAACACCGTTGATATGGCTGCAATGTGGGGCTGGCAATCCGGTGCAATAATAGTTTTTAGTTTGTTAATTTCTTTTAAAAGGTATGTAACCGAAGGGTCATATATGTATCAGGAATATATGTTGGGTTGATCATTTTGCCATAATTTACTTCCTACACATCATTCAGCTATGCGGATACGTAAGATTATAGCAACCTCTCTCCTGTCGGCAGTTATGTTGCACACCCAGGCCCAAAACGAAAACTCGTTTGTATTGAAAGGCTCCATCGACGGTACGAGCGAAGGGCTTATGTATTTGCGCTACCTGGATGGAGGAAAAAGCGGCCTGCTCGACAGTGCTGTTATTTCCAATGGCCGTTTTGAGTTCAAAGGCAAAATAGGCATACCTTATATTACGGTCTTGTCTCTGAAACAAGAGAAATTTAACGAGGGTAATATAACCCGCTTTTTCCTGCAGCCCGGCGCGATGGAGGTTAAACTGGTTACGGGGGCATTTGATAAAATAGAGGTTACAGGCTCTGCTGCCCAAGAGGAATACCGGCAGGTGTTGCGAGGCAAGGTCAAAGTTGATAATAAATACAAGTCTTTACTGGATTCCCTGAATGCCACTAAGGATAAGGCCCAAATGGCAAAATTACGTGAACGACTGCCCCCTTATTTTGAGGAATGGTATCAGGGGGAATATGATTTTATCAGGGCCCATCCCCAATCGCCGGTATCGCTTTTTCTTTTAAATTCTCATAAGGGCGACCTTCCGCTCGATACGCTGGCTTTTCATTACAACAGGCTGAGTCCTGCATTGCAGCAATCGACGCAAGCTGCCGCACACCGGCAGTCTATGGAGAAGCTCCTTGCCGGCTCTCCGGGCAGTATGGCTAAAACATTTTCAGGCAGTGATATCAATGGGGCTAAGCTGAGCCTGGAAGATTATAAGGGCAAGTATGTGCTGCTCGATTTCTGGGCAAGCTGGTGTGCACCTTGCCGAAAAGGCAACCCGCACCTCATCAGCCTGTATAAGAAGTATAAAAGCAAAGGCATCGAGTTTATTGGCATTGCGGATGATGATGCAACTGTCGACAAATGGAAACAAGCTGTAGCAAAGGATAAGATTGCTTTGTGGAGGCATCTTTTGAATGGTAAGGTGCCGATGTCCGATGGTAGTTATGATGTAAGCAATTCCCTGACAGGACATTACGGCGTTACTTATTTGCCCACCAAAATATTGATCGATCCCTCCGGGAAGATCATTGGCCGCTACGGAACAGAGCAAGGACCACTGGATAAACAGCTGGCAGAAATATTTGATGCCCGTAGGTAAATCGCTTGTGTGTTTGTATTTTGAGGCGATACCTGCGTCTCTACTATGGAATATTTCCCGTTTATCATGCTGGGGCTTTGCATTTTGGTAATTACCACCCGGCCACTGACTGTACTGTTACACGAGCTTGGGCATGCCATTCCCGCCATTTTGCTGACCAGGCAGCGAACAACCATTTATATTGGTTCATATGGTGATCCTAAGAACAGTGTGCGTTTCCGTGTTGGGTTGCTGGAGGTTTATTTACGCTACAATCCATTTTTGTGGATGAAGGGCCTTTGTGCGCCTTCGGCGGAAAGTATCTCAGTCAATCGTCAGATCGTGTATACTGTAACAGGCCCCATCGCGTCTTTTGTCATAGCTTCAATTGCTTGCTATATAACGTTCACTTATGATATGCATGGAGCGTTAAAATTGTATGTCGTTATTTTTCTTGGCTCGGCTTTGTTCGATCTTTTTTTCAACCTGATACCCAATTCACATCCTATCCGGCTTTTTGATGGAAGGATTGTATACAATGATGGATACCAGCTTCAGCAGCTTTTGAGGTACAAACGATTTCCAAGGAGCTATGACAATGTTCTAAAGCAACATGGTGCACAGCGGTTTGCGGAGTCTGCAAAGGTGCTGGAGAAAATGTTGGCAGATGGCATTGTCAATGATTCCGTTTTTCAGTTGGCCATCAATGCTTATTTGAATCTTGGTAATTACAAACGGGTAAAGGAACTCGGAGAAAGGTTTGCTCAACGGGCTGAACAAACTCCTCTTGATCTCTTTAGCCTGGGAACGGCTTATTCGCGTCTTAATATGCATGAAGCGGCGCTGGAGCTGTACGATAAAGCGTTGCAACAAGATCCCGATCATATTTATTCGTTGAGCGATAAAGCGTATACGTTAAACCTATTGAACAGGTTTGAAGAAGCGATCCAGCTGTTTGATAGGATTATAGTGCTTGAGGAAAATTCTGGGGCTTATGCTTATAGCAACAGGGGACTTTCGAGGATAAAATTAGGACAGACTGAAGAGGGGCTGCAAGATATCAATCGTGCTTTTGAGTTGGGTAAAGACAATGGGTATGCTTATAGGAACCTCGGTATTTATCATCTTGACAAAGGGGATTATGAAGAGGCTTTGCAATTGTTTATAAAAGCCAAAGAAGCAGAAGGGAATGTTCATCTCATCGATAAATTAATAGAGCAGGCAAAACGGGGCGCTGCTCAATAATAAAAATGCCCACTGAGAAGCGGGCATTTTTACTTAGTTATAAAGGCTTCGACAACCCTTCGACAACACTTCGACAGGCTCAGTGTGACAGCAATTCAGGGTGACGTATACGAATTAGAATACGTTATAGGCAAACGATACATAGTACACGCCGCCGATATAAGGATTACCCAATGAGCTGTAGTAATACTTGTTCAGCAGATTGGAAGCGCCGAGCTTCACGATGCTGCGGATCTTTTGGAGCTTATAGCTAACCTGTCCATCGAGTGTGCCGTAGGATGGAACCTTGCCGGCGGCAAAAGTACCTTCCCAGTCCATGTCATCCTGCCAGCGATACACGAAGTTGAAACCCCAGGGGCCTTTGGCAATACCGTCATTGCTGAGGCCGATGTTGAAACGCACTTTGGGTGTGTTGAAGAAGGTGATGAACCCGGCAGGCACATCACGTAGCTGGTCACCCGATACATTGGCCCTGATGTTATAACCTCCTCTTATCTGGTATTCTCCACCAATACCCCAACCGTAGGCTTTTACAGCTTCGGTTGAGTTTTCTGCGTAAGAGTAGTTCTCTGTGGTCAGTGGGTTGGCAACGTTGGTTACCGGTGGCAGTAGGGGGCGGCCTACAGCCCGGCGGCCAATAAAGTTTTTGTATTCGCAATAATATACATAAGCATCTACCAATAGTTTCTTAATGGGCAGACCGCGATAGCCAAACTCATAAGAGTTGGCAGTTTCTGGCTTCAATGGTTTGAAGGTGGCCTGCTGTAGCAATCCGGGATTGGGCGTGCCTGCTGCCACTGATGACCGGAAGGCGCCAATGCTCTCGGCAGTATACACCGGATTGGTAGCAAAGTTATAAGCGGCCTGGAACTGTGGTAATGCACCAATCAATTTTGCACCTGGCACGTTCAGGTTGATGTATTGGTCTTGTGTAGTGGGAAAACGGTAAGCTGTTTGGTAAGACAAACGAAGGTTGTTGTCATTGGCCACTTTGATCAGGGCTGTTACCCGGGGAGTGAACCTGCCATCGAAGTTCTCGTTCTTATCGTAACGGCCTGAGGCTGTCAGTTTCAACACATCGTTGAACAATCGCTTCTGTAATTGGACATAACCTCCGTATTCACTAATATCGATTGGACTGCTGCTATCCGAGAAGATAGTCCCTTTGGAGTTGAGGTGATAGATACGGTAGTTGGCGCCCACCATCACTTCCACCACTTTTGTATACTCGCTCAGGTTTAGCTGTCCCTCGAAGTGATACAAGGCTGATTTATCGGCAAATTTGGCGCCGCCTGCAGCCGTTTTATCGTTGATATTGGTGTTCGTGGCAGTTTTAAGGGCAGCATCAAAGGCTGCTGTGCCAGGTAATAGCCTTCCCTGCTCGGCGGTAGTCCTTGCTAATCCATGGGCCTGCGCATCGGGAAATGCCGGTAAAAAACTACCCGGTGTAGCTCCGGGAATAATGCCCAGTATGCCTGCTCCATAAGTGCCTGTATATTGCTGGAACCAGGTTGTATTCGGTTTCCATAAATTGTTGATGGCAAAGGCCGCTGTGGTAGCAGTATAGGAGTCGCCGGAGTTCTCCTGGGTGGTATAGGCACGCAGGAACCAGTTTTTAGCTTTTACTTCTGCCTGGTACTGGCCCAGCTTGAAGTTTTTGAGCGAATAGCGGTCGGCACCGGTGTAAACAGTAGTACCTGTTCCCCAATAAGCCAGTAAAGAGGCTTCAATATTGGGCGCGATCTTATAATACAGGCCAGCATTCAGTTTAATGCTATAGGCGTCATAGTTAACGAGGTCTTTTTCGTCGTAACCAGTGCGGCTTACCAGCTGGCTGCCAAAGGTGTTCCTGTAAGGATTGTTGGTCACTGGACTGGTAGGTATCAAAAATGGAAGTGCTGATGCATAAGGAGCCAAAGCAGGATTGGTAGCAAAGTTAATGGCGATTTGCTGGGGTGACATATTTGCAGCCATCATTCCATCTACTGCTGCAAGTATAGCGCCACCACCACCGGCAGCCAACTGGCCTCTCGCTACCTGCGCCAGGCTGTTCATGCTCACGCTGGCCTCATCGCCGTATACATTGATACCATCGTAGTTATTGTCGGTAGCGCGGGTGCCGTCTTTAATGGAACTGAGTACGTTGTTACGGGCCAGGTTGCGCGTATCGTTGGCCTGCCAGTCTTTGGCAGAGATGAACTGTCCGCCGATCTTGAAGGCCAGCTTATCGCTGATCTTCTTGCCCCAGCGCATTGCCCAGTCATAATAAGGAGTGGCATTGCCCCGCGGACTGTTGATGTGCATGATACCCTGTTTTACCTGGAAGCTAAGTCCCTGGTATTTGAAAGGGTTTTTGCTGGTCATCAGCAAAGTACCTGTCATACCACCTGAGCCGTAGAGGGCCGAAGAAGCGCCTTGCAGCAACTCCACATTGTCGATGTCCAGCTCGGTAGGGCCTGTGATGATGCCTACGGAGAAGTTGAGGGCAGGCGCCTGATTGTCCATTCCGTCCACCAACTGGTTGAAGCGCAGGTTACCACTACCGTTAAATCCCCGCGTGCTGAGGGTGTTGAAAGTGATACTGGAAGTGACCATGTCCACGCCTTTGAAGTTGGCCATGCCCTGGTAAAAACTGGGCGCAGCAGAAGCGCGTACGTTGGCAGCGCTCATGCGCTCGATAGATACGGGTGATTCCAGTATTCTTTCAGCCACACGGCTGGCAGAGACTACCACTTCGAGACCGAGTACTGAAGTGGGCACAAAGTTTACTTCCACTGCTTCGGTAGCAGTGTTGACGGCTACTTCCTGTGATTCGAACCCGATGGAAGTAAAGACGAGAGTTAAGGGTGGGCGTTGAGTGGTGACGAGTTTAAAGTTGCCCTTTTCATCTGAAAATGTTCCGATCGAAGATCCTTTGATGGCAACAGAGACGGCCGGAACGACATCTTTGTTGGTACTGTTCCGGATTGTTCCGGTAATCGTGTAAGACTGAATTTGAGCAAAAGAGGTGGCAGCAAGCAATAGTAAAAAACATAGGACGGCCGCCAGTGAACAGAAGCTTCTTCTCATAATGGCAGTTTTTGTTTATTGTTTACTAATCTACGTATTGTAAACATCAACTTAAAATTTAATTTTTAAACAGGTGCTGCTTATTTGTTAATATCTCAATCATTCTTTTTTTCTGCCATTTGACAGGCTGCTCTATATTCGCGCCATGAATGCCTATCAATTCCCCGGACAAACAAGGTTTTACAAAGGAAAAGTGAGAGATGTGTACACTATACAGGACGAGTTGCTGGTAATGATCGCCTCGGACCGCATATCTGCATTTGATGTAATATTACCCCGACCTATACCCTATAAAGGTCAGGTGTTGAACCAGATTGCCGCATATATGTTGCAATCTACCCGTGACATCTGCCCGAATTGGCTGTTGGATGTGCCGGCGCCCAATGTGTCGATTGGTCAGCGTTGCGAACCTTTCAGGATCGAAATGGTGGTGCGGGGTAACCTCACAGGGCATGCTTGGCGTACGTATTCCAGCGGCAAAAGAACGCTGTGTGGTGTAGCATTGCCGGAGGGAATGCGCGAGAATGATTATTTCCCCACCCCCATCATTACGCCTTCTACCAAAGCTGAAGCGGGTCACGATGAAGATATTTCCAAAGAGGAGATCATTGCGCAGGGATTGGCTTCTGAAGCGGATTGGAAAATTCTGGAGCAATATGCCTTGGCTTTATTTGCCCGTGGTAAGGAAATTGCAGCTCGCCAGGGATTGATCCTGGTGGATACCAAATACGAATTTGGGAAATACAAAGATGCCGTGTACCTGATGGATGAGGTGCATACGCCCGATTCTTCCCGCTATTTTTATGCGGATGGCTTTGAAGAACGCCAGGCTAAAGGTGAAAAGCAGCAGCAATTGAGCAAAGAATTTGTACGCGAATGGCTCATTGCAAACAACTTCATGGGCAAAGAAGGTCAAACGGTGCCTGAAATGAGCGATAGCTGGATCAATACGATCAGCGGCCGCTACATCGAGCTGTATGAAAAAGTGATCGGGCATAAGTTTGTGCCAGAGTTCTGGGATGAGCAGAAGACACATGATGTTATAGTGAAGGCGCTGGAAAGATTGAAATAGTTAATAATAGTAGTGAATACGTTTGCTTCGCAAGCAGATTTCTCACTACGCCTCAACTGCATATTACTTTGTAGTCACTGATGGCTCCGTTCGAAATGACAAATTCGTACAATTCATGCATCTTGCTCTTTGTGGCGTTAAGACGCAGGAGTACCTTTAGCGCAAAATCAATGAATGCAAAAGATATTGGTGGTAGGTGGTACCGGTATGATCGGTAAACCAGTGACCTGGGCGCTGATCAATGCAGGGTTTAAAATAACGATGCTGGCGCGTAATCCGCAAAAGGCGCAGCAGCTGTTTCCTGATGCCACCGTAGTGCCAGGCGATGTATTGGATCCGCTCAGCCTGCTCAAAGCGTTTGAGGGACAGGAGGCCGTATACATCAGTTTGAGCCCACCGCGCACTGCGCGCCGCAAAGACCGCCTGCCTGAAAGAGAGGGTATTGAGAATATCATTGCCGTAGCACAAAAGACCGGCATCAAAAGGCTGGTGCTCCTCTCCTCGCTCGTGCAGCACTACAATGGCATGAATGGTTTTCACTGGTGGGTTTTTGATGTGAAGCAGGCTGCGGTGGAGAAAGTAAAAAAGAGCGGCATTCCCTACACGATCTTTTATCCGTCTACTTTTATGGAGTGCTTCGATCAATTGCTGATGAAGGGTAACCGGATCATGCTGGCCGGTGACTCCAAAGCGCCCATGCATTTTATAGCGGCTGATGATTATGCACAGCAGGTAGTACGTTCTTTTCAACAGCCGGCTGCAATTAATAAAGAGTATCCCGTTCAGGGACCTGTTGCCTATACCTGGGAACAAGGCGCCCGCATTTTTATAGCGCATTATGCCAAAGCTTCACTAAAGACATTGAAAGCGCCGCTGGGCGTATTTAAGGTAATGGGCACGCTTGTGCCATTGGTCGATTATGGCGCGAAGATCTCCGAAGCGCTGAATAAATATCCCGAGCAATTTGAAAGTACCGCTACCTGGGATGAACTGGGCAAGCCACAGGTGACGATTGATGCGTATGCCGACAGGCTGAGCAACCGCGAAGAAGAGTAGCTTATTTGTGGATAGTATTGCCTGAACAGAAACTGCCCGGCGACCAGATTTCCGTGGCATGATTATATCATGTAATTTCCGGGCATGAAAAAGATGCTCTTCAATCTTCTGATCATGACATTACCGGCTCTTGCTATCAGCCAGGATCATTACCTGCTCATTGGTACTTATACTTCGGGTAAAAGCGAAGGTATCTACGTGTACAAATTCAACAGTGCTACCGGAGAGGCTACCTTCGTGAGCAAGGCGCCAGCCAGCAACCCAAGCTACCTCGTAGTTTCGAAGAATAATAAATATGTATATTCTGTATATGAGGATGGCGATAACAATGGCAGTGTAGCGGCTTTTTCTTTCGACAGGAAGGCCGGCACCCTGCAATTCCTCAACAAGCAGTCCAGCGGTGGTGACCACCCCTGCTATATAGATATCGATAAAAGCGGCAAATGGGTGGCTGTGGCCAACTACAGCGGCGGCAACTTCTCCCTGCTGGGCATAAGCCCCGATGGCTGGCTGCGGACGGCGGAGCGCACCATCAATCATTCCGGCAGTGGCCCCAATAAGGACAGGCAGGAAAAGCCGCACGTTCATTCTACCGTATTTGACCCCGGCGACAAACACCTGCTGGTGCAGGACCTGGGTATCGATAAGATCATGGTGTATGATTTCAATGCCAAGCTGGGTGAGCTGAAAGCGGCGAAGATCCCCTCCTATTCTACCCTGCCCGGTGCTGGCCCTCGCCATATCGATTTTCATCCCAACGGTGATTATGTGTACCTCATAGATGAAATGGGGGGCAACGTAACTGCGTATAGCTACAACAAAGGCAAATTACAATTCCTGCAAACCATATCGGCTGTCAAGGAAGGATATAAAGGAGCTGTAGGCAGTGCAGACATTCATATATCTCCCGATGGCAAATTTGTATATGCTTCCAACCGTGGCGATGAAAATGATATCGCCATCTTCGCTGTCGATAGATCGACCGGTAAACTTACGCTCAAAGGTCATCAGTCTGTGTTGGGTAAAACGCCCCGCAACTTCAGCATCGATCCTACCGGCAAGTTCCTGTTGTCGGCCAACCAGAACAGTGGCGACATCGTGATCTTCAAACGCGATGCTGCTACCGGGTTACTTACCGAAACCGGTAAGAAGATCGAGCTGGACAAGCCGGTATGCCTCAAATGGATCCCTGTTAAGTGAGCCAACAACGAAAAACTCCCGATGATATGATGGCTTTGGCGGCAGCGTAGCCTATCGCCGAATGAGGGGATTACTCCGGCCTCGGTCTTAACCGTGCTCTTGATTTATTGAAAATATTGCTGCCTTTATCCACGCCCTTGCGCAGTTCCTTTTGTTCTTCCACGGGCAGGTGGATGAAATCGTGGCAGGCGGTGCTGCAGGTACCTTCATATTGTTTGGCGCAATCCTCGCACTGGATAAAGAGCAGATGGCAGCCTTCGTTGGCGCAGTTGGTATGGGTGTCGGCAGGCTTGCCGCATTGGTGGCATTTGGCAATCACATCTTCGGTGATGCGCTCTCCCAGCCTGTCGTCGAATACAAAGTTCTTACCGATGAACTTGCTGTCCATACCCTGGTCCTTTACCTGGCGGGCATAGTTGATGATGCCGCCTTCGAGGTGGAAGACGTTCCTGAATCCATTGTGCAGCATGTAAGCGCTGGCTTTCTCACAACGGATGCCGCCCGTGCAATACATAATGATGTTCTTATCGCGCTGGTCTTGCAGCATGTCTACTGCCATGGGCAATTGTTCGCGGAAAGTATCGCTCGGTACTTCAATGGCTTTGTCGAAATGTCCTACTTCATATTCATAGTGATTGCGCATGTCCACCACGATGGTATCAGGATCTTTCAGCAGCTCGTTCATCTGCTGAGCATTCACATACTTGCCTTTGTTGGCCATGTCGAAACTGGGATCGGTGATGCCGTCGGCTACGATCTTGTCACGCACTTTTATTTTAAGCACCCAGAATGATTTGCCATCATCGTCTACTGCAATATTCAGTCGCAGGCCATCCAATGCCGGGACGGAATACAGGTATTGTTGCAGCGCTTCGAAGTTGTCGGATGGCACGCTGATCTGTGCGTTGATGCCTTCATGGGCCACATAGATACGTCCAAAGACTTTCAGGGTATGCAACGCTGCGTACAGTGTATCGCGAAAAACCTGTGGTTCCGGAATGGGGAAATACTGGTAGAAGGAAATGGTAGTGCGGGGTTCTGTCTCCTTGTATAAACGTTCCTTCAGCTCCTTTTGGGAGACTCTGTTGTGTAATAGTGCCATGGGTAAAATTTTGTGACCGTATGCCTGACAGTCAAAATTTTGAAACGCCGCAAAGATAGGACAATTTTGGGTTTAGGATTTCGGGTTTCGAATTCTTCCTGTTGTAATAACGTACTTGTTCCGAAATTCATGAATATCAGGGCCAGGCAATCCGAAATTCTAAATACTAAATCCGGAATCAGTCGATTTCTCTTATTTTTAAGGCTCGAACCTAACCTGTTGCATGAGTATTACCTGTAAGAACTGTCTGCACGACTTCGATGGCAAATATTGTCCCCACTGTGGCCAAAAGGCAGATACGGAGCGGATTACCTACCATTCGCTGGCGCATGAGATACCGCACAGTATTTTCCATGTAGACAAGGGTATTTTCTTTACGATGAAGGAGTTGTTCGTGAGGCCCGCAGCCAGTATGCGGGAGTATATGGCCGGCAGGCGGGTGAAGCATTTCAAACCCCTGGCCTATGTGCTGATCCTTACTGCGGTGAGCACTTTTGTGTCGCACCTGGTCGAAAACTACTTGTTTAGGGAGGCATTGCATAGCACCATAACAATAAGATCTTCTCTGCTCAACAGGATATTGTTTAGCACGGGCCAGTTCTTCGGTAAATATCCCAGTTTCTTTTATTTCTTCATGATCCCGGTCATTAGCCTGGTTACATGGCTCTTCTTCCGTATGAGCGGCTATAATTATTGGGAGAATGTGATCCTGAATACTTACCTCACGGCTCAGTTCAATCTTTTACTGTTGGTGGCTACTGTGTTACGTCTTTTCAATCATGGTGCAGTGTCGTATACGCCCTTCCTGATTATTTATTTCACCTACCTGGCTTTGGTGTATAGTTTCTTTTTCAGAACAAGGCAGACGCGCCGCTGGCAGCATACATTTCTGGTGATTGCTTCGATCGTGGTAGTGTGCTTTGTGTACATTACCGGTCTTTCGTTTGCCGGTATGATGACGCCGTGGTGGTGGTGAGAATGCAAGTCGGAAAGTCAGGAGGTCAGTAAAGTCCGAAAGTAATGTTTCCAGTCTTCCGGTCTTACCGACTTTCGGTCCGGTACATAAAAAAAGAGGCCCGGATAGAGATCCAGCCCCGTTTTCAAAATCCAATATCCTATGAAAAACCGATTAGTCTATTTCAAGCGGCGTGCCAAACCAGTTTTAAACGGGAAAGGCCGTGCCAGACCCGCCAAACGCTCCCGCCGTGGGAACGAATTTCTAAAAATGGGAAAAACGGCTGTGAGCATTCAGGGTTTTGGCTCGAAGCTCATAGCTCACAGCTCGCGGCTTTACTGTGGCAGCTGGATAGCCCCACCAATCAACCCGCCCAACCCGAGGCGAATGCCCACCTGGCCTTTGTTGCCATTGAGGTAAGAGGCTACCACATCTACCCGTATTACTTTGAAGATGTTCTCGATACCGCCAAACACTTCCACATAGTTGTTATTCTTGTTCACAAAGAAGGCGTTGCTGCCGCCCACGAGGTGCCAGTTGAGCCTTTTGAATAGTGGGATCTTATTGGTCAGGAATCCATTGAAATGATGTTCAAGGTGCCCCACTGCATAAAATGAGGCGGTGGTGCTATTGTCGTAGTAAGGCGCCAGCTGGAAGCTGTTGAGGTACTTGCTGGCAAAGAACAGCTGGTTGCCATTGAAGTGGCGGTAGTCCTGTATCGGCACTTTGTTGTCGTTGATGAAGCCGCCAATGCTGAGGCGGTATTTCATGGCGCCGCGCAGTTTGAAGTTCATATCATCCCAAACGGAGAACGACCATTTATCGAAGTCTACATCGCTGCCCAGTGCCTCTATTCCCTTCTTAAAGGAAGCCGAGAAAGTAGGATATTTTGAACCGATGGCCTGTTTGGAGTTCGGGTATTGGATGTACCGCTGACCGGGCTGGTATTGCACGGAAACGCCCGCTATCAATGCCTGGTGGCGGATGAACTGGGAACCGATCTTTTCCCAGGGATAGTTGGGCGTAAAGACCTTGTCCTTATCCTTGAAAATGGAAAAGTCGGTGGTGTTGTCGATGGGTATCCGGTCTTCATACAACAATTCCCCGGTGATGCGCAGATCACTGTCGAAGCGCTTGTTGAAGGTGAGCTGACCGAAATAGTTTTCATAGATCTTCATGTAGTTGCGCCTGTCAAACAGCGTGTATAAGCTGTTTATGAGCGGTGTAATGGGATTATCGGGGTTGAACTGGCTAACACGTTTTCCGCCCGATAAGGACCATTGGGACCTGCTGGTGGTGCCGCCATCCTCTCCCCAGGTAAAGCTGCGTTTCCACCACTGTAAGGTGGCCCAGGCGTTGAGGTGCTGGTTGCTGAACCCATAGCGTACGGCTGGCGTAAAGCTGATCTGTTGTTTGAGTTTGGGGAAAGAACGTTGTACGGTAGCCTGCGCGCCTGCGACAAGGCCTTCTGCTGTGTTGTACTGCACCAGTTGGAGCAAGGGCTTCCAGGTAAACCAGGTCGGGGCTTTAGGGTTGTAGTTATAGCGGCTGAAACCATTGTACAGGATTTTCATGGGCGTGATCTTTCCTTGCCTCCTGCGCATGGAGTCGATGTGCGCCTTGGTCCACACGGAGTCGCGGCGGTATTGGTTCATGCTATCCTTGATCTTGTAATCTTTCGCTTCCTCCAGCTCCAGTTGCACCGGTCGTATAGAATCCCAATAAGCTTTTGATTTTTTGTTGATGGCTGTATCGTATTTGATCACCACGTTGTTGAAGTACTTTTTGTTGAAAGTGGGCGTGGTCTCGTACTTGTTGTATACATTCAGGAAGTTGCCTACTGCATCGAAGCCAAACAGGTTGAAGGTGAAGTATACTACCTGATCTTTCGTTTGCCATACATCTTTGGTTACCGGCACATGTATTTGTTTGATGCGCATGGTATCCATTAACTCCAGTTGCGACTTTTTGGTGAGTGTAAGTTCGAGGCTGTGTATACGCCAATCGCCTTCGGTGATGTTGATGGTGCCGTTGAACAATGGTTCGAAGTTGCGGCGGGCTGTCACTTGTATCTGGTTGATCTCTTTGCCGTCTTCCCAGAAAGAGCCTAAATATTTATAAGCGTAATAGTTGAGTGCTGCATCTGCAATGGGTGATACAAAGCCACGCGGGTTCAGCTGGGAGGTCAACACATTTACGTTGTTGTTGTAGAAGTTGATAAACGTGGGAAAGTTGAAACCATAACCACTGGAGGAACCACTTTCACGTCCCGACAGCACTTCCAGCTTTACCTTATCGGGCTTTTTGTAAGCGATCTTCGTGAGTGATTCCGACAGGTGGATGATGCCTTTGCCGGTAGAATCGACACCCATCTCCTGCTTGTCATTGTCTTCGATCTTTTTGCCCAATACCTTTTTAGGCATCTTGCGTGTCTTGACGAGCGTTTTTATATAAGCTTCGCAGGTAAAGGAGTCCAGCGGCGCCAGATAATCCTTTCGTTTGCGGATGGCATTGCGGATGATCTCATAAGCCGGGTCTTCTGCATTGGCCTTCACCACCACTTCTTTCATCGTAGTCTGTTGCACGTCCAGCTCAAAGTTCACCGTGAGGTTGCCGGCTGTGACAGTAATGGTCTTTTCTGCTTTGGTATAACCTACGTACTGGCAGGTGATGGTATAAGTGCCGGGGACAAGGTCGATGAAATAGTTGCCCTGGCTATTGGTGGTGGTACCGAGCGTGCTTCCTTTTACGAATACAGAGGCATACGGTAATATTTCGCCTTTTTGGTTTTTTACGGTACCGGTTATGCGGCCGGCCTGGGAACAAATAGAGGATAATAGTAATACGGTTAAAGTGAGTAAGGTTTTGCTCATAGCTGTAGTTGTGTGGCGAAAATAAAGGCTTTGTGTACAGACGATGTCCCACAAGGCATATTTTTTAGTTAGATTTAACAAAATAGAATTGAGAGTATAGGCATGAATACAACAGCAGGGGCCTTCGCTTTGGCTCGAAGCTCACGGCTTTCTTACTTGTAGTTGGCGATATCGATCAGGGCGACCACGTTCTGAACAATGATCTTTCTGCCTTTTGTTTCGAGGATGCCTTTTTCTTTGAATTCCCCGAGTATTCGCACAATGTTTTCTCTCGTAGTGCCTACGAGGTTGGCCAGGTCTTCCCGCGACAGGTTGATCTCAACCGCCATGCCCGGTTGAAAGTCTACTTTATATTTTTCACGGAGTACTACCAGTTGCAGCGCCAGTCTTTCCCGTACCGAGCGCTGGGTAAACAGGGTGAGACTGTTGACCATGACGGCAAATTCATGACTGAGTGTTTTCAATAACCTGCTGCTCAATACAGGGGATCGTTGCAATACTTCAAGGAAATCTTCTTTGGGGATAAAAACGATGGTGCTGTTTTCAAGCGAGGCAGCAGAGTCCGGATAACGGTCTCCTTCCAATACAGCATGATAACCGAGCAACTCGCCAGTGTTGGCCACATAAATGATCTGTTCTCCTCCATCTTTGGTCACTTTGTATTTCTTGGCTTTCCCTTTTTTTACATAAAAGATGCCGGAAGGATAAGCGCCTTCCCGGAAGATCACTTCTCCTTTCCCGTAGACTTGTTCACTTTGATGGGCTGTGAGTACAGCCAGGTCTTCTGCCGGTAAATTGGCCAGGACCGACTGGCTTTTAAAGTTCCATTTATCGATGGGAAAGATGCCACTGATACTCATACTACGTTCAAAGTTACCATATAAAAAATTGACAAATGTCACTTTTTGAGTTGATAAAGATGTATAGCGCCCCTTTAGCAGAGCAGGTAGTTTTGCAGTATGAAGACACCGGTTACTGATTTGCAGGTGCGCAGGGCTGTCTGGTTCAGTTCGGATGAGCAGCTTCATCACCTGTATCCATTGGCCATGCAACAATTGGCACGCAGGCATTGGACCTCTCTTGTCATTGCTGAAATGGTGGCTAACTTCCTCTCTCCTTCCCCGGGCGCAAAGGTATTGGATATAGGCAGTGGCGTGGGCAAGTTCTGCCTTGCCGGTGGTTACCATAGTCCTGCCGCGCATTTTTATGGTATCGAGCAGCGTAAGGATCTGGTAGATCATGCCAATACCGCCAAAAGTATATTGGGGTTGACAAACGTGCACTTCATGCACGGCAACTTTACGCAGCTTGATTTTGCACAGTATGACCACTTTTATTTCTACAATTCCTTTTATGAACATCTTACCGATATGGATAAGATAGATGAGAACATTACTTTTTCTACGGCTCTCTATAATTACTACAACCGTTACCTCTATAAAAAGCTTGATGCAATGCCTGCCGGTACGCGGCTGGCCACTTTTCACACTCTGGAAGACAGGGTGCCGCCCGGTTATTGCCTGGCCGAATCGCATGTAGGCACTTTACTGAAGTTTTGGATAAAAACATAATGATGATAGTTAAAGAAAATGCCGGCGTGGCCACGAAGAAACCTGGTTATCTGTGGAGCTTGCTCAATCATAAATGTGCGCGTTGCAGGCGGGGTGATATGTTTCAGTCTGCGAGCTCCTATAGTTTGCAACGTTTTATGAAGATGAACGAATGCTGCCCCGTATGTGACCAACGGATGGAAATTGAAGTAGGCTTTTATTATGGTACCGGCTATGTAAGCTACGCCTTGACCGTTGCTTTGTCGGTAACCACTTTTGTAGCGTGGTGGGTATTGATCGGATTATCCACGCATGACAATCGTTTTTTCTGGTGGCTGGGTACCAATATCACACTGTTGATACTGCTACAACCCTACCTGATGCGCCTCTCACGTGCTATCTGGTTGTCGTTTTTTGTGAAGTATGATCCCGACTGGTTTGCAAAGATCAAGGATGACGGCATTCATAAAGCCGATTAAAATATTACTATATGCTTTCCATTCCTGATGCTTATTTACGCAAATACTTTGTGGAAGAATCAAACTTTCAAACGCTTTATCCCTACCCTATACAAAAGCTGGACGCTTTGCACTGGTCGCCTTTAGCGGTGACCGGCAAAGCTGTTCAGTTTCTCGTACGCGATGAGGTGGTGAACGTGTTGGACATCGGGAGTGGTGCCGGCAAATTTTGCCTGGCCGGTGCTTACTATCGTCCTGCTGCCCATTACTACGGTGTAGAGCAACGGGAAGATCTGGTGCGGCAGGCTGCCATTGTAAGAAACAGGCTTGGGTTGAATAATGTGCATTTCATCCATAGCAATTTCACACAACTCGATCTGAAGGAGTATGATCATTTCTACTTCTATAACTCTTTTTTTGAGAACCTGTCGGCTACAGACAGGATCGATGACAGCATAGCGTATTCGAGGGAGCTTTATAATTATTACAGCCATTATCTCTACAGGCAACTGGAAGAAATGCCGGCAGGCACCCGCATAGTCACCTACTGCAGCTGGGGTGATGAGATTCCGCCGGCCTACCTGCTGGCAGAGACGCATTTTGACAGTTTATTGAAGTGCTGGATAAAGCAATAGTGAAGCTATGTTCAGACCCCAATTGTTTGATACGCTTAAAGATTACAACAAAGCCCGGTTCGGTAAAGACCTGATGGCCGGCATTATCGTAGGCATCGTAGCATTGCCGTTGGCGATCGCCTTTGCCATCGCTTCGGGCGTTACCCCGGAAAAAGGATTGTATACGGCCGTTATCGCCGGGTTTATTATTGCTGCGCTTGGGGGCAGCCGTGTACAGATTGGCGGGCCTACAGGGGCGTTTATCGTTATTGTTTACGGTATTGTTCAGCAATTTGGCAGCAATGGATTGATCATAGCTACTTTTATGGCCGGCATCATGCTGGTACTGATGGGCATTGCCCGTTTGGGTATCGTTATACAATATATTCCCTATCCCTTGATCGTTGGTTTTACCAGCGGCATAGCTGTACTTATATTCTCCTCGCAAATAAAGGACTTCTTTGGGTTACAGATGGGGGCCGTTCCGGCGGATTTTGCCGAAAAATGGAAAAGCTATTTTCTACACGCCGATTCGGTCAACTGGTACACTTTCCTGCTGGCTGTCTGTACGGTGCTGATCATTGTAGTATGGCCCCGGATCACGCGCAAAGTACCAGGTTCATTGATCGCCATATTGGTAACGACAGCGTTGGTATCGCTGCTGAAGCTGCCGGTGCAAACTATTGGCAGCAGGTTTGGAAGTATCCCTTCCTCCCTGCCTGTTCCGGTTATCCCGGATCTTGATTTTGTCACCCTTAAAAACATGGTGCAGCCTGCTTTTACCATTGCCTTGCTGGGTGGTATCGAGTCGCTCCTGTCGGCCGTGGTGGCCGATGGCATGACCGGTGGGCGGCACCGTTCCAATATGGAGCTGGTAGCGCAGGGAGCAGCCAATGTAGGCTCTTCTCTGTTTGGGGGTATTCCTGCCACCGGCGCCATTGCACGTACGGCTACCAATATCAAAAACGGAGGGCGCACACCGGTAGCGGGTATGGTGCATGCACTTGTTCTTTTACTCATCATGTTGTTTGTAGGAAAATGGGCGGCGCTGATCCCTATGCCCGCGCTGGCGGGTATTCTTGTTGTGGTGGCTTATAATATGAGTGAGTGGCATAGTTTCCGTGCGGTATTGAAAGGCCCGCGCAGTGACGTTGCGGTGTTGCTTACCACCTTTTTCCTGACCATACTGGTCGATCTTACAGTGGCCATCGAGATTGGGGTCGTGCTGGCTGCATTTCTTTTCTTAAGGAAGATGATACAGAGCTCCGGTGTTAATGTACTTACCGGCCAACAGCAGGCAGGCGAAATGGGTGCTGAAGCATTGAATGGGTATAAAATTCTGAAAGGAGTTGAAGTCTTTGAGATCACCGGCCCGCTGTTCTTTGGCGCTGCCTATAAATTCAAAGATGCCCTGCGTGTCATTGAAAAGCCGCCCAAAATATTGATCATTCGTATGGGACAGGTGCCTGTTATCGATGCTACGGGTGTGAAGGTGATCGAAGAAGCATATCTGGAAGCAAAACGACGCCACACAAAACTGATCTTATCGGAAGTTAGAAGCGGGCAGGTGCTGGAAGCACTCAGGAGCGCCCGTCTGTTATTTGCTATCGGCAAAGCCAATGTGACCGATACCTTTGAAGAGGCACTAAAACGAAGCGCAGTCCTGATGGCGCAAGGCGTTTGACAACTGGTGATGTTTATGCCTCGATAACGATGGTCTTGGCTATCAGGTCACCGACTCTTTGTTGCCTGGAGTTGTTGGAAGCAACCAGCAAACCTACTATCCCGAAAAAGGGAAGGTAGTCTATGATATCAAACAGGCGGCGACCAATTGCCGACGAAGCATTGATCTTGCTGCCGTCCATATTGGCTGATCGTATTTTAAAGATAGCTTTCCCCAGTGTTTGACCATTGTTAACCATTTCTAATAATGGCATCGGCAAAAACCAGGCAACCAGCATGGCAAAAAATCCGGGAGCGCCGGAAAGATCATAGCTGGTGAAACCGTCTTCATCGATCGTAGCGTCTCCGAAACAATATGCGGCTATTGCACCAAGAATGCCGGCTATTATGAAATCAATCGCGGTAGCTATCCATCGCTTGGATTTTCTCGCAAGGCGAAATGATGGCTCGAAGGTTAAAATATCTTCCTGTTCAGCCGGGCGTATGGATGAATGCATGGTCAGGCAGGGTGTTAATAATGATTATTTTTTTCTTACATAGCTTCCGGTAAGCGCGCCAAAGCCGCCTACGATAGCGGCCACCAGGGCTGTTACGAGAATTAGTAAAATATAAGAGCCCCCAAGGGGGAATATTTGCGCCATCTTTTGCGAAAGGATATGCTGGTTCTTCATATCGATCCAGGCAGCGAGTATACCCCATAAAAGGAATAAACCAAGGAAGCCGGAAAGAAAGGCCTTCCAGGGCTTTTGAGGAATGAGGGCAGCTACAATGAAGGCTGCCGCAGCAAGGCTCCACCAGGGTAAGTACATGCCTGCTGCAAAACTTAATAACCCTATTAAAACAATTGATGCTATTAACTTCATCTGATTGAATTTGAAAATTTAAGAATTTGAAAATTAAATACACCTAAGCAAAGGCATCAGCACATTACCATATTTTCAAATCATCACATTATTTACTAAAGGTCATTGTGTATTTTACCTGCGGCGCTTTCGTATCTCCTTCCTCCATTACCCACAAGGCATGGTATTCACCGGCTGCCCATTTGGTTATAAAATTGTCGTAATACTTGCTGCCGGGATTGCCCTGCTGACCGCCGGGATAGATGCCCCAGGCTTCTGTTTTATCGGTCAGGTGAACGATCATGCGCCAGCTGGGACCATGAAATTGTTTGGTGGCATTGATCACATTGTCGCCACCGCCGGTATTCAGGTGAAGGCGGCCCAGCGGACCCTGACGCAGCAGGTGACGGATACCGGTATCCTTGAATTTGCCCCAGGCCAGTCTGCCTTCTCCATCCGCTCTTTTGAGTACCGGCACTGCTTTCTTAAAGGCGGCAGTCACCGCATCGGCAATCGTTTCTTTATTAGGCGTTTTGATATTATCGGCTTGCGCAAAAGCGGAAGAATCTCTCAGAATGGCTTCCACAAGTGTATACGATTCAGGGAAGATCACCGGCTTGGGCGCGGCTTCCAGCTCGTCGCTCCACACTTCGGCTTCCAGGTTGTTCCACCAGGTAGTGAAGATGGGAGCTCCTTTTTCTTCTGTATCCATGCGCAGGTTCCAGGAGCGCAGTACGGTCAAAAAGTTCTTCTCTTCATTGGTGAGCATGTGTTCCTTAATGTATCGCAGGAGAATGGGCCGGGCTGATTCGGCAAACACATTATAGTTATCTGTTTGCAGTTGTTTCATATCGTCTACCGTAATGCCATTCATGGAACGCAGCTGACGATTGATGATGAGGCCGCGGTACAGGTCATAAGCCCCACCCATGTAGTAAGGATAGGCCGTATCGGCAGGCAATTGATTGGCGCTGCTGACAAACTCGCTGCCGGGTGGCACGTGCGGGTTTTCGGATTGTGGTATATTGTCCTGCCACATATAGCTGCTGTCGGTGCCCGGCATGATAAAATCCCCCTGGCGTTTCCATTTGGCGGGGAACTGGCCCTGGTGCCAGATGGCCACTTCATTATCCTTGCTGGCAAATACAAAGTTCTGTCCGGGACAGCTGAAGCCTTTGATGGCCTCCAGGTAATCGGTATATCCTTTGGCCCGGTTGAGGAGGTAAAAGGTGTTGAACTCGTTGGAGCCGTCATGCGCTTTCCAGCGCAGGGCAAAGTTGGTAGATGCCGTGGCGCGTCCAAAGCCATCAAACGAAGCATCGTATTGCACGGGGCCGAAGATGGTATAGGACACGGTGTCGAAAATGCTCGGACTGCCTTTCACTTTGATCTCTTCCACCCTCACATCTGCCGGCTTCCAGGCGCTATCGAACCAGTATGCCGAGCGGGATTCATCTTTAAAGCGGATAGCATAATAGTCTTTTACATCGCGGGTTCCATTGGTAACGCCCCAGGCGATATGATCATTGAAACCAATGATGATAGCCGGAGAGCCGGGGAAGCTGACGCCGTAGGCATTGCTTTCCGGAGTATGCAGTTGCATTTCGTACCAAAGAGATGGTAATGATAACCCGAGGTGAGGATCATTACACAAAATGGGCCGTCCGCTTTGTGTTTTTTGTCCGCTCACTGCCCAGTTGTTGCTGCCATTGTCTTTATCCGGTTTTTGCAGCAATGCAATAGCGGCGCTGTCTTTCCATTGGAAATACAGCGAGTCGGCAGAAGCAGGCGCTACCGGGTGAACAGTCGGTGGTGAAAAGGTAGTACCCCGTGGAACAACAGGGCTCAGCGAATCTTGTGTAAAAGGGTAAAACTTATTAAACAACTCTTTGGTCAATACTGCTTTGGCGTTGGTGTATTCAATATCGTTCTCTGAGCCCGTAAGGTCATAGCTCATGTATTTCAGGAACAGGGCTGTTTTGAGGTTGCTCCAATGCTCGGGCCGGTAATTCAGCAGGCGGTATTCCAGTGGTAGGCTGCCGGAGGTCAGCTGATCGATATAAGCGTTTACACCTGCCGTGTAGGCATCCATTGTTTTTTTAGTGGAGGTGTCGCTTTCCATCACCTGCAGGGAGTTGTTGGCTGCATATACCATACCGAGGCGGCGCATATTGCGGTCGAAGCTCAGGATCACATTATCTTCCCCCTTCCCTATTATTTCGCTCAACCTGCCTGCTGCCGCATGAGTCTGAAACTCCATTTGCCACAACCTGAATCTGGCATGCAGGTAACCCTGTATCAAATAAAGGTCCTCATCATTTTGAGCAAATACGTGGGGCACCAGCCGGTCGTCGAAATAAACGGATGCTTTCTCTTTCAGCTGCGGCAGGCGCAAGGTGGTATTGTAGTCCATGTCGGTGGGCTCGGCATTCTGCCAGAAGCCTTCCTGGGGACTCAGGAAACTGCCCAATGGCGGGATGCTTCCGAAGGACGTACTTAAGACAATGACCAATCCTATGGTCACTGCAGCGGATATCAGAAAGGGGACAATTCTCATACTACCGGAAGGGGTTTAAAGAAATCGATTTAAAAGTAACACGAACTGGTAATACCACAAAATTGTATTGTGCGGCAAGCATTTAGCGCGCAATTTTACACCAGAGTTTGAGGGAACATTTAAACAGTCGTCGTTTTTAACCGAACGCCTTTATGAAACCGGGTGGCTCAACTGTCATCGAAAACCGGTCCTCCGGGACCGGTTTTTAAAACAACACTTTCCAACGCTTTTTACTCACATTGGTCATAGGTTGCTAAATTCGTCGTTAAATGGACCGGCCCCCGTAAGGGCCGGTTTTTTTGTGGCTTTAAGCCATTCACTCCGAGGCGTATAGCTCCCACACTTGTTATTATAATTTATACGTTATAGTGTTTGCAATATTAATGTTGGTATTTTATCTTGCATGTAAATCCAATTTTCCAATCCTAAATCCGCTTTTGTATGAAGAAGAAATCTACCGCCATCAACATGTTCCGTCTTAAAAAATTAGCTGGTGTAACACTCGTATGTTGCCTCTTCGTGGTAGGCCTCGTGATGTAAGACCGGTCTTTACTACAACATTTACTGTCCGCGCAATGTCCGGCTTTTGATCATAAAGCCAGGATATGATTTCTTTTGCTGCCCTTCATCCCGGGGCAGTTAACATAAGTTTTGCAGGAGCTTTTGAACTTCTTCCATTGTATTGAAGGCATGTAACACGATCCTTAGCCTTTCACTCCCCTTTGGCACCGTAGGATACAAGATGGGCCGTACATCGAGGGACGCTGACTGTAGCCGGCGGGCAACCTCTTTTACCTTGTCGTTGCCGGGAATGATGACCACTTGTATAGGAGTGGCAGAAGGCAGTTTCTCAAATGCCAGTGGCGTCTGCTGAAAATACTGTATCAGTTGGTGCAGGTGATCCCTTTCAGCCTGCATCGAAGGAAAAAGATGATAGGCTGCCTGTATGGCGGCCACACTGCTTTCGGGCAGCGCCGTGGTATAAATGAATGCCCGGGAAAAATTGATAAGATAGTTGCGCAGGGTTTCGCTGCCGAGTATCACTGCGCCGTGACAGCCCACCGCTTTGCCAAATGTATGGATGCGGGCAAAACAGGCGTCCTGCAATCCCAGTTGTTGAACCAACCCCTCTCCCCGCTCTCCTGTCACGCCGGTAGCGTGTGCTTCATCTACGATAAGGTGTGCCTCATATTGCCGGCACAGCTGCACCATAGCATCCAGCGGCGCCATATCGCCATCCATCGAGAATACCGATTCTGTGACCACGAATATTTGACCGGTAGCTGCCTGCAGTCTTTTCTCCAGCACATCGAGATCATTGTGTGCAAAGGCGAATGATTGGGCAAAGCTGAGGCGGATGCCGTCACGCAGGGAGGCATGACTGAGGGAATCATAGATAATGGTATCGCCCCGCTGCGGCACACTGCTCAGCAGGCCGAGGTTGGCATCGTAACCCGAATTGAACAACAGCGCGGCTGGTGCTGCATGGAAGGCGGCCAGCGCTTGCTCTGCCTGTTCTGCCCGGCCATAATTGCCAGCGAGCAAGCGCGAGCCGCCAGAGCCGTGTTTAAAGGATAGCTTCGATAGCGTTATATACTGCTCGATCAGCCCGTGGTGTATCAACCCCAGGTAATCATTGGAGCAGAAATCTGTTTTGCCATCCGGCAGCCGCAGCTCCCGGAAAGCCTGTGCCGCTTTGCGTTCATCGAGCTTTTTATGGAGGAAGTCGTCGTTCATGAAATTATTGCGCGTTTCGTGTTAGGCGTTTCGGGTTGCCCGACACTTTTTATTTCCAGGCCTAAAGGTAATAGCTTCCGGTATTATACAGATATGTTACAGATTCAATGGGAATAACAAAAATCAGGCTGTTGCACCTGCAGAACGCAGAACCCCAAACACTAAACCCGGAACCCACAGTCTTTTTCCTAACTTGCGGCCCATGGAAACGAATGACGTAAAGAATATCCTGGGGCTTCACCTGCCTACCGACCCTCGCTGGGTAAACCTGGCGGAGATCTCCCTGGAGGATATCCTGACCGACCATGCTTATTGTGAGCAAAAGGCTGCCACCAGCTGCATCTCCCTGATCCAGCGGTACAGTGAAAAGGAGAAACTGATACGTGAGCTTTCACCAATCGTCACCGAGGAATGGGGACACTTCAGGCTGGTGCTGGCAGAGCTGGATAAGCGCAAGCTGAAGCTGGGCAGGCAGCGAAAAGATGATTACGTGAATGCATTGATGATCTTTCAAAAGAAAGACGGTCATCAGGATGACCGTTTCCTCGACAAGCTACTCATATTCGCCCTCATAGAAGCCCGCAGCTGCGAACGCTTCAAACGGTTGAGCGAAGGATTGGATGATGCCTACCTGCGCAATTTCTACCGCCGTTTCATGGAAAGCGAAGCAGGACATTATCACCTGTTCATCGAGTTGGCAGAAACGTATATCGATAAAGCGCTGGTGCGTAAACGCTGGCAGGAATGGCTGACGTATGAAGCAGATGTGATGAACAAACTGGAAGTACGCGGCGACCGCATGCATTAAAAAGGTTGCGGGTTTCGGGTTTAATGTGTCGGGTTGGCTGCAGTATTTTAAACGGTTAATGACCAACTCGTTTCCTGAAGTAAAAGAACCTCAAACCCGAAACTCCAAACCCGAAATTGTATTACAATTGCTAAAGCTGGATTCCATATCGCTGGTTCAATTCAAGAACTATCCACAGGCCTCATTCTCTTTCAACGACCGCGTTGTAGGTATTGCCGGGAAGAACGGGATTGGCAAGACCAACCTGCTCGATGCTATCTATTACAGCTGTTTTACCAAGAGTTATTTTGCCCGTTCCGACGGGCAGAATGTATTGAAAGGCGCTGCCGGTTTCCGCATCGAAGCGCATTTTACCCTGCACGGCGAGCCGCTGAAAGTAGTTTGCATACTACGCGAAACCGGCAAGAAAGAATTTCTCCTTAATGATGAACCTTATGAGAAGTTTGCCCATCATATCGGCAAATTCCCCTGCGTGATCATTGCGCCGGATGATATACAGATCATCACGGGTGGCAGCGAAGAGCGACGGCGTTTCCTGGACGCATTGTTATGTCAGCTGGATGCTACCTACCTGCTACACCTGATAGATTACAACAGGGTGTTGCAACAGCGCAACAGTTTTCTGAAATCGCTGGCCGAAAGAAGACTCTCCGATACCAGCCTGCTCGATGTGTATGATCAGCAGCTGGTTCATTATGGCAGCTATGTACATGAGAAAAGGAAAATATTTTTGCACAGCTTTATTCCGGCAGTAAGAAAATTCTACCGGCAGATCGCTGGTGTACACGAGCAGCTGGATATCATCTATGAAAGCCAGTTATTGCAATACACCTTCCCCGATCTGTTTTTCCGGTTTCGGGAAAAAGATATCCTGTTGCAAAGGACTACCGGCGGTATTCACAAAGATGATCTGGACATTCAATTGCAGCAACAAACTTTTAAAAGCATCGCTTCCCAGGGGCAACGGAAAAGCCTCTTGTTTGCCCTCAAACTGGCTGAGTTTGAAGCATTAAAGTCTGCGAAAGGATTTGCACCACTTTTACTCCTCGATGATGTGTTCGAGAAGCTGGACGAACAGCGCATGCACAATCTGCTCAGGGAGGTTTGCGTCGAAAATGCCGGGCAATTATTTATCACCGACACACATGAAGATCGTATCCGCAAACATTTTGGCCAGCTCATCGGTACATACCAGGTTATTTGTCTTTAATCAATTGCACTTACCGAAAGGAAAAAGTAGTTTTACCCATCCAACAATGGTGATAAAAACGTATATTACAACAGGAGAAGGCGATTGCTTATGATTAATTCAATTGAAAACGTTATTGCGTTTCTGGAAGAAACGAACGACCCCCATGTAGCTTTTTTTTCTTACACTACTGATGAGGCTGGAGAAGCAGGTGCGATCAGCGCCAACAAAGAAGGTTTACGTCTCTATGCACTCGAACTGTTGAAAAAATCACTCGAAATGGAAAAGGGACCCGCACAACGCAGTTTGATGCTGTGCCCGCGTGAGTGGATGATCAGTGAAACAGGTTATCACCTGATCAGTTGTGTACGTCCACAGTATCATCCCCGCGATGTGATTATGAACGGTACCCAACATCCACAACGATACATTAACGTGTAATAGTTTTCCCATTGTTACAAGTGCACCTGGTGCCAGGCATACTTGCCTGCCTTGTCAACTTTTAAACTATTCAACTTGTAAACTTCTTCTTACCTTGCACCCATGGGAGAATATTCAATGAGCGATGCATTGAAGCATTTCATGCGCAACCCCCGTTACAAAGGGCCAATGCAGGCATTGCAAATAGAGGATGTATGGGAACAGATCATGGGCAAGACCATTGCCAAATACACAGATAAGATACAGATCTACGGTACCACTTTATATATTACCACCACAGTAGCTCCCCTCAAACAGGAATTGCTTTACCAGAAAGAGCAGATCATTCAACGCGTCAATGAACGCCTTGGAGAAAACTCCGTCAAAGAAGTAGTCATAAAATAATCACTGCAGCCTTACCCGCGGATCTACCACACCGTAGAGAATATCGGCGAGCATGTTGACCACGATAAAAAAGAAAGAGGTGATCAATACCGACCCCATCACCACGGGGAAATCAAGCTTTTCAAGCGCATCTACTGTCAGCTTGCCAATGCCATTCCAGCCAAAGATATATTCCACGAAGAAAGCGCCGGCCAGCAGTTCGGCAAACCAGCCTGTAATAGCCGTGATCACGGGGTTGAGCGCATTGCGCAGCGCATGTTTCCAGATCACGGTACGGCGGCTGAGCCCCTTGGCATAGGCAGTACGTATATAATCCTGATTCAGCACATCGAGCATGGAACCCCGCGTGAGCTGGGTAATGATGGCCAGCGGGCGTATGCCCAATGTAAAGGCGGGCAATATGAGGTTCTTTAATTGTAGTTCCTTGTGATCGAAGGGATAGTTGGTGTCGAACAAACTACCGGTCATGTTCAGGCCCGTGTAGCTGCTCAATACAAAGCCAAACAGGTAAGCGATCACGATACCCATAAAAAAGGATGGCGCTGAAATTCCCAATACACTGGTGAAGATGGCAGAAGTATCCATCCAGGTATCTTTTTTCACGGCAGCGATCACACCCAACGGTATACCCAGTACAATAGCGATCAGGATAGCAGCCAGCGCGAGGATGATGGTGCGGGGTAAGGCGGCCATCAGCATTTCCCATACGTCTTTCTTCGTTTGGTACGAGCGGCGCAGGTAAGGCACCTTCACCCCTACTTTCGTTTCATCACCGGCAAACCAGCCGTTCAGCTTTTTCTTGTCTATTTCCTGTTGGCTGTGTACACCCACAGGCGAAACATCATTGAGGTACAATACAAATTGTTTCCACACCGGTTGATCGAGGTACAGCTCCTTGCGGATATTGTCGCGCGTGGCAGCATCGGCACTTTGTCCCAGCATAAGCCTCGACGGATCGCCAAAACCCTGGAACAGGAAAAACACCAATACCACTACCCCCAGCATAACCAGGAGACCGTACAACACACGTTTGGTGAAGAACCTGATCAATTGATTACAGGAGTTTGTGAAGTAGTTGAATCTGCAACTGGCTGTGCTGGTGAAGGATTGGCCTGTAAAGTGAGCATTACAGGCAACGCCTTCTGCAGATCGGCATAGCTCCACTTGTTGAGCACGGTGCCATTTTTGATCAGGTACAATGCCGGGTTGGTACGGGCTATCGTTTTAATGACCACCGGGTCACACTGGAGCGGCAGCATCATATTGAACACAGGAGGCACCGATTTAGTGTATAGGTCGTCAATGGAAATACTCGTAACCAGGAAAGTCTTTACATTTTTTAATGTAGCCGATTTTATCACCTCTTCCAGTTCCTCAGGCCAGCTACCGCTATTGTAATCATCCCGCAGGAACAGGTAAAGCTGGTACTTATCTTCCTGCAACAACGCCTTGGTGGTGTCGTTCTTGTAATAAGTTTGCAGGGAGAAATCCTTGATCCTGGGCTCAGCATTGCCTTTGCGCACCAGCTTATCGTATCGTTTTACAAACTTGTATAAAGAGTCATCGAAGTCTTCCGGGAACTGGGCAGCGGTGAACTCCACTTCCTTGCCCTCTTTCAGGTACACAAAGCTGATCACGGTACTATCGGGAATAGCGCCTGCAGGTATCTGCATCTTTTCGTTGATATTGTTGCCAATTTTATAAGGAAGGCAATCAACAACGGGCAGGTGCAACAATGCAAACCATTGCAAAGCGAACGAGAAAACTGCGGAGAAGAAGAGCACGGCGACGCTGCCGGCAAAAGGCATGATGGGCTTTATCTTATTGCGGTAAATAAATATAAAACCGATCAGCACCAGCAGGATCAGGTCTTTCAGGAACGACTGGTGTGCCGTAAGGGGTATACAATCGCCAAAGCAGCCACATTCACGCACCTTGCCACTCAACGCGGCATAACCGGTCAGGAACGTGAAGAAAATAATAAGCAGTAATAACAACCAGCTGAAGAGCCGCATCCGCCAGCCTACCAGTACCGCCACGCCGGCGATGATCTCGAAAGCGTTCATACCAATGGACATGGCCAGCGTATAGTTGTCGAGGAATCCCATGCCCCATATTTCGAAAAACTCCTGCATTTTATAGCTGAGTCCGAGGGGGTCATTGGCTTTTACCAGGCCGGAAAAGATAAACAGTACACCTACGAAGATGCGGGCGAAGGTTAGCAGATATTTCATGATTACCGGATACTTGAATAAAGCATGCAAGATAAGGGTTATGAGGCAACGAGGTGACACCTTTTCGAAAGGTGTCACCCCGCTGCCGCTTCAATTCTCAATCGTTGTGCCCCTATTCACAAAGGGCCGGAAAAGTGCCGGCCGGCGAAGGAAATTTGCTGCCGGTAATAACAATTTTTCAACCCCAAAGAAGATCTATGATGATACATTACAGGAATATTATTATTGTAACCGCTTTATTGCTGGGGCCATTGTTGCTGATGGCCCGGCAGGATGAAAAGAAAGGCTTTGGCGCCTGGGCCGAAGAACAAAACAAAGTCTTTGTAAGCCTGTACGAAAAAAGAGACGTGAAAAACTTTGCTGCCCTGCTGGACACATGGCTGAACCGGTACCAGGCGCTGCCCGACTCGGTTCGCAAACAATATACCCGCTACCTGGCCAGCGCCGAATACAACCTTTCCTGCGCGTATGCGCTCGTGGGCCAGCCGGAGCAATCCCTCAACCACTTGTCGCAGGCAGTAAAAGCCGGGTTCACCAATTACACCCACATTATGCAGGATGCCGACCTGGTAAGCATTCGTCAGAAACCTTCCTTCAAGGCAATCGTGCAGCCTTTGCGTGCCACGGGCGATTATCTTTACATATTGCAACGGGCCAAAACATACAATGAACAGGATAAACGCCCCCTGCCGGCTTTTACTTACCAGTCAGCCAGCGATACCAACCTCGTAGCGTTGCGCAAGGGCTTTAAGCTGGACTCCATTGCCGGACAAGGGAATGATGTATCGAAAGTGCTGAACCTCCTGCACTGGATACATGAGCTGATACCACATGATGGCAACCATGAAAACCCCGCAGTAAAAAATGCGCTGTCGATGATCGACGTTTGCCGGAAAGAAGGCCGCGGTTTAAATTGCAGGGGGCTGGCTACGGTACTGAATGAATGCTACCTTTCCATGGGTTTTGCTTCGCGCATGGTGACCTGCCTGCCGAAAGACAGCCTGGGAGTTGACCCCGATTGTCACGTCATCAACATGGTGTTTGTACCTTCCCTGGAGAAATGGATATGGGCCGATCCTACCCATGATGCGTATGTGATGAATGAAAAAGGAGAGTTACTGGATATAAGAGAAGTAAGAGAAAGACTGATCAACAACCTGCCGCTCATATTGAACCCTACAGCCAACTGGAACCACCGGTCCACCACCACAAAAGAACATTACCTGTACAACTACATGGCCAAAAACCTGTACATGCTGCAATGCGCTGTGAACAGTACCTATAATTATGAAACGCCCGAACGGGGGAAGCTCATTCAGTACATTCAGCTGCTGCCGCTGGACTATTTCAAACAAGCACCGGATAAGAAAGAATCCACCGGTGCAAACAGTGGCGCCATTTATCAATATTACAACACGAATAATCCAGCCAGCTTCTGGCAAATACCCTGATATGAAAAAACTATTAATGATCCTGTGCTGCTGCTGTAGCTGTTTGCCCAACCTGGTAGCGCAGGTAAACTTCAAGGGCATCAGTCAACAAACGGCTGATATTGCGTGGCAAAATTATTCTACTACCTACCTTGGTAAAGACAGCGACACACTGCCAATGATCGTATCAGCGATCCCTTACAATGGCGTGTATGACCATAATGACGATAAAGTTGCGGATTTGAGCAATACACCGATGGATATGTCATTCGGCGATTACCGGTTCCGTTCTCACCTTAGTCACGGCTTACAAAAGTTGTACACCTACGATTCAGGTGAAGTATATTTCCTGACGCCTGGCATCTACAGGCACAATACACATTTGTACGAATGCCGCGTGCTGGAAGATTCCACGGTCATCAGACCCTGGGGAGAGGTATCCTCCTTTATGGATGCTACTTTTCAACTCAATGCATTTCGTGCGCAGTTCGCTTTTATAGGCGGTTTTTCAACCACCTGGCGCCATCGCATTGTAGTAGAGCTGCGCCGGAAAAATGATACTGGCCTTATTGCTGTCTCTTCGGTATACTGGCAGCCTACCCGGCCTTCCCTGCAAGCCGTGTTCACAACCGGTGAGCTAACGGCCACCATGCTGAGCCTTACCAACGACTACCGGTTCGATGCGACGTTGACGAAAGAACTGATGAGTAAGTATGCACCCGACAAGCTGGACTCGGCAACGGGGTTTCCCAAACACTGGATGGTAGCATCGGGACAGAACGGCCTGATATTTCAGGTGGCAGCAAGAGTGTATAAAAAAGGGACGGTGGAATACAGGGTCACCAGCAATGGCCGCGTTGTTGCAGACTGGACAGGCAATAAAGCGAACAACAGTTATATCTGGCTCGACAATCCCGGTCCCGGTGATTATGTGCTGGAAATGCGCTACCGCAAGCAAAGGCATAACGTTACCAGTTATCCTTTTACTGTAAAGGCTGCCTGGTACCAAACCTGGGCTTTCCGCCTGATCACTGCCATACTGATACTGGCGTTTATTGGTTTCCTGGTATTATTGTTCAAGCTCAGAAGGCAACGGGAAAAAACAGCTGCCGAGCAGGCCAAAAAAGAACGCTTTGAACAGGGATTGAGATCAGTGTATGCACAACTGAACCCGCATTTTACGTTCAATGCGCTCTCCTCCATACAAGGGCTCATCAATAGTGGTGATATCAGAGGCGCCAATAACTACCTGTCTGAATTTGGTAGCTTGCTGCGGCATTCATTGGCTGATAGTGAAAACCCTTCCATCCCCCTGCAGCGTGAATTGCAAACATTGGATACCTATCTTAAGCTGGAGAAATTACGGTTTAACTTTACATACGATATCCAGGTAGCAGCGGCTATGCCGGTGGCGGAAACAGAAGTACCTTCCCTGCTGCTGCAGCCATTGGTAGAAAATGCGGTAAAGCACGGCGTAAGCACGCTGAAAGAAAATGGATTGATCCGGATAGAGGTATTGCAGGTGCAAAAAGATATGGTCATCCGCATCAGTGACAACGGGCCGGGATTTGAGCCTGGAAAGGAAACTACAGGCTATGGCCTGAAGCTCACAAGAGACAGGGTAGCTTTGCTGAACGAAATGGCCGGCACGGAGCAAATACAGATGCACATGAACAGTGGATCAGGTAAAGGAACCATTATCGAATTGTTGTTTAAAAACTGGCTGGCATGAACACGATGAAGACAATACTGATAGATGATGAACAGAACAACCTGGTAAACCTGGGGCAGTTGTTGAAAACATACTGCCCCGGCGTGGAGGTAGTCGCTACGGCTGCCGATGCTGCAGCAGGCAGGAGCGCCATTCTGCAACATCATCCCGACCTGGTATTCCTCGATATCCAAATGCCGGGCAAAAGCGGGTTCGATCTGTTGCGCGAACTGCACCAGTACGATTTTGAAGTGATCTTTGTAACAGCTTTTGACCAGTATGCTATCCAGGCAGTGCGTTTTGCTGCGGTGGATTACCTGCTGAAACCGGTAAGTATCGATGAGCTGCAGGGGGCTGTAAGCCGGGCATTGGCCAAAAGAAGTGAGAAAAAGAAGAACCTGCAACTGGAGAATCTGTTGCAATTATTGCAGGAGCAAAAAGAAGACCACCGCATTGCATTAGCCACGATCAAAGAAACCCGTTTCATTCGCACAACAGACATTGTGCGGTGTGAATCATCCAATAACTACACGATCTTTTTTCTGTCCAATGGTGAAAAGCTCACAGTGTCCCGGCCCATCTTCGAATATGAGGAGCTGTTGAAAAGCTACGGCTTCATTCGTTGCCATCAATCGCATTTGGTAAACCGGAAGTACGTTAAAAGCTGGGTGAAAGAAGACGGCGGCTACCTGTTGATGGACAATGGCCACCAGGTACCGGTGTCGAAGAATAAGAAAGATGTAGTAGCCTGGACGCTGAAAACCCAATAATCAATAATTATTAATTAATAATTATTGATTATTTACCCCTTGTGCTTTCCTTCCTCGATAAGAATAAGCGCAAACACGGAGTAATTGATAATATCGACGTAGTTGGCATCGATGCCTTCACTGATAAGCGTTTTGCCTTCATTGGCCAGTATCTGGCGGATGCGCATGAGCTTCATGAGGATCAGGTCGACAAAGCTCTCCTGGCTCATATCGCGCCACGCCTCGCCGTAATCATGGTTCTTATCGAGCATGGTCGCCTTGGTAAAGGCGATCTTTTCAGTGTACAGTCTTTCCACTTCTGCAACGGGCAACTCTTCGGAGGTGCTGTTGTTCAACTCCAGTTGTATCAGGCCGATCACGCTGTAGTTCAGCATGCCCTTGAATTCTCCGGCAATATCATCACCCACCCGCTGCGTCTTCTTCTCCTGGATGGTGCGGATGCGCTGAGCCTTGATGAATATCTGGTCTACGATGGAAATAGGCCGTAGCACGCGCCAGGCGGTTCCGTAGTCCTTGGTCTTCTTAATAAAAATATCCCTGCACGATTGAACGGCTGCGTCGTATTGTTGATTCGTATTGCTCATATTGCTTAGGCTCTTCAGGATTCTGTATTCTTCCTTTACCTTTAAGCCGCGAAAATAATGAACAAAGGTTAAATGTATACACTCAATTGTAAAGGCAGGCTATTGATAGTGGATAAACCACTGGTTATGGGCATTATGAACGTAACGCCGGACTCTTTTTACGCCGGCAGCCGCTACCAGGAATCCGATATATTGCGGCAGGCTGAGAAGATGATCACCGATGGGGCCTCCATCCTCGATATAGGTGGCCAGAGCACCCGCCCCGGCAGCGAAAGAATAACGGTGGAAGAAGAATTGAAACGGGTAACGGAGCCTATCCGGGCTATCCATGAGCGGTTTCCGGATACGGTGATCTCAATCGACACTTTCCATGCAAAGGTAGCCGTGGAAGCGGTGGCCGCCGGAGCCTCTATCGTCAATGACGTGAGTGCTGGCAGCATCGATGAGGCGATGATCGATACGGTGGCAGGCCTGGGTGTGCCTTATGTGCTGATGCACATGAAGGGCACATTGGAAACGATCAAACAGCCAGCCATATATGAAAACATGATCCGCGAAGTGTTGGACTTCTTCATCCAACACGCAGCCCGTTGCCGCGAGGCCGGTATAAAAGATATCATCCTCGATCCCGGCTTTGGGTTTGGCAAGAATGCCACACAAAACCTTGAACTGCTGAAAAAACTACCAGCGCTGCATATATTATCCCTCCCTATCCTGGTAGGTCTCTCCCGTAAAACAACCGTTTGGAAAACACTGGGTATTACGGCCGATGAAGCATTGAATGGTACTACGGTGTTAAATACACTGAGCCTGCATAATGGCGCCAACATCCTCCGCGTGCACGACGTAAAAGAAGCAATAGAGGCCGTGAAGTTGTGGGAGGCGTACGAAAACGCAAACTGATACCGGTAATACCACATACGAATATGATTGGCATACCAGTACCAGTTATTATGGACCTATAGCTTACACCAAATCAAACATCGTATTGGGGTGGTGCTGTTTCGCACCAGCGCCTGCTGAAGAAAATGAGCTATTGCTGACCTCCACCGGGATGATAAAAGCGCCCCGTTCCGGACCTGCCCCTACTACAGAAATACATATTTTATCTCCTGATTCCAGTACACCTGCGTTCAGATCATCATCCAGCAGCTTGATGGTACTGGTGCTTACGAGATTGCCATACTTCACTACGTTGATGCCCATTTTATCGCGGCTGATACCATAGTCTTTGATCAGGGTATCGAGAAAAGCATTGGTGAGTATCGGGCTGGCCTGGTGCGTATAGAGCTTTTTTACTTCGTTCAGGTAATTAGGTTGCAAGGCCAGCATCTGCTGGTGGTTCAGCGTCATGCCCTTGATGTAATATTCTTTGATCTTAGGGCCTGCCATCGCAAAGCAGGAAAGCTCTTCACAGTCTGCTGTGCCGGGAGGGGCCCAGGCGCCGCTGCCGGTATAATGGATGAGCGGGTCATCGAAGCCAGCCTCCTGCCCAAACTGCAGGGAGTCGCGCGAATAAAAAGAATAACCGGTAGGTGCATCTTTCTTTTCCAGCACTACCGCCGATACACCGTCAGAGAACAAGGCTGCCGACATCCACAGCGATTTGCCATAAGGATGCGTGGAATTTTGTTTGTACACATCGGTCTGCGTATAAAGACTGCTGAGGCTGTAAGAAATAACCAGGATCTTTTTGGCGGTCATCTTCGCCGCCAGTGCCATGGCGCGCGCAAAGCCTGCACAACCAGCTCCTAATAGTATAGGAACAATATCATCTTTCAATCCAATCTCTTTGTACAAAAGAAAAGCATCCTGGTCGAGCTGCACCATAAAGGGAGAACACGTAACGATAATAGCAGCATCGATATCGTCGGGCTCCACGCCTGCCCTGCTCAATGCTTCTTTGGTGGTGTTCACCACCACCTGTGGATCTTTGAATACATCCGGCGCCCAGCTCTTGGATTTAATACCCAATATCTTTTCCACCATTTTGCCATCTAAGAATTTGCCTTCGGCTTGCCTGTCGGGTACTTTATAAGCAGTTGCCCATTCGTCGATGCTGATCGGGTCAGCAACAAAAGAAGAAACCCCGGTAATAGCCAGGTCGATCTGATACATAAAACAGATTTGATGTTAACGAAAATGATTACTTAGGTGAATAACACAATAGCCGGCAAGGTGTGGCTAAATGGCAGGGCGTCGTTAGACAATGCAATAAAACGAAATATGAGAGGTGCAGACAATCCCTGTTTTACAGGAATTTCAGAAGAGGGTGTTTTCGACTGCGGCTGCAAGTTGCAGAACAAGGTTGAGTATTGAAAGCAGTATTCTATCAATGACCGCTTGCGTCGATGAATGTGGCATATAACCCGCTCAATTAGCCAGGCCGCCTCCGGGAGGCACCGACAGGCCCCAATCTGCTTCCTGCCCGGGAACCATCCTGAACAATTATTTTATAGCTGTAAAAGACAAAAGATGAGCAAGGTCAATATTAGTTTTTAGTAGAATATTTTTTATATCTTCACTATCACATCAAATACCAGTTATCCCAGCGTAACCCCTTTTTATTTCTGATTAGTCCTATTAAGAACTGGATTCAGCTATCCATTACATCACGAAATGAAAACAATGAAAGCTTTTCCGAAAGCAATTGTTGGCCCTGGCATCAATAATTCATTCAAACAGCGTATAGTCAGCAAGCGGGTAAATGGCTTGTTGGTAGGCATCATCCTTTTTAGCCTGATGCTTGGCCCATGGTTATATTACATGACAGCCAACCCCACTGTGCTCATTATCATTTTCAACATACTGGCCTCGCTCTTCTTCTGCGTATACTGGTACAGCAACCAGCAGCAGCAGCGCAAGCTGGAAGGAGAAAAAGAAGAACTGGAGCAACAGCTACTTAAAGCGCTCCATGCAAACGACAGTAAGAAGAACTTCATCCGTGAAGTAGTACATGAGATCAAGAGTGGTTTCAACCCCATCGAAGGAATGGTGGCCTACCTCTCGGAAAACGAAAGGCTGCAAAAAGCAAAAGTGTCTGCCGATCAGTTGGTGGCTCACATTAAAGGCGGTTGTTTCAGTTACCGGCGGTTGCTCTCGAACCTGCTGGAGTATTCCAAGCTTGAATATGGAAAGCATGAAGATCCCATCGTTGAGCCATTAGTGATCAGGTCGTTCATGCAGCAGGTGGTGGATGAATTTCAGTATACCGCTCATGCGGAACAGACATTGATCCTGTTGCAGGTAGAAGAGGCGATGCCGCCTGTAGTGCATTGCGATCCCATCAAGCTGCGGCAGATTGCCAATAACCTCATCCATAATGCCATCAAGTTTGTACGTGTAGGATGCGATATCATCGTGAAAGTTGACCTGAGCGGATCGAATACCTGGCAACTGGCCGTTATTCATGAAGGAGAAAACATTTCAGACGAGAAACTACAAAAGATATTTTATCCCTATCAGCATGTACGCACAGGCATTAACATGGAAGGCAATGGCCTTGGCCTGTTCATCACCCGCAACCTCGTAGAAACACTCCACGGACAGATCGGCGTGGTCAGAGGCAAAGTACTTACAGTATTTGAAGTAAAATTCCCTTTACAACAGCGGCAACCGTTGGAGCAACCTGCATTGGTTGATTAGCCTCGGAACTCATTTGCTCGTTGCGTACTGTCTTAAAGGTACGGAGATTTTGTTTCACTTACCTCGTACCGCTTACCTCTGACTTCTTACCTCTTCATCATATACGGAAAAAAGTTGACAATTCCTATACCCCTTCCCCTCATAAAAGTTTGAATTATTCAAGTTTAGCTTTGAATTTTGTAAGCGATCAGGTTCGCTATCCCCCTATCTTTACCGAGGCTTCTTCTTATCCTTAACCGCCCACATCTTAACTACCTACCATGATAAAGTTACAAGTCAACAGTAAAAGCTATTCCGTTGATGCAAGTCCGCAAATGCCCTTATTATGGGTGCTGCGCGATATGCTCGGTCTTACAGGAACAAAGTTTGGTTGCGGCATGGCGCAATGCGGCGCCTGTACCGTGCACTTGAATGGTGAAGCCGTACGCTCTTGTGTAACGCCTGTGGCACGCGCTGCCAATCAGCAGGTCACTACGATAGAAGGACTTTCCACTGACCTGACCCATCCGCTGCAAAAAGCCTGGCTGGCAGAAGATGTTTTGCAATGCGGCTATTGCCAAAGCGGACAGCTGATGTCGGCGGCAGTATTGCTGCGCGAAAATCCCAACCCAACAGATGATGATATCGATAAAGCAATGAGCGGTAACATTTGTCGCTGCGGTACTTATCCGCGCGTACGGAAAGCCATTCACCTTGCTGCCCAAATGCAAAAAGAAGGAGGTAAATTATGAGCACCACATTCGACATGAATCGCCGTAAGTTCTTACGCACTACCACCGTTTTTGCGGGTGGATTACTCATCCCCTTCATGGTGCCGGCAAGTGCCAGACGCATGGCTAAGCTGGGCACTGGCGCCGTTGATGACAGCGCTGTTGTTTTTGCACCCAACGCCTACCTCGGTATTGGACGGGATAATACTGTTCACATCATCCTAGCCCATGTGGAAATGGGACAAGGCGCCTGGACTACATTGCCGATGTTGATTGCTGATGAATTGGATTGCGACTGGAAAAAGATCAGGGTAGAACATGCACCACCGGATGTCCCCTATTTCCATACAGCATTTGGCTTACAGATAACAGGCGGCTCTTCCACCACCTGGTCTGAGTTTGACCGCTATCGCCAGGCTGGCGCTACAGCACGCGCCTTGTTGGTAACAGCGGCTGCACAACGGCTGGGCGTGGCGCCGGAAACCTGCAGCACAGCCGATGGCTATGTGATCGCTGGAGATAAAAAACTGAGCTATGGTGAACTGGCCGATGCAGCAGCGAAACAACCGCCGCCAGCCAACGTACCACTGAAGCCTGCAAGTGAATGGAAATACATTGGCAAAGGCGCCAAACGGCTCGATACACCTGAAAAGATAAACGGACAGGCGAAGTTTGGCATGGACGTACAATTCCCCGGATTGCTCACCGCACTGGTGTTGCGCTCTCCGGTTTTTGGTGGTAAGGTGAAATCATTCGATGCCAGCAAAACAAAAATGATACCCGGAGTAAGACAGGTGGTGAAAGTGCCATCGGGTGTGGCGGTGATCGCCGATCATTTCTGGGCAGCCAAACAAGGACGTGAAGCATTGAAAGTAGAATGGGATATCGATCCTGCGTTGGTCATCGACTCTAAAGGCATGTGGGATGATTACCGCAAGGTAGCTAACACCAAAGGATCGGTGGCGGCAAAAGCTGGTGATGTAGCCGGCACATTGCCCAAGGCGACCAGTGTGATCGATGCAGAATATTTACTGCCTTACCTGGCACATGCTCCCATGGAGCCATTAAATTGTACCGTTAAGATCACGGGCGATAAATGTGAGATATGGACAGGCACCCAGTGGCCCGGCGTTGAGCAAAACAATGCAGCCAAAATACTGGGCTTTAAACCAGAGCAGGTTACGGTGAATACGGTGTTCCTGGGCGGTGGCTTTGGTCGGCGCGCCACCGGCAGCTCCGATTTTGTAACCGAAGCAGTGGAAGTGGCCAAAGCCAGCGGCAAGGCGGTGAAAACAGTGTGGACGCGCGAAGATGATATCCGCGGTGGTTATTACCGGCCCGCCTTTATGCACCGCGTGCACATTGGCCTCGACGCTGATAAGAAACCCATTGCGTGGCAGCACAGCATCGTGGGACAGTCCATCATGGCGGGCACGCCATTTGAAGGGGGAGTAAAAGATGGTATCGATCCGGCTTCCGTGGAAGGCGTGAATGATTCACCGTACATGGCGGTTGTTCCCAATCACCTCGTTGAATTGCATTCACCCAAAAACAAAGTACCGGTATTGTGGTGGCGATCCGTGGGGCACACGCACACGGCCTTTGTAATGGAAACACTGATCGATGAGCTGGCGCATGCTGCCGGACAGGATCCTGTCGCTTACCGTCGCGCTTTATTACAAAAGCATCCACGCCACTTGTCGGCATTGAACCTGGCAGTGGAGAAATCCGGTTGGGGTACGCCATTGCCTGCCGGTCGTTACAGAGGTGTGGCTGTACATGAATCTTTTGGCAGCACGGTGGCGCAGGTAGCAGAGATATCGATCGATAAAGGCACTTTGCATGTGCATCGCATCACCTGTGCAATAGATTGTGGACTGGCTGTAAATCCTGATGGTGTGGCGGCGCAGATGGAAAGTGGCATCATATTCGGATTGACTGCTTTGCTGTACGGAGAGATCACATTGGAGAAAGGACGCGTGCAGCAACGCAATTTTCACGATTACCGCATCCTGCGCATGCACGAAACACCTGTCATCAGTGTACACATAGCGCCGAGCACGGAGAAGATGGGTGGCGCGGGTGAACCGGGTGTGCCACCTGTAGCGCCAGCCATCGTAAATGCCATCTTTGCGGCCACCGGCAAGCGCATACGCAGTTTGCCCATACAGCCCGTTGACCTGGCAGGAAACGCTTAATCTAATTGAATCAATATGCAACAAGCTATTTATACAGTGGTCATCGTGGCAGCGCTATCAGTGGCTGCAGCCAGCATTAAGCCTGTAAATGAACCATTAGCAGCTTTGCCTGCAAATGCTCATGAAGATAATTTAATGGAGAAGTTGAATGTGAACGCTGCGGAAAATAGCGCCCTGCGCGACAGCCTCGCTTCTGCATCGGCCTTCCTCGAAGTATACAAAGTACTGATGAGCCCGCGCTGTATGAACTGTCACCCCAAAGGCGATCAGCCATTGCAGGGCGATGACAACCACCTGCATGTAATGGACGTGCAGCGCGGCGAAGACGGCAAGGGAATGTATGCACTGAAATGCGCCAATTGTCACCAGCCACAGAATGTGCCGGGAGCGAATATGCCGCCCGGTAATCCCAACTGGCACCTCCCGCCCGCCGATATGCCGATGGTATTCGAAGGTAAGTCACCGCGTGAATTGGCCATACAGTTGAAAGACCCGAAACAGAATGGCCATAAGACGATGCAGCAATTAATTCACCACGTATCCAAAGACTCATTGGTATTGTGGGGTTGGAATCCCGGCGAAGGACGCACACTCCCGCCACTGAAACATGCCGAGTTTGTAAAACAATTCAAAGCATGGGTAGCTACAGGTGCAGTTGCACCAGCAGAATAACCCCCTTCTTTGTCATTTCGAACCGAGCCATTAGAGACTTTAAAGAACAGACCGTGGCGGCGCAGTGAGAAATCTGCTATCGAAGCAAAAGAAACACGAGGCAAACGCATAACCTTACAGCTTAAGCATCTTTACATGCATTTTCCTCCCCCGCGCAGACTCTTTCAAACTAAGTATATACACACCATTCTTCAAACCGGTAAAGTATAAGTATTCGGTATGAACGCCCGGCATCAGTTCGCGTGTACGGGCAAGCACCTGCTGTCCTGCTGCATTGTGCAGGGTAAACGTGACAGTAGTTCTTTCTTCTGCGTAGATGTTCATTTGCGCAGTAGTATATACCGGGTTGGGGAACACCTTCACGAATCCATTATCGATGGAGAAATCCACTTTGAGCGAATTAGGTTGGTGAATACCCTGCGTGCAGACAGGCCCGCTGCCTGCGGTGGCAATGATTACTTCCCCCACAGTGCTTTCAATGGTATAGTTGCCGCTGGTTACGGTGCCGGTACCACCACTGGCAATTACAGCCTGTTTGGCTTCCTGTGCCGACAGACCCATGGTAAACATTACTATAAGTGCCGTACAAACCAGGCTCCTGATGAAGATGCGTTGCATAGCATGTATTGTTTGGTGAGCTGGTAAGGTTATTGTTTTACAGGTACTTCTTCACCACGGGCACGCTGCGGGGCTTTCCGTTTATTGTCGTTTAACAAAGTACCCTGTTCATTCGCTGGCTTTACCTCTTCTACTACGATAGGATGTTCCCTGGCGTAAGCATCATGCCGGATGCCGGTAACCTGCCAGGATATTTTGCCATTGGGTGCGCCGCCGGATATGCTGAAGCGGTTGCCGGAAATCTCTTGCAACACATAGATGCCGGGCGAAGGTTTACCAATAGCCGTGAGCTGATAGCGGAACTCCATGTTGAGCGCTTCAAAGTAATCAGGCAATTGGATGGTGGCCTCTCCCCTTCCATCCAGCACTATATTACCATTGTAGATGTTCATCATGTCGGGTGATTCCACAAAGGAATGCGAAAGATATTTATGTTGTGGGTCGAGCGGGTGATCTATTTTAAAGCTGCCGGCCGCTTTGGAGAGCGTACCATTTACGTGTACCCTGCCTTGAAAATAACCAGCATAGGAATTGACGCCGGCGCCATCACCATAAATAGCAAAAGTTCCGCTTCCGAGGCCATATCCCCAAATCGCTTTGGCGCTACCCGAGTGAATAGCCTGGCTAAAAACGCCTGCGGCGTATACATCGTTGGAATTGGTAGATCCAAATATTCCTACTGATTGTCCGGTAGTGGATAATACTTGTCCGGCAACGGCAGCGCCGCTGTAGCCGGTAGCATTACTATAGTTATTGAGGCCAATATTGTCGGCGTCATTGGAATATGTGGTAAGTACGCTGCCGGACGTAGCTGTCCAGGTTTGTCCCACATGATTGTGGTCACTGCGCGACGATAAGTTTTGTACGCCATTGCCGCCAAAAGCTGTACTCAATGTTGGGGCACCGCTGGTGCCACCGCCCTGCAATCCGGGTCCGGCAGTAACAGCTGTAATATCCGCATCACTGCTGATGGCAACGATATTGCCGGTAACGTTTAGAGTTGTTCCACCGCCACCGGTAAGTACGATGTCATCTCTCAGGCCATTGATGCTTTTTACCAACTGGCCGGCCGCCACTTTGGGTGCTGTGACGGCATTGTTGGCCAGCTTTCCCGTAACCACTGCATTATCGGCCAACTTCGCCGTGTTCACCGCTGCATCAGCGAGCTTCGGCATCGAAACCGAATTGTCAGACAGTTTAGGGGTGGTAATTGAACCGTCCGTTATTTTGTTGGCAGTAACAGCATTGTCAGCCAGCTTTGCGGAGCTTACTGAGGCGTCTGCGATCTTCGGAGATGTTATTGCATTATCAGGCATCTTGGCAGTAGTAACTGCTCCATCAGCAATTTTATTGGTAGTAACAGCATTGACGCCGATCAGTGTAGCACTTTGAGGTCCGCTGACATCGCCGGTGAGTGAGCCGGTAAAGGTGCCGGCCCTTTCAGCCTGTATAGCATAAGGCACGGCAATGAGTTCCATAGTGGCCAGCGCGGTATAACTGGAGCCGCCGCTCAGGTCCGCCTCCACTTGCAGGAACTTGGCGCCCACGCCCCAGGGCACATCACCCATTGCGCCCGAGATCACGGTACCTCCACCCACTTGCAGGTTTACCAGGCCAAAAGCATTGGTGGTCACTGCATGCCGCTCACTGTATAATACTGCACCGGTTGCAGTGGCATTGCGAATGCTAAAGCGCAGGCTGATATTTTGGTTGACTACGATGGTGCCATTGGCATTCCTTACAACCGCCTGGTAATTGAATTTATGGGGTGACTGTGCTTGCACACAATAGCAGATCAGCAACAGGAAGAAACATGATAATAGCCGTTTCATATCAGATTAGTTTGGGCAGTTAAAGGGAAGACGCTGCTAAACTACGCTGACAGCAACCGGAGGTGACGGATTTGTAGGTGAATGGCGGAAGTTTGTATGTGAAAAGCGAAGACCGAAATGCAAATGAAACAGCGGATACAGAAAGGGGTGACACCTTATTGCAACGCCTGATAAGTAAGCACCTTAAACTCATCCCCAATTCGCCACCACGGGGAGAGATATTCCTGTGTAAACAAGAGCCCGATCAGTCCTTCTTTAGGATCAGCCCAGCCGTGCGTATTGAAAGCGCCGCCCCAGCCGAATGAACCTATATTCAATGGTAAAAGGTGATCATTCGCAGGAGTTTCAAGCGCAAACCCACTGAGCCCGAAAGCAAACGGCGTTGGTTGTGCCGGATCAGGAGAGATGGGCAGATCGGGCGATAACTGGTTGGCCAGCATCAGGTCGATAGTAGCAGCACTTACGAATTGTTTATCCTTATACCGTCCTTTGTGCAGGTACAGCGACAGGAACCTCGCATAGTCTGCCGTGGTGGAACTTAATCCTGCTCCTCCACTCAGATAAGTGCCGTTGAGGTTGGGAAAAAGTGGGTCTGCGCCTTCATAAATAGGATGATCGACTTTCACCAGTACTGCTCCTTTATTTTCATATAGACTCACCAGCCGTTGTTGTTTGGCAGCAGGCAGGTGGAAATAAGTATCGTTCATCTCCAGTGGTGCAAAAATGTGCCGGTGCATGAAACTGTCGGGCCGTTCACCACTCCATACTTCGATGAGGTGTCCCAGCAGATCGGTATTCAATCCATATGTAAAAGCGGCACCAGGGTCATGTTGCAAAGGTTGTGCAGCCAGCAATGCCATCTTTTCTTTCAGCATACCATTGGTAGTTCCAATGCCACTGGGTATACCCGCTTTGGTATAAATAGCCTGCATAGTCTTATCACTGAAAACAGCCGCATAAGCAATACCCGAAGTATGGCGCAGCAGATCGCGGATGGTGATCTCCCGTTTAGCTGGCCGGGTGGTATAGCTGCTGTCTTTTTCGTTGAACGTTACCAGTACGCGGGGATTGGCAAAAGCGGGTAGGTACATCGACACGGGGTCATCCAACAAAAACCTGCCCTGCTCCCACAACATCATCACGGCCAGACTGGTAATAGCTTTGGATTGTGAAGCAATGCGGAAAATATTGTTTGTTTTCATCGGTTGCCGGGCAGCCACATCGGCGTAGCCGAAAGCTTTGTTGTAAACAACCTGTCCGTTGCGGATGATCAGCGCTGTAGCGCCGGGAATATGTTGCTCGTGGATATGTCGTAGCAACAAACTGTCTATTCTGGTAGCGCGTTGCTGGTTCCAGGCAGTTACTTTATTGGATTGTGCATAAACAGAAAAAACGGTGAGCTGAATCAACAGCAATAACAGGAAAGGTTTTGTGTACTGTATCATGGCTATTTAATTATAGGGCAAAAAGCTGCCAGGCCGGTCATTACCAGCCCGGCAGCAAACACCAGAATATAAGAACGTGATTGATTTAGATGATCGAGCGTACGAGACCACCGTCAGCACGCAATGCCGCACCGTTGGTAGCAGCAGCCAGTGGACTGGCGGTATAAGTAACGAGATTGGCAATCTCCTGTACAGTAGCGAAACGTTGCAGCAACGAAGAAGGCCTGTCGGTTTGGAAGAAATCAGCCTCTGCTTCTTCCGGGTTCATGCCTTTCGAAGCGCCAAGTTGCTTGATGAACTCATCCACACCTTCCGAGCGGGTAGGCCCAGGCAGCACGGAGTTGACGGTTACACCGGTGCCCACAGTTAGTTCAGCGAGCCCACGGCTTACCGACAGCTGCGCTGTTTTGGTAAAACCATAGTGGATCATTTCTTTGGGAATCATGATAGCCGACTCGCTGGCAATAAATATGATCCGGCCCCAGTTTTTGGCCAGCATTTTCGGGAAGTAATGACGGGAGAGGCGGATGCCGCTCATGACGTTGATCTCGAAAAAACGGAACCATTCCTCATCAGGTATATCGACAAAAGCCTTAGGCTCAAAAATGCCGGCATTATTGATGAGTATGTCTACATCGGGTACAGCTTTCAATAGTGCCTCCACTTCTGCTGCTTTTGAAAAGTCAGCCGGTACGCCGGAAACCTTGGCACCCGGCACTTCTTTTTTCAGACGGGTAATCGCCTCGTCGATCCGGGCCGTCGTGCGGCCATTGATAATCACAGTAGCGCCTTCCTGTAATAACTGTTGCGCAATGGCAAACCCGATCCCCTGCGTAGAACCGGTCACCAGCGCCGTTTTTCCTTTTAGTTGTAAATCCATCCTGATAATATTTGACAGCAAAGGTCCATGCTTTGCTGGTATAAATAAAATAATATGATTTATAGACATCCATAAATAAATTTATAGATTTGGGGATGGTAAACTTCGAATGGTACAGGACTTTTAAGGCGATCTACCAGACCGGCACACTGACCGGGGCAGCGCAGGAACTGCTGATCTCCCAACCCAATGTAAGCCAGCACCTTTCTTCGCTGGAAGCCTACATTGGCAAGCAGTTGTTTGAGCGAAAACCGCGCAAGATGGAGCCTACCGAATATGGTAAACTGTTTTATACCCAGATCATTGGTGCCGTGGAAAGGTTGGAGAAGGTGGAAACGGATTTCAGGCATACAACCCTGCAGGGTACGCCCCCACTCGTTTGCATCGGCGCTCCCCGTGAATACTTCCATAAGATACTGGCGCCAAGGGTTAGCGAATCGGGCCTCCACCTGGCTGTTAAGTTTGGGGTTACAAAAGACCTGATGCAGCAACTATCCGAAGGAGAGCTTAACTATGTATTTGCTACCTCTAAAATGGATGAAAAGAACATGGTGTATGAGCCGGCCCTGCAGGAGACGTTTCACCTTGTTGGCAGTCCGGAGCTGGATACTACCGGCCTCAAAAAAGCGCTGGCCCAAAAAGATATGGACAAAGTGGAACATTGGCTGTGTACCCGCCAGTGGTTTGCCTATAGCAGCGACCTGATGATCATCCGCCGCTTCTGGCTCAAAAATTTCAAAAAGCGCCCGCCTGTCAAGCCCACCTATATTATCCCCGATTTCGATTCTATCATCAGCGCCATCCGTCAGGGCAATGGGGTCACCGTAGTCTCCGATTACCTGGTGAAAGAATGGCTGAAAAGAAAGGAGCTGAAAGAAGTATGGAAAGGCGTTGCACCTACTACCAATACCATTTACCTCGCCTATGATAAAACAAGGGTGGATGAGACGCAGTTAAAGCAGGTACGAAGGTTAATTGCGTAGTTTGTTTCCTGGTGTATGAAGGATCCTTTTTAAATTTTGTATCTCTAACAGGTCGGCAAAATAGAGTTCGAATCCAATCGTCCCGACCATAAAAAATGAACCC
>JAGIBF010000037.1 GCA_017744515.1 Niastella sp.
GACAGGCTGAAGGGGATCATAAAATTTACGAGGTGGCCGATATGGTGGGCTACAGTCTTCCTGCCAACTTCAGCCGTGATTTTATGAAGCAATTCAATATCAGTCCTTCGGATTATGCGCTGTCGAAGAAAGTGAAGGCGTAATGCCCTGACCGGGGGACAGATTTTTAATTAAATAGTTACTACCAGTTAATTAAGCTACCTTTAGAGGCTTTCCGAGAATTTTCCTGCTGATACTTCATCTGCACTCCGGTTTGTAAATAACATGTAACGGTCTTAATTTTTATTGCCTGACAATGCAGGTATTAAGGCATGTCGTTCCGAAACGGCAGTAACATCCTTACTGCTACTCTTTTAATGTCTAAAACATACATGCATGACAGTCAGTTCTGAGCAACCTTCGACTATTCTTTTCATCAGTACTTTTCCGCCTGTAAAATGTGGCATTGCCAGTTTTACGCAAGACCTGGTACAGGCGATCGGCCGGGTATTGACTAAAGACATTGAGATCAATATTTGTGCGCTGGATGTAAAAAGTAATGAAGGGTTATATAAAGCCCCGGTTAGCATGGTAATGGATAGTCATTCATTAGATGACTGTATCGAGACAGCGGCAGCTATCAATAGCGACGTCCATATTAAAATGATCTGTGTGGAGCATGAATTTGGATTGTATGGTGGTGAGTTGGGTGAATACCTGCTGGGCTTTTTGGCCATGATCGAAAAACCTTTTGTGATCCGGTATCATACCGTGCTGCCTGATCCTGACGCCAAGCGATTGGCGCTCGTTCGAAAGATCAACCAGCTGGCTGATAAAGTGATCGTTATGACGCGAAATTCTGCGAGGTTGTTATTGGATGCATATGGGTTAAGCGCTGAGAAGATCGTTGTGATCCCGCATGGTACGCACAACAATAGCCAGATGTCTGTCCGTGAATTGAAACGTAAATACCAATTGGATAACCGGCAGGTGTTGTGCACTTTCGGTTTGCTAAGTCCTAATAAGGGTATTGAAGAAGGTATTTTGGCGATGAGAAAGATCTGTGCGCACTTTCCCGGGTCGATGTATATTGTTTTGGGGCAAACGCACCCCAACCTTATTGCCCATGAAGGTGAGCGATACCGTGAATACCTGCAAGAACTGATCGAACAGAATAGCCTTCAAAATAATGTACGGCTGGTCAATGAATATGTTCCGGTGGACAAACTGATGGAATACCTGGCATTGACTGATATATACCTTTTTACTTCCAAAGATCCCAACCAGGCAGTCAGCGGCACTTTTCTGTATGCGATGAGTGCCGGCTGTGCTATTATTTCCAATTCGTTTGTACTTGCCCATGAAATGCTGGATACGCAAACCGGTATTATCCTTACCACCAATAATGAGGATGAACTGGCAGAGAAAGCTATTCAATTACTGGGCAATGAACCACTAAGAAAGAGAATGGGGCAAAATGCTTTTTTACGGACACGGGATACTACCTGGCAAAAAGTATCGAAAAAGCACGCCACGCTTTTCCTGAATATGCTGCAGGCGGGAGGTCTTCATACTGCTTCTTTTAGCCAACTGGCCAATTAATTTTTAAAATGGTGATCATGGAATTTGACAATAATACGATCTATGCAACTTCATCGCCCTTTGTGGCAACCCGGTTGCCGGTAATCAATTTTGATCATATCCGTACGCTAACCGATGATACGGGTATGATCCAACATGCGCTGTTTGCATTGCCCAACCGTAAAGAGGGTTATTGCATCGATGACAATGCGCGTGCCCTCTTGTTGATGTTATGGGCTGGTAAGGAGCGGAGCAATGACACTGCACGAAGACTGCTACCTGTTTACCTGAGCTATATTCATTATATGCAATCGAATGATGGGTACTTCAGGAATTTTATGAGCTACTCCAAAATGATTGAAGAGGAACGTGGTTCTGAAGACTCTTTTGGAAGAACCATCATGGCGTTGGGTTTCCTGGTGAATGAGTCGCAGCCTGGTTTGCTGGTGAAGACGGGGGCCGACATGTTTGCCAAAGCGTATCCGCATATCAGAACGCTACAGTCATTGCGGGGAATGGCTAATTCGATCATTGGGCTTTGCCAGTTTATTAAATACAATTATCCCGATGACCAGAAAGTAGCACTGGTAAAAGAGCTGGCCGACAAGCTGGTGCAGTCGTATTGGCATCATAAAACCGGCGACTGGGATTGGTTTGAACCAGTGCTTACGTATGATAATGCGATGCTGCCCCTTGCTTTGCTCAATACTTATGAGATTACGCAGGAGGAAGTTTTCAAATCCATCGCTTTTGAGTCGATGCAATTCCTGGAATCCAAAGTGTTTGATGAGGGTATTGTAAGGCCGATCGGCAATCAGGGATGGTGTTCAAAGGATGACGGTATACCTGCCCGGTTCGACCAGCAGGGAATCGATGTGATGGCGATGGTGCTTTATTATCAACAAGCTTTCCGCATCACCCGTGAACAGCAGTACCTCGATCGTATGTATAACAGTTATCAATGGTTTCTGGGACTGAATGATCTGGGAACTTCTTTATATGATCCTTCTACGGGTGGATGTGCCGATGGATTACTGATGGAAGGGGTGAACCTGAATCAGGGTGCAGAAAGTACGCTGGCTTACTGGATCTCGCATACGGTGGTAGCGCAGGCATTAAAAGAATAATAAACGAATAGCATTTTGAAAGTAGCTATGCTTGCGCCGGTTACCTGGCGAACGCCTCCCCGGCATTACGGACCGTGGGAACAGGTAGTGTCGGTGCTCACTGAATCATTGGTGAAGAAAGGAGTGGATGTTACCTTATTTGCTACGGGTGATTCTATTACGCAGGCAACACTGCAATCGGTGTGTAAGCAACCGGTCGGTGAGTATCCTGCTGACGCCAAGGTGTCGGAATGCCTGCATATTTCGCACCTGATGGAACAGGCTGCTGAATTTGATATCATTCATAACCACTTCGATTTTCTTCCGCTTACTTATTCGCGTCTCATCACCACGCCGATGATCACTACTATTCACGGGTTTTCTTCGGAAGAGATCGTGCCGGTATATAAAAAGTACAACGCTCACAATCATTACGTTTCCATCAGCCATAGCAATAGGCACCGGGATCTTCAATACCTTGATACAGTATACAATGGGATCGATGAACAGCTATTCGAATATGGTACGGGCGAAGAAGGGTATTTGTTGTTTTTTGGGCGGATACATCCTCACAAAGGAGCACTGGAAGCCATCCGGATCGCTATCCAGGCAGGAAAAAGGCTGGTACTTTGCGGCCTTATCCAGGATCAGGTGTATTATGATGAGCAGATCGCTCCTTACATCAATAACTCTTCTATTTCTTATATGGGTAACGTTGGCCCTGATCAACGCACCAGGTTATTGGGCGGTGCGCTGGCATTATTACATCCTATCAGTTTTGATGAACCTTTCGGCCTCAGTGTAGCGGAGGCTATGATGTGTGGATCTCCGGTCATAGCTTTTAACCGGGGAGCGATGCCTGAACTGATCATGGACGGCGAGACCGGCTTTTTGGTCAACAATATACCGGAAGCGGTGGCGGCCATCAATAAGCTTCACCGCATCGACAGGCATTCTTGTCGCACTCATGCGCTCTCCTGCTTCAGCAGTGATGTAATGGCCGCACGTTATCTTGCGTTGTACGAAAAGGTGGGCTGTAAACGATGTGGCCTGTAGTTATCCGTCAATTTGAGCTCAATAATTCATCCAATAGCTGGTCTAATGGAACGGTGGCGAATGATGTTGCATAATCTGAAACGGCATAGGGTATAAACAGTTTGCCCTGGTGGATGATCGTTCCGCAGGAGTATACTACATTGGGCACATAGCCATATCTTTCCTCTTCTTCCGGCATCAGTAAGGGTTCTTTTAGCCGTCCCAGTTCTTTTGTCGGGTCTTTCAGGTCAAATAAACTGGCTCCCAGGCAATACTTACGCATGGGTCCTACTCCATGGGTTATGATCAGCCATCCCCTGTCTGTTTCTATTGGGGATCCTGCATTGCCGATCTGAACAAATTCCCAGGGGTACTGCGGTGTTTGCAATATGGTAGCTGTTTCCCATAAATACAGGTCGTCGGAAAACATGATATAGTTGTTGACGCCATCGATACGCGCGATCATGGCGTATTGACCATTGACTTTCCGAGGGAATAAGGCGAGGTTCTTGTTGATCGCGGCTTTACCGTGCAGTGGCGACATTTTGAAGTGCAGGAAGTCTTTTGTTTCGATCAAATGGGGCAATATAAAGGAGCCGTCGTAGGCCGTATAGGTGGCCATATAGGTATGACTACCCTCTTCTGTAGTGAACCTGATAAACCTGGCATCTTCAATGCCGTTCTTTTCTGTAAAGGTGACGGGAAATATAACTCGTTCTGACAGTAAGGAGTCCGGCAAAAAGTGCAACTCATAGCTGGTGTTGACCATGCTTAGGATATCGTACTTCAGTTTGTTTTTGGTCATACCGCCCTGCATAGGCAGCAAGGTATTCTTCAGGATCAATTCGATCTCTTTATAGGAAAAGGTATCGTTCAGCTGACTGAGCATGTGCTCCCGTGCTATTTCCGGCAATATCGTCTGATCGAGCAATTCTTTAAATGCCGCCTTGTTATTCCTTTTTTGCTGGGTGACTCTTCCTTCGTTGAGGAATTTACCGGAGGGCTCCAATCGGATGCGGGCGTTTTCATCCAGTTTCGCCCGCTTGAATATGAGTGATGATACATGGCCTTCTCCCGTAGCGCGAAAACTGAGGATCACATTTTTCTCCCCTTTACGGGTTCCGGACTGGTCAGGATCTTCCACAATGGATGGATTGAAGAGAGCTGCATGCTCCAATGAATATTCCATGGTAAAATAGGACCCTATCAATAGTTTTTTCTCATTGGATGCCGTGAGGCGCTCCTCAGCGGATAGCAATCGCTCTACCAATGTAAAATGCTTCTCGAATACCAGCCGTATATTGCTGTACCGGCTTGAAAATTCATTGTATAGCTGCCCGAGTAATTGTTCTACTTCGCTATCGGGCAATAGCAGTACCCGATCGATGAGGGTCCGGGAGCGTTCATCACCGGTATTGAAGAAGCGGGGGATTACTTTTTTTACATCTGGGTTCAAGCGCTCATTGATCCTGCTAACCTGTAGTTTCATACCTGGAGATAAGTCATCTGAATGGGGTGACGGGTGAAGGTATACTATTAAATCTCATTTAATCTATTATTTTTGCACTGCTGATCTTTATCAGGCTATATTTACTGATGGATGTCAATAATTGATAACATGCGTCTTTTCAATTGGTTATTTAAGAAGAAGAAGGGAAATTCTGTTTCCTGTCCCCGGTGCCTTGGCAAGGGCCATGTGGACAGGTATGATATTAAAAGGCTCCAGATGGAACTGAAATGGGAGCCCGGCAACTGTGCCTACTGCAATGGTGTTGGCAGAGTGGGTTCGGAAATGATCGCTAATGTGGCCGTTGATGAAGTATACCTTACCAATGGCTTGTCGGACCGGGAAAGGCTGCGGCTGATCAACCGGGACCCGGAGGCTATTATGCGGGCGGTGAGTTATGAGCAGTCGCTGGAGAATTTTATTGAAGAGGTCAGGAATCTGCATTTTACGGATAACATGAGTTCGGAGGAAATTGCCCATTATTATCTTCAGCCCGAAATGCATATAGAATACCAGGTGTTTATTTTAAAGAAACAGGAACTGGTGAGTTATATCAACCAGATCATTGGCGCTACTTCGTGAAAGCTTCTATAGAAATTAAAATATAAAGGCTGCCTCCAATGAGACAGCCTTTCGTATATAAGTTAATTATTGGTCTATTTCTTATCGATCTGATACAATCGCCCCTGATCGGTGATGGCATATAAAGCACCTTCTTTGCCCTGGGTGACGTCTCTGAATCGTTGTCCTTCGCCCGCGAGTAAACGCTCCTCTCCTACTACTTTGTTGTCTCTTATTACCAGTCGGGCGATATGTGTGCCGCTGAGCGCACCGATGAACAGATCATTCTTCCATTCGGCAATACGATCGCTGTTGTAGAAGGTCATGCCGCTGGGCGATATAACAGGGTCCCAATAATAAACCGGTTGTTCCATGCCTTCTTTTTGCTGGATAGCTTGTCCGATGGGTTGCCCGCTGTATTCAATGCCATAGGTGATCGTAGGCCAGCCGTAGTTGCGGCCTGCCAGTACGCGGTTGATCTCGTCGCCTCCACGCGGGCCGTGTTCACTATTCCAAAGTTCGCCTGTTTGCGGATGTATAGCGATGCCCTGTGGATTGCGATGACCGATTGAATATAATTCAGGACGTGCGCCGTTTTGTGATCCGAAAGGATTGCCGGCTACTGCCTGTCCATCTTTAGTGATATGAACGATCTTGCCAAGGCCAGTTGTTACGTCCTGCGCCAGTGGGCGCGTAGCGAGGTCGGAACGCTCACCGGTGCTTACGAAGAGATTGCCGTTGGCGTCAAATACTATGCGGCCTCCGTAGTGTAATGTGCCATTGTATGCCGGCAAGGCGCGATAGATCACCGTGGCTCCTTCTATCGTCTTCTCATCATTGGCCAATCTGCCTTTGCCTACGGCGGTATTGGTACCTCCTGCAACCGGTTCTGAAAATACCCAATATACCATCCGGTTGGATTCAAACTGTGGATCGATGCGAAGCCCCAGCAGGCCGCCCTGGCCATTGGCATTTACGGCTGGCAGCCCTGTGATGGCAGCGCTCACCGTGCCTTCCGTTGTGACGATGCGCAGGCGGCCTCCTTTTTCTGTGATCAACAAGCGGCCATCGGGTAATGATGTAATGCCCCATGGGCTTGCTAATGCCGTAGTGAGCGTCTTCACCTGGTATTCAGTGAGTGTCTTCACGCTGCCGATGCGTGTTTGCCCGGAAAAAGCAGGTGGATATTTTGTATTGGCGGGATTGTTTTCTACCGGCGGGCCTTGTTCGGGTAAATTGTCATCATCATCATCTTTCATGCAAGCGGTTACCGTCAGTAATGAACAGGCAAGGAACGGAATAAGTAGGTTTCTCATCGTTTTTTGATTTAATACTTTTTGTGGGTGTTTGTGTAACACATTTGTATAATCAAAAAGCGGGCCTGCTAATTATCTATTCGGTTCTGCGTATCCTGAACTTACCGGATAAGTTTTTGGTAATGTTCTTTTTACAATAATCAAAATGGTACAAGGTGGCAGTAAATTCGCCTTCAAAGTAACCGCCTATTTGGGCCGGAACCGATTTGACGGTAAACTCCCCCTTTGAATGTGCTTCTCCTCCTCTTTCACAATCTTTTGGATAATAGGTCATGTAGGATGCACCTTGTTCACTGAGCTCGGAAATCGCTATTGTGGCTACTGTTCCCTGTCCGTGCATACCATACGGGAAACCTCCTCCGAGACGACCATAGGTATAACAATTTATGGTATAGCCATTAAAAAAGAAAGCTGAGATCTGGGTGTTAAAACCAGGATAATACACGGCACTGACGTCAGATGCAGTCATTTCCACGCCATTTTCGGTCAGCAAAAAGTAGCCGTCAGGATCGAGCACTATGGGCAACCTGAGCTGCATTTGTTGCACGGGCTTGCCCAGGTTGTCGGTGCCCAGGTTGCCATTTAGGGTTACATTGATATACACGTGTTCTTGTTTCGTTACTTTTGCCGGCGCTTTGTAAGTAACACCAGGTACAAACCCTTCGATCTTTGTCATAGTGCCGATCTTAGGCGCATAATCCCAGATGGCCTGATGTACGATGGGGTCTCTATGTACTTCGGGCAGTTCAGATACATCTTCTTTTTTATCCAGTTTACGAGACATCAATGCAATTCTTGCTTCCTCTGTTTCCCCGAGGTGCAGCTCTCCGTTTATCAGCTCATGGTCGTCGGGAAAATATAGTTCGTATTCTGCAAAGAATGTCCAGTCGCTGAAATGCGTGGTGGTCACTGTCAGCGTTTGTTGTTGTCTGTTGCCTACGGTTCTGTTGGCAGAGAAGAAATAGCCATCTTTATCCTGGAATGCGAGAAAGAGGAAGTCGGGATTTGTATTGCCAGGCTCAACACTGCCGTAATAATAGGTCAGGGTTATGGGTTTGCTGAAGCTGGCATTTTCGGGAAGCAGGCGATAGGCTTTGGGTTTACCTTCCAGTACATTCTCTACTTCCTGTACACTGAATGTTGTCGTTTGGCTCACAGCGCCTGCCGGTACCGTGATCTTCAGGATGCCATCTTTGCTGATCAGTGATCCGCCGGCTGTGCCTATCTGTGCAGTAGTTATCTCGCCTATGGGATTACCGTGGGGAAGTTTCACCTGGCTGAATGGTTTTTCTCCGGGTTGATCTGTTTCGGGTTTGTTTTTGCTACAGGAAAATAATAAGCCAAGTAATAATAACAAGGCAAGGTTGTTGATCTGTTTCATTGATTGTACTGGTTGTAATATTGTTTTAAAACTGGAAACCAAGGTAGATGTTGATGACGCCCTCGGGGTCAACGTTGACGGTGATGACCTCTCCGGTAGGAGTTTTGGCCGGCTGTTCGGGCTGGTCTGCCCGGGTTTTATGGCTGCAGGAAATGAATACAAGGCCAAGGAACGACAGCAAGGTCAGGTTACGAAGTTGTGTCATGTTTGTGTTGGTTGAAGGTGTTTAAAATTGATAACCGAGGAAAATGCTGATGACGCCATTGCGGGATTTGAAGTCGAATGCGGGCGAAAACATTTCCCCCGGCTCTGCAGCTGTGTTCATCTGTTTGTATACATTGCCAAAGCTCATGCTGTAACGCCCGCCAAGGATCAATCCTTTGAAGGGGTATATTTCAAGACCGCCGGCAGCACCATAATCGATGCGGTTGGTCAACTCTTTCATGTCGAGGCGTAACGGTCCTGTTTTGCTGTTTGCGTTTAAGAGGTAACCCACCTGTCCGCCTACCTGTAACTGGAAGAAGCGCGTGATGTTGATGGTGGTAAACTGCGGGAATAGCAGGTAATCATTGGTGATAACGGTTTTGTCGTCTTCCGCCGTCAATTCAAACCCTTGTCGTGAATAAACCACTTCGGTCCTGAAACCGATAATGCCGCGGGTGGCAGGCGCGAAAAAACCGGAAATCATTAATCCCTGGCGGTTATTCAATTTCAGGCCGGCTGTGTTCTTTACGTTTACTGTAGAGAAATTAGCCCCTATCCTGATGCCTGCTTTTTTCCGGGGAATATTGTTTTCTGCGTTGTCTTTGTTGTTTTGTGCGAGGGATGTAACTGATAGTATTGCTGTAACCAGTAGTAGAAGATATTGTTTCATAATAGTTTGTTTGTAGGCACAAAACTATCTTCTCTACAAAGGGCAGTCAATGAGGATTGCTATTCAATTCTCTGGGTATTACTGCTCATGTCAATGCGCTGCTGTTCTCTATGGCAAAGCGAAGGAGGCTGTTCTTGCCGCTAAGGTTCAGCTTTTTGGCAATGTTCATGCGGTGATTGGATACTGTTTTTTCACTGATGAATAATTCGTCGGCAATGTCTCTTGTGGACTTGTACTGCGCTATCAGTTGTACAATTTTCTTTTCTGCGTTGGTCAGTGTTTCTAACAGTTCGGATGCTCCGGATGCCTGGCGGTTTTTCTGTTTCAACAGGAAGGAAGACATTTCCGGGCTGATGTACGAGTAGTTTTTTTCGACTGCAGCGATGGCGTTGACAATATCGATCACGGCATTTTCTTTCAATACATATCCCGATACACCGATCTCCAATGCTTTCAGAAAGGCATCTTTGGCTTTGTGCATGGTTAGCAGAATGATAGCTACCTCGGGCTTTGCGGCTAATATTTGTTCCGCAGCCTGCAGCCCGTTGGCGCCGGGCATGTCTATGTCGAGGATTGCTATGTCAAGGACGCGGTTGAGCGCTGCATTGATGGCGTCGGTGCCATTAGTGGCCTTGAAAACGATCTGCAGTTTTTGATCTTCTTCTATTACCTCCTGCAATCCTTTGAGGAAGATCGGATGGTCATCTGCTATCAGGACTTTTATTTTTTGTTGGGTCATCATTTCAATAATTATTTAACAGGAATGTCAATATCAATCACGCTGCCTCGTGGAACAGCTTTCCCCATCTTTATGGCGCCATTCAGAATATGTAATCTTTCCCGGATGCCTTTCAGGCCAAATCCGCCTGTTGCAGCTTGTGCATCGAACCCTTTTCCATCATCTGCAATGCGGATGTGCAGTTGGTTGTGTTGATTTTCTATGCTGACCGATGCTGTAGCTGCTTCAGCATGTTTGACAATATTATTGATGCATTCCTGGATAATGCGGTAGATATTGATCTGCTTATCGGCAGGTCCAATGTTGTCAATGGGATCGATGTGGAGGGTGTGGACAATGTCGGCCGCTTCAAAGCTTTCTGCCGCCAGGCTTTTTATGGACTGGGTGAGCCCCAGTAAATCGATCTGGTACGGCCTAAGTGCATAGGAGATACTCCTGATCTCCTGGATGGCGTCTGCTACGTTTTCAGCCAACTCTTCGGTTTTTTGCTGAAAACCAGCTGTACCACCTTTTGAAAACCGCAGTATTTTGTTTTTAATGACGATGAGTTTTTGTCCTACGCTATCATGCAGTTCGGACGCTATGCGTTTTCTCTCTGCTTCCTGCATATTGATCAGTTCTCTCGAAAAATTGACTGCCTGCTGGTAGGCCTGTTCCTGTATTTCTTCTTTTTCTTTTTTGTAAAAGTTGATCTTGCTGGCCAGTGCGAAGGACAGGATGATGGCTTCGAGGGCTGAACCGATGTATAGTGCCGAGTCGATCCAATAATTTTCCTGCACCCAGCCTACTATTTTCAGCTCAAATGTCATGTTGAGCATGATGAGTGCGCCAAATCCTATGATATAATAGATCGCCGGTTGAAAGCCGTTGCGATATGCGAGGATGCCTGCCAGCAACCAATAGATGAAGAGCATGAACATCAGGACGGAGGTGGCGAGGATCGCCATGGCATATTCCCCGGCGATGAAAAACAATACGGGTACGGTATAGCCCAGCATCATTAACCAGCGGATCCTGTAGATGATGGGCGCATAGCGTTTTGTTTGTAAAAAGGAATTGGTAAACAATACACTGAAAAACGCGAGTAAGGGCAGCAACAGGTTGGTATTCAAAAAATCGAGCCATGGAAAGATGGCGAGTACATGCCCTGCTACGAGGTTGGTGTGTAATATGGTGATAAAGATATAGCCTATGTAGTAGAGGTACACGCGTTCGCGCAGGGAAAAATAGACAAACAGGTTGTATAGCAGCAGCGCTACTGCCAGGGCTGTAAAGAAGCCATCTCCATAAGAGGTGGGGATGCTGTCCTCATAGAGTTGATGCATGGTGGTGAAGCTCATCGATGGCCTGATGAGTGCTTTACTGGTTGCCTTCAGGTAAAAGGTTGTTTGCTCTCCCGGATCGATGCGTAGCGGGAAGATCAGGTTATTAGATCTCACGGGCCTTGCGGCAAAGTCTTTGTCTGCGCTTAAGGCAATCGAGTCGATGGCCCCGTTGGGATGTATCTGGTAAAGTGTCAGCCGGTGCATGTAGCCACCTTTTATCTCGAGGTACCATTCTGTTTCAGGGGTGTTGTTCAACGCTGCGAACCGGTACCAGATGGCTTTCGAAAGATTACCCAGGAAGTCTGGTACGGGCAGCGATGGAATTTTGAAATCCTTTGCCGATCCGACTACTTCTTTAAAAGACAGGGTGCCGTCGCGGTCTTCCCGATAGGAAGGATAATTCACCGCATATTTCTGGTCTGCCTGTTGCAAATCAATGACCTGGGCATCAACGCAGGAAAACACCAGCAGTAAAAGCAGACTGTACAGAACAACTCGCATTGCGGTCAAAGATAAGTTGTCCGCAGGTTCGCGATATAGGTAATACTCCTTATTTCGATGCTGCGACAGGCTGCCTTTTGTTACAATCCTGATTGTTTATCTGGTAAAATAAGGCAGAAGGTGGCTCCTTCGCCCGGTGTCGATTCGGTATAGAGTGCTCCAGCGTGATTGGAAATGATCCTTCTGCAGAGGGCCAATCCAATACCTGAGCCGGGATAGGTTTCGCGGCCGTGCAGGCGTTTGAATATTTCAAATATCTGGTCGAAGTATTGTTTTTCGAAACCGATACCGTTGTCGCTAATGCAGATCCTGTAATAGCTGGCAAAGGGAAGCGGCGTTCTGACGTGTTCGCGCAGCAGTTCTTCTGTTACGGCATCAGCTGTAATGGTGATGACCGGCGGCACATCGGGCTTGGTGAATTTGAGGCTGTTGCTGATGAGGTTGTAGAACAGCTGGTTCATTTGAAGACCGACTGCTTCTATTGATGGCAACTTATCTACGTTGAAGGTGGCATTCTTTTCATTGGCTACCAGTTCAAAATCGTGCAATACCTCTTTTACTACTTTGTTAAGATCGACCGGTTGGTAAATGGTGTCTGATTTCAGCAGCCGTGAGAAGTCGAGCAGGCCGAGTATCAGTTGTCTCATGCGCTCGGACGATGCAGCTATTTTCGATGCAAGGTCGAGGCTGCTTTGCGGCATTTCTTTTTTGGCGGTAAGCATGCTGGCGTATACCTGTATCTTGCGCAATGGTTCCTGCAAATCATGGCTGGCCACATAAGCATATTGTGCCAACTCCTCATTGGAGCGCAGGAGCTGGTCATTGGCATCGGCCAGCTCTTCGTTGGTGGCCTGCAGTTCTTCTATTGCCGATCCCAGCTCTTCGGTACGTAATTGCACTTCCTGTTCGAGTTTCGCTTGCAGGTCTTGCTGAATGGTGACGTCCTGTGCGGTACCGGATAATCTTACCGGATTGCCTTGTTCATCAAATTGGGTGACACCACTGGCGTGGATAATGCGTGTGACACCCGTAACAACGTTATTGATCTTGTACACCTCATCGAAACGGCCAGTGCCATCTTTGTCCAGGGCTTTTGCAAAGGCTTTGCGTATGCGCTCTCCGTCGTCGGGATGGATGCGTGGCGAAGCGCCTGTGGGTATGGTAGCTTCTTCTATTCCCAACCATTGTTGCATGCGTTCGGAATAAGTGATCTTACCGGCTACAATGTCTACATTCCAGGTACCCAGCTCGGCCAGTTCTATAGCATTCCTGAGTACGGCTTCTTTTTCTTCCAGTGCCCCGTGGGCCAATACCTGCTCTGTTACATCGATGGCCATGTCGATGATGCCGTATACTTCACCAGCTTCATTAAAGAGTGGCTTATAGGTAAAGTTGAAATAATAAGTACCTAAAACGCCGTCTACTTCCAACTGTGCGGGGGCTGCGGTAGCCGAATAGGGTTTACCCGTGGTATATACTTCATCGAGAATATCAAGGAATGGTTGTCCTTTCAATTCGGGCACAGCGTCTTCGAGCCGTTTGCCGATCACTGAACGGTCCTTGCCCCAAACCCGCAACATCTTGTCGTTGGCAAGCGGGATCGTCATTTCACGTCCTGTGAACAGGCAGGTAGCTACGGGTGCTTCTTCAATGAGTGCGCGGAACCTTGCTTCACTTCTGGCAATGGCCTGGTTGGCCAGTTCGCGGTGTGTTACTTCCGTGGCCAGTGTCATGATACCGGTAACTTTTCCTTCTGCATTGCGGACCGGTGCGTATACAAAGTCGAAATACGCGTCTTCCAACACACCATTGCGTACCAGTTTGGCCAGGGTGCCGGTGCCAATGTGTGGGATGCCGGTGTCGTAAACCCCTTCCATCAGTTTCATGAAGGGCTGTCCTTCCAATTCCGGCAGCGCTTTTATGACTGGCAGACCGGTGACGGTGGAGGGTTTACCCCAGATCTCGAATATCCTGTTGTTGCCCAGGGTAATGATCATTTCCCTGCCTTCCATCAGGGCGATGCCGAGCGGAGCCTGCTCAAATACGGTGCGGAAACGTGCCTCGCTTTCCCGCAGGGCTATCTCTGTGCGTTTGCTTTCTGTTATATCTGTGGCGTGTACTATAATGCCTGTGACGTTGCCATCACTACGTTTGTCGGGTGTGTATACAATGCTCAACCACTTGTGGGGATTGATCCTGGTGGGGGCGGGCATTTCAAAGCGTACCTGTTCGCCAGCATATGCTTTAGCAAGATTCGGCGCTATCCGGGCATAGGCAACCTCGCCGATAAATTCGGCTACCGGGATGCCAATGGCTTCTTTGGCATCCACATTGTACCATTGCATGAAAGTTTCGTTGTAGATCGTGTACCGCTGCTCTGCATCGAGGTAGAAGATCATGGCGGGCACAGAGTTGATCAACAACTCCATGAAACCTTCACTTTCCTGGATCTTTCCTTGTTTATTCCTGTGGGGCATAGATAACTGCAATAATACAATATCGGATCAAATTACCGAATTTGTTGATTTGAAGCTGGTTAGACTCTTTATTTATTGTTTACGATCATCTTGCAAGTAATCAGCCAGTTGTATCAATAAAGCTGTGCCGTTGTTTCCCAAAGCAAGCAGTCCAATGTCGACTCCATCAGTACGGTTATCAATCTCCTGAATCAAGGGAATGTGCCGGTGAACTATGAGGATGTGAAGGTGCGTTACTGGTTTACGGCTGAAGGCAGCCTGCCCGTTAATCACTGAGTGGACTATGCGCAAGTGGGCGGTACCGATGTGATGTGTACTGATGCCAGTGTTCAATACGGCCTGTATCCTGGTGGCGGTGAGCATTTAAGCAATCAACGCCCCACGTTTCTACGCGGGGTTTTGTGATTTCAGTAAATATGGTTGTTGCTTAGAGTCTGTCTGGTCCCCAAACGGCGCGGCGGATGAGACCTATTACCAACGTGAGTACGGCCGAACCGATCACCGCCCAGATCACCGGGAAAGTCTTCCCTCCTACTGTAATGGCAAATATCTCGGGTAGCCCTAATTTGCCTGCTATCCAGGGACCGATATAGGCGCCGATAAATCCGACAACGATGGACACGAAACAACCACCGAGGCTAAATCCTGCGAGGGATTGTCCGACAGCGCCACATATAGCGGCAATGATCAATAAGATGAGGAATTCAGTAAGTGTCATGGCAAAGGAGTTTTACTCTCTTGCCTTATTGCAATTTAAGTGCCGCGTTAAAACTTGATCAGCAGCTTTTCGGCAATGAGTTTATTCTCAAGATAATATTCAAACACCCATTCTCCGTTCTTTTTGAATACGATGCCATTGGAAGTTCCCTTGGTGGCAATGAAAGAATCGGCGGCTGATGTTTTAAGCAGTGACATGACTATTTTGGGGGTGGTATCGATCAATTGGAAGCCATTGGCGGTGGCCTGTGCATACAGGGTGCCAGTTGCTTCTTTTGACTCTGGTGTAGCGGGTGTCGTTGTTACCGGTGTAGCAGGTTGGGTGATGGGCTGCGTAGTGGCCGGTGTTTCTATCGGACGGGGACTCGTTGTAGCTGCCGGACCAGCATACGTATAGGGCACATCGGCCAATGATTTGAACGCATCTGTCAGGGCTTCATTATAAGACGTTGCCCAATCCTTCTCACGGCTTTTGCCTTCTTTGCTTTTGAAGATCACATTTCCCTGGCAGTCTTTTAATGTGAGGGTGAGGTTGGTGGCGAAGATCGCTTTGCGCTGTGCTACTTCGGCTTTCAGCGCAGTACACCTGTCGGTGGCAATTTCTTTGGGCAACTCCTGGTTGTCGAAATAAACGGTAAAGCCTTTGTTTTCCAGCAGGGCTTTCGTCAGGAAGTTTAAGCCATACTGGTTGGCATCCTTAAGGAAATCAAACTTCTCCGGCATCACCACATATTTGTAATTGTTGATACTGGTCTGGGCCTGTGCCGTTACTGAAACGAGTAAAAAAAGCAATAAGACGTTCCTTTTCATATACTTGCTGCTGCTGTTTGTAGCGAATTTATGCAAGTACCAGCAAAAACGGGAGAAATAGTTTTAGCTCAGGGTGAGCCGCCCGCTATAGGGCTATCCACCCTGAGCCATTCGAAGTTGTCTCTTACTTTGCTACCCAGATCTCTGTAATAATATGGGTGAGGTTGGAGGCAATGCCCATGATCTGCAACATGCCTTTAGTCTTTCCGTCGGTGGTCCGGAAGACATATATTTCTCCTTCATGGGGATGGGTGATCCTATTGCGTGGGTTGACGGCATTGTTCCAGGTATCCTGGATAACCTGCGCCGGCATGCCGTTGGGATTTTCATCGCGTAGCTGGTTCAGTTCTTCCCAGGTGATCTTCGCCTTCCTGAAGGTGATAGCAGGTTTGTGTTGCCAGTTTTCCTGTCCATATTCGATAGGGAACGCATCCGGGCTGTAGAAACCATAGTCTTTATCCTTGCGGTAATAGCCAAACAACAAGCTTTGCTGTAAGGTCGCATTGATGCTGATCTGTGGCATGCTCAGGTTATTCATTTCATCGGCCGAGAACCAATTCTCTGTATTGAATCCCTGGTCTTCTTTGTAGTACAGGTAGATCGTAGTATTGTCGACTTTAGTGAGTGCTGGCTCGGCCTTTTCTTTTTTGCAGGCGATGAAGCTGAAAATAATAATGGCTACAGAGAGTAAACGTTTCATGTTCTTGTTTTTTACAACAGGTTAAGGAAATCATTTTTATTTGCAAGCAAAGATGTAAAACGTGAGGACGTGTGGGAAGAGGCGTTTAACCAATAGGGTGTTTGACTTAATGGAAATAATTCTAAAATCGTTGCTTGTTTACCTTAAGGTTATTTCAATGGGAACATTCCCTGAAGGTGGGAACATTCCCACCGGAAAATACCTGTTCTTTTTGGCTGTGTGCTTATTGCTTTTCAGGATACTTGTTGTTCTAAAACCTTGCCACGATGAAAAGTATTACTCACCTTGTCTTATTGGTATTACTTGCTCCCTGTTGTTTTTCCCAGGCATTTACTTCCGGCAATTTTGTCGTCGTCAGGATTGGATCAGGGGCTTTTCCCCTCACCGCCGGTGTTGCACAGCCCGTCTTCCTGGATGAATACAATCCCTGCGGCGACCTCGTAAGAAGTATACCGATGCCGGTGGCTGTATCCGGCAGTAACAAACGGCTAACGCTGCCCATTTCCACCAGTGATTACACGGAGGGCTATATCAGCCTCTCGCAGGATGGCAGTCAATTAGCGCTTGCGGGCTATGATGCCGACCCCGGGACTGCTTCCGTAGCTGCTACTTCCACTTCTTCTGTAAAAAGGGTTGTTTGCATCATTGATATCAATGGCAGTGTACATACCGCTACTGCTATCAGCGCTTTCAATGCTGCCACTGTCCGTGCCGCCGTCATTCATGATTCGGCTATCTGGGTCAGTGGAGGATCAGGCGGTATCATGTACACTACATTGGGCAATACTATTCATACGCAACTAACCACGACCACGGCCCGCTCCGTGGTGGTATCGAACGGGCAGTTGTACGCTACTTCTACTGCAGGATCACTGAGGCTAACTGCAGTTGGGACAGGATTGCCCACTACTACAGGTCAAACGATGGTGAACCTTCCCGGTCTGCCTGTTTCCGGAAGCCCGTATCAATTCTTTATCGTTAATGCCGGCAGCGGATCGGATGTTCTTTATATAGCAGACGACAACCTGCTTAGAAAATACTCTTTATCAGGTGGCAGCTGGGTTAGTAATGGTACTATCGGCGTAGCTACTGACAAGTACCGGGCTGTTACAGGGCAACTGACAACAGGCGGACACGTGGTATTGTATGCCATCCGAAAAAATGACAATGCTACTGGTGCCAGCGGAGAGATTGTAACGATCACCGACAGTACAGGTTATAACAGCTCTTTCTCAGCCCTCACTCCTACTGTGCTTGTTAAACAGAACGATAATAATGTTTTCAGGTCGATCGTAATGGCTCCTGCTATTGCAGCTCCTTCATTTGTAACGGTAGCTCACAAGAAGGCTTTAGCCAAAGAAGCTGCTACTCTTAACCCGGAAAAATAATATACTATGATGCTTTTATACAGGTTGCTTTCTGTTTGCGCATTTGTTTTATGCGCCACTTCTATGCAGGCCCGGCAATTGCCTGAGTTGAAACCCATCCTCGATGCCCAGGCGGGTAATGCTATCATTGAAATACCTGCCGGTACTTATCTGCTCAATAACATGACTTATGGGGCTTACCAGTTTAATAACCTGAATAATGTAACTGTCAAGGGGAATGGTTCTACGATCATTTGCAATTCACAGGAGCTGGCCCTGCGGTTTTATAACTGCACGAACATCACCGTACAGGACCTTACGATCGATTATGATCCGCTTTGTTTTACGCAGGGTGTTATCGTGGCCAAAGATCCGGCCAATTTGTGGTATGAGGTAGAGATCGATTCAGGGTATGCCGTAGACAATGTGAGGCATAGCCGTGTGCAATTTTATGACCCGGCTACCCGACAATTGAAAAGAAACAGTATTACCACCGGAGAAGGACATTATTCAGCTTTTACGAAGATCGGCCCGCGCCGGTTCAAGCTGACCAAAAATGCAGCATGGGTAGCTTTCGAGAAAGTAGGTGACCTCGTAGTGCTTGATGTTGTATCGGCCAAGGCCAATCCTGCTGCGCATGCTTTTCAGCTGGAGCAATGCCAGTATGCCACTGTGCAGGATGTAACCGTATATGGCTCCAATAGTTTTTCTTTTTTTGAAAGGGATTGCAAGGCGACTCATTACAATCGTTGTAAAGTAGGACGAGGCCCTGCAAAGCCTGGCATGCCGGCCCGCCTGCGTTCGTCCAATGCCGATGGCATTCATAGTAGTTATGCCAGTGTGGGGCCATTGGTGGAGAATTGCGAGGTAAAGCATACCGGCGACGATTGTATCATTGTATGTGGCCGTTCTTTACCCGTTTGCAGGATCGATAGTGCCACTAAAAGCATCTATGTGTTGAGCAGAGAAGGCGCACCGATCCTGTATGCGGGCGATACTTTGCAACATGTATTGTATGCTGGTGTAAAAGGCGGCATGATGAAGATATTGTCGACCGCCACATTTACGCCCACTTCAGCAGACACACATGCTATCAACGTCCGCTATCCAGAACTTTTGTTTAAAACGAGCTATACGCGGGGTACCCGTATTTATGTAGACACCCTACCAACGATGGACACCGGGGATATTGTTTACAATTATACGCATACCGGCAGAGGTTTTGTCATTCGCAATAATAAAGTAGGTTATAACCGTTCGCGTGGCATTCTTATCAAGAGTAGTAATGGGCTTGTTCACAATAATGAGATTACCGGCACGGCTATGAATGGGCTGTTGGTGGCGCCTGAAATCCATTGGATGGGTGGCGGATTTGCCAATAATGTAGAGATCTGTCACAACCTTTTCTTTGAATGTATGTTTGAGAAGACCAACCAGGGTATGCCACCGGGTGTACTTTCGGTGTTTTACGTCAACGGGCTGGCCCAGGTTCCTGCGGCAGGTGCTTTCAGCAATATCAATATCCATGATAATACGATCCAAAAATCTCCGTATCCTGCGATCGTATATACATCTGTTAATGGCATACAAACTTCGAGCAACGTGGTGATCCCTTATCCATGCAATAGCAGGGAGCATGGAAAGCGGTTCGGCGTGACCTTTACTGCGCCGGTGTGGCAAAAGAACAATACTCCCTGAAACGGCCAATCATAAATGCTTCTCACGGATCAGGAAGCCGGGCAGTGAAAAACTGATCAGTGCGCATAAAGGTGAAAGATAAATATAGTTAAGGTGAGCCGCCCCGGAACAACCGGAACGGCTTACACCTGATAACCTGCTATAGCTTACAACTTAATGAGCTTGATCATCTTCCTGCTACTTCCCTGTACTACTTCGAGGGTATAATAACCTTTCGCGTACGTGCTGCCGATCGTGAGGCGGGCACTGGCGGGCAGGTTGTCTTTACCTTCTATCAGTCTGCCAGCCTGATCATACACGCGTATACGCACTTTCTCCTGCGCATGACTTCCCTGCACAATGACCGTAAACTGATGATAGCTCGGTACCGGCATCACGGTTACCTGCAAGTTGTCTGAAGCAGCTGCTTTATCTGAACCTGACGTGGCTTTTGTTTCTCCGCTGCCAATGGTTGTAATGATACCTTCGTCTACCAAACCATTACAATTGTCATCACGTCCGTTGATCCGTTCAGGTGCACCGGGATACACCGTAGCATCATAATCCGCACAGTCTCCATTCACCAATACATAGCCGGTCAGCGGAATAGCTGACAGCCTGGAGTTCTCATTGCGTCCGAAACCATCACGGTCCACATCCATGTAGTAGCGTGTCATGGGCAGGCCTTCATCTACCTGACCATTACAATTGTCATCACGGCCGTTGGCCAACTCGGGCGCGCCGGGATATACAGTAGCATCATAATCTGCGCAGTCTCCATTTATCAGTACATGGCCTGCCAGCGGAATGGCAGAGAGTTTAGAGTTTTCATTGCGCCCGAAGCCATCGCGGTCCACATCCATGTAATAGCGTGTCATGGGCAAGCCCTCATCTACCTGACCGTTACAATTGTCGTCACGACCGTTGGCCAGTTCAGGAGCGCCCGGATACACTGTAGCATCGTAATCAGCGCAGTCTCCATTTACCAGTACATAACCTGTCAACGGGATTGCCGAGAGCCTTGAGTTCTCATTGCGACCATAACCATCGCGGTCCACGTCCATGTAGTAGCGTGTCATGGGCAGGCCTTCATCTACCTGGCCATTGCAGTTGTCGTCGCGACCATTGGCCAGTTCTGGTGCGCCGGGATATACGGTGGCATCATAGTCGGCACAGTCACCTCCCCTCGTTACCCAGCCGGGAATTGGCGTATCTGATAAACGGGAACCTTCGTTGCGACCATAGCCGTCGTGATCGATATCCATGTAATACCGCTGCTGCACGTTACAGCCTTCATCTATGCGGCCGTCGCAGTTGTTATCTAAACCGTCGCACAGTTCTGCTGCGCCGGGACGAATGGCTGCGTTGTTGTCATCACAATCACCTGTTACAGATACCCAGCCCTCCGTTTGTGCACAGGCCTGCATCGTCACCGCTGCATTACCAAAGCCGTCGCCGTCAGCATCGCGGTAAAAAGTCGTTTTGATAAACCCTTCATCTACTTCACCATCTCCGTCATCATCGAGGCCGTTGCAGATTTCTACTACCTTGGTTATTGTTACTTGTTTTGAACCGTAAGCATAGTTGAGCCTGTAACCGGCAGGCAGGGTGATGTTACTAAACTGTCCGCTTAATGCGCCCTCCGTTTTCAGGATCGTAAAGGATGCGCCCGGCAATATGTTCGCGATCTCTTTCACCGTTAAGCTGATGCCTGCGAGATTAAGATCACCCAGAACAGTGAGTGTATCATGGTGTGTGGTTGACTCCAATTCCATTTCAATAGTTGCATTCTGCAATGTGCCTGTAAACTTCAGGTTGCGCAGGGAATCGTATGAAAGTTGAACCGGGGTAAATTGGTCATTCACTTCATAGTAGGCAGCAGCGCCCGGTCTCACCTTGCCTGTCAGTGGAATTCTGCTGATCAAGGTGTCGGTACTCAATATCAGTCCTGTATTCTCCAGCCGTGTGAATTCAATGGACCTGCTGGTGATCCTGGCTGCATCCGGCGCAAAGGTTTTGCTTTTCGACGCATCCCCCAACGGCTGTACATGCAATGTACCATTGTTCACAAACCTGCCCTGATGCTCTATAAACTCAGCGCCACCCAATGTGAAGAAACGCATAAACCATTCTCCATTGTTTTCCATGCGGCGTCCGATTCCTGCTGTGGAGCGGATATTCCTCGTGGTCGTATTCATCAATCCATTGTTGATGAAATCATTCGTATAATCAAAAGCATAACATTCGATGAAAGCCTTCCCGTTGTTGATAAGGCCGCCGATAAAGGATATTTCGCTTCGTGTGAAAGCGGTTAAGACGCCTGTTGACGCAATATGGACCTGCGCAATAAACTCTATTGGAGCGGTGGCTCCGTTGAGCATAGACAAACGTCCATTCACCAGGATGGACGCGGCTGCTTCGGCGTCATTGCCACCAAAATGGTAATTTGATATGACGTGTACAGTACCATCAATAATCAGGTCATAGCCCGGCTCATCGCCTAATTCCAGATCTCCTAAAGTCAGCAGCGCACCTTGTTGTACCACAATCTCATCCAGTCTGTTTGTATAACTGCCTGAAAGGCGTTCAATCTGGTGGCCGCTGCGGATGGTGATCGTTGAATCATTGTAGGTGGGTATTTCTGTAGCGGGCAGCCAATTGACTTTATCGAATGAGTATTCCCATGTGGCGGTATTACTCCACTGGCCGGATTGCCTGGTCTGGTATATTTTTTTGCCTGTTAAACACCCCTCATCTATCCTGCCATCGCAATTGTTGTCTATGCCATCGCATACTTCGGCAGCGTTGGGATTAATGGTTGCTTCAAGATCATTGCAATCGCCTCCCTGCAATACATATCCTTCGCCGGGCGCCCTGCAATTTTGTATGGCAGATGCTGTGCTTCCATAGCCATCGCCATCCATGTCACGGTACCAAAGCTGCACAGGCAAGCCTTCGTCTATTTCTCCATCTCCATCGTCATCTATACCGTTGCATTCTTCCGTCGCCACTTTGCGTACGAATATCTGCAGTGGTGTATACTCTATCCTATAGCCAGGTGGCAAGCTAACCGAAGTGAATTGTCCACTGATACCCGGTGCTTGAATTATCGGGAACAAACTTCCGGCGGGCATATTGTCCAATTCGGTCACTATCAATCTGCCACTCAAGGCGATATTCTTTTCCACTACCATACGGTCATACCCGCGTGTTGCCAATTGAAATTCCAGTTGTGTGGGTGCTGATGGACCAGAGAAGGTAAAGGATGCTATGGAATCGATCAACACTTTTACAGGATCGAGGTTGAAAGTACTGATCGCGTAAGCTGAGCTTGCGCCCGTTGCCCAGGTGCCTGTCAATGGGTTGATATTCGTGTTGTTGATGTTAAGGGCTCCCGTAACTTCCAGGCGGCCGGTATTCATCAGGGAGATAAAGCTAAAATGATACCGGCTGGTATTGGCTGATGAACCGATGAGTGTCAGTAATCCTTCGTTGAGGAAAGGAACACCTCCATTGGCAATGCCGACGGTAAGTTCACGTGCATCCCAATACCACTCTCCTTTGTTGATTATGTTGCTGTTTCCTTCGTGCGTGATCAAATATCCGAGCTGGGCATATGTTCCTGCATTGGAGAGTGTCGAGTTGGTGAGGGTAATATTTCCTGATATATACATTGTGCCCGCATTGTTTACGGCAGCATGGAATCTTAGTGGATCTACCCTGTAAAATTGATAATTACCGCCTGTGTTGATCACCGGTGTCATGAACTTGCCGCCGGGGTTTATCTGTACTGTGGGGTAAATATCAAGGGGCTGACTGTTTCTGATAATATGTGTATAGCCGTTAACAATAATGTTTGCTGTACCGTCTGCTGTTACGTTGCTGCCACTGATATACCAGGCCCCGTTACAAACCAGGTCGTCTCCCGGGCCATCATGAAGGACTACATTGCCCGTTCGCAGTATACCGCCCTGCTGGATGGTAAGTTCATCTACCGTGATTGGTGTGGAAGCTGTTACGTTATGTCCACTCCGGATGGTAATGCCTGAATCCACCTGCCCCGGGGCATAGGTGGCCTGGGTCCAGGTGAGCTCATCGGTGGAAGTTTCCCAGGTGCTGGCTGTTTCCCAGGCGCCCGACTGCCGGCTGCGGAAGATCTTCTTGCCCAATGGCACCTTTGTGAGCACTACTTTATTGGTAAACACTGCTATCGAATAACCCGGGAGCAGTTGTATCGATGAGAAATTGCCGGTGATGCTGCCGCTGTACAGTTCTATGATCGTATAATCGCCCGCAGCTACTGCGGCAGATTGCTCCGTGACTACCAGTTTGCCAGCCAAAGTAAGCCCTGTGCTGCCGCGTACCAGTTGATCATAGCCTATGCCCGGTCCGGAGTTATTGTTGATCTCTACTGCAAACGTGCCATTGGGTTGAAAGGGTTGTCCGCCGCCGTTGAAGGTCATGATGCCATTTGGGTTGCCGGGTGCAATGGTGCCCTGGTTCACAAAGGTTGGTGACATCTGTATGTATCCCCCGCCTTTGATGGTGCCGGTGCTGGTATTGGTAAGTTGCACATTGGTGGCGCCTTCAATCGTATTTAAAGTAGCAGCAGGCGCAATCTCAATGGTTCCATTGTTGGTAAATACGGTGGGCAATTCTGTGCCATGAATATAGCTGGTGCCGGTACCATAGTTTCTCACCAGGCCATTGTTTATGAAGGTGCTTTGCACCAGGTCTATGGCAGTGTTATTTTCTACTACGCGCATATTCACCGTTCCATCGTTGGTGAACGTGGCTCCGTATAATCGTAGGGCACTATAAGAGTTGATATTACAATTGGCGCCGGGGGCTATGCGCACGCGCGCCGGTGTTGCTGTATTGGGATAGTTGGAAATGCTGGTAACAGCTGCTACTACATTCAGGAGGCCATTAACTGTAAGCAGGTCTGTTCCTCCTAAAAAATTACCGTTTAATTCCAGTGTAAGTCCAGCGGGTATCGTAGTCGGTATATTGGTGTTCCAGCGCTCCTGTGTAATGATCTTGCCGGTGCCTGATAATGAACCGCCATTCATGTTGAAGGTGCGAAAATTATGGAAGATAGCATTAGTGCCTATAGCGATAGTGCCTGTATTCGTAAATCCTTGCGTGCCATAAAAAGGAAGATTGGCGCCATCTTCGACAACGATCGCGCCGGCGTTATTTACCTGTATATGTTCATTGCCAGTTCCGCCCAGCGAAAACCTGTATATAGTCTTTGCATTGATCCTGCCAGTGGCTAAATTGTTGATGACAAGGTTTTGATTGCTCTGAATGTAGCGTCCTTCAAAGTTGGGCACAAAGTTGATCTCTCCGCTGTTATTGATGGTGACATCGTTCAGGGTTACTGAGGCATCCTGGAAATTCATTACTCCGCCCGGGTCTATATCCCAGGTATTGCAGGCAGAGCCATAAATAGTGCAATTCACATTGACCTTACCACCACTATATATTCTCCAGTTGGTACAGTTGCCGGCCCAGCCATTGTTCCATTGCAAGGTACCTGCCACGTGCAGGTCGATGCCGGGGCCATCGACCAGTGCAAAGTTGCCCGAGACCACTGTAAGTGTGCCGCCAGGGTCGATGTGTACCTGGTCTATCTCTTCGGTAATATTGTATTGTATGTTGATGCCTGAAGTAATGATGATCGCGGCATCCGTTTTTACCGGATAGGTACTGGCAGTGGCCCAGGCTCTGCCATTGTAGCGTTGCCAGTTGGCGGGGTCATTCCAGTTGCCGGAACGGATGCTCTGGTAAGTGCCCTCCTGTTGGGCATGGGCAATAGTGATCAGCAGGCAGGCTGCCAGCAGCAAGGAGAGTTGTTTCATGCAAGATGGTTAAAGTGTAATGGTGAAAATGGCGGATACTGGCAGGGAGGCCTTACATGGGAGTATTGTTAATAAGGGCGGATTATTTTTCTTTGTAAATTTATTGCGGTCGGGGAAGCTGAAAAATAGGGATAAATCCCCGGGTGGTCGTTCTGAGTTCAGCGTAGAAAGGCAGTCAGGAATGGTTGTATTATTATATAAAAATACTTGTATGGCCGAAAAGGTTACTATTCTAAAAGCACTTACCGCGCAGGAGTTTTCAATAGTATTTGGTGGCGAGCAACCGGCAGGTTTTGATCCTGTCAGTCACTATAAGCCATTCATCCATCAATATGCCCAACTTGCTATTGGCCCTTTTTTCTGGTTTATTGCAGACACTGTACGTGGCATGGCGTATGATGCAGGTGGCGACATCGATGGACTGTGGGATTTTACCCAGGCGCAACTGGCCAATCATCCTCCGGTGGCGTTGTTTCAGGCAACGCATCCTGATGACCTTCCCAAGATGCTTGCATTCTCCAAGTTCATGACAGAATTATGGGCTGAAACACCTGCAGAAAAGCGATATACCCTGCAACCTACTATTTATCTTCGGTTGCGCAGCTTGCAAAAAGACTATCATTGGTGCATGGTGCAAATGACGTATCCTATTTCCGATAGCCTTAACCGGTTGCTTTATTGTATTACTTTGGTGACCAGGATCTCACACATCAGGTCGGAAGGCTCCTGCTTTATGTCTATCAAAAATGTCGAAACACAGGTTTTCCGCTGTTATTATTGTGATTCGGCTGATCAGCAGATCACTTCCGATGAATCGCCCCTGCCCCGGGTTACGAGGCGGGAAAAGGATGTGCTGCGCCTGTTGGGCATGGGCTACAGCAGCAAACAGATTGCCGGTTCACTTGGCATTGCTGTGAAAACAGTCGATAACAACAGGCAAAACCTATTGAAAAAACTGGCTGCCAAATCCTCTCCGGACATGATCGCGAAGGCAGTGAAGGCCGGGCTGATCTAAGCATTATTGCGGAGATTGATTGATCAGGTCAAGTGCGCAGCAGGTACAATGATATGAAACACAGCCCCATTGCCTTCTTCGGCCGTGGCATAGATAGCTCCGTGGTGATTCTGTACGATTTTCCGGCACATAGCAAGTCCAATACCGGTGCCTTGGTACTGCTTTTTACCATGCAGGCGCTGAAATATATTGAATATCTGTTCTGATTTTTCCGGGTTAAATCCGATGCCATTATCAGCCACTTTAAAATAATAGTAGCTCCCTTCCCGCAGATTCAATCGCCTGACGGCTTCACTATTTGCCGGCTCTGCAGTAATCGTGATAACCGGAGCCATACCCGGTTTTATAAATTTCAACGCGTTTGAAATAAGGTTGCCAAAAAGTTGGGACATCTGCAAGGGTATAGCCTCTATAACCGGCAGGTTGCTGTATTCAATTGTTGCATTTGTCTGCTGGATCAACAATTCAAAGTCAGTGGAAATCTCTGCAATAACTTTGTTGATGTCAACCGCTTCAAACGTTTCTGTTTCTTGTGATAGCTGGGAATAGGCAAGTACATCTCTTATCAGTGAAAGCATTCTTGCAGAAGATGTTTTGATCTTATCAAAGTAACCACGGCTGCGATCGTCGATATGGGACAGATGGTTTTCCAGCATCTGAATGTAAATGCTGACCTTTCTTAACGGCTCCTGCAGGTCATGAGATGCGATATAAGCAAACTGGGCCAGTTCTTCGTTCGATCTTTCGAGGTTGGCATTTGCTTCGGCAAGCTCTTTTGTCCTGGCGGCAACAATCTCTTCAATCTTTTGTCTTGCCATTACCTGTTCGGTCACATTAATAGTAATCGCCAATACACCCAGTATTCTTCCTTCAGCATTCTTGTAGGGTTCATACACAAAGTTCTGGTAGGTAGTCTCCAGCTTCCCTTTTCGGACCAGTTCTACCGGGCGTTCGTTGGCATGGAATGATTCGCCCGTTTCATATACTTGTTTCATGAGGGCTTCCAATCCTTGTTCCCTTGCATCGGGGAGCGCGTCGAACACGGGTTTATTCATTACCGTCTCAACAGGCTTGCCCCACAACTCGATCATCAGGTCGTTCACAATCTCAACGACGTGATCAGGCCCTGTAAGAATACACATGGCTACAGGCGCCTGCAAGATCATATTTTTAAAATTCTGCTCACTCTGTTCCACTTTCTGTTTGGCCAACACTATATCGGTCACCTCTGCGGCCGTGTTCATTACACCATAGATGCTTCCATCGATGTTGTAAATAGGCGTAAAGCTGTAATTAAAATAAAAAGGCTGCAATTTTCCATCAACTACCAGATCTACCCGCTGGTTTCTTGCATGGAAGGGAATGCCTTTGGTGTATACATCGTCCAGCTGCTGGTAAATGTGCTGATCGGCTAATTCGGGCAGTACTTCATGGTATGTTTTTCCAATCACCTCATGGCCTTTGCCCCAAACATCCATGATGGAATGATTAGCGAGACTGATCCGCATTTCCCTGCCGGTATATACACCGATGGGGAACGGAGCGCTTTCCACCACGGACCGTAATAAATGTTCTGTCTCTGCTGCTTTTTTTTGAAGGCTGACCGGATCAAGGGTTTCATAGTCAGGCTTCGATTCTACTTCCGGATTTTTTTTCGATTCCATATCCTAATTCAATACTTTTTTTAGCATTTTCACCAGGTCTTCATATTTATCGGGTTTGGTAAAAAAGTCTTTTGCACCCGCTTCCCTGGTCAGTTCGATAGTTGGCTTGTGCGACGAAGTAGACAATATAATTATTGGAATATTTTTGAGCTTATCCTGTTTTTTTATCTCCATCAGGAATTGCTGGCCGTTCATTTCAGGCATGTTGAGATCAAGAAAAATGATGTCCGGATATTGGGAGGCCAGCATTAAATTCTGTAATGCGTCTCTGGCATTATCAATAAATGACAACTCTATACCAGTGGAGGCCTCCGAAAGTGCAGTGGCAAAGATCTCGTGATCATCCTCGTCGTCATCGATATGCAGTATTCTCATTACGGCCATAGGTATTCAAAGTAGTTTTGAGCAATTTAGCCCTAAAATACGCTTTAATTGCCCTTCAGGGCAATTAGCCTCCAATAGTGTAATTCTTTGCCTTGCAATTCCAGTGCCACCGGGTTAATTCCTACTAAAACTGCCCCATTGGAAAATGGGGCAGTTACTGATTGCTTGCCAGGCTATACGAGGTGTAAACTGATTGCTATATTCTTACCCGTACTCCAAAGCAAGTTCTTTACCGGGTTACTGTTTGATAAACTGCCGGGTGGTCAGTTTACCATTGTCATTGATCCTGATGGAATACGCAGCACCTCCGCGTAATCCACCCAGGTCGATGGTATTTCCCTTCGCTGTTTTATGTTTAACACCGGATTGATCATATATTTCTACCACTGCATTGGCGGAAACGCCTTTGATCCTCAACACAGAAGTGGCGGGATTAGGATATACCTCTACCCTTTCTCCTGCAGTTTCCTCTTTTGACGTGGTAGCTGACCGGGTAATGCCGGGCGCCTGCATCGATCCTCCTGCAATGGTGCAGAATTTTGTCAGCGTACTACCTTTTGAATCACCTGAAGGCAAGTTGAAAGTAATAGCACTCTCGCCATTGCTGTATACGATATCGTTACCGGTCAACTCTTTGTTGAGCGTGATGACGATAGATGATTCGGCATATACCGGATCGGCCACTGAAACGCGGTAGTTGGTGGTATACTTCCGGATGATCACTACTGCTTTTTTGTTTGACTTCACGATCAGGCCATCTCCCATATCTACTTGTCCGGCGGCATAAAACACGATGGCGTATTTGGTGAAGGTCTCATCCCTGCGGATGGCCTGCACGCTGGCGGTGTTGGCCACATTTACGAAGCTGTGGTTAGCAGCCAGTGTGGTCATGTCACTTGCCTGCTTATCGGGCGCAACGATGTAGAAATAAGTCCTGTTCGTTGGTGTGGGACTGTGCCTTACATACAGGTTGAACATGAGGTTGCTCTGTGTAGCGGTAGTGCCGCTGCTGTGAAGGCTTCTCCAGGTGCCTGTCTGTGTTTTGTTGGTGAGCGACAGGTATCCTCCCTGTGGGAACAGGTAGCCTACGTTGTTGTGGTGCACCCAATTGATGGTATTGGAAGTCAGCGAATCGACAGACAATGTTGTTGACGGGCTGTTGTAGGTAATGGCGCCAACCGACTTCGTTTGATTGACAGTCGTTACTACTTCATTGGTCTTAGAACCTGTGATGCTGTTGCCCATGCACACCATCATACTGTCCATGAAGAAGTAGGCTTTCTTCGCTGTAAGACTTTTGTAATTGTGCTCATAAGCAATGATGCCATCATCGTTATGGGCAACGCCGCCTCCAAATGTATTGGTGCCGGTGAGGTAACCACCTGTAAAGCCAGCTCTTACTGCTGCCGAGTCTTCATTCATTTCCGACGTGGTGCCGGGTATACGTCCCCAATGCCAGGTGGGGAAAATATCGAAGTACTCCGTTCCTGTGGTCATGATATTGGTGGCGCCAAGCGGCAGGTTATATCCTTTCAGGTTTTCATTGTTCAACTGTTCTGTGCCTTCTGTACGTGTGGAGATCACTTTAGCCGACAGGTAGTAGTTCTCTCCGTGGCTGGTGAGGATGGCAGACTTCCAGAAGTATTTAGCGCCCAGTACGGCTGATGGGCCACCGGTGAGGTGGGCTTTCCACTTGTCGTAGGCTACTGCATTGGCGGGATCATTGAGCTTTTGTGAATCCAGCGTTTCTGCGCCAGCCGTAACAAGGCCACCGGGTGATGCAACGCCCCTGCCGATGGAACCAAAATCCACGCTGCCGCGATAGCCGATCACCTGCAATCCTCCCAGCATCAGGTTGATGAGGTTGTTCTTGTAGGTAGTCGTAAAATACGATTCGAACGAGGTGCCGCTGGCCATCCGCCAGTAGACCACTTCATCCCCAATCAATGATCTGCCGTACCCTCCGGTATACAGTTGGTCGTGGTGCTGGTGCATACTGTTGTCGATCATAATGCCTTCGTCGTCATCGGCGGCAGTAACGTTCAATCCCCTCACAACACTCTGATAACCCCTGCTGGCCACGTCGTACCGGTTGGACAAAAGCCCTTTGCGGATCACATTGAGGGATACCCAGGCGCGATTGGCAGCCTTGTGTCCTTCATTGGCGGTATAATCCTGCAGAAGATGAATATAGGCCAGTATGGAATCCTGCGGTATAACGCCTTTCATGAGCACCAATGCGGTGGCAATGTTGTTGGGCACACGTACCTGCGTGTCGTGCCAGTTGCCAGACGTATAATGAACGCCCAGCAGGTGCCGCATACCGAGCATTACTTTGCGGGGAATGGAAGTATCCTGGTATGCCGCGTTGGAAGAAGTGCTATAAGCTGCCGCAATCCTGTTCAGGTACAAAGCATGTCTCGTCCAGCCCGTACCGGAATAGCTTATGTTGGAAAACTGGCCGTTTGGTTGCATGGCATTGATGTAGGCGGACAGGTCGCCTGTCTCTTTGTTGGAGTAATGTGCCTTCAACCTGTTCAGCACGGTGGTGATCTCCGTTGTCTGCGTTGGTGTGTTGGGCACAGGCGTCCATACCCTGAAGTCGGCAATGCGGTATCCGGCGCTGTTGGCCCTTCCGCGGCCATTGAATTTTACATACCTGGCATAACCACCCATGCCGGTAAAAGTTATGGATGATTGGGTGTTGGTGGCAGTGACGGCGTTGATCCAGGTAATGGCATCGTTGGAGAACTGTACATCCAGTGTGGTGGCGTGGCGTCCATCCGCAAAGGCGATCTCTACTTTATCTACGGCGCTGATGGAGCCAAGGTCTACATACAACCACTGGTTGAAATTATTATTGGAAGATGACCAGAAGGTGGTGGTGGAACCATCGACGGCATTCAATCCTGGGTAGGAGCCACTCTCTGTGGTAGAAACAGTGACCGGTTGATTAGCAGAAATGAGTGTTTGTGCATGGGAGGCTAACGACATGGCGGTAGCAACTCCAAGCATTAAAGCTTGCAGGAATAAAGGTTTTTTCATAAATGGCTTATTTAGCGAGATGATATAATTCGCATCCCGCCAGCAATAAAGCGCCTACGCCATATACGTTGGTACTTTCATAGCTGGTGGTGATGGGACCTGAGCCGATGTTCTGCACAAATCCCAGCTTTCCCTCCGGATGGACAGCCGTTACGAGTGCGTGCCAGGCTTTTTCTACTACAGGTTTGTATTTTTTAGCAGGTAGTAGTCCTTTGTTGATGCCCCAGGCCAGCGCATAGCAATAGAAGGCTGTGCCGCTGGTCTCTTTGGTGGCGAAGGTGACCGGGTCGAGCAGGGATGCATGCCAGCTACCATCTGGTTGCTGGAGTGCGGCCACTCTTCCGGCCATCTCTTTGAATTGTTTTTCGTAGCGGTTACGGTTGCTGAAAGTGGCGGGCATATGATCCATCATTCTTGCCAGACCAGCTATTACCCATCCATTGCCTCTCGACCAGAATATCTTTGCGCCATTCTTTTCACGCTGGGTGAAGAAGCGGCTATCGCGGTAATAGAGGTGTTCTGTCGTGTCGTATAAAAAGGCGGATGTCTTCCACCATAAAGAATCGGCTTTGGCGAGGTAGCGGGGATCGCCGGTAGCTGTACTTAGCATGGCCAAACCGGGAGGGCCCATGAACAAGGCATCACACCAGGCCCATTCGCGGTGGTTGAGATTGGGCGCCACCGTAAGCGGTTCATCGAAACGCCTGTTCACAATGGTATCTGCCAATGCCTGCCACTTCGCGATCATCTTTGGCTCGCGGTGTTCCATGTACAGACCGGTGTACATCTGGGCAATGCAATAATCATCTGCGAACAAACGTACTTTGCCCGTGTTCCAATCGTATTCTTCGCCAATGTTGTAGAGGAAACGGTCATACTCCGGTGCGTTGTTAATCTTCTTCAGCGCCACGATGCCGGTATAGAGTGCGCCATTCTCCCATTCTGTTTTGGGCAGCTTGATAATGCGGCCTTCCTTCCATTCATTGATCTGCCATTGGGCTGCCTTGTTCATAACCGCCAGTATGGAAGCAGGTTGTATAGCAGCGGATAGCTGAGCTTTCGCTGTTGCTTTGCGATTCATGACGTGGCCCTGGAACTGGCGGCGGGCATTGAAGGCTTCTGTCACCAGGTTGAACGAATCGGGCCGGCTTGCCTGGTCTACATCGATGTGTATTGTTTTCGATTCTCCGGGCAACAGGTTGAAAAAGTTGTCCGAGTAAAATACAGGCGCTATGCTGCGACCTGCAAAGTCCTGTATTTTCAGCTCGGTAAAGAAAGAAATAACAGGAGAAGGATTGGATACTGTCAGCGTCAAACGGTCTTTACTTCTTTGTATCGGGCTTACTTTCAGTTCTATCTTCTCCAGGCTATTGATGGCCTGGAAGCCTGCTGTTGCCGGACCGGTCAATGTCCAGGCGCCTTTGTAAGTGTCTGTCGAGCGCCAGTAAAACGGATCGTCGACGAGGTTGCCTTTATTATCGAGCAGGCGCAGCTTGATAAAATGAACCGGTGTGATCTCTTCCGGGAACGCTATCTGGATAGCATCTTTCACAACTCCATCGGCCGGGATATCGATGGTTGTTTCTTTCGTATATACTTTGACAGAACGCAGGTCATATACTTCTGTAATGAGTTTATAATTATTGAATCCTTTACGGTAATCATTGTAAACAGACACCGTGTTCTTCAAATAATCAAACTGCGCATGCAATGGGCGCAGGCCGCTTTGTGAGTAATACAATGCTGCGGTGGGCTCCAGGTACCAGTCGTACATACGGGAGGCAGTTTGAGGCAGCGGGCTGTTGTGGTACCAGAATAAAAAACCGGATGCCCAGCGATCTCCAAAGGCAAACTTGTTGTAGTTCCATACTTCCCAGATGGCGCGATAATTCATGGCGCCTACAAACTGGGCTTTGCGGGCAAACTCGTCGATGGATGCCGAGGGTCCAAACTGATCTATGGCGTCTTTGTATTTCGTAGTAACCTGGTGAAAGCCGCCACCGTCGAGGTAATCCCATACGGCTTTGTTGATGGGCCAAAGGTCAGCTTCGGGCATCAACTTGCGGAGTGAACCTATGGTAGGCAGGCAGAGCGTGCCGTACTCAGGGTTGAAGCCATCTACCCTACTGCCGCGTTTCGATGCCGTATTCTCGAAATACTGCATCGGGTTTTCATATTTGTAGGGGCTGCCGTCGTGAACGCCACAGCATTCGGATTGCATCTGGTAGCCACGACTGGGGTCGAGTGTTTTGATCAGTGCCGCTGCTTCCGGTATTTCAGTGGATTCATTAGAGGATACGTGATAAGCCAGTGAAGCATGGTTGCGGATACGCTTTACGGTACTGCGGATATTGGCAAGATAAAGCGCCGTGTCTGCCGGAAAACGTGTGTCGCCCGTGATCCAGTATTCATTCCATACCAGTATGCCCATTTCATCGCAGAGCTGGTAGAAGTAATCGGACTCTGCAATTCCCCCACCCCATAAGCGGATGAGGTTAAGACCCGCCTGACGTGTATAGCGCAGTTCAGCTCTTGTTCTTGCTGCTGAATTGCGCAGCATGGCTTCGGGTATCCAGTTCGTTCCCCGGATGAAAACCGGTACTCCATTGACGAGGAACCTGCGTGAATTGTCCGGGGTTTGCTGGTCGGATGTTATTTGCCGGATGCCGAACCGTACGGTTTGTACATCGGTGGTGATGGTGCCTGTCTTAAAGCGCATCTCCAATGTATAGAGATGAGGGTTTCCTTTATTTACAGGCCACCAGAGTTTTGGCTGGTGTATGGTCAACTGTTTGTATTCGTCCGGACGAAACTCCACTACCTGTCGCTCGCGTGGTTTCAGTGTGAGGGATTTTTCGAATTTGGTACCGGTCTCTTTGATCAACCCGCTTACTGTTCCCTGTTGGGGTTTATTGGTGACGTTCACTACTTCTACCGATACTGTTTGCTTTGCACTGCTGGTATCAGGTAATGGCAGTTGCGACCAGGTGAAGGGGGCTTCAAGTGTTACATCACCGGTGGTGTAAATCTCCACATCTCTCCATATACCTGTGTTGCGATCACGGATACCGTCGGGGGCTGTGAAGTCCCAGCCTACCGACATAAGCATCGTTACATTTTGTCCGATCTCTCCGTTGCCGCCGTTGCTGTTCTCGCCAACAGCGCCGCTTTGCCTGAATAATTTCGGGCCGGTGGAAGTGCCCGGTACATCAACAGGCTTTACGCTGATGGCAAGGATGTTCTTACCATCCTTACGTGCCACCTCCGTGATGTCGAAAGCTTTTGTATTGAACATGCCGTTCAGGTCGCCCAGCTTTTTACTGTTGAGCCACACTTCTGCACGGTAGTTGACGCCATGTAGTTTTAACCAGATACGTTTGCCATTCCAGGCAGCGGGTATACCGAAGGAGGTGCGGTACCAGTAATGATAGAAGTCATTGCCTGTTTCGTTGATATCCGGTATCAGCTTGCGGCTGCGCCGGTTGTTATCTCCAACATAAGGATCGGGGTATACGCCGTTGGCAACAAGACTGGTGAGGGCCGTTCCCGGAACAATTGCCTTTTGCCAGTTGCCTGCTGGCAATGTGGCTGCTGATACAAGTACTCCATCTCCTTTCAGTTCACTTACGCGCAGCATTTGCCAGTTGTACCGGCCCTGATGACCGGCTTCAGAAGTAAGGAAGAATGATTGTACGGATGAATGCGCCGACAAGCTGTTTTCGTGCTGGCCGAGGGACGAAAGATCAGAAACAATTAATAGCAAGAGAATCAGGTGGCGCATATTATTCAGAATAAATAATTTCAAATCACTAACGGTTTCAAGCGTGGTGCACCGATGGCGCACAAAACCCTTTAATACATTTTTTCTACAAAGCTGTAGCCCCTAAAGGGGCAAAAGACACCTTTGATGTAACATTACGAAGCTGTTGGTTTTGATAGTTCACAATATCCTTTGATTCGTTTTTCTACAATGCTGTTGCTTTCAACGGTGCAAAGCTTCCACAAAGGAAACTCCTCTTTCAAATGGGCACTTTGATAATTTGTGTGCCGCTATGTAATGGTTTGCTTATTCCTTTCCAGATGAATTTCCCGGTAAGCCCTGCGGGCAATGTGATGACTGCTTCCCATGTCTTATCCTGCTTTTGGTATTCCACTTTAATATCTCCGTTGGGATGTGGTATGCTGCAGCGGGCTTGTTGCAGGTCTCCGAGGTTGGGTTCGATCTTCACTGATCTAAAGCCCGGCTTGTCACTGTCTACGCCACAAACAGTGGCCAGAAAATCATAACAGGGACTGGAACTCCAGGCATGGCAATCAGACCGGACATTCGGTGCGAGGGTTTCCGGGAAGGTGCTCAATCCCAACGCTATCACATCTTTCCAGGGTTGCAGGGTAGAAAGATAGCGATTGCCCAAGCCCGCTTTTTTGAGCGCCCTGGTAAGGTAGAAACGGTAATAGGGGGATGTCTGGATCAGGGTTGCATCGTCCAGTATGTGCTTCATGAGTGCTGCTTGCTTCGTCTTATCGATACAATCGGTCAGGATGGCCCAGATATTGGCGTGCTGACTGAAGGATTTCTTTTCGGGTGAATCTGCCAGTAGTGACTTCGTGGCATCGTAGCACCGGTTATAAACAGCTTTGCGCATCTTACCGGCAAGTGCTTTATAGTATGATGCTTTCTCCTGCTGGCCGAATTGCTGGTAGATGTCTGCCGCCTGCTCAAGTGTGTACACATAGTGCAGGGATAAGATGGATGAATTGCCATCGAGCCCACCCGGTGGAATGCCTTTGTAGGTAAAGGACCAGTCGACAAAATTCCAGAAGCCGAGTGTTCCCAATAAACCTGTTTGCTGATCTATACGAAATTCAAACCACTTTAAAATTGCTTCCATCGGTACGAGGTACTTTTTTACAAAGGCCGGATCGTTCCTATACATCGTATAGTCATGCAACATAGATATCCAGAACAAAGAGAAAGGCGGAATAAACTTGCCACCTCTGGCCGGATAGGCGTCCATCGTGAGGCCATCGGGCATTTGTGACTGGTGGAACTGTTCGATGGCGTTGCGCACCAGGCGGTCATCGCCCGAAACATATAAGGAGATCAATGCCTGAATGCGCGTGTCGCCAACGTATTGTAGTTGTTCATAGTAGGGGCAATCCATGTAGGTTTCATTGGCGCACAGGCGGGCAGTACGCCAGCCAACTGCCCAAATGTCTTCAAGACTCTTGTCGCTGGACGAGAAGACTGCTTTTTGTTCGAAGGGATAGGCTGTAAAGACGGATTGCATTTTATCGAGCACAAGAGGCTCTTCTCCGGTATTAATATCCAGCTGGATAAATCGCCAGGTGCGCATCCACAAAGGCCTGAAGCCATGTTGTTGTCCACCATCGGGGCGGAATATGTCATAGTAGCCCAATATCCTTTTGCCGGCAATCTCATTCCTGTTGCCTTTCAGGTTCTTTTCATCGAAAAGGCTTTCGGCATAGGTGATCTTCACCGTGCTTTTGCCGCCACCACTAAAAGTGATCTCGGGATAACCGGTGGTCAATATTTTGCGGTCGATCAGAATGGTGGCTGATGTATGAGCGGGAATTTTGATGACTCCATTTTCGGTGAATTCTTTAATCAATGGAGTTGAATCTATCCCCTGTACCCGCACGATATTCGTTATTGGCTCAGGTGTTTCTTCCATGAAGGGTACTGATCGTGCTTTGAGCATACGTTTGTCGGTATAGTACCTCGCTTTTGTTTCTATCTCCGGCTTTAGCCATGTCTTGTCATCATAGCTGATCTGTTGCCAGGAGAAAGGGTATTTATCGAAGTTGACGCTATCGGTGCTGCCGACAATGTAAGAGGCTAACCTTGATGGCGGAAATGGCACTGGTGCATAGGCTTCATTCCTGATGACCCGCCAGGAGGTATCTGTATTGACGAAGCTTTCGGCTTCGCTGTTTCCCTGCAACACAAAGGCTGTTTGGGCAGTGACCTGCGCCACCGGAGCGCCGCCTCCTATATTCCAAACCTGTGCTGCCAGTACATTTTTACCTGCTTGCAGAAAGGGGGCAATATCGATGCTTTCATAATTCCAGTTCAGCAGGTCGCCCCTGGCCGGGCCGAAGCAAACCGGCTTTCCATTGACGAATAATCTGTATCGTTGATCGGCTGTTACATGTACTGTAAAAGCTTTCGGTACGGCTTTCAGTTCAAAGTTCTTCCGGAAGTGGTATACACCATAGGCTTTTACGTCCATGTCGGGACATCTTATCCATTCCGCCTTCAGGGGCAGGATCGGATTGCCGTGGGCAGGCGCTTGCGCCTGCCCTCCGGTGTATCCAATCAATAAGGTGCTCAACGTGATTCCTATTCGAAATAAAAATGCCATTACTTTTGATTGTTTTTCCATTAGACCGTACAGGTTTGCTAAGCTATGGCATTTGCACAAACCTATCATGTCCCGAAGGCGCTTCGACAGGCTCAGCGTGACAGAAGACGGAAGGCGCTTCGACAGGCTCAGCGTGACAGAAGACGGAAGGCGCTTCGACAGGCTCAGCGCGACAGAAGACGGAAGGCACTTCGACAGGCTCAGCGTGACAGAAGACGGAAGGCTTCGACTGGCTCAGCGTGACAAATCAGTACCCGTCGTTCTGCGGAAATTTTTCCTTGCCGCCCAATGTACGGTCGATCTGTGTTTGCGGAATGGGCCGTAATACGTGATATGGCTTGATCAACAATTTAGCCACGGGGTTATATTTATCTACGCGCTCCAGTAATTTACCGGTACGCACAAGGTCAGTCCAGCGCATGAATTCTCCGGAGAGCTCGCGTGCGCGCTCATCGAGGATGAAGTCGATGTTGAGGTCTGCCGCTTTTACTTCCATTGCCAGTTTGTTGGCCTCTGTTTCTGCGGGTGTGGCGCCGGGTCTTGCCGAACGTCTTCTCAAGGTGTTGATGTAGGAAACAGCTTCCGCTGCTTTGTTGCTCATCAGCAAGGCTTCGGCAGCGATCAGGTATGTTTCTCCCAAACGATAGATCGGGAAATCTTTTACACCAATGCTGTTGTTGACGGCTGCGCGCAAGGAATCCTGGAATTTCTGGTTCATGGGCCAGATGCCGGGACCGTATTGGCTGGGGGTAATGATCGTGTACACGCGTGCATTGCGTTCTTCGGTTGTGATCTCTCTGTCGAGTACTACCAATGCCGTGTCTTTCAGTTTCAGGGTTACCGATTTGCCGTTGATCGTGTAGGTGCCGGGCTTGTTGCACAGCCAGGTATTCTTGAATGATTTTTCCCAGCGGGTATCGAGTGCTTTATCATACAGGTTGATCATGTAAGTAGTAGGGCGAAAATGTGCGAAGGGGCGACCATTGGCCAGATCGCGCTGCATACCGGGATAGCCTTCATAGCCTGTGCAGAAACCAAAGCAGGTAACGTTGGCGCCACCACCGGGATTGCCCAGGTTGCCGGGGCTGGATTGAATATTCGTGCTGTACTGGCAGGCCAGCATGGTCTCTGCATTGGGCTTGCTGGGCTGGGCAAACAGTTCAGAGAAATCATCCAGCAGTTTGTAACCACCTGTTTGTATTACGTCTTTGGCCAGTGTTGCAGCGTTGTCATAATCAGTAGGTTGTTTGGCGGTACCTCCGGCTCTTGTGAGGTATACCTTGGCCAGCATGTGCTTGGCGGCAGGGATCGTGATGCGACCGTAATCGCCGGTTGTCGGCGGAAGATTGGCAATGGCGAAGGTGAGGTCGTCGACAATCACTTTGTATACGTCTGCGATCGGTGAGCGGGTGGCTGCATTCGATGCATCACTGGTAGGCTTCAGGGTAATGTGCAGGGGACCGAATTGCTGCACCAGGATGAAGTAATACTGGGCACGGAGGAAACGTGTTTCCGCTACCCGCATGTTCTTCAGCTTTTCATCCATGCCTGTGATCGTTGGGGCTGCTTCTATTACAGCGTTGCAGGTATTGATGCCGCCATACATGCTGTTCCAGATACCGGTGGTAATGCCACTGGAGGGGTTCAGGTTGGCGGTATAGTTGGCAAAGGTGACGTCGGCATTACCGTTCTGGTATTCATCGGTACCGTATACCGTCATCCATCCACCGCTTTGTGTGCCGTAGAATGACCGGAGGTAGCTGTAAGAGGCTTTTACGCCGTCTTCCAGACCCGCAGGTGTATTGAGATAAAGGTTTGATATCTGTGAGCGCACATCTTCGTCGAGGAGCTTATTGCAACCTGTATTGATAACGAGTGCGCCTGCTATTGCTATAGTGAGTATTTTTTTCATCGTTAGTGGCTTTAGAATTTAACATTAAGTCCCAGCATGTAATTGACAGTGGAAGGAGCATCGGTGATCTCCGGATCTGTTCCATCATGCCTGCGCACGTAATTGGAGAAGATGTAGGGATTGGTGATGTTGAAGTACACTCTCAGTGATTGTGCTTTTACTTTCGATATCAGTTGTTTGGGCAGGTTGTAGCCAAAGTTGATGTTGCGGATACGGATGAATGATCCATCGAAATATTTCAGTGTACTGCCAAATACAACACCCGGGCTGCCGGAAGTGCCGCTAATCGGACGTGGATAGGCATTGGTGGGGTTGTTGGGTATCCAGTAATCCGAGCTTACCACATTGTAACGGCCACCGAAGGCAATGGAGTTATTGGGTGGGTTGTGGAAGGCGCTTACGATCGTGTTGCCGCTTACTGCTACTGCGAAAATGCCGATGTCGAATGATTTGTAGTTGAAGCGGTTGTTGAAACCAAATGTCCATTTGGGTGTTGGTGAGCCAATGATCATACGGTCATCCGGATCGATCTTACCGTTTGTATTGCGGTCGGCTACTTTGATCTGTCCGATGGAAGAGCTGTATTGTGCTGCCTGGGTTTCTCCTTTTTGCCAGATACCTACTTTTTGATAATCGTAGTATACCTGCAGGAACTTACCGATGAAGCGGGCATTGCCGATATCATCTACTTTGCCGAGTGACAGCTCCAATATCTTTTCCTGGTTGTAGGCAGTGGTGAAATCTGTAGTCCACTGGAAGTCTTTGCCAGCGATGTTCTGAGAAGAAAGCGTGAGTTCCACACCGGTATTCTGCGTGCTGCCCACGTTGGTGATCACAGAAGAGAAACCTGTTGAGTTGGGTAGTACATACGGCAGCAGCAGGTCGAATGTGCGGCTTCTGTATCCCTCGATGGCGCCTGTAAGGCGGTTGTTCAGCAATCCGAAATCAACGCCCACGTTAAAGGCTTCTGTTGTTTCCCATTTCAGGTTCGGGTTAGGGATGCTGGCCGGATAATAACCGAGTGCAGCCACGTCATTAAAATCGTAATAGGAACGGTTGAGTGTCGACAGGGTACCATAAGGGTCCAATGCCGTGTTGCCCGTGCGTCCGTAACCTAAGCGGAATTTAAGGTTGGACAGAACGTTCTGATTTGCCATAAACTCTTCATTCGAAATGTTCCAGGCAAAGGCGGCGGAGGGGAAGAAGCCCCATTTGTTGCCGGGTGCGAATACGGATGAACCATCGGCACGAACGGTAGCTGTAAACAGGAAGCGGTTATCGAAACCGTAGTTGATACGTCCCATATAGGACAGGATATCGAACCGTGAATAGCTGCTGCCGATGCTGGCCAGCAATCCTGCTGAACCGAGGTTGTGAAAGGTCACTGATTCTACAGGCAGGTTCTCTCCTGCTGCGGCGCCTGTTTCTCTTACACGTTCCTGTACGCTGTAGAGGGCCGTGGCGCCGATCTTATGTTTACCAAACGTTTGGTTGTAGTCGAGAATATTTTCTAGCGTATAAGAGAAAATGTATTCGTTGGACATGCTGGCATTGGGCAATTGACCCTGACGGGCAATGGAATTGGATGCGTTAAAGCTGCCGAAGCGGCTATTGGTAAGGTCGGGACCAAAGTTGACCCGGAACTTCAGGTTCCTGACCAACTCAGCTTCTGCATACAGGCTCGCCAATAAGCGTGTGCGTTTCTCTTTGCGGAGCACATTGCCCGGGATAAAATCACTGAGGGGGTTATACATCAGCGGATCGTTGGTGGGATTGCTGAGCAGTTTGCCATCAGGACCGTAAGGCGAGCCGATGGGATTGATCACTACCGTAGCGGCAATGGGGTTGAAGTTGGCCCCATTCCGTTCGCTGAAAGAACCCAGCATCGATACGCCCATATTAATCTTGCTGGTGATCTTCTGGTCGAGGTTTATCCGAAGGCTATAACGGGTGAAGTCCTGCAGCTTGATGTATCCATCGTCCTGGTAGTAGCCCAGTGATACATTGTACTTCGTAGTGGCAGAAGCACCCAATATGCTCAGTTCATGGTTTTGCTGGAAACCGTTTTGTGTGATCTCTCTTTGCCAGTCGGTATATTGATTTTTGGAAATGGCATCCAGTTCCAGCGCAGAGAATATCTTAGCGTCGGAAGCTACCGGATCGGCATCGTTGTAGTTATTGATACTTCTGTTTGCTTCGCGACGGAATTCTACGTACTGGGGGCCTGTGAGGTTGTTGATGTAGCGATTGATCACTGTTTTGCCCACGTAGGTATTGTATCTCACTTCCGGTTGCCCGTTGGCTGTTTGTTTGCCTCTGGCCGTGGTAATGATGATCACCCCGTTTGCGCCACGTGATCCGTAGATGGCTGTGGCGGATGCATCTTTCAGTACATCCATCGATACGATGTCGTTGGGGTTGATATCGTTGAATCCGTCGTTGGTGGGGATACCGTCAATTACATACAGCGGATCGTTGCCGGCTGTAATAGAACGGTGACCACGCAACAGCACAGAGGGCTCTGCGCCAGGACGATTAGAGTTTTGCGTTACGTATACGCCCGCAACCCTACCTTGCAGTAATTGCTGGGCATTGGTGACCGGTACTTCACGCAGTGCTTTTTCACTGATGGAAGAAATGGCGCCTGTTACATCTGTGCGCTTTCTTGTACCGTAACCTACTACAACGACATCGTTCAAGGCCACTGCATTGGCCGTTAAAACTACATCGATTGAGCTTTTTGAGCCGACACGTATTTCCCGGGTACCAAACCCTACAGAGGTGAATATGAGTACAGCTGATTCACCGGCAACACTGATCTTAAATGTGCCGTCTGTGCCGGTTTGGGTGGCAACGCTGGTTCCCTTTTCGTTAACGCTTACGTTGGGAAGCGGAGCGCCTTTTTCATCGGTCACTTTTCCGGTTATTTCTTTCGCTCTCATGGGAGCGCCGGCATGTGCAGTTATTGCCTGAAGGAATACTGTCATCACCAGCAGCAGGCGAATGAATGCTGCCCTGGACTTTGGGCGCCGGGGGCAGCGTAAGTTAGTAGTCAATTTTTCAAACATGGCAATGGAGAGTTTATTTTTATGGAGTTGATTTTTTATGATGGGGTTTTAAATAGCCGGGTCACGGAATTGCCTGTGTTGTCGCCTGTAGGGAATGTGAGCTGAATGACTGACCCACTCCCCTGTTTGGTTGCGCCTGGTCCTTCGAGTTTCCGGTTGAGTATTAGGGTTACTTCTTTTTGTTTGTGCAAAGGGTCGGCAGCAGTGATGTAATAGTCACCGGATGTATGCCTGATCAACACCGTAGCTTTCATCCGGGAGGTGATGCTAAGGTCATCCGGCATCACTGCTGTGCCTGGCTCATAGAAAACAATGGCGTAATAATCCTCGTAGCTGACGGCTTGTATATCAGCGGTATTGCTAATCACTTTAAACTTGCCGGGCACTTTGCTGGCCAGGAAAGCTTCTTTTGTAGCAGCAGGCATTACTATGTATTGGTAGTGTGCATTGGTTGGTGCTGTACCGTGTGAGAACCAACAGCTGAATACATCACGTGTGATGGTTTCATTGCTGCCTGTGGTGTTGATGCTTTTCCAGGTTCCTGATTGTGGTGTTTTGCTGATGGTAACTTCTGCTATTTCCGGAAATACATAGCCTACGCCGTCGTGGTAAATCCATTGCAGGTTGTTGAATTTTTTCGTGTTACCTGTTAATACTTCTGTTTGGTTACCGGCCTGCATGTTTACTTCTCCGTTCAGGAAAGTCTGGTTGACTGTCGTATGTACTGTTTGAATACCCAATGCATTGATGCCTGCACCAAGGCAAAGCATCGCATCTCCCAGGAAGAAATAAGCTTTTTTTGCCTGTATGCCGTTGTAGCTGTGATCGTAGGCTATCAATCCGGCATGGCCATCGCTGGCGCCGCCTGCAAATTGATTGGAGCCATATTGGTACCATTGTAATAGTACGGATGCCGGATGATTCACTGCTGTGGCGCCTGGTATTTTGGTCCAGTCCCACACTGGCAGGATGTTCTTATACTCGCAGCCATGGGTCATGATGTTGGTAGCGCCAAGCGGCAGGTTGAATCCTTTAAGGTTTTCTCCGTTCAATGACTCGGTGCCTGCTGTGCGGGTAGAGATCACTTTGGCGGAGAGGTAGTAATTACTACCGTGCTGTGTCATGATATCCGACTTCCAGAAATAGTTGTTGCCCCGGTATGTTTGTGGAAATGCGCCACCGGTAAGATGGGCTTTCCATTGTGCATAATCTGCTGCATGGGCAGGATCGGCCAGCGACAGGTTGTTGAGGGTGGCCGTATCCATTCCGTTCAGTCCATTCTCCCGGGTAATGTTCCTGCCGTTGGTGCCGAAGTCTACCACGTCGCGGTATTCCAGAAGTTGGTGTCCTTTGAGGGCCAGGTTGGAGAGTATCGTTTTCTTTTCCGGCGTAAAGAGTGCTGCGAAAACGGTCTGGCGGGAAAGCGCCAGCATTTCTGCTACATCGCGCACATAGCCCAGTCCATAACCGCCTGAATAAAGTTGTGGCCGGTGTTGGTGAAAGCTATTGTCTATCTTGATACCTTCATTCCCTTGTACCGGTTCTATCGTGAGTGTCGAGGCCAATGAGGCATATCCTTTTTCCACCAGCAGCTGATCGTTGCTGATGCAGCCTTTGTAAATGGTAATGATAGAAACCCATACCCTGTTTTGTCCTTTATGTCCCGGATTAGGTGTAGCGTCGACCAAATAGGCAGCATACTTTTTTACCTGTTCGGCCGGCAGGTGTTTTTTTACCATGATCAGGGCGGCCATGTATTCATTGGGTCCGCCGATCTCCATATCCCACCAGTTGGAGGAACGCAGGCGCTTGTTGTATATAAAGGCAAAGCCTTTATCGATCTTGTTTATCAGTTCTGCTGCGTGGTAGCTGCTGCCCGCAGGATTGTTGTAGGCTGCAGCCATCGACCGCAGGCGTTTCATATGGTTGGACCACTTAGCAGTCACTGTATCCTCGTAATTAATGTCAGACCAGCTACCGTCGGCCTGCATACCGGCGGATGGATCGGTCTGACTGGCGGTGCCGTGCAGTGACCTGGCGGCTAATCGCTCCGTAAGTATATCGAGGCTTTTGGCGGCAGGCGTCGTTTGGCTTATTGACGGCTGGAAGGCCGTCATAAGCAGTATGAAGAGGGTGGCTTGCAATCGATGGTTTCCTGCCATAAAAGTTCGTTAGCGAATCCTGAATTGGTAAATCAAATATAGTTTGCGAATAAACCGGATATTGATACTCATTTTGCGTTTTATGGTATTAATCCGACGTTTCCCGTACTTTATCTGCAAAACTCTCCGGCAGCACTTCGACAGGCTCAGTGTGACAGGCTACTCCGGGGTGACAATACTCAGGGGGCATCGAGTGAGGGTCTATTGTACTTCTGCTGCTGTTAGTGATTGGTTGTGATCGATCATCCTGATAATTCTTCTCACCGTCTTTGCCGAGCTGAATCCATCGGGCGGTGTATTCATTACGTAATCCGTGAGCCGTTCGATGGTGCTGGTGGCTACATGCATGCGCGTATCGGATGACGCGTAGTAGATGAATACTTTTCCGTCATCGTCGGCTATCCAGCCATTGCAGAATACGACATTGGAAACGTCGCCAATGCGCTCTTCTCCCTGTGGTGCGAGCAAGTAGCCTGCCGGCTTATAGATAACGTTGGTGAGATCGTCGAGGGCCGTCATGAACATGTAGAGTACATAGCGCAGGCCCGCTGCCGTGTTGCGTACGCCATGTGCGAGGTGCAGCCAGCCATATGCTGTTTTGATAGGCGCCGGGCCCTGGCCATTCTTGGCTTCGTAGACCGTGTGGTATACTTTTTTATCGATCACTGTTTCTTTGTCTATCACGGCAGGCTCCATGGTATTTGCCAGGCCGAATCCGATGCCGCCACCGTTGCCTGTGTCGATGAAACCGTCCTGGGGCCGGGTGTAAAAGGCGTATTGGCCGTTCACCAATTCCGGGTGGAGCACTACATTGCGTTGTTGCGGTGAAGGTGTTTTAAGATCAGGCAGGCGCTCCCAGGACTTAAAATCCTGTGTGCGTGCGATGCCGCATTGGGCCACGGCAGCGGATTGATCGCCTGCTGCAGCTTGCGGGTCTCTCCGCTCTGTACAGAACAGGCCATATATCCAACCATCTTCATGTACCGTGATGCGCATATCGTATACATTGGTATCGGGCTCGCCCGTCTCCGGCATATTGACCGGGTATTTCCAGAACCGGAAGTTGTCGATACCATTGGGGCTTTCAGCCACTGCAAAGAATGATTTCCTGTCGCTTCCTTCGACACGGCATATCAGGAGGTAACGATCGTTCCATTTGACGGCGCCCGCATTGAATACGGCATTGATGCCCAGTCTTTCCATCAGGAATGGATTGGTGGCCGGGTCAAGGTCGTAGCGCCACACAAGGGGAACGCTGGTAGCGGTGAGGACAGGGTTCTTGTATCTGTCGAAAATGCCATTGCCCAACTCTTCCGGTTCGTTCGGTTGGTTCAGTTCTCTCTCATGCGCCTGCTGGAGTTGTTGTAATCTTTTTTCGAAGTCCATTATGGTAACTGGATTTGGTATTTTATTAATCGGTTAGCTTATCCCACCAGGTTTTCTTCAATATGACAACTATGATGGCGAGGATAAGTATGGTGATCAGCAAGGGTACTGTGCGGCTCAATATGAGGTACATCGGCAGGATCGTGAGGCATAGCTGTGCAATGATGCCGAGGACCACATTGAACATATCGCGCCGGAAATTGGTATTGGGTCCAAAAGCGGGATTGTCTTTTTGTACTTCCTGCAGCACCGGTTTCCAGAAGCCCCAGGGGTGTACTGTGCTATAGAATTGCTTCAATACTTTCATATCGGTTGGCGGTGCGGCGTATGTGCCGGCAATGGAACCTGCCAATGAAATCGCAAACAGCAGCGGGAAGAAATACAGGAACTCTACGCCTTCAAAAAAGCGGGTGAAGATGAGTGCTGCTGCCACGCCTGACAGCATGCCCCAGAAGAATCCATTGGCGTTGAAACGCCACCAATACCATTTTAACACGTTGGCTGCGATGTATCCGCCATATAAAGCGGAAACGATCCACTGGAGTACGTGGTTGATGTCTTTTACAAAAAAGCCCAATACGATGCCCGTGATCACTACGAGGGTGCCCACGATGTAGTTCATCAGGATCACTTTTTTGTTGGGCGCGCCGGGATGAATGTATTTCAGGTAAATGTCGTTCACGATGTATGCCTGTGCTGCGTTGAGGGTGCCGCTGAAGGTACCCATGAATGCTCCCAGTAAACCTGTCAATACCAGGCCCACCAGCCCTACCGGCAGAAAGCTGTTGATCGTAACCGGCAGGATACGCTCAAAGTCGATGGCGCCATCGGCTGATTGGAGGTTCATCTGGTTGTAGTATAGCAAGCCCAGGACTGTAAGTCCAATGATGAGTGAATACCGGATGGGTAATAGTATGATCGATACAAATCCGCTCATTTTACTGGCTTCTTTCGGTGAACGGGTCGAGAGTATCTTTTGCATGTCGTAATTGGGGGCCGGGCCGGCAAGGGATGCGAAGACGCCTTTGAACAGCATCATCATGAAGAAGGCGCCGAATAATGTGTAGCCATCGCTTTCGATCTTGGCGTTAACTTCTGCAATGATATGGCTCCAGTCGAGGGATAAACGGGTACCGAAAAAGGGGCTGTACCAGCCATCGGGTACCGCCAGTGTTTGTCCCTGTAGTTTTATATAGGCAATGATCGCGATCGAAAAGCTGGCAACGGTCATGATGCCATATTTGATCATATCTCCCAGCACGATGCTGTGCAACCCGCCGATAATGGAATAAAACATGGCGAAAAAGGTCAATACAATGCCATAAAAGTGGGCGACATAATGGGGCGGTACGTTGAAGGGTAAGTAGTTTTTTACATTTTCCCAGGGGACGAAGATCTCGATGAATTTGCCCAGGCCAATGAACCCATACACCATGAAGCCGAGGCAACCGATGAGGGCAAATGCGATCACTACTTTGTGTGATCCTTTAACGCCTTTGCCACTGTTGCCAAAGCGGGTGGCCAGCCATTCGGCGCCTGTGGTAGCATTGGAGCGGCGCAACCATTTGGAGAGGTACATCATGAGGAATACCTGGTTGAATACCGGCCAGAGCCAGGGAATCCATAGGCTTTTCATGCCGTACACAAAGCAGAGGCTCACCATCCACATCGTGCCGCTGATATCGAACATGTCGGAGGCGTCGCTCAATCCCAGTTTGTACCAGGATAGTGATTTGCCTCCCATGAGATAGCTTTGCTGATCCTGTCGTGCTTTTTTCCGGTACCGTAAACCGATAAGGATCATAACGAGGAGATAGGCAATGACAATCAGGCAATCTATTAGCGTCAATTTCATTCGCTTAAGGTAGTTGGTTTTCCGGTACGTTTGCTGGCATGGGCTGTTTGATATATCCGGATTTCAAAGGTAAACCAGCACAGTACAGCACAGTGATACTTAAAATGCATTTTGTGGTACATTTTTAACAGGGCAATGTGTTTTATTCTGCTCATTCTGTACCTTAGTCAGCAACGATTTATGCCGGCACCATGAATACTACTCTTAGAGAAATCACGCCTCTAACGCAAAGTGACTGTTTTACTTTGTTCTCCCGGAAGAAGAAGAATTTCGATTTTCCGCTGCACCATCATGAAGAATATGAACTGAATTTGATCCTCAATGCCAAGGGGGCCAAGCGGATCGTGGGGGATCATGTTTCGCTCATTAGTGATGCTGAATTGGTATTTGTTGGCCCCAACCTCGATCATGGCTGGTTTGATTGTGAGCTTACCGGCAAGGAGATACAGGAGGTAACCATCCAGTTCAACAAAGACCTGCTGTCCGATTCGCTGCTCAAGAAGAATCAACTCAATTTTATTAATCATATGTTCGAGCGTTCCCGGCAGGGTATTCTTTTTTCACAGGAGGTGATCAAAAGGCTGCAAGGGAGGATACTTGGTCTGGTAAGCAAAACCGGTTTCGACTCTGTGCTGGAGCTGTTCTCTATTCTGCATGACCTCTCTACTTCCCGGAACATGGTGATATTGAGTGGGACACTTCAGCATAAAGAGGTATTCAATTATAACAGCAGGAGGATCGAGAAGGCGTATGAATACATGAACAAGAATTACCAGAACCAGCTCACGCTAAGTGAGGTAGCCAAGGTGATCAATATGCCGGAGGCTTCTTTCAGCCGTTTTATCAAGAAGCGTACGGGGAAAACTTTTACCGATAGTTTAAATGATATTCGCCTCGGTCATGCCACCCGGATGCTGATCAATACCACCGATACGATTGCAGAAGTGGCTTTTAAATGCGGGTTCAATAATATGTCGAACTTCAACCGCATCTTCAAACGAAGGAAGAATACTACACCTAAGGGTTTCCGGGAGAATTATTCGGGGACGCGGATATTCATTTAACCTCGCTTATACAAAAAAGGCGCTTCCTTTTGTGAAAGCGCCTTAAAAATCCAGCAGCAATAAGCGTCCTACTGCAAATGATTACCCGGAAAAAATATCTTTAGGGATAGCAGCAACAGGTATGGTGCCACAACCATCAATATCGATACTAATAGACCATTTAGTTTGTTTGGATTTTTGGTCCAGGATGGTTCGAACTTGTTGTAGATCTTTTCGTCGTAATTGTTAAGGATAAAGATGCGGTAAAAGATCAGTGCGGTGCTCACGTAAACAAATATCGCAAATGACATGCCCAACGATTGGGTGGAAAACCATGCATGCCGGATCAGTCGAAGGAAAGCTGCCTGTAAAAACAGTACCCATCCTCCAATAGACATTGAAATAATGTACATGGTCCATAATCGTGCGGGGAAAGTGGTCAGGTCCTGGTTACGCTGTTGGTAATGGGCGTAAATGTTGAAATAGACATACTCAAAATGTTTCACGGGTATGCGGATTTTAGGGTTAGCGGATTATTGCCTTCCTTAAACGTTCCGGGGAAAAATACTGGTATACAGATTTGTCAAAAAGGGCGTGATTATAGCATTCCCAATATTGGATTTAGTGGTAACTACTTAGTAGTAAGCGTTATCCATATTATACCTGTCGAAAGATTTATCAGCTATTTTTCTGTGTTTTTTCTCCGCAGACATCTTGACAAAATCGCCCGGATTACAGGTTAACATATGTGGCATGTTTTGTTGTTGCCAATGACTTTTATATCTGTGTTAACATAAAGTAGGGTATTATTGTGTAAACACATCCTGACTCCTGTGTAATTGGTAGAGGGCCTGCATCTATACCATAAAAATGAGATTACTTATCCTCTCTTCATTGTTTGTTACCTCCTTCTCAGTCCTGGGACAAGCTCCCAAAATGACAACCATACAGATATCTACTAACAATTGCCGGATGGAGGAGTTTTCATGGATCGGCTCGGATACTGTCTCTTTCTATAGATTGCCTGAGGATACATTGGCTTATGTAATTATGCCAGGGCAGGTAATAACGTGGCCCGCTAAAATTAAAAACGCAGTTACCGGGAATTACAGGGTACGTTACATGAACAATTATGGTCAGGTAGTGAATAAAGTAGTGACACTAACCGAGAAGCTTACCAATAATGTTGCGCTATGTCCAGACAAATTATTGGCGTATCCGCAAAATACATTGGCAAAATTGCAGGAAAAGGATTCGATAGTGGTCTGGATCCATTCAAGTGGTTGCTATCACGCCAGTGGGTCGAAAATTGTCATTATAAAAGTTGAGGGTCAGCTTGTGGCCCGACTTTATAACGCTTCCTGGAAATACGTGAAGAAAGGTAGGGAAACGGTGGTAGAATTTAAAGACGGCAAGCTTTTGCAAACAACCACGATGAACCAAGAGGGTGTTCAGGGATTTATCCAATTTGAAAATGAGCTTAACTATGTGAAAGATGGTGGCTGCACCTCAACGGATTTGTATGATGTAAAAAGCAAGTATTTAAATGTGAATAAAACGGATGGCTCCTGTAGCTGGCATGGAGCTTATCGTTTAAGGAAGTCCATCTTTGGTGAAGAGGTTAAGGTGCTCCAGGCCGGGAAAATGAAACTCACCTCTCCTACTTCTATAAAGTCTTCTTCAGCTTCACCTCAACTTTAGATCCCTCGGTTTTGATAGTTATGGTCTTTTTGACGGCCGCTGATGCATTGGAGGAAACACTGTAGGTGTTGGTATTGGCGGTTGAGCCCTGGAACATGCCGTTGATGTAGGTGTCTGTATAACCGACTACCTCGGTCCTGCTGCTGGTGTGTATGTAGCCAAACTCTGTATAGAGTAAATACTCGCCGGGCATCAGGTTGGTAAATTCGAAATGGCCGTCATTGTCGTATACAGTTGTTACTTTAATGCATGCGGCAGCATCTTTAGATAGAGGAAAGCCCTGGCGGCCTTTCTTTCTGGCTGCATCATTCACTTTTATCCATTCCTTGAAGTAGTCTGTATGCGGGATCAGGATCACTGAGGTACCTACCCTGGCGTGTTGCTTTTTGTTGATGTTCAAAACTGCCATTCCCTTCAGCAGCCCCTCATTCTGGTTGTCACGTGCAAAGGCCTGTCCCAGGATAACCGAGTTGCCTGCTGTAACCATTTTCAAGGTAGATTCTTTGTCGAAGGTTGTTGTAAAGGGGTTATAATCGATCTCCTTATCTACCAGCAGTAATTGCTGTCCCTGGGTTTGTATTTCTATTTTCCACAGCCGGCGGGTGTCCTTGTCGATATAATAGACGTAGTTGTCGTTGGTAGCTTCTTCAAATACTTTTACCTGCCACACTATGTGCTCTCCTGTCAGGCCGCTTGTATACATATGGCTTTTCACTTCTTCTATGCGGGCTTTTTTGGTATTCGTCTTGTTGGTGGGTTTGTAATCGTATACGGCGAGGTCGTTTTTATAGCCTGAAGTGAGTGGCAACAAGCCCAGCAGGTATGGATAGGTATAGCTGTCGAAGAAAGCGCTACCTGCACCATCTTTGATCGTATATTTCTTTCCTGCTTGTTTGTCGTGATAATGGCCTGTCACTTCTTTGCCATAGTTGACGACCATTGTCTTGGCTTTGCTGAAGGAAGAACGGTAAATAGGTTTGAAGGTGCTGCCATCGGCAATGCTCGTGTCGATGATCAGGTCTTCCGATCCTCTCATTTGCAGGGAGGTATAGACTGCCAGGGCTTTGTCGGTGGCATTGATCTGTATAGTAAAGGTGCTGATCTCTACCTGCTGGCCATTGGAATAGGCATAGCAAGCCATTTCGTAGGTGCCGTTCTTAATCCATTTTCTATCGAATGCGTTATCTGCAGGTGTCAGCAGCGCCTGAGCCTCGCAGAAAAGTGTCGCATTTATCAATAACAGTGTAACAAGGGAGCGGAATGTGTGCGCTCGCTTCAAACTATTCATGATCATAAATGGATGGTTAAAACAATCAAAAGTAGGACGTGTCTTAGCGCCTGCCAATACCGGCAAATGAGTAATTTATGGCTACTTGTTTTCCGGTATTTGGCTAAAGCCCAGAGAAGATTTTGATTGTGTTCCCGGCCCTTCAGGGCCGGGCAATTACATATACTTCAAGGCATGTTTAAAATTGTTATCTTGTCAGTATGAGATTGTTAACCGAGCAGGAGCTTATCTGGTCTGATGTGGTGGCGAATAACCGGATGAACCGTAAGCGGAAGGCCAGCGGCGTGAATAGCTATGAAAAGGAGCTGAGATTCAAGCCTGAGACATTCCTGAACAGCCTGCTTCAGCAAAAGGGTCAGGTTAAATGGCTCGACCTGTGTTGCGGTGAGGGGAATGCCCTGCTTCAATATGCCAGGGAATTATATGGAAAAGGATTTCAGGAACAGGCTACTTTAAAGGGCATCGATCTTGTTGATCAATTTCAACCGATACCTGAGTTTGTCAGTTGTGTGCAATTTGAGGTTCGGTCGTTGATTGACTGGACTGCAGGTGATCAATATGACCTCGTTACCTGTGTTCATGGGTTGCATTACGCCGGAGATAAGATCAGGGTGATACAGGCAGCGCTACAGGCTGTTGCAGATAACGGCTTGTTATTGGCCAATCTTGATCTTAATAGCATTAAAGTTGAAGGTGATCCGCTTCACAAGCAATTAAAGGGTTTATTCAAGGCGAACAACATTGATTACAATGGCCGTCTCAAGCTATTGGTCTGTAAAGGTCCCCGTAATATTCCAGTCCATCTTACTTATTTGGGTGCTAATGATCAGGCTGGTCCGAATTATACCGGACAGGACGCTGTTGATTCTTATTATGCTGTTGGTCTTTAGCTTACCTGAAAGGCGATCTGCACGGGAAGGCTTTAGTGCTTTGCTTTTGTGCTTAGTACAACCTGATAGATGAATAGCGGCACCGACCAGCCCATCCAGAAGAGTGAGGGTGAAATGTCTTCGAAGGTGCCGAAGTTGATCTTCAGCAGATATTTGAGGGTGAGCCCTGAAACAATGAAGGCGAGGGTAACGATATAGCTGCGTGTCATCCATTCCTGGTGGAGTTTAAACTTCTTTTGCAGGGCAGCGCGATAAGCGATGACGGTTGAAATGATCCATACGCTTACCCATACCTGCGCAGAAAAGGCATATGCCCAGTTTACGGCATAGGCTGTTGTGAAACTCAGGATCGTGGCGCAGACTGAGCTGACCAGTATGGCCAGCAGATATGCAAGACCTACCCACCGGTGAAGTTTGGTATAGCGCGCTCTGAACTTGTTCCAGAATTGTAGTGGTCCCAGGATCAGTGCGCCGCCGCCTGCTGTGATGTGCGCGATCAGCACCCATTTGCGGGTAAAGTATTTGCCGAGGGCTTCAGGGGTTAGCTGCAGGAAGTGATCGGCCCCCTGCATGAAATGGCGTGTAATGACAAAGATGAGTACCCAAAATAGCAGCTGGCGCAGGCTGATGAGGCGGTAGAATGGTACTCGTTTGGCGGCGGTTCCGGATGGCTTTACTGTTTCAGGCATTTGTTATCTGTTGTGCGTGAATAATGCCTGCAAATTGGAATGACTGCACCGGAATTAAAATAACCGAATTGTTTTTCAGGTACCGAATAATTTTTCGGTATGGATACCGTGGTTTCAAATGGGGTTAAATGGGTACATTTACCCTTAAAAAGATGTACGAAAGAAAGATACAGGAGGACCTTGATTGTGGTATTAGCGTGGCGATGAAGGTGTTTGGCGCCAAGTGGAAGCCTTGTATCATCGATGCCATCAGCCGTGGGGCCAGGCGTCCCAGTGAACTGCACCGTGAGATCACGACTACCAGTGCCCGTGTGATCGATATGCAGCTGAGTGAACTGGTTACTTACGGGGTACTATCCAAGAAGACAGGCACCGGATTTCCCTTGTGTGTAGAATACTCCCTCACTCCTATGGGCGAAAGCATCCTGCCCATTCTTGCTCACCTCAGTGCCTGGGGGCTTAAAAACAAAGAGGTGGTGAAGAAGATAGCTCAAAATGGGCAAGAGGCGCCGGCAGGTAAGAAGCGCTCCTGGAATGAGTTGAGTACGATTTGTTGATAGTTGTTTTACTTTTAGCTTTTCTATGATCTGATCCTTAATATGAGTACAACAGCTTTATTGCAGCAACAATTCGTGTCCTGTATGTTGGGTGGCGCTATTGGGGATGCCTGGGGAAGCAGCTATGAGAATCAGCCAATACAAACTGCTACTACTATTTTTTATGTTGGCGGGCAGCAAGAACCTTCACGGGTGTGGTCGTTTACCGATGATACGCAATTGACCATGGCCACTTGTGAAACGCTCTGTTTGCCGGGTGGATCCAATCCTGCTTTGCTGGCAGGAAACTTTGTACGGTATTACCGGGAAAAGAAGCTGACTGGTATCGGCGCCAGTACACTGAAGGCGCTGGTGGAGTTGCAAGCCGGAGGGCATTGGAGTCAGGTGGGACGTCAGGGCGAGTTTGCTGCTGGCAATGGTGCTGCCATGCGTATCGCTCCTTTTGCTTTCTTTGATCACGTTACCAGGGAAAATATCAGGGATGCCTGCCGGATCACGCACAGGAATGATGAAGCGTATGTTGGCGCTTTGGCTATTGTGCTTTGCTTGAAGGCTGTTATTACAGGGGCATGGACAGGTGACAATAATCTATTCGATCTCATTATTCCTGAACTGCCCGACACCCGTGTACGTGACCGATTGATTGAACTAAGTTCGATCAGCAATACTACAGGGATCGCGGATATAGCACGATTGGGAAATGATGGTTATGTGGTGAACTCTGTCCCTTTTGCCATTTTTACTGCCGGCCAGGTGCTGAGGCTTGGGTTTCCTGCTATGATACAGGGTATTATTGAAGCGGGTGGTGATACGGACACCAACGCATCGCTTGCAGGACAAATAGCGGGAGCATTAATAGGCGTCGATAACCTGACACCGGAATTAACCGCAAAACTTGCAAAGGTTGATCATTACGATTGGGTATGGTCGATCATTGAAAGCACAAAGACTCATACAGGTCAGCATTAAATAACATAATCTACTTTATGACTTTATAAAACAGGTGTACCGCTTCTTGTCGGTAGTGCTGCCGAACAACCAGTTGTGCAGTAATTCGCCGTTCTCTCCCATCGGCATCTGGGGTGTAATTCATGCTTAACAACACTTCGACAGGCTCAGTGTGACAACTGCTTAGCCTTACGAACTTAAGCCGGAAGGCTTTCTTTGTTGTATTTATTCCTGTACTCCTGTGGTGAGAGGCCGGTTACTTTTTTGAAGACTTCCCGAAAGGCTTTATCGTCGGAGTATCCTACGTTGATCATAATCTCGAAAATGGTTTTGCGGCCTCTTTCCAGTTCTTTCTTCGCGGCTTCCACTTTTACGCGCTGCAGGTATTCTACCGGTGTGTTGCCAGTGGCTTTGATGAAACGCCTGTCGAAGTTGCGCCTGCTAACGGCCAGGTCGGTAGCCAGTTTTTCGAAGGAAATCCGGACGTCAATGTTTTCTTCTATGTAGGTCTGTGCTCTGCTGATGACATCATCGCCGTGGCTTTTTTGCATATGAAAGATCGCAAATTGCGACTGGGTGGTTCTTTCTATATCGATCTGAAATATCTTAGAGCAGAAGATGGCTGTCTGCCGGTCGAAGAATTTCTCCACGAGGTAGAGCATCAGGTTCAGGAATGAATAGGCGCCTCCGTTGGTATATATTCCTTTCTCGTCGGTGATGATCCTGTCTTCTATTACTTTCACATTCGGGTGCAACCGCCTGAACTCTTCCACTTTCTGCCAATGCATGGAACATAGCCTTCCTTCGAGAAGGCCCGTAGCGGCGAGGAGGAAGGCGCCTGAGCACATGCTGGCGATTTCTGCTCCGTTCTTGTATTGTTCGTTTATCCAATCGATGAGTGGCTGGTTTTGTCTGATGTCTTCTTCTGCGACATCCACGGAGGGTATGATCACGAGGTCTGTTTTTTGAATCGTTGTGATGTCTGCAGGATGTATGGCGAGGTAGTTGTTGCAGGCTTTCACTTCGGTAATGTAGCCCGCGATCTGAATATCGAGTTGAGTTTGGCTACCCAGCATTTGCCCAAATTCGTTTGCCCTGGTCAGTATCTCATAGGCCCCTCCTACACTGGTAAGGTTAACTTCTCCGGCGGGGACAACGATGGTAATGTGTTTCATGCGAAAGTTTAGTCAAAAATAGGTAAGGTCGTTGTCCGGATCAACCCGTCTGAATGTCCATATTGCACCCCTTCGGGTGAGTTCAGAGTCAAAAACAATTCTTCGGCTTACTTTTTCCTGTCTCTTCCATACACTGCCTATACACTGGTACAGGGGTATCTATAAAGTATCTATGGATTAAACCCTCTATAGTACCTCTATAACTCCTCTATAGTAGCTCTATAGTACCTCTATAGTTTTTTTGGGATTTTCGATGTTTTGTGCGGGACGCTGTAAATTGCGTGCTTGTGGTGAAGTTGTTTAAAGTTAAGCATTTTATGGAGGTTTTTCAAATAGATTTTATCGGTAACGGTCAGCCCTGTTCGGCCGAAGTGGAGCTGGAAGGCATTGGTGATTCGTGGGATGCGCAGGTGAAGGTGAAAGGACATCCTGTGATTCATGAGCTACGTGTCAGGTTCTGGCTGGATAGCTTTTTGCTGCCTGTGTTTTCTTCGAGGGCGGATGCACAATTCTTTGAGCCGCTGCTGGAGGCAATCGATGCAAAGGCAAAGTTGGTATTGCCGAAGGAGTTTGGAGAATGACGTTCGGCAAACTGTTTAAGATCAGGGTGAGCCGTCCTTCGACAACACTTCGACGGGCTCAGTGTGACACAGATTCCTTCTTCTTATTTAGTGAGTTATTTCGTGCTTTCACTAAATATGGTAAAAATACTCCGCTTATTTTCTTCTATTTTATTGACGATCATTTGTTTGACGAATTGGCATTGTGTTGGAATCCCTCAGGATGTCCGTATGGCTATTCCCGCTGCATAAGGGTTTGGGTGTTGTTTGAGTAGATGCCTGCCATTGAGCAGGCAACTTTTTATGCCTGGTGTGGCTTAAAGGACAGCATTTGAAAAGGCAAGCGCATAAAAAAAGCCCCGCACAACGTGCGAGGCTTCGTGAAAATATGATGTAGTGTATTAATATCTGTTACCACCACCATAGCCGCCGCCGCCACGGCCACCTTTGTTGTAACCACCACCGCCGCCACCGCTGCGGAAAGGGTTGTTACCGCCACCACCAAAGCCACCGCCACCGCGGGAAGACCTTTCTTCTTTTGGTCTGGCTTCCATTACTTTGATAGCCCTACCTTCTACCATGGCGCCGTTCAGTTCTGCTATAGCCTTTTTGGCAGCAGTATCATCTCCCATTTCAACGAATCCGAATCCGCGTGAGTTGCCGGTTTCTCTGTCGTTGATGATTTTTGCAGATGTTACTTCACCATAAGGAGCAAAAAAGTCCCTCAAGTCTTCATCTTGTACGTTGAAGCTTAAGTTGGAAACATAGATGTTCATTTCTTAATAATTTAAAATTAAAATAGTGAGAAAGCAAGGAGTAAGAGAATAATTAAGATGCAGGTACAAGAGCAGAATAATTAACGTTACTGATGCAAAGCTCGTTTACGATTTAAAGGTAGGCTTTATCGGAATATAAAGCGCTAAATGAAGCATTTTATTCCCGGAGAAGGGATTAAAATGCTCTTAACAACCCCGTATCCGACCTTATTTTCCTCTGTTTTACAGCCAGTTGTGTGGATTTTACACATCTTATCATGAAAAATGTTATACTATAAGTCTCTACTGTAAGGGGTGGGCCGGTTTGACTGCTTTCGCAGCATCTCCGCGTTTACCCTTAGGGAATAAGTATATAGCCTTACGATCTGTACCGTAAACTACCGGATTACGCTCAAAACGATCTTTCATTCTTGTTTTCATGTCCAATCGGGTGCAATTTTACACCAGCAAAACGCAATAAAGTCCAAGTCCGTAAAAATCCAGATCCTGAAAGTCCAAACAAAAATCCGTACCCTATTTGAAAGCACCACTACCCTGAACCTTGCGCCCTTACAACAACTGTAGTGTGCCACCTCTCTAACCACTGTAAGATTTTACCGTAGAAATTCATTACCCTCTGGCGAGCAGCCGGAGGGTTTTTCTTTTGTGGGTTATTGCTTATCTTCTGGGCATGAAAAGACTACTGCTTTGCCTGTTGTGGCCTGTGGCGCTTCATGCCCAGTCGCTCCCCGACTCCACCTCCCGGAAGATCGACAGTGTTTTTAAATCTTATACGGCTGTGACGCCCGGTTGTGCCGTAGCTGTGGTAAAAGATGGGCAGGTGGTGTTCCAGAAAGGTTATGGCCTGGCCAACCTGGAATATTCAGTGCCCATTACACCCAATACCATTTTTCATATCGCTTCCGAATCGAAACAGTATGTAGCTTTTTGTATGCTGCTGCTGGAAAAGGAGGGCAAGCTATCGCTGGATGATGATATCCGTAAACACCTTGATTATGTTCCTGACTTTGGTCATAAGATCTCCATCCGCCACCTCATCTACCATACCAGCGGGCTACGGGATCAATGGCAGTTGCTGGCCAATGCCGGCCAGCAACTGGATGACGTGATCATGCAGGACCATGTAATTAAGCTGGTGTCGAAGCAGCAAGCGCTAAACTTTAAACCCGGTGAGGAATGGATGTATTGCAATACCGGTTATACGTTGATGGCAGAGATCGTGAAGAAAGTAAGTGGCCTTTCTCTGCGGGCATATGCGGCTAAGTATATCTTTGAACCGTTGGGTATGAAGGATACGCATTTCCATGATAATTACCAGGAAATCGTTCCCGGACGCGCTTACTCATACAATAACGCGGCCGGGGGTAAATTCCAGCATGCGGTACTGAGTTATTCTATTGTGGGAGCTACCAGTTTGCTCACTACTGTGCTGGATGAGGCTAAATGGCTCAATAATTATGAAACGGGCACAGTGGGTGGCAAGGCGTTGATTGAAAAAATGTACGAGGTAGGTGTGTTGAATGATGGCCGGAAACTGAACTATGCTTTTGCTCTGAATATGGGTAAATACAGAGGCTGGCAACAGATTGCCCATGGTGGTGGCGATGCAGGGTTCCGGACTTATGCCAGCCGTTTCCCCGAAAACGGCCTCGGTATTATTATATTCAGCAACCTCGGTTCATCGGATGTGGCTGGTCTTACCAATCGTGTGGCAGATGTATTGATCTCCACAGCGAAAGAAGAACCTAAGGTTGAAGAAACGTATGTGACCGATAGTGTGTTGCTGCAAAAGCTGCCCGGAAAATATTACACGGAGCGGGGCGACCGGCTGGAGATGGTGTGGCGGGATGGCAAACTGATGCGGCGTAATTTCAATAATACCACTTTTGAATTGAAACTATCGCCGGCAGGGGCCAACCGTTATAAGGTTTCTACGGGCGGTATTTTGATATTGAATGAAACGAATGTAAAGCGAGACTCTTTACCGGAGCTACAAATAGAAATGCCTACTTCTCTACTACACTTCAGGCGGCAACCTAAAACCGACCAGGTAGTAACGGCTGAATTTGCCAGCCGGTATTATAGCGCTGAAACGGAAGGTTTTTATACGGTAACTTTTAAAGAGGGAAAGTTGTCGTTGGAGCATCGAAGATATCCTACCGTTACTTTGCAATACATCGCTCCCGACCAGTTTACTACTGCGCATTGGTGGATGAATCATATTCGTTTCATACGGGACGGTAAAGGAAAAATATCGGCTTTTGAAGTTAACTCAGGCAGGGTGTTGCATCTACGGTTTGACAGGGTAAAGTAATATAGCGACTCGTTGAGGAAGGCCTTCCCCATCTGTCTACGTGCAAACGGAATTGCAAATCAGGCCATTGGCTGGCAGGAGAATTGTGCGCGTTATGCTATAAACGTGTGTTATGGCAAATCTACTTTTCGATCGTCGTCACCTGCGGGAGTATTTTCTGTGGGGCATCATAGCAGGACTGGCTTATGCGATACCGGTGCTCATTTACCTGGCTATTGCCAATTATTATTATACAGCTACCATATTTATAGGTTGTATTCTATTTATGTTCGTGGTATTGAGCTATACGCTGAAGCTTACACGCCGCCGGCCAGAATACAAAAGTACCTGGTCGATGATCATTGCCGGCCACATGGTTGTTTTGATCGGTATTATTACTTCTATCCTTGTATCGCTGTTGTTGTGTTTCGTTTTTATACCCGGGTTTATGAGTGGCAACAGTGATGACAGCTTTATAAGTCGCGCACCCAAAGCCATCAATGTCGATAACACCAGTGCGCTCATGTTGATTGCCATGACGGCTACGCTCGTCAATTTTGGCGTGGGCGGTGTGATCAATATTGTGGTGGCATATGCCGTGAAGCTCAACCAAACGAAGGACAGGACGCCTTCTGTTTTGCAGGAGCATCCGAAATATAAGCATTAGGCTATATTAAAAAAATTTTCTCATTGCTTATCAGGGCTGATTTGTCGTGCAAAAATGACGAATCAGCCCTGATTATTTATATTTATGCCCTAAACCATACCCTTTCTATGTCACCAAACTTTGCTACTTACACTAAATTCCATACGCCGGAAAATGCGCAGTACCTGATCGGTCTTTTGCAGCATCTTGAAGTTCCCTACACACTTGAGCATGAGGTGAACCAGCTGGACCCGATATACATAGGCGGAAACGTCGATCCGATGTTTGTATTAAAGATCCCCGGTGACCGTTTTAACGACGTGAATGCCCTGATGGCTGATCTGGCTAAAAAGGATATGGCACAGCCGGGATTTGAACATTACTTACAGTCTTATACAACTGCAGAATTGCAGGAAATTGTAAGGGAGCCAGCCACCTGGAATGCCTACGATGTTCAGGTGGCGACTACGCTTTTATCGGACAAAACGGATGGGCCCATCCCTGTTGCTGTGAACGCTGTTGAAAATGAGGGGCCGGTGAAGATACAGGCGCCATGGATCGTACTTGGTTACCTTGGATGTTTGCTGGGGCTTTTTCTCTTCTATTGGGGCCTTTCAGGTTTCTTTGCCGGCCTGGCCATTATTCAAGCTAAAAAGACCTTAAAGAATGGGACCGTTATAAAAATGTTTACCGAACAAGGCCGGAAGCATGGACGTATCATGATGGCCTTGGGTCTGGCTTGTGTAATACTGGGATTTGTATTGCTTAACATGCGACTTACTTAATAAACAATGAAAAAAGCACTTGGCATTATTATTTTTTTGATCGGTGTTCTCCTGGCAGCGGTACTTGTTTTCAGTCTTTTGAATATCTCTTACGATACAACAAAGAGCCGTGCTAATCTCGTGGGGCAGGTTCTCTTCGATGTAGTACTTGGTATAGTTGCACTGTTGTTAATTTTGTGGGGCATCCGGTTGTCGAAGAAGCGATAAGTAGCATGCATACTTTTTGTCGGGTATAATAGTATGCCGCCTCAACCGGGGCGGCATTGTTTATTTAGTTCTTAAAAGCGTTGGGCATGAAGAGTTTTCGCATAAAATCTACGTACTGCTGATCAGGACCGCTGTTGCGGACATTCATCAGCGGCTCTACGTCGGGACCGGCTATATAGCGCAATTGCCAGGTGCCATCGGTAACGGCATCATACGCTACTTTAGCTACATCTTCTGCGGTGAACTTGCTGCCTCCTTCAAAGGTTTTGAAGAAGTCACCCATTTCTTTGTTGAAGGCATTGTAATCGGTAAGGGATGCATCGAACGCATAGTCGGAAACAGAACGCTCATAGAATGGCGTGGCAATATATCCGGGCTCGATCATTTTTACGCGGATGTTTTGCGAGGCCAGCTCAAAGGCCAGCGATTCGGTAAATCCTTCTACGGCAAATTTGGAAGCGGAATAGATCGTCAACAAAGGGGTGGTAACCCTGCCGGCGCCGGAAGAGATATTTACGATAGTGCCTGCCTGTCTGCTCCTGAAATGTGGGAGGATGGCTCTTGTTACGTTCATCAGACCAAATACATTGACATCAAACTGTGCCTGTATCTTTTCGGGTGTCACAGCTTCAAAGAGGCCTTGCTGGCCATAGCCCGCATTGTTGATCAATGCATCTATCTGACCGAACTTTTCAATGCCCTGCTGAATGCCTTCTTCTATGGAAGCTGGCTCGGTCACTTCCAACCTGGTCACCCAAATATCAGGCTTACCGGTGAGTGTTGTTTCTTTTTCCGGGCTGCGCATGGTGGCAATGACATTCCAGCCTTGTTGTGCAAAGTGTAAGGACATAGCTTTCCCTATACCGGAGGATGCTCCGGTGATCAATACTGTTTTTTTCATCTTATGGTATGTTAATTATGAACGGTGGATGGGTTGATCCCGTAGAATTGCTTGAATGAATATGAAAAGTGTGAAAAGGTTTCGAAGCCTACTTCGTGGTATACATCCGAGGGACGTTTTTTCTTCTCCCGTATGAGGTAGTGGGCTTCTTCCAGCCGCCGCTGTTGCAGCCAGCGGTTGGGCGTAGTGTTGAATACTTTTTGGAAATCTCTTTTAAAAGAGGAAAGGCTTCTGCCGGTGAGGTAGGCAAACCTGTCCATGCTGATGTTGAAATGAAAGTGTTCCTGCATGTATACTTCGAGGTCTATTTTACCGGGCTGACCAAAGTCGAACAACACGTTCTTAAGCTGCGGCTTTATCTGCAACAACAGCATGAGTCCTTCCTGTCTTTTGAGGCTGATGAGCTCAGTGGGCAGTGAAGTATCGAAATAAGGCAACAGTGTTTTGAAATAGTTCTTCAGCAGCAGGTTGCTTTTTAGTTGCAACACCGGGCTTTTATCGACGAGCGGCTCTTCAAGGTTGACGAGGTATTGTTTGTTGTATTCCTGCAGGCTATTGGTATCGAAGATGACCGTCACTGAGCGGAAGTGGCCTTTTTCTCCCGGCTGCTTGGTAAACTTGGCCAGGAAGTTCTTCCGGTAAAACACCAATTCTTCTTCACCGAAGACCGTGGCCTTGCTGCCATCATCTACTTTCAGGCTACCCGACACGATGTAGCAGAGGCCATGCTCGGCGATGAACTGCTCTCCGATGACCCGTTGAGTTTCAAGGTGGGAGTATACTACGCCGGGAAGTTTTGTTGTTGTGGTAGCCGCTTTTTTCATTTGCTTCGATTGACAATGCAAATGTGCACATAAAAGCGGCAACTCGTTTTCGTGAGCGGGTCAAAGTTTATGTCGTAAGAAGTCCATTTTTAAGGCTTCCTCTTAATGAGCAGACCCTAAAAATGGACTTCTAAAATGGTATAAACGTGCAAGGCTGAGGTGAGCCGCTCAGCCACGCGGCACAAGCAACGCTGCAGAACGACCCACCTTGGCTTAGGCAGCCACGGCCGCTTTTTGTTGTGTAATTGTTTCGTCTTCTTTTTTAACTCCGCTACCCTGCCATTTTGTTTTCAGCAGCAGCAGCATAACGCCGAGCGTCAACACGCCATACGCTACGCCCAGCATGGCTTGTGTAGTGATGGTGATCGTGTTGGCCAATATGGAACTGAACACAGCTGTTACTACGCTAAAGCCACCGCCTGTCAGTCCGCTTGCTTTACCGGCAAACTGTGGAAAGCGGGTAAGGCAATAGGACATCAGGTTGTTGAAGATGAAACCGGCGAGGCTGTGCAGCAGGAATACAAACACCATCAGGGTAACGATGTGCTGGAAATACAGGGCAACGGGTATCAATATGGCTACTGTAACCAGCTGAAAGGTACTGGCCATCAACAGTTTTTTCAGGAATGGCTTTTTGATCAGCATCCGGGAAATCGATCCGCCTACGAAAACAGCCACACCGGAGAACAGGGAACAATAGCCTGTTACGGCTGCGGAGAAACCAAGGCGCTCTTCGATGAGGAAGGGACTGCACATACCATACACCAGCAGCATGGCGTAGCTAAGGCCAAGGATCACCATGCCGGCTGTGAAGTCGGGCGTTTTGATCATATGACCATAGGTCTTTACGATCTGGCGTGGGCTGAATGGCTGTGCTGCTTTCATCGATTCGCCGCCGGTGAAGACTTCTATTACAAAGAAGAAGAGGCCAAAGTAGCCGAGGAATACGAAGTTGGATGACCAGCCCCACGTGGTTTGAAAATATCCGCCCAGGAAAGGCGCCACAATGGGTGCAATGGCCCAGATGACAGAGAACATGCTGGTATATTTCTTCAATTGATCGCCGGCATATACGTCGACGAAAAATGCCCGTTTGCTCACCACTATGACGGCTACCGTGATACCCTGCAAGATGCGCATACCGTAAATGAGCTGCAAATTCGTGGTGTAGGCGATGGTAAAGCTGGCGGCGCTGAATACCAGCATGGAGATGAGATTGGGCCAATACCGGCCGAAGCTATCGATAAGGCCTCCTACGATCAACTGGGCAATGCCATAGGTAATAATGAAGAGGGATAGCGTGAGCTGGATGGCTGCCGGTGTGGTGTGCAGCTTTACTGCCATATCGGGCAGTGAGGGGATGAATATGTCCATTGCAAATCCTGACAATGGAATGAGCCCCAATGCAACAATGGTGTTGAAACCTACTCTCGATTCTTTGATGCGTCTCATGGCTGATGTACTTTTTGAAGGTGTAAAAGTAGCTCAGCCCCGGTTCCCTGTTATTATACGATTCAAAGGGATGCTTATAAAAATCAAAGATGGTAGGCAGGCGCCATTTTCTGGCCTGTCCGGAACTCCATCGGGGGCATGCCGGTAGATTGTTTAAAATATTTATTGAAGTGGGAAGGGTATTCAAAACCAAGGGCATAGGCAATCTCCGCGATGTTCCAGTTCGTATTGCGCAGAAGGGTTTTCGCTTCTGCCAGTACGCGCTCCTGTATAATGGTACGGGTTGATTTGCCGGTATGCTTTTTCACCACACTGTTGAGGTGGTTCACGTGCACATGCAATTGGTCGGCAAAATGTGCAGGTGTCAGCAGCTTCAGCGAGCTTTCCGGTGAGTCCACCGGGAACTGCTGGTTGAGCAGGGTTTGGAAAACATTGACGAGGCGGTCGCGTGCAATGACCGGCTGGATAAACTGTTTTTGCTGCAGGCGGATGCCTTCATGGATCAGGAGCTGGAGTATGTTGCGGATCATGTCCCATTTGAAAGGATAGTCAGATTCCTGCAGTGATTTCATCTCTACAAAATACCGGCACAGCTTGTCTCTTTCTTCGTTGGTGAGTGTAATTACCGGAAACAGCGAAGGATTGAACAGGGAGCAGGCGTATTGAACATCTGCCGGGATAAAACCTTCTATGAACTGGCTGTTGAACAGGCAATGGTACCTGTTGATAGGACTCGAATTGATCTCGATAGAGGCTGGCACCGAGGGATTGGTAAAGATAAGGCAGGGCTGATTGAGTTCGATCTCCTGGTCGTTGTATACGAGGCTGCCACCACCCGGGCCAATGTTGCTGCCAATGCATATCTTGAAGTAATCCCGCCGGTTGAAAGGGGTCTTGCGGGTGGGTGCTGTGGCCTGCCTTACAAAGAAATGTCCTTTGCCGGAAGCATTGTGCAGGAGGTCGGCCGGCACGCTGAGGCCAAAGCGTTCGTAAAACTGCTGCAGGCTTTCTGTAGGTATTTTCTTTTCCATCTCTTATATAATTCAAAGGTAAGGTGTTTTGTTGATTCCCGCTGTCACAGATTATCCCATCGCTTCTTTATTGGCTGGTAATGAACGGGCTACCCGTTGTGGCAGCCGGGCTGCCGGAATGAGTGTTGCCAATATCAGCACCGCCGTAAACAAAAAACCATCCTGCAGCGCATAATGCTCGGATAGCAATACGCTGTAGGCTTTATCGATGTAATGGTCGTAAATGTAACTGTGCATGGAGCTGCTGATGGCAATGCCGACGGAGCCTCCCAGTTGTATGATGAGGCTGTTGAGGGAAGTAGCCGTGGACGTTTGCGCCTGGCTTACCGCATTGAGCATCGCGGTAGACACCGGTGATATCAGGAAGCTGATGCCCAGGCCACGCACGATCATAGCCGATATGATAAACAAGATGGCGGTACCTGTATCGATAAAGGCAAACAGCACAAAAGACGCCGACAGTAAACAAATGCCCAATATGGAGATGTTGCGGATCATGCCGTTATCGGCCAGTTTACCGGCAATGGGCCGCGTCACCAGCATGATGAGTGCGTTGGGCAACAATAACAGGGCGCTTTGCAGCTCTGTGTATCCGAGGTAGCCTTGCAAAAGGAATGGCAGGAAAAACATGCCGCCAAAGAGTGCCAGCGAACGGATGGCGACAATGATAAAGGCCCTGTTGAATCCGGCATTGAAGAATACGGATAAGTCCAGCAAAGGATCGGGACGCCGGGAAGATCGGATAAACAGCCAGCCACAAAAGAAGGTTAACAATATGCCGGTGATGAATTGCCAGGAAGCAAAGCCATGCCGGGAACCGGTATTGGTGAGCGTAAATTGCAGGAGCACTACGAAGGCAACGAACAGGAAGTATCCCCTGAAGTCGAAACGCGGGTTACTGCGGGGGCGTTGTTTCAGGTACGACAGGTAGCGGATGTTCATCAGTATCGCAATAATGCCTACCGGAATGTTGACATAGAAGATAGATTGCCAGCCAAGGTACTCGGTGAGCACGCCACCTAATGTTGGCCCCAGGGCAGGCCCCATCACATTGCCAATGCCCCACCAGCCAATGGCGCTTCCCCGCTCATTCTTTGGAAAGCTCTCCGATAGTATGGCCAGTGATGTGGGCGCCAGTGCGCCACCGCCAATGGCCTGTATGATCCTTGACAGCACCAGCAGGTCGAGGTTGGTAGATAGACTACACAACAACGACCCTATGGTAAACACAATGATGCTACCCATGTACAGATGATAATAACCGATCCTGTTCTTGAGCCAGTTGGTGAGTGGTATGAACAGCAGGAAAGTGATCATGTAGGCAGTGATCACCAGTGATACTTCATCTACTTCTACCTGGAACTGGCGTTGTATCACCGGCAGCGATACGTTTACAATGCTGCTGTCGATAGCCGCCATCGAAGTGCCGATCATCAAGGTGAGGATCACTTGTGTTTTGTTCTTCAACATACCACGCGTTTAATCAATGCCAATCAACCACTAAAAATCCATTCCCGGCTGGTTATGTCGTTCACAGCTGCCTATCCATCACTTCTGAGGAGATTGGACAACAAAACTACTGTGTTATTGTCTTTTTTTCATAGCTATCCTCCATGTTATTTCAACGTATACGTAAGTGATATCAATCCCGTTGAGTATGTCTTTGTGTCAACAAGATTTAACGGGATGCGGTTCGCAATATCGTTGAACAATGGCTTGCCGCTGCCCAATATAATAGGATGCACCGCCAGCCACAGTTCATCTACCAGCTTCAGTTTCATCAATGCACTGGTGAGCACAGCGCCGCCGAAAAGCCAGATATCCTTGCCTTCTTCCTTTTTGATGGCTGTAATCTGCTTTTCAATATCTCCCGATACGAGGGTGACACCTTCTCCTGCTGCCGTAAGGGTGTTTGAAAACACATAAGTTTTCATAGGCGGCATCCAACTGTTGCTTTCTTTTACGTTCTGCGTCAGCTCATAACTTTTACGCCCCATAAATACCGTATCTACCCGCTTAAAGAAATCCGACATACCATAATCCTGATCGGTAAAACACCAATCATACTCTCCGTTAGGGCCTTCAATGAAACTGTCGAGGCTGACAGCTAATCCAAGAATGATCTTTCGCATAACAAATAATTTTAAGCAAAGGTGTGTAGGGGTGCAGAAACGGAATTGTAAAAAATGGACATCAGCACACGATATAGTCGGCAGTAAGCAGCTCTTTGGGTGAAATGCCGGCAAACTCCCGGCAGTCGTGGATAAAGTGGGCCTGGTCATAGTAGCCGCTTGCATAGGCTACTTCGGTAAGGCTTTCGGGAGGCTGTTTCTTGATGATAGATAAGGCATCGATGAACCGGCTGATGCGGGCAAACTCTTTGGGTGATACGCCCAGTCGGTCGTTGAATTGCCTGCTTAATTGCCGCTGACTGATATTGGTCTTTTGAGAAAGCGCGTTGATCTTCAGGTTGCCTTTCAGTAAGTTGATCTGCCACAGGCAATATTCAAACTCCTGGGAGGCTTCATAACCTTTCTCCAAACGGCGCAGTAAATGTTGTTGCAGGATGTGTACGCGCGCTTTGTTGTTGGTGCAATCACCGATCTGTTCCTGCAATTCCTTCGCTTCCCTACCCCACAGGTCATCGAGTCCGGTGGTCCTATTGGCCAGCTCGCTCATGGGCAACGAAAAGAAATAATGAGCGGCGCCCGGTTGAAAGCACAATGCAATGCAACCCGTGCCGGGAAACATCTGCACATCCATGAAGGTATTCAGCCGGCAGTTTACCAGGCTGCCTGCACTGTCGAAGATGTTTTTGCCTTTTACGGTTGCAAGCTGTTGTGTAGTATAACTGATGAATAATTCGACACAGGTGTCGGGCAATACCCTGAAGCGGACAGGCGGCGCCGATGAATCCATTTCCAATGAGCAGATGGTCTTTACATAAGGCTGTAGCGCCGGAATGATATTGTATAAGGTTAAGCTCATGCGTGGCCGGTAAAGGTACAATTATCCACGGACTACGCAGAAAGAGCGGGTATTACCAGGGCTTTTTAAACTTCATTAGCAATGTGTTCCGATTGGAGTTGTCGGTGCAAGCGGCCTCTCCTTCCGCATTATCTGTGACCAGGTAAAATTCATTATTATGTAAAGTAAGTCCTTCGAGATTTGTATGGAAAAGAACACCGCCGACCGGAAAAAGGAAGGTGCGCATCATCCTGCTAAGATCAACATATGTCCGGTAAATGCCTCTTACAGTAGCGTCATTATTGAACAATGATTCATCTGCTCTTTTCGACAGGCAGTCGATAAAGTATTGATTTGCCGGACTTCCTTCCTTGTCGAAATAACTTCCCAGCAGGTAGAGCGTATCGTTGTTGTAAAAGAGGTCTGTATAGCGTCTGTTTAGTTGATACCTGTATTGGTCGTAATGTTCCAACGTAATGTTCTTTCCTGACTGATGTGTCAGGGTAAATTTTCCATTATCGAGTGGTTTAATGTTGTATTGACAGATCAGGCTATGCTTATCGTCTTTTTTCTCTTGCAGGATATAGCAAATATTGTCTTTAATATTTACTGCTATCCCTTCTATGCCGTATGTGTCTTTGTCGTAACTGAATTCGTTCAGCTTAATGGTGTCTGTAACTTTTTTAGCCTTCAGATCGTATATATATACTTTATTCTTCTGAACGCTTTCGTCCAATAAAAACAGGAAATCTCCATACAAGGCTGCTCCTTCTATTTGTGCGTCCTTTATGCCAGTGGGAGTTTTTGAGATGAAGCTTCCATCCATACCTGTCACTATCAATTCACCGCATCGTTCGGCAGGAAGTAATATATTATTGTTGTACACAACTATGGACGAATATTGGGATTTCTTCTTATACACGTCATGATTTTTCGATAAAATGGTTACCGATTGAGCAGTTGAAAAAACAGGCAATATTATCAATAACAGCAAGAGTCTCATTGTAAACGGGTTTATGCTTTTTAAGTTATTTCTTCACTACAGTCATGGCGACGGGCGTTATGGCGCCAGCGGTAACAACAACGTTCTCCTTTACATCTATAAATTTATCACTATTGACGATCCTGACTGCACGCAGGTAATAAGTACCGGGATCGATCACGTAGGCGGCCGCAAGCCCTGCCGCATTGGATGTCATCGTAAATAAGCTATTGCTGTAATCAACTGTGTCGCTTAGAAATATCACTTTACTCCGGTAAGCATACACTTTTGCTCCTGCCACAGGTGTTGCAGCGGCATCCCAAATGGTAGCTTCAATACCATTTCTTGTTGGCAGTGGCGTAGTGCTCAAAGCAATGTTGGCCTGGGCTATTCCTTTGGGATCTACTTTCACTACATTTTCTCCGGCAAGGTCCTTAGAGCCTATCCTTGTTTTTACGCGCAGGTAATACAAGCCTGCTGGTATGTTGAGTTTATTGCCTACACCATAACCGTTCACCGGGATATCAAACACCCTTCCCGCACTGGTGTCGGCATCAAAAAGCGCTTTATTGTTAAATGCCCAGGCTGTTACATTGGGAACAGGTTCCTGATTGCCGGCGGTAACGACAAGATGGATACCATTCTGATTGGTAGTGGATGGCAACAGTTTTAATGTGTCAGCCTGTTTGTCTACATAATTTCCCGTGGTATAATTATTCTCACCGTAATACTTCACACCATTGGTGTCGGCCATGGCATAAATGGTGTAGCTCTGGTCAGGATCGATCCCATTGAAATAGAATTGGCCGGCTGCATCTGCATTGGTTGAATACAGGAACTCGTCATTGCTTTTGCCCGAATAACGGATATATACTTTGTGGTTTTTGCCCGGCAGTAAATTCTGCATCCCGCTAAGGTTATCGTAGATCACCACGACTCCTTTTAAAACTTGTGGTCCTGCGAGGTCATTGAAGTCGCTCTTTTTATTACAATTAAAGAACAGCAGCGCTACGGCCAGGTATATTAATTGTTTCCTCATAACGTTTTGAAAAAAAGTTTAACAAATTGTACAAAAAGTACGGGGTTTACCGATACGGAATAATAAGCGCCGGATTTCTCATAGCTACGTGAAGTGTTGACGATAACATTGTTCTCAACGCGGTGCCTTGTTTCCAGATAATAGTTGGCCCCCACCGAAAATGCCAGACCAGGTACGATATCGTAGGCACCGCCTATGTAGAAATTATCCAATGGATGCAGCATATCGAAAGCGCCCATCACGCTGAGCCGGCGTAGCGGGTAACGTGGAATAATACTATGATCACGGTTATAATTCCTGAACGGATAGATCTTTACGCCGAAGATCGCCCTTGCACGATTGTCGGAAGTACTTACTTTGAAACCATTGCCGGCCGTATCGATCTTTGTAAGCGATATCGGCTCTTTGGCCACGGCAATACCGGCTGCAAGCTGGATAAACCGTAGCTTGCCCACTTTGACATAGGTTTTAGCTGCATCTACCGTAGAATCTGATTTAACAATCGCTTTGATCGTAATGCTATCGCGATAAGGAGCTTCAAAAGCGGTGATTGGATCGAGCTGGGTACGATATAAAGGACCGTTCACGGCTACGTCTTCAAACAAGGAGGTATCGGGCGGGAAAGTAATATACCCTCTTTTTATGGATTGGGAAAAGCGTTTTACAAAAGGTTGTAAACTGGTTTGGCATTCTGATTGATCCTGGCTGGCTCCTTTCAATATACTTTTTTCCCCTCCCGGCACACCGAATGAGGCAAAGAAGGCTTCCAGGTTTTGAATGTTAGCGCCAGGCAGTCCGCTGAAATCTATCTTCGACAGGAGATCACTTACCAATGCCGTAAATTCTTCCTGGTCGTTGAAGGGAAGCGACTTCTCGTCTATTTTCACTTTGATTGCCTGCGGAATATTGTGAATGGCAATATGTAC
>JAGIBF010000038.1:0-55894 GCA_017744515.1 Niastella sp.
ATGATGTAGGGATACTCCATACCAACCCCCACCTAAAGGCGCATTTTACTAAAACATAAATTCCCTGTTGTTTGATGAAAATCAAGCAAGCCTGTCCTGTCGGGCACAAGCCCCCCTCACCACATATATCACCTCATTAGTTATTTTTTCTGCTACTCACTCCGCAAATTCCTGATCGGATTGGTGAGCGCTTTAACGATAGTTTGTATGGCAACGATCAATGCGATCAAGGCGGCGAGGATCACAGCCACTGTAATAAACGGCACCCAGTTGATATTAATACGGTACACGAAATTGTCCAGCCAGTTCTCCAAAGCCAGATAAGCCAGCGGCCAGGCAATGAGGTTGGCCAGCAAGATCATCCAGGCAAACTCTTTCAGGAACAATACGATGATCTGCATGCCTGAAGCACCCAACACTTTACGGATACCCACTTCCTTCATGCGGCGCGTAATACTGAGCGTCACGATACCCAAAACACCCAGCAACACGATCACGAGCGCCAGCAGGGTAGCGGTCTGTGCCGCTTTCTTCAATTGTATTTCCGATCGGTACATGAAGCCAAGCGTATCATCCATGAATTTGTAGTCAAATGGCGCGCCCGGCATCACGGTGGCCCACTTTTTTTCCAGCGCTGACAATGTTTGTGAAAGATTGCCCGGCTTTACCTTGAAGGACAGGTAACGGTAAGCAAGGGTATTTTTTATGTGCGTAATGTACAGAGGATTAATGGCGGCATGTTTACTTTGAAAGTGGAAGTCTTTCATCACGCCGCAAATGGTGAATGCATCAGGAATGCCCTCCATCCTTACCAATTGCCCCACGGCGGCAGCAGGGTCTTGCCAGCCCATGGCTTTGGCCGCTGTTTCGTTGATCACCAAAGTGGTGGTATCCTTTCCAAGGTAAGTGCCAGCTACCATCTTCATGCCATAGGTAGCAGCATATTGGTCATCAGTGGTTAATCCGGTGAAAGTAACTGCACGGCTTGAATCTTCGCCCTGTTTAAATAACCTGGCGCCGCCGCCGCTCATACCATCCGGTATTTCATACGATACGGTAGCTGCTGTCACAAATGGCAGACTGGCCATTTCATTGCGTACGGTTTCCATATGCCGCACGCCTTCGGCTGTCCAGTCGCGGGGAACAGTAGCCGTGATCACCTGTTCCTTATCATAACCCAGGCTGCTATTGAAGGAGTAGGTAATCTGTTTGTCGATAATGATAGCGCCCACGAATACCACGATAGCGGTGGTAAACTGGAGCGCAATGAGAGAACGGCGAAAGACTACTTTCTCTTTGATCGTTTTCAGCTTGCCTTTCAGTGAATCAACTGATGGTTGCAGGGAGAGGACGAAGGCCGGGTATAATCCAGCCAGTGCGCCTGTCACCAGCGCCATCAACACAGGCACAGCTACGAATGGTGCCGGCAATGCGGTGAGTGATGGAAGCGCTCTGCCCAGCATGTTGCCCGCAAAGGGCGCAGTCCATTGGTAGATGCCCAGCGCCAATAAGGTGCTTAAAGTTGCCATTACGATCGACTCGACCAGGAATTGCCCGATAAGTTGCCGACGCGTCCCGCCCATTACTTTACGTACACCGATCTCTTTGAGCCTTGTAGTGGCATTACCGATACTGATATTGATGAAGTTGATAACGGCCATCACCAGGATGAAGAGTGCCACGAACGACAAGGTATACACCATCCGGCGGGCAAGGCCATTATTCAATTGCAGGTAGTATTCATTCAGCGGGATCAGGTTCACCTGCAGGTTGTTGACGATGTCAGCCTGTGTGTTCAGCTTCAGTAATTGCTGTATAGGCTTTTGCAGGTCGGCTGTCCGTACACCTTTCTTTAGTTTTACATAATTGATGATAGAAGTGTTTTGCCAGGCCTGAAAGCCGTCATAGCGGCCAAAGAAACGAAGGCTTTCTACCGGCAGGAAGATCTCATTGCGCGTATTGGTAAAGTTGGTCACCGTATTATAAGGCAGGTCTTTCAACACACCGGTAATGATGAAATCCTGTTTGCCGCCACCCGCAAAAGATTGCAGCGTGAGCGTTTCACCCATCACATCGGTACGGCCAAAGTATTTGCGAGCCTTGCCCTCCGTGATCACGACAGAGTTGGGGTTGTTGAGCGCTGTGCGTGCATCGCCCTGCAATAGCGGAAAGCCGGTCATCGTAAAGAAACTGGCATCGCCCGGCTGTAATCCTTCCCTGAAATATTTGTTGCCTTTAGACACGATGGAGGTAATGCCATCATGGTGATAGTAATCCTCCACCAGGTCCGGGAAGTTCTCTTTAAGCGCTTTGGCCAGTGGGGCAGGCGTGGTAAGGTCCATGCCCATTTCAGGTTTTGCCCACTTGCTTTGCAGCATAAACACGCGGTCATTGTCGGGTATAGCGTCGTTCACGCGCAGCTCACCCCATACATATGTACCGATCAACAACACAAAGGCCATCCCTGCTGAAAGGCCGAGAATGTTGATAAAGGAGAAAGTCTTGTGTTTCACAATGTTTCTCCACGCCAGCAGAATGAAGTTTTTAAACACGGCTTATTATTTTAATGAAAGGTTTCCCTCTTTTGTCATTTCGAACCCTGCCATACGAACTTGCATTTGCAGCCAGTACACAGGGTGAGAAATCTGCTATCGAAGCAAAAGTGTATTTCGCTCAAAGCTCGCAGCTTGCCTTCACTACTCACTTCTCAAACTCTTCACCGGGCTATCCGTCACAGCACGCGCCGCCTGCAGCACAATCGTGAACAGCGCAATGATCAACGCCAGCACACCTGCCACGGCAAATATCCACCAGCCGATGTGAATACGGTAAGCAAAGTCCTGCAACCACTGGTGCATGACATACCAGCCCACGGGAATGGCCAACACCAGCGCCACGAGGATCAGTTTCATAAAGTCTTTGGACAGCAACACCAATATACTCTGCGCCGAAGCGCCCAGCACTTTGCGGATGCCGATCTCTTTGGTACGTTGTATCACATTATAAGCTGATAATCCCAACAGGCCAAAGCAGGCAATGAGGATAGCAAGGAAGGCGAAGATGCCGAACACTTTTCCAAAGAGGATATCCGATTTATACTGCTCGCTGAAAGTTTCATCGAGGAAGGTATAATTGAAGGGGTCATCAGGGAAAAACTTATCCCAGTTCTGCTTGATCGCCGCAATGGTAGCAGGCAGGTTGCCTGCCTCCACTTTGATGGAATAGCAGCTACGGCTGCCGGGCCTGAACCGGAACAACATAGGCTCGATGGCTTTTTGCAGTCCCTGCTGATGGAAGTCGGCCAGTATGCCTACTACAGTATTGGTATCACGGCCACTGTTGATCCGCTTGCCGATCGCAGCTTCGGCATTGGGGAAACCAAGTACTTTAAGCGCTTTTTCATTGAGCATCACATTCTTCCTCTCTGTGCCAAAGTCGTTGGCAAAGTTCCTGCCTGCTACCAGCTTCATACCAAACAAAGGAATAAAATCAGCATCTATGCCCAGGTTATACAATGTGTTGCCTGCTTCCGCACCGGCTTCTACCCGCTTATGTGTATTGGTCCAGTAGATCTCCTGTCCCATTACATTGGAAGAAGCTGCCATCTGCTTTACGCCACTGAGCTGCCCAAGACTGGTCTTGAATGGCTGGATCGTGTTGTTGTATACAGAATCCGATACCGACCTCGCGCCTTCCACTACCATTGTCTGGTCTATGTTGGCGCCCAACTTTTGATCACGCATAAAACTTACCTGCTTGTACACGATGATGGTACCGGCGATCAATACCACGGAAGTAGTGAACTGTACCACGATAAGCCCTTTACGCAACAACAGCCCGCTGGTAGAGTTCTTGAACATGCCTTTGAGTACAGTAATAGGTTGGAAACCCGAAAGCACAAAAGCAGGGTACATGCCCGATAATAAAGTGCCACCAATAAACAGAATGGCAAAGAGCTGCCAGTAGTGAGGCGTTAAGGATATATTGGTAGAGGGATGACCGGTAAATTGATCGAAAGGATTCAACAGCACATAGAAGATGCCGACCGAAAGCAGCAGCGCTACTACATTGAGCAAAAAACTTTCAGTAAGGAACTGCCTGATCAGGTCGGTCCGTAAAGCCCCCAGCACTTTACGTACACCCACTTCCCGTGCCCGTTCCACCGAGCGCGCAGTAGCAAGGTTGATGTAATTGATCCAGGCAATGCCGATGATGAATATCGCTACCAGGAATAAGAAACCAACAGCCTGCCCGTTGCCATTCACCTCAGCTTCCTGGTTGAAATTGGAATACAGGTGAATATCCTTCATGGGCATCATATAGATCTCCGTCTTGAAGTTGTTCTTTTTGGCCCATTCCGTACTGTTCATATACTTGTCGCTGAAGGCAGGTATTTTGGCAGCCAGCTTATTTACGTCCGTTCCGGGTTTCAGTTGTATATAAGCGTAAAAGTCATACCATCCCCAGCCCGTTTCCGCCGCATTGCTGCTGTCCCCCCCTTCGAGCAGCAATTTCTTGAACGTGTCATACGACACCAGGTATTTGATATCGAGGTGTGAATTGGACGGGTAATCCTTGAACACCCCGCTTATTTCATAACCCTTTAGTTGACCACCATCGCGCACTTTCAGCTGTTTGCCCAACACATCTTTAGTGCCAAAGTATTTATTGGCCATGCTTTGCGAAATGATCAGCTTATCGGGGCCTGTGAGCGCTGTAGATGGATTACCCTGTACCAGCGGAATGTTGAACATGGACATGATCGACTGGTCGGCAAAGTAGCCCTTCGTTTCATTGAACTTCGACTGGGTAGCCTCATTCACCATGAGGCATTCTGCATCGATCAGCCGGCAGAAATCCTGCACTTCCGGGAAGTCTTTTTTCATGGTCGGCGCGATAGCCGGGTACACGGTGGCCGATTTCCACCGCAGTTCACCGCCTTTATAACTGTCTATCCGCAGCCGTACGATGTTATCCCCTTGTTGATGGAAATCGTCATAGCTCCTTTCATACGATACGTAGTGGAAGATGAGCAGGCAGCAGGTCATGCCAATGGTAAGCCCTGCAATATTGAGAAACGTATTGCCCCGGCGTTTGCCAAGGTTGCGTACAGCGATCTTGATATAGTTGGTTATCATGATCAGGGTTTTATTAGTTGGTGTTATTCTTAAAAGATTTACTGTATTAGCTCGAAGCTCGTTGCCCGCAGCTTGCCTCCGTCTACTCGCTCCTAAGGCTCTTCACCGGGTTGGCGCTCGCCGTACGGATACAATGGTAGCCAATGGTCAACACGGCGATGATCAGCGTAACCGCTGTCGATAGCACAAATACTTTCCAGCTGATATCGATCTTGTACGTGAACTCCTGCAACCATTTGTTGGCCGCATACCAGGCAATCGGCCAGGCAAGGAGATTGCCCAATAACACCAACAGCACAAAATCTTTCGACAGCAGCGTAAGCAGGTTGCTCATGCTGGCGCCGATCACTTTGCGGATGCCGATCTCTTTGGTGCGCACTTCGGAGGCATGGGCTGTCAACCCAAATAATCCAAGGCAGGATATGACGATGGCCAGTATCGAGAACACATTCAGTATAGTGCTCATGTTATTCTCCTTCTTGTACAAGCCGGAAATTTTATCATCGAGAAATCCATAGCTGAACATCGTATTGGGCGATATGGCTTTCACCTTGTTTTCAAGAAAGCTGATCAGCGAAGCCGTATTGGTAGCTTTGGTCTTGATGAACAGGTTGCCTGTCCATTGAGGCCTGTATTGCAATACCAATGGCTCTATCTGGTGATGCAGGGAGGCGAAGTGGAAATCTTTCATCACGCCGACCACTTTTCCCTGAATGTTCATTGTGTTATTGACAACCGCAGCCCCTATCGGGTCCTTTAGTCCCAGCTGGCTTGCTGCCTTTTCATTGATGATAAAGTTAGAGGAATCATTGAAAGCGCGGGAGAAATTACGTCCTGCCTTCAGCTTGATATCCATCACATCGAGGTAGTGTTCATCCACCCGCATTACCTGTACGGAGGAATATTCTTTATTGGGATCTGGATTGACAGGCGTAACAGATTCTACACTCAGGCCATCACCAATTACATTCGAAGCTTTGCCGATGGCCAGTACATCCGGATTTTGCATCAGCTGCTGTTCCAGTACCTCCGGATGTTTTACCGCCTGCTCCTGGAAATTGCCATACAACCTGGCCACGATCACATTGTTGCGGTCGAAGCCCAGTTCCTTGTCATGAAACAATTGCATTTGCTGATAGATCAGTACGGTGGAGATGATCAGCAACCCGGAAACCACAAACTGAAACACAACAAGACCTTTACGCAGGTAAGAAGCGGACGAACGTGGCATCCGGTTAGCCTTTATAGAGCTGGCTGCATCAAACTTTGTGATGAACAGGGCAGGGAACAGGCCGGACAACAGCCCCACAAAAATGACCATCCCGATAATGATGAGCAGGTTGATGGGCTTCAACAACTCCCAGGCGGCTACATCATTACCGGTAATATTGTTATAGAAGGGCAAGGCTATTTGATACAGTCCTATGGCAACTATTGCGCCCAGGCAGGTAAGTATAAATGCTTCACCCATGAACTGCAGCACCAGCTGACCTTTATCGGCGCCCAGTATTTTGCGGATACCTACCTCCTTGATCCGCTTCAGCGCTTGTGTAGTAAATAGGTTGATGAAATTTACACAGGCGATCAGCAGGATCAATATTTCAACGCCTATAAAAATGTAGATATAGGTCATGGTGCTGTTGGCGCCCATCTCCTGTATTAGATTTGAATTAAGATGTATGTCTGTGATGGGCTGAAAGCGCCATTTCTCTGCTTCCGGTTTTATTTCCGCTGCAGTGCCCCATCCTGCATAATACTTCATGTAAAAGTCCTTCAGCTTTCTGTCTGCCTTTGCCTGCTCCTGCGGCTCCTTAAAAGCTACATAGGTCCAGCCAAACATCCATCCCCGGTTATTATACCAGTCAGGAGGAATTTGTTTGTACCACGAAGACATAGATGCGAGATAATCGAATTGCAGGTGACTGTTCCCCTTCAGGTCTTCTATCACACCCTTTACCCACATTTCTTCTTTATCGCTGAAGGTGAGTTTTTGATTCAGTGGGTCTTTATTGCCAAAGTATTTCTTTGCCATGCTGCGGGTGATCACAATAGCATTGGGCTCACTCAATGCCTGTACAGGTTTACCGGCAACAGCCTTCAGGCCAAACGCATCCACTACGGAAGAGTCGGCATAATACCCTTTACTTTCACCTTGCACTTCAGGCCCTGCACTCACTACCTGGTTGCCACGATCTGCGAAACGAACGATACTTTGTATCTCCGGGAAATACTTCTGCAACTCACCGGCGAGGGGAGGAGAACTTTTGGCCCACTCGGTGTTCACTACCCTGTACAGCCGGTTGTGTTTGGGGAAGTTCTTTTCATAGCTCAGTTCTTCCTTGATATGAAGTGTGAGCAAAAGTCCGCAGGATATGCCAATGGCGAGTCCAAACAGGTTGAACAGGCTGTACGTCTTTTGACGGAACAGGTTGCGCCAGGCAGTTTTTAGATAGTTTTTAATCACAGGTCATTAGTTTGGTAGTTTTTGGATAGCAACGAGCTGCAGGCTGTGAGCTTCGGGCCTTTTAAATCGAATACCTTCCTGTGTTCAGCTCGCAGCTCGAAGCTCGTCGCTCATAGCTTGTTTTACTTGATCGTCAGCGTCACCCTTCCGCTATGGCCTTTGATCGTAACAGGTATGCCACCGCCGTTCAGCTTGCCATCTATCAGGTCATCTTCAATAGTGCCGCTGAAGTTGTTCAGCTTGTCAGCTTTCACTTTATCGCCAGACAGTCTCAGGTCCATGCCCTTGTTGCCAGGTATGGTGAGGCTTACGTTGCCACCGGAATTGGCCAGTTTCACATAGCTGCCAAGCTCTTTAATATTGATCGTCATATGCCCGCCGCTCGTAGAGGCACTCACACTGCAGGAAAGATCCTGCAAGGAAACATTACCACCGGAAGTAACGGCTGATAGTTCGCCGCCGATGGTATTTCCACTTACATTACCGCCGCTGGTAGTAGCATCTACATTGCCGGTGAGGCTTTCAAGGGTTACGTTGCCACCGGAGGTAGTAAGTTCCAGCTTTCCATTGCTGTTCTTTGCGTGGATATTACCTCCACTGGTGATCAGGGTAATATCATCTTTGGAATCGCTGAGGTGGATATTGCCGCCGGAAGTAACACCCTTGATCTTGCCCGCAAGGTCTTCAACATGCAGGTTGCCGCCGCTTGTTCTGAAGTCCTGTACACCGTTTAAATGAGCAATGTGGATATTGCCGCCGCTGGTAATGAGATTGGTGGTCACATTGCGGGGCACGTATATCCTGAAGGATACCGAAAGCGCCCTTTTCCAATCCCATTTCTTGTTCTTGGGTTTGGCAATGGCAGTCAGCTTATTGTCAGCCGTTGTAATGGAAAAATCATAGTCCTCTTGCAGCCTTTTCTCTATCTCGTCTTTGCTCAGTACGTTTTTGCGTCCGTTGTTGGGATATACATACACTTCGATCTTGGCCTCCGCATCGGTACCACCTGTTACGGTGATATTACCGCCGGAGGTTTCAGCCTGCACCTTTTGGATATTGGCGCTGGACAAAGATTTAGTAAGATAAGGCACATCATCCTGCACTTGTGCATTGGCTACATTGGCAAGACCTGCAACGAGCAGGAGGGTGAGTATTTGTTTCATGGTATGACTGTTTAAAGTGTTTTATTGATTGTATTTAGCCCGCTGCTCGCCGCTCGTGGCTCACAGCTTGTCTTCTACTCACTTCTCAGACTCTTCACAGGATTAGACAATGCAGCCTTAATGGCCTGGAAGCTCACGGTCAACAAGGCGATGAGCAAGGCCGCGACACCCGCCGCAAGGAATACCCACCACACGATGTTCACACGGTAAGCAAAGTCCTGCAGCCATTTGTGCAGTACGAGCCAGGCAATGGGCCAGGCGATCAGGTTGGAGATCAATACCAGCTTTAAGAAGTCTTTCGACAGCAGCTGTACAATGCCGGCCACAGAAGCGCCCAGCACTTTACGGATGCCGATCTCTTTTACGCGCTTTTCCGCTGCATAAGAGGCGAGGCCAAACAATCCAAGACAAGAGATCACGATAGCCAGCGCGGCCAGTATACTCACAATAGTGCTCACTTGCGAGTCTGCCTGGTACAGCTCTTTAAAATGATCATCGAGGAATTTGTATTCGAATGTCTGCCCGGGGTTTATCTTATCCCACGTGGCCTGCATGAAGGCAATAGCCTCCCTGGCTTTACCACCATTGATGCGCACGGACACTTCAGAGTAGCCCCAGTCTTTCTGGTCCAGTATGGTCAGCGTTTCTATCTTATGGTGCAGGGAGTTGAAGTTGAAATCCCTGGCAATACCTACAATCGTACCAGTAGAGTCCATGCCGCCAAAGCCAAACTGCTTACCAAGCAAGGTTTCAAAAGAAGCTTTGGGTTTCTCTTTCAGCAGCTCCCGCGCCAGCGACTCATTGATGATATAAGCCTTCGCATTATCTGTGCCGTAATCTTGCGAGAAGTTCCTGCCTGCTACAATAGGTATCTTGTAAACGCTGAGATAATCAGGATCAACTACCACTTGTGAGGTAGCCATGTCCCGCATAGGCGCATCACCCGGATGGTAGATGACACTGGTCTGATGCAGGTTATTACCCAGCCGCTGCGTAGATGCCGTGACGCCGGTGATCAGTGTACTATTCTGCAGGTCCTTTTTAAGGACATCGAATTTAGGAGAAGTATTGAAGTTGAGCGGAATAACGACCACCTGGTCCTTGCTGAACCCGGGATCTCTTTTCTGCATAAAGTTCAGTTGCTTGACGGCAAACAGCGTGGCGATGATCAGGAAGATGGCGCTGGAGAATTGTCCTACCACCAGGATATTCCGGAACAAGCCTTTGTTCTTGCCCACTTGTATGGTTCCCTTCAACACTTTGACTGCCTGGAATGACGACAGGTAGGCGGCAGGGTAGAGGCCGGCCAATGCACCTACGATGAGTGCACCCGCCAGTGTGATCAACAATAGCCAGCCATTGGTGAATATGGGAAGATCGAGATCGCGCTGGCTGATATTGGCTACCCAGGGCAGCGCCAGCTTTACCAGGCCCAATGCTAAGATCAATGCCAGCAGGCACAACAATATCGATTCACCGATGAATTGTACGCCCAACTGGAAACGTCCGGCGCCTACTGATTTGCGCACGCCTACTTCCTTGGCCCTGCCGGCAGAGCGGGCGGTAGACAGGTTCATAAAGTTGATACAGGCGATGATCAGCACAATGATGGCGATGATGGAGAACAGGTTGGTATATGTGCCATCGAACTTATGATGGTTAAGGTAATCGTGGGTGATGTCGGTAGAAGCAGCATGAACAGCAGCGAGCGGCTGTAAGAACAGTTCATAGAATTTCGCGCTTTCGGCATTCATATGCCTTTTGAGGTAATCGGGAAACTTCTTTTCGAGCGCTGCTATATCGGTGTTGGGCGCCAGCTCGAGGTAAGTAATGAGCCAGTTGCCGCCCCAGTTGCCCATCATTTGCGCGGTATTGCGCGTATTGAAAGAAAGCAATCCGTCAAACTGCAAATGTGAATTGCCGGGTATATCCGCAATAATACCGGTAACGGTAAAGGTGGTCGTATCCCTGCCTTTGATTGTCACCGTTTTACCCATGGCATCTTCCTTGCCAAACAGCTTTTCGGCGCTTGTTTTGCTCAGCATCATGCTGTTGGGCCTTTGCAGGGCTGTTCTTTTATCTCCCTCGAGCACTTTATAATCGAAAATGTCGAAGAAGGTAGAGTCTACCCAAAATAACCTGGGCAGTATCACTTTTTTATCGTTGTAAAAAATAGGCGGGTTATCAAACCGGTTCACACGGGTGAACTGCTTTACCTGTGGGAACTCTGCTTTAAGGGTAGGAGCCATGGGAAACATGGACAGGGCCACTTTTTGCGGCGCCACCATGCCCGGGAACTTCTGCACCTCATCAAGGCGGTAAATGTTCTTGGTATGCTGTTTATCGAAACTCCTTTCATAAAACACAAACAGCATGATGAGAATGCAGGCGGCCATACCAATGGAAAGGCCAACAATATTGATGGATGAATAAGCCTTGTTCTTCCAAAGGTTGCGCCAGGCGGTTTTTAGATAGTTCTTAAACATATATATAGATTATGTATGCTATTCTTTTAAACAGTGTTTTCAGTAATCAATAATTATTACTTAATAATTATTGATTATTCTCCTTTGCACATGTCATTCACTTTTCAGCGACTTCACTGGATTAACAGTGGCTGCCCGGATTGCCTGAAAGCTGATCGTGAGCAGTGTTACCAGCAAAGCCCCTGCGCCGCTGGCCAGGAATATCCACCACGGCATATCGATGCGGTTGGCGTAATCCTGCAGAAAGCGGTGCATGATGATGCCGGCTACCGGCGCTGCTACTACAAATGAAATGATGATCAGCCAGATGAACTCTATGTTCAGCAAAGTCATGATATCCATAATACCGGCGCCCAGCACTTTGCGTACACCGATCTCTTTGGTCTTGCGCACACAGATATAAGCCACCAGCCCATATACACCCAGGCAGCCGATGATGATGCCGATGATCGAGAACAGGGTAAGGAAGTTGGCGAGCTTCCTTTCATCGCCATAAAACGTTTTCAGGTTCTCATCGAGGAAAGTGTATTCAAAATAGTAATCCGGGAAGATGGCCTTCCATTCTTTTTCCACCAGCCTGAGTGCTGCTTCCTGTTGCTGTGGGTTCACCCGGATGCAGGCGTTTTGATAACGGCGGTTATAAATAAACACATGCGGTGTCTTGCCCGACTTGAGGCTTTGTGACTGGTAATCTTTTACAATGCCGCTGATGACGTATTGTTCCTTCCATATAGCAATGGGCTGACCAAGCGCTGCCGTGGCATCTTTATATCCCATTTCATGGGCTGCCTCTTCATTGATCATGATCACCGCACTGGTGCTGTCGGCTACAGTAAAAACACGTCCGGCCAGTACAGGTATCTTGAAGAAGGAAAAATAGTTGGTATCGACGAACTGTTGGCGGAACTGTTGTTCTCCATCTTTCAACGCATGGTGCTGCACGTTGGTCCACCACCAGTTGCCTGTTCCGGAGGGTGTGGTGAGGCCAAACGTTACTTCGTTGATGGCGGGAGATTGCATTAGCCGCTGGCGCAGTCTTTCGCGGTAAACACTATTCCTGTTGTCGGGCATGTTCACGGTAATAACCGATGCCTTATCGAATCCCAGTTCACTATGGTAGAAATAGTTGATCTGCTTTACGCCTGTGAGCGTGCAGATCACCAGCACGAGCGCGATGGAGAACTGTGTCACTACCAGCAGACGCCTCAGCGAAAAACCGCCGGTGGGCCGGGTAAAGAACCGCGTGCGCAGCAATTGCACAGGCTGAAACCCTGATAAGATGATAGCAGGGTAGAACCCTGCAAGCAAGGTGAGCACGATGCCTGTAATGCCAAGGAACAGGAAGGTGGCCGGTGTCCAGTTATTGCCTGCCGCTACTTCGGTGTGTAGCAACTGACCGGTAAAGGGCAACAACATATTGGCGAGCCACGCGCCGGCAATGAGCGCACCAACTACGATAATGCTTGTTTCGAAGAGGAACTGACCTATCAGCTGCCACCTGCTGCTGCCTAATATTTTGCGGATGCCGATGGCCTTGTTGCGCTGTATGGCCTGCACGGTAGCCATGTTGATGAAGTTGATGCAGGCGATGAGCAACAGGAAGATGCCGATGCTGGTAAGTGTGTACAGCAACCAGCGTGGTATGGCATAATTGAAGAAGTCGATCTCTTCAAGAGCGTTGAAATGTTGTTCAGGCAGGTGCACAAGCTGGTAACGGATAGAACCTCCATGTTTGGTGTTAGCTGCTGCCAGCCGCGTAAGCGCGTTTTCCACGCTGGCCGGCTCCACGCCTGGTTTCAGCAACACGAATCCCTGAAACCAGGAGTCGCCACCACCCCAGTAGTTGTCATCCTTATACCAGTCCATGTACTTAAGCAGCGTGGCATAAGACATGATCATCGGCATACGGAACTGCGTATTGGCCGGCATCTCTTTGATAATGCCGGATACGGTAAGATTGAGTGTATTATCGTACCGGATGGTTTTGCCAAGCGCCTGTTCTGTAGATTTAAAGTACTTCTTAGCCGTTGGCTCATCCAGCACTACCTGGTAAGGAGCGCTTAAAGATGTTTCCGGTGTGCCCGCTATCCATTGTGCATCGATCATATGAAACAGGTCGGGTGGGGCAAAGTAGGTCTTTTCCTGTTTTACATTTTCGTCATTTACTTTGATGACCGATGGTGTGAATGAATATACCGTGGCTGCTTTTTCAACGCCCGGCACTTCAGTTCTCAAGGCATGGATGGCCCCTTGCGGCACCTGCGAGTTGATGCCGCCAAAACGATCATGGCCCAACAGCTGGTACAATCGTGGGGCATTTTTGTGCCAGGTATCGAAGCTCCCTTCGAAGCGAACGATCATGAAAATAACGATAGCCACCCCAATGCTGAGCGAAAGCCCCAGCATGTTGATGAGCGTATACATCCTGTTCCTGCGCAGGCTTCTGAGTGTCGTTATGAGGGTGCTTTTGGACACGCGGTTTACTTTGAGTATATTATTAAAGTTGGTCAAGCCAATAATCAATAATTATTAAATAATAATTATTGATTATTGTATGTGTCATTCGCTTCTTAGCGATTTTACCGGGTTAGCCAGCGCTGCGCGTATCGCCTGGAAGCTGATCGTAAACAAAGCGATCAGCAAAGCTGCAGCAGCCGACAACACAAATACCCACGCATTGATCTGGATACGATAAGCAAAGTTTTGCAGCCACTCGTTCATGGTCCACCAGGCAATAGGGATCGCCAACACAATAGCGATACCTACCAGTTTCATCAGGTCGATCGATAACAAGGTTACGAGGTTGGTTATACCGGCGCCCAACACTTTGCGGATACCGATCTCCCGCACTCTCTTTTGAGCCGTGTAAATGATGAGTCCCAGCAGGCCGAGACAACCGATCACAACAGACAAGCCGGCTGCAAGGCCAAAGAAGCTGCGCAGCTTATCCTCTTTTTTATACTGACGTTGAAAGTCATCATCCATAAACCGGTATTCCAGCGGGTAGCCCTTATATACTTCATTCCACGCCGCTTTGGCATTATCTATCGCCTGTGCCGGTGTGATACCGTCATAACGAAGTGCAAAAAGATTGATGGAGTTGATAGGGCTCAGTACCACCGGGTTGATCTTTTGCTGCAGGCCATGCTGATGATAGTCTTTCACTACACCCACTACCACGCCCTCTTTTCCGGAAGTAGAGAGCTTCTTACCGATGGAGTTTTGAGGTGTTCCCCAGCCAAATGATTTGATGGCCGCTTCATTGATGAGGAAAGAGCTTTCACGATCAGCTTCACTATTCGGTAGGAAATCGCGCCCGGCTATCACATTGAGGCCAATGGTTTTAACGAAGTCTGCATCGGCGGCAATGTACTCCACGATCAATCCCTGCTCATCCGTCTTGCCTTCGGGATAAGCAAATTGCCCATCCCAGCCCGATCTGCCGGGAACAGCACTGGCGGCAGTTACCTGCTTGACGCCTGTTTTACTTTGCAGGGCTGTTTTGAATACATCTATCTTTTCATGCCGCAATACCCAGGGCACTTTTTGTACCTCCACCAGCAGCATTTTGTTTTGATCGAAGCCAAGGTCCTGCCGCTGCATGAACTTCATTTGCTGCCACATGATCATGGTACACATGATGAAGCCGGCAGAGATCACAAATTGCATCACCACCAATGATTTCCGCAGCAAGGTGCCGGAGGTGGTATGAGAGAAACTTCCTTTTAATACTTTGATCGGTTTGAAAGACGACAATACCCAGGCAGGGTAGAAGCCGGCCAGTGGCACCAGCACTACGATAATGCCCGACAGCAGCAAGAGGTTGCTTACCGTAAAGAGGGACGCGGTAGTAAACGTTTTACCGGTAAACTCATTGAACAGCGGCAATAAAGCGATCATCAGCACCACGCTGATCAGCGCGGCGATGGTACACAATACACCTGCTTCTGTAAGGAACTGAAGGATGAGCTTCTGCCGGCTGTTGCCCAATACTTTTTGTATGCCGATCTCTTTGGCACGTTCTACCGAACGGGCAGTGGAAAGGTTGATAAAGTTGAGACTGGCTATTACCAGGATGAAGATGCCAATAGCCAGGAAGAGCCGCAGCGTTTTGAAATTGCCAACGGCGCCTTTACCGGTGGTAGGCAGGCCCGAATAGAGATAAATGTCTTTTACAGGCCGCAGGCTGAGGTTGGTTTTGAACCCATACTTCGCCACCGCCTCTTTGCCGGCTACCTGCACCAGGTTTTTGATCTTGGCGCTGGTGGCGGCAGCATTGGTATTTTTAGACAGCTTTACATAGTTGAACATGTTCATATCGAACCAGCCGGAAGCGTATTCCTGTGCGCAATCTTCAGCGAACATCGAGCAATAAGTAGCCAGTGATCCGATCATGTCGAACCGCAGGTGCCTGTTGGCAGGCAGCGCCGCAAATACGCCCGTTACTTTGTAGGCAACAGTATCGTTGATCATCAGTGTTTTCCCAAACGCTTCTCCCTTACCGAAGTATTTCTCCTTCATAGCCTGGGTGATCACGATGCTGTAAGGTTCTTTCAGGGCAACGGCGGGGTTGCCTTCCTGCAGCGGATAGCCGAACACGGAAAAGAACTGGTCATCGGCATAAAGCGCATCTTCATAAAAGCGCGTTTCGTTGGCCTTGATGATCGGGTACCAGCCCCTGACATAGGTAAGGTTTTCGATCTCCGGGTATTGCGCTTGCAGCGTTTTGCCTACCGGCCAGCCTACGGACGACATGAGGTCGCTCGTTCCATCAGGCGTAATGAGGTCACTCTCTACCCGGCATACTTCTTCGCGATGGGCAAAATCCGCATCGTACGATACCTCATCTTTCACCCACAGACTGATGAGGAAAAATAAGGTGATACCCAACACGAGGCTTCCGAGGCTGATAGCCGTGAAGCTCCGGTTCCTGATGGCGGTTCGCCACGCAATTTTGAAATATGATTTAAACATTGTAAGTAGTTTAAATAATGTTTGTACCTATTGACAGACCAATAATCAATAATTAGTAATTAATAATTATTGATTATTACTCGCTCTTCAAACTCTTCACCGGGTTCACCAGCGCCGCCCGTATAGCCCTGTAGCCCACGGTGATCCAGGCAATGACGATAGAACTGGTAATAGCCAGCAGGAAGATGCCTACACCCAGTTTGATACGGTATTCGAAATCCTGTAGCCATTGCGTCATCAGGTACCACGCCAGCGGACCGGCAATGGCAAAGGAGATAATGATGAGCAGGGTAAACTCCCGCGAAAACAGGTACACGATATTGCCCACGGAGGCGCCCAGCACTTTGCGGATGCCTACTTCTTTCACACGTTGGGTGGCCATGAATGATACCAGTCCATACAAGCCAAGGCAGGAAATGAAGATGGCAATGGCGGCAAAGATGGTATAGAGGCGGGACAGCTGAGTTTCCTGGCGGTAGAAGCGGTCTATCTTATCATCGAGAAACTGGTACTCATACACGAAATCGGGATAAGTACTGGTCCACAGCTTTTCTACATAAGCCAATGTTTCCTTCGCTTTATCGGGCCGCAGCTTTACATTGAACGACTGGTAGTTTTCTTTCCAGGGACCCATGATAACCGGATCGAGCGGAACACGCAGCGCACGTGCGTGAAAGTCTTTCACTACACCACAGATCGTTGCTATATGCTCTCCATCCCACAGGTTGATCCGCATACCGATGGCTTCCTCCGGATTGGTGATATTGATCCTCTTCAGCAGGGTTTCGTTGACCACAAATTCGCGGATGGTATCGCTGCGCATATAAGGCCTGCCTGCCACGAATTCGATGTTGTATGTTTTAAAATATTGCTCGTCCGACCATTTAAGAATAGCCTCGAAGCCGGATTTCTTGTCCGTGTTGCCATACTTGAAGTCGCTGCTCCAGTTGCCACTTTCTGAGGGGCTGGAATTGCTAAAGCTCAGTTGTTCAATGCCCGGTTGCTGCAACAATTGTGAACGCAGGAAATCTATTTTCGCCCGTCCCGCACTGTCGCCGGGGATAGGCACATTGAGCATGTAGTCTTTATTGAAGCCGAGGGACGCGTTCTTGAAATAATTCATTTGACCTACTACTACCAGCATACCGATGATCAATACCTGTGCAATGGCGAATTGGAATACAACGAGCGTTCTGCGGAGAGATAATCCTCCCGCTGTTTTCATCGCTACTTTACTCCTGAGCGCCGTAATAGGATTGTAACCTGACAATACGAGGGCAGGGTAGAAGCCGGCCAGTAAGGTCACCAGCAGGGTCACTGCCAGCAGGAACAGCACCACGATAGGTTGCGCAAAGATGTTGAGGTGGATATTTGTTTGTAACAAAGTATTCAGCGGCGGCAATGCCATCCATGCTACTGCGGTCGCCAGCAATACGGCCACGAGCGTGATGATCAGCGTCTCGCCCATGAACTGGAAAATGAGGTTGCTGCGGTTGCTGCCCAGTACTTTGCGAACGCCTACTTCTTTGGCGCGGTTCACGGCCTGTGCAGTAGCGAGGTTGATAAAGTTGACACACGCTATGATGAGCAGGAACAAGCCCACCAGTGAAAGAGCGGTGATCAATTCACGGCTGAAGGTTTGGCGCGAGGGCGCACCGATCTTTGTATTGAAATGAAGCTCACTAAGCGGTTGCAGTATGATAGCATCTTCCGCGTTTTCTGCCGGCTTGTGTTTTTTCACAAAGCCGGGCATCAGGGCACTGAGGCGGGAAGCCGGGTAGTTTTCGGGTAATAATACAAAGCAGCTGTGTGAACCGAATATGCTGATCCAATCGTTGAGGTTGCTGCTCTTGAATGTTTTCCAGGAAACGGCGATCCTGATGGGTATATCAGTATTCGATGGCATGTTGGCCAGGATGCCCGTCACTTTAAGCAGGTCTGTATTTTCCAGTTTGATGGACCGCCCCATAGCCACTTGCCAATTACCAAAATATTTCTCAGCCATCTCCTGCGTGAGCACTACGCTGTTGGGGTCCGACAAAGATTTTTTAGGGTCGCCTGCCAGCCATTTGTAATCGAAGATGTCGAAGAGCTCCGGCTCTGTGAAGAATAAACCCTGCACTTCCTTATACTTCTGCGCAGGCTGGTTGTGTTCATCCAGCACCGTGATCTGGTCGTTACCACTGCGGAGTATACTGGCTACTTTGCTCAGTTCGGGAAAGTCTTCCCGCAATCCCCTCGTAACGGGAAACGGTACGCCTGCAGTGAATATTTCTTCAACGCCGTTGGTGACCCTGCCTGAGACTGCCCGGTAGATACGGTCTTTCTTGGTGTGATAGTTGTCAAAGCTGGTATGATAACTCACAATAAGATAGATGAGCAGGCAGGCAGCAATGCCCACGGTAAGCCCGGTAATATTGATGGCTGCGTAACCTTTGTTGCGCAGCAGGCTTCGGATAGCAGTTTTGAAATAGTTTCTGATCACGGTTTGTCTTTTTTGTTTTTCTATACTTGATGTTTAATACACTATAGCTGTCAGGGTGTGTATTATTATTCGTTGCGTAAACTCTTCACCGGATTGGCAATAGCCGCTTTAATAGCCTGGAAGCTCAGGGTAAGCAAGGCAATGACCACAGCTGCCAGTCCTGTTACCGCAAACATCCACCACTCGATCTTTACGCGATAAGCAAAATCCTCCAGCCACTTGCTCATGGCCCACCACGCAATTGGGATGGCAATCACCAGCGCGATCAATACCAGCTTTACAAACTCCGCCGATAGCAACCGTACGATGCCGGTTACAGAAGCACCCAATACTTTCCGGATGCCTATCTCCTTGGTGCGCTGGAAGGCAGTGAGGGTAACCAGCCCGAACAATCCGAGACAGCTGATCATAATAGCAATGCCGGTAGCCAGGTTGATCAGCTTCGAAAGGTGACGCTCATCCTTATACATGGCCTCGAGCGTTTCATCGTAAAACCTGGCGGAGAAGCTTTCCGGCGGATAGAAAGAATACCATTTCTGTTCAATGATCTTTAAGGTCTGTTGCCATTTGGCAGGATCGGTACTGCTCAGTTTGATGTTGAGCGTGCCCAGGTTGCCTTTTAAGCTCTTCAGCACGATAGGGTCGATGGTCGTATGAAAATCACGCAGGTGAAAATCCTTTACCACGCCTACGATAGGAAACCTTTTGTTGTCGCGGCCGAGCAGTTTGCCCAGGGCATCTTGTGGGGAGGTGAAACCGAAGGCTTTCAGCGCCGTTTCATTGATCACATATTCGTTGGTGGTGTCAGAAGCGCGGAGGTTTCTGCCAGCCAGCAATTGCATTCCATACAGGTGAATGTAACCGGTATCTACCCATTTATTGAATAGCTGCCGTTTGATAGGATCAGGCAGGTTGGGACTGCTGTAGTCCATTTGACTGGAAGAGTAATTGACCGACATAGGGGCTGAGCCCAATGAAACAGCCTCAACGCCGCTTAGTTGACGCAACTCGTCGGCCAGTGCAAATTGCTTGTCTTTATAGGCCGCGTTCCTTTGTATTTTCCAGGAAACGTCTATCAATACCACCGCCTCTTTATTGAACCCGAGGTCTTTTTTTACGGTATAATTCAGTTGCGCACCTGTCACCACTGCTCCTATAATGAACAATTGAGCTACTACAAACTGAAATACGATGAGGCTTTTGCGAAGGGTATGGCGGTTGTGCCCGCCTGTCCACACACCCTGTCCACGCATGATGCTTACAGCCTGCACTTTGGCAATAAGCCGCGCAGGGTACCAGCCGGAGAGCAGGGTAGTGAGGACCAGCAACAGGGCGATAAACAGAAAAGCAATTGGCCTCGTTGTTTGCTCCCGCAAACCATCGGGCATGACATCGGCGAGGAAATAGAACGCCAGTTTAGATAGCAGCACGGACAAGGCTGCAGCCAATAGTACGGTGATCAATGTTTCACTCAGCAGTTGTCCTATAAGACTTCTGCGGCTGCTGCCCAGCGTTTTGCGCACACCGATCTCTTTGGCGCGTTGAGGCACCTGTGCCGTGCTCATGTTGATGTAATTGATGCAGGCCAGCAGCAACAGGAAAGCAGCTACACCGATCAACCCATATATAACCGGCTTGCTGGCTTTGCGCACATTGGTTTCATTGATGTAGGTGGCAAAGTGAGAATCTTTAAGCGGCATCATTTCAATCCAGCGATTGTAGGTGAAGGTGGGTTTATTCTCCTGTGCCCATATTTTCACTTTCGCCGCAACGAGCGCCTTCACCTGCGCAAATACGCGGCCGGTATCGGCCTGGTTATCGATCTGCAGGTACAGCTTATCGCTGCCATTGGTATTGGTCCACTCATTGATATGATAATCTTTATGTACAAGCACCAGGAATTCCTGCGCCGTGAATTCGGTAGGGTAATCGAGGTCCTTTACGATGCCGGTCACTGTTTTATTCACGGTGTCATTGTAGGTAATAACCTGGCCAAGCATCTCATCAGGAGAAAGGCCGGTAAAATAACTGCGCGCACGGCTCTCGGTCAGCACTACGCTTTCCGGCGCCTGCAGGGCAGTAGCCTTGTTGCCCGCCAGCCAGGTATAAGTTACCATGTTGAAATAGGCACTATCGACACCCACAATGTCTTTAGGCTCTTTTACAGGAAGTGGCTTTTTGCCGGTTTGCTTTATTTCCTGTGTATTGATGTACCTGCCGAATACCGGGGTTACATGCGTAACGCCGGTTACCTGTTCGCGCACACCCTGGTAGATAGGAGCTGATACACCTCCGCTGTGTGATTCCTTCTCATCCCAGATGAAACCAGATGTAAGCCGGTAAATGTTTTCTTTGTTCGGCAGTTTGGCTTCATAGCTGAACTCGTAGCTTACCAGCCGGTAGATCACCCAGCAGGAGCTGATGCCAATGGCAAGCCCCAGTATATGCAGGCCGGTGAACAAACGGTGGCGCCACAAACGACGGAACAGGGTTTTGAAGGATGTATTCATGGGGGTGTATTTTTATTCGTTGCGTAATGAATTAACAGGGTTAGCCAATGCAGCACGTATAGCGTGCACACTGATGGTAGCAAGGGTAATGAGCAAGGCCAGTATGCCTGCCAGCCCAAAGAACCACCAATGGATGGAAATGTGATAAGCGAAGCCTTGCAGCCATTGGTGCATCACCATCCAGGCAATAGGCGTGGCAATGGCAATAGCGATCAATACAAGCTTGATAAAATCTTTGCTCAGCATGGTAATGATGGAACCTACTGAGGCGCCCAACACTTTTCGGATACCTATTTCCTTCACGCGCTGTTGTGCGGCAAAGGCCGCCAGGCCAAAGAGCCCAAGCGCAGCAAGGGAGATGGCCAATATGGTGAATATGAGCGATAGGGTCGACTGTTTTTGCTCGGCAGCGTACTGGCGCGCAAAATTCTGATCGAGAAAGCTGAACTCCAGCGGGTTGCTTTTGTCGAACTGCCGGTACACCTTTTCAATCCATGACAGCGCTGCTTCCGTATGCTTGTTATCGATCTTTACATACAGGTTGTCTTCCATAGAGGCCACGGGCGGCATCATTAACACCATGGCTTCCACTTTATGCTGCAGGGAGTAGGTGTGGAAGTCTTTGACCACGCCTACGATCGTTCTTTCTCCTACCTCGCCCTCACCAAACTTGAACCGCAGCCGCTTGTTGATGGCATCTTTCCAACCCAGTTCACGCATCAGCGTTTCGTTGATCAGGGCGGCGCCATATTTATCCGATTCGATAGCTGTAGAGAAATTCCTGCCCTGGCTTACTTTGATATCCATGGCGGGGATATAATCGGCGTCTACCAATAGTTCCTGCGCCAGCTTATTGCTGGTAGAAAAAGAACCGTCGTTCTTTTCAAATACAAAACCCATAGAGCCCAGGTTGTTGTTGCCGATGGGGTTGCCCGCTACGGCTGCTCCCTGTATGAGTGGACTCTTCAGGAGCTGTGTTTTGATGGCGGCTGTCTGCTGTCTTACTGCCTGGTCGTCTATGTGGAAAGTAAGTACCTGGCCTTTGTTGAAGCCAAGGTCTTTTTGTGTGGTATATTGTAATTGCCGGTAAATGATAACAGAACCGGCGATCATGATAACGGTGATCGTGAACTGGAATACGACCAGCGACTTCCTGAACAATATGCTGCTGTTCATGCTGCCCATCTGACCTTTGAGGGCAGGAATGGTTTTAAAACGCGACAGCAAAAGGGCAGGGTAGAGGCCGCTCATGAAACCAGTAAGCAACACGAAAGCCACGATGATCGACAAACTGGTATAGATACCAAACCGCCATACGGTAAGGCTTTTATCGGCTATGGTATTGAACAGCGGTAATAACACGGTAATGAGGAAGAAGGCGCCAATGGCTGCTATGCAGGTGATCACCAGCGCTTCGGCAATGAACATGCCTATGAGGTGACGGCGGCCGGAGCCTATTACTTTGCGTACACCTACTTCCCGCACGCGGGTGGAGGAACGGGCAGTGGAAAGATTGATGTAGTTGATCACGGCAATGATAAGCACCAGTGCCGCAATGATCATAAATATGTACACCCGGTTGATACTGCTGTTGGGGCTCATCTCCACCTGTAGGTTGGAGTGCAGGTGAATGGAGGTGATTGGTTGCAGTTCCAGCCGGTAGTCGGTTATCCGCATCATCTTGCGGATGGTTTGACTGGCCCAGTCAGGCAGCTTCGCCTCCAGTTTCTTATAGTCCGTACCCGGTTGTAACAGGAGATAAGTGAAGACGTTGAAATTTTGCCAGCCTTCAGTCCAGCCTGTAGGCAGTGAGCGCAAGCCACTGAACCGCAGGTGCGAATTGCCGGGTATGTCTTTGATAACACCCGTTACTACATTGGGGAAATTATTTGAAAAGTAAATAGTTTGGTTGAGCGCTTTCTGTGGGTCGGTAAACAGTTTGCGGGCCAAACTTTCCGTCAGCACGATAGATTGTGGCTGTGTGAGCGCCGTAGCTGCAGTGCCACTGATAAAAGGCAGGCTGAATACCTTGAAAATGTTGTCATCGGCAAAGAGGATATCATCAGCCTTTATGTGTTTGTCATTGTAGCTGATAACACCGCCACCTTCGTACAGGATACGGGTAGCCTCTTGTATTTCGGGATAAGTCTGCTTGAGAGAAGCAGCGAACGGTGCCGAAGTAGAAGCCTGGCTAATATTACCACCTTCCCAACTGGCGTGCTGCGCCACGCGATAGATACGATCGGCATTCGTATGGAAACGATCATAGCTGAATTCATCGGCCACATACAGGGCGATCATCCAAAAGGCTGTCAACCCGATGGCGATGCCGGCAATATTGATAGCAGCATACGCTTTATTGCGTACCAGGTTTCTGATTGCCGTCTTGAAATAATTAATTACCAAAGTATATATGTTTATAGAATCAAGTACTCAATCCTGTTACTGAAACTAATAATCAATAATTATTAATTAATAATTATTGATTATTACTCACTTCTCAAATTCTTCACCGGGTTGCTCAACGCCGCCCTGATTGCCTGGAAGCTTACCGTGATGAGCGTAATGAGTATGGCTATAAAACCGGCCAACAGGAACATCCACCACTGAATATTGATGCGGTAAGCAAAGTCTTCCAGCCATTTGTTCATGGCCCACCAGGCCAGCGGCGATGCAATGAGCAAAGCAGCTATTACGAGGTACACAAACTCTTTCGAGAGCAGCGCTACAATGCTGTTCACACTGGCGCCCAGCACCTTTCTCACACTGATCTCTTTGATGCGGCGCTCTGCACTAAAGGCTGCCAGTCCATACAAGCCAAGACACGATACGAAAATGGCCAATAGAGAGAAGATCCATATCAGGCTGGCCGTTTTACGGTCTTCCCGGTACAGATGGTCAAACTCCGCATCGAGGAATTTATAATCGAATACGGCGTTCGGCATGAACTTCTTGAAGATACCTTCAGCTCTTTTCTGCGCATCACCGGCTTTGCCCGGCATGGTTTGCACCAGGTAAGAAGAAGCATAGTACACATCGTTCTTCATCACTACCGGGTCTATCTTCTGGTGAATACTCTTGTAATAGAAATCCTTTACCACGCCAACGATAACACCGGTATCACCCTGCCCTACAAAACGCTGGCCGACTACTGGTTTGCGGATACCCAGTTCGCGTATAGCGGTTTCATTAAGTATAAAATTCTTCTCATCGGCCTTGCTGCCGGGGGTAAACCAGCGTCCATCTACCAGCTTAAGGTTAAGTATTTTACGCAGGTTGGTATCGCTGGCGAAGAAAGTAATGGCAGGTTCAAAATCTTTGGCCCTTCCATCCCAGTCGCTGCCACCGGAAGAGGAACTACGGTAATCGAGTACAGATCCACCATTGAGCAGTGCTACATTTTGAATGCTGCTCTGGGTACGTAATTCCTGTTCGACACTCTGGATGAGACTTGTTCTTTGAGGTCTTTGAAGTTTCGTTAGCTCAGACCAGGGCAGGGAGAAAGACATTACCTGTGATCTGTCATACGTGTCATGTTGCTGCTGGATAAATTGCATCTGGCGGTAGATAACAATGGTAGCAACGATGAGCACGATGGAAATGGTAAACTGGCACACCACGAGTGTCTTCCGCAAGGCTGTTGTCCTCACCCGGAAGATACCGGAGCCCCTGAAGATGGCAACGGGATTAAACGAAGAAAGCAGCAGGGCAGGGTAGATGCTGGTGAGTATGACGCTGGCCAGGAAGGTGGCGCCAAGCAGCCCCCACAGGCGTGGCGACAACAGGGAAAGCGTAAATTCTTTTTCCGTGACCTGATTGAACAGCGGCAGACCGAGCTTTACCACAAGCAAGGTGAGCAGTAACGAGAGGAGACTGATAAAAGCCGATTCCAGCATGAACTGCAGGAACAGCTGGCGCCTTCCGGCGCCTACGATCTTGCGCACACTCACTTCTTTGAGGCGGATGGTAGCGCGGGCAGTGGTCAGGTTCACATAGTTCATGCAGGCAATGATGAGCAATACCATGCCGAGCACCATGAAGATGTTCACCACCTTACGGTTGCTGTGCGCCAACTGTGTGGATTGCAAACCGGTTTCGAAATGGATATCGGTAAGACTTACCAGTTTGATCGTTGAATTATCTTCTTCCCGGTTCTTCTTCATGATGCCGGTTAGCTTTGGCGCTACAGACTGTGCATTCGTGCCGGCTTTCAGCTTCACGAAAGTGAGGTAGTTGAAGTTGCCCCAGGAATCATCATTCTTTACGTTCTTCGGATTGGCACGTTTAGCCGCTATAGGGATAAACATGTTGTAGGGGAAGCTGGTATTGGTAGGATAATCCTTTACCACTGCCTGCACCTGGTAGTCGAGTGTATCGATGTGAAGGTACTTTCCTACGGCATTTTCTTTCCCAAAGTATTTCTTCGCTGCCGAAGCAGTCAATATAAGACTAAAGGGGTGCTGCTTAAAAGCGGCGGTATTGCCACTGATGAGATCATAATGAAATACATCAAACCAATTACCATCTACATACGCTGCTGCAGGTTCTTTCACCAGCTCATTGTTCACCCTCAATACTGGCGGATTGTAGGTGTTGGGTAGCAGGCGGGTGAGGGTCTGTATTTCCGGTATTTCTTTTTCAGCATGATCTCCCAGGTTATAAGGCGAAGATTCCCATTCCCAGTTCTTTGTTTTATCGAGTGCAATAACGCTCCTGATCCGGTAGATGTGGTCAGCATCGGGGTGATACTGATCAAAACTCAATTCATTGCGTACCCACAGAAATATGAATACGGCGGCGCTCATACCAATCGTCAATCCCGAAAGGTTGATGATGCTGCCTGCTTTATGTTTCAGCAGGTTTCTCCACGCTGTTTTTAAATACGTTTTGATCATTAGTATGGTTTAAGTGTTCATTATGCGAATCTATATCTTGTCACCCTGTGGCCGTTTGTCACCCTGAGCCTGTCGAAGGGCACTTTACACGGTCACTCACTCCGCAAACTCTTCACCGGATTGCTCAACGCAGCCCTGATAGCCTGAAAGCTAACCGTACAGGCAGCAATCAATAATATGAGCAATCCTGCTGCGCCAAATACCAGCCAGCCAATGCTGACGCGATATGCGAAATCTTCCAGCCATTGACTCATCACCCACCAGGTCAGCGGCACAGTAATGAGGAAGGCGATAAGCACCAGGCTCAGGAACCCTTTCCCGATCAACACGAGTATCTGTGCCACGGATGCACCCAGCACTTTGCGGATGCCGATCTCTTTCTGCCGTTGTTGAATAGCGTGGTACGACAGTCCAAATAATCCCATACACGCGAGCACGATGGCAATGGCAGCAAACAGGTTCATGATCTTGCCCAGCCTGAGCTCTGCATTGTACATCTTATTGTAATCCTCATCGAGGAAGTGGTACGAGAAAGGACGGTGCGGCACCAGCGCCTTCCATTTGGCTTGCAATGCCTGGATGGTTTGCGGAATGCTGTTGCCATTTACCTTCACCAGCAGGTTCCTGCCCCATTTTTCAGGGAAGAGTACGAGCGGCTGAATGGCTGAGTGAAGCGACTGAAAATGGAAGTCTTCTATTACCCCTCTCACATAACCGGGTCGTGATCCATCAAGGAACATCTTTTTATTCACTGCCTCCTGTGCTGTCCAGCCCAGTGCTTTGGCGGCCGATTCATTCAATATGAAATGATAAGTAACATCTTCACCTGCTGGTTTGTCGAGGTCGGCCATGTCCTGGAGGGTAAGGTCTGAGCCGGCAATAATGCGCAGGTTCATAGTCTTTACAAAGTCCTCATCCACCGGGTTGGCGATCACGGACATATTATCCGTTTCGGGCATGGTGGCAGTGCGCATATTATAACCGCCAATAATGGAGGTAGGTAGTTGTGCGGTCCGGGCAGCACTTTTTACACCGGGCAATGTAAGCAGTTCCTGCTTGATGGTGCTGCCTGTATTGTTCATCTTATTATCCCACGGCAATACCATTACATGCTCCCGGTCATAACCCAGTTTCTTCTCCTGTATGTACCGCATTTGCTGGTGAATGATAAAAGTGGCGATGATGAGGAATACGGAGATGCCAAACTGGAATACGATAAGCGTTTTTCGCAGCCAGGCGCCTGAGCCTGTTTTGCCTTTTGCGCCTTTCAATACCTTGGATGGGTTGAAGGCAGACAACACCAGCGCAGGGTAGCTACCGGCCAGTAAACTGATGCACACGATCATGCCGATGGTAAAAGCAATGACGGCAGGAGATAGCAGTGAACGTATGCTGAGTGTAGTATTGGCCAAATGGTTGAAGGCAGGCAATAACAGCCATACAATGCCGATGCTCAGCAGCAGGGCAAGTACAGACAGTAATATGGATTCACCAATGAACTGCCTGAATATTTGTTGCTTGATGGCGCCTACGGCTTTGCGGATACCTACTTCTTTACTTCTGTCGAGCGAGCGGGCTGTGCTGAGGTTGACATAGGTAAAGCAGGCAATGGCCAATATCAGCAAGGCCACGCCGATCAATATATACAGGTAAGTAATGTTGCTATTGGGTACGAAGCTGTCGAACTCGGAATACAGGTGTATACGCTCAAATGGTTCGAGCCCGAACTCAATGGTAGCATTTTGTCCGGCCATATCTTTTTTGATGAAGTCTGATACTTTAGCCTGCAACCGTGCAGTGGCAGCTTTATCTTTCAGCAACAAGAAGGTTGTATAATTGGCATTCCACCAGGTCTTTTCCTGGTTGGCGTTCAGCGATGAAAAGGATGCCAGGAAGTCGAACTGCATCTGGGAATTGGAAGGGCAGTCTTCCATTACACCTGTCACTTCAAATGGAATTGCATCACCACCAACCTTAAGTATCTGGCCCACGGGGTTATTGTTGCCAAAGTATTTCTTCGCCGTTGTGGTCGTCAGTATCATTTTATTCGGCCCCGACAGGGATTGCTTTGGATCACCCTGCAACAACCGGAGTGAAAAGAGATCGAAGAAAGTAGAGTCGGCAAACATGATGTGATCTTCCACAAACTGCTGGTCGCCGAGCGTAATGATCCGGCTGTACTCGGTCATCCGTACGCCAGATTCTATTTCAGGGAAAGTACGGGCAAACACGGGCAACACCTTGGTACTGGTTACCGGCACTTTCTTAAAATCGCCACTGGTAAACTTGTAATCCATCAACACACGCACAATACGATCACCTTTTTCCTGGAAGCGATCGTAACTGTATTCATGCCGGATATATAGACCAATAAGCAGGCAGCAGGTAATACCTGTTACCAGCCCCAGTATATTGATGAAGGCCATGGTCTTGTTCTTCCACAAGCTTCGCCACGCGATCTTTAGATAGTTCCTGATCATTGCTATAGCATTATTATTTACAATTGTATTTGGCTCGCTGCTCGCCGCTCGTGGCTCACAACTTTTTCACTACTCACTCCTAAGACTCTTCACTGGATTCGTGATCGCTGCCTTGATGGCCTGAAATCCGATGGTGAACAAAGCGATCAATAGGGCCGCAACACCCGCCAGCAGGAATACCCACCAGCTAATGGTAGTGCGATAAGCAAAGTCTTGCAGCCAGAGATTCATGAAATACCAGGCAATAGGCGATGCGATGACAGCAGCAATGAATACCAGTTTCAGGAAATCCATGGACAGCATGGCAGTGATATTGCCGATGCTGGCGCCCAGCACTTTCCGGATACCGATCTCTTTGGTACGCTGTTGCATGGTAAAAGCAGCCAGGCCAAACAACCCCATGCAGGAAATGAAGATGGCCATGAACATGGCAGTGTTCATCAGTTGTGCTGTCTTTTGTTCTTTCTCGTATAATTTGGCAATGGTTTCATCGAAGAAAGTCCACTCCGGTTCTTTATTAGGATATACAGAGCGCCACGTGCTTTCAATAGCCGCCAGCGTGTTTTTAACCTGATCCACCTGCTGACCGTTGGTAGCCAGTTTTACACTGATGGTGCGGGTAGACTCCACATTGGTGGTCAGGAAAAAAGGTTTGATAGCCTCATGAAATGATTTGGAATGGAAATCCTGCATCACACCTGCGATGGGCCCCTTTTTACCGGAAATACCTACCTGTACCATTTGCCCAACAGCGCTGGCTGGTGTAGCAAAGCCCAACGACTTTGCACAAGCTTCGTTGATGACAAACTCGCGCAGGGTATCGGAAGGCAGCAGGTTGCGGCCTGCTATTAGTTTGAGGTCATACAAAGGAAGGTAATTGGCATCTACAAAAGAAAATGATGAGGATATCTCATTCTCGGGCATAGCGCTGCCAATATTTTTAATGACGGTGCCGCCATGTCTTTGGGCTGCGGGTGTTTGTGCATGAATGCTGACGGCTGTAACGCCAGACAGCTGCCGCAGCTTTTGTGTCAATAATATTTTGCTTTCCGGTGTGGCATCTTTGGGGCGAAGGATAATGATGGCATCCTTGTCAAATCCAAGATCGGTATTCAGCATGTAGTGGATCTGTTTGCCTACAACCACTGTCCCGATGATGAACACAAGGGAAATGGTGAACTGGAATACGATGAGCGATTTACGCAGGTAGTTCCTGTGGTGTCCTTTGGGGGCAGACTGTCCTTTTAAGCTTTCAACCGGTTTGAAAGCTGATAATATTCTTGCAGGATAAAAGCCGGCCAGCAATGTTGTAAAGAGTGCTACGGCCAGCAGGAACAGAAAGGTATACTTATGAAAGGGTTCCAACAGTACGCCTGACGGAATGAAAGAGCTGAATGCCGTAAGTACAGGCTTCAGCAGGATGACGGAAAGCGCTACAGCGGCCAGCGTCAATATAAAGGTCTCACTGAAGAATTGCAGGCGCAGGCTCAGGCGGTTACTGCCCAATACCTTGCGGATGCCGATCTCCTTGGATCGCTTGATGGATTGCGCGGTAGACAGGTTGATGAAGTTCACGACAGCGATGAGTAAGATGAATACAGCAATACCCATCAAGCCATACAGGGTAGGTAAGTGCACTTTGCGGGCATAGCCATCCTGATAGTCTTCATTGAAGTGTACATTCGACAGTGGCTGCAGTTTCAGCGCATCCTCTTCACTCGCGCCCCATATATTCTTTTTCACAAAGCCGGGAAACTGTGCTTCCACCTGTTGCGGCGTAACGCCCTTGGCGAGTTTTACATATGCTTGTGAATAATAGTCCCACATGCCCCAGGCGCCCAGGTCGATGTTTTCTTTCAAAAAGCTTTGACGCACGGTAGGGAAGGAGATAAAGTCGGTAAAACCAAAGTCGGTATTGTTGGCAAAATCTTTTACGATGCCGGCTACGTGCACATGCAGCGAATCATTGTACACCAACTCACGTCCTATCAGCTGACTGGCGGGAGCATCTTCAAAGTATTTTTTAGCAGCCGATTCTGTCAGCACTACTTTGAAAGGTTCATTCATGGCTGTGGCGGCATTGCCTGCCACCCACTGGTATTGAAAGATGGAGAAGTAAGGAGCTTCTGCTACGATGATCGGAGAAGGCTTATCACGAATAACCTCGAATAATTTAGCCTCCTTGCCGGTTTGTGGCACTGATACCTTGGCATAGTAATTATAAAATCCGGTCACCTGCTCGAAGCCTGTAAGCTCTTCCCGTACCCGCATAGGCAGAGGTGGAGGTACATAACCTACCGGCCGCGGTGGTTCACTCTTGAACTTAAGAGAACCAACAATGCGGTAGATCCTTTCTTTGCCAGGATGAAAGGTGTCATAAGTCAGCTCATGCTGCGCGATCAGGAATATCACGAGGCAGGTACTAATGCCAAGCGCCAGACCAACGATGTTGATACCGGCGTAAGCTTTATTGCTTTTTAAATTTCTCCAGGCTATCTTAAGATAGTTTTTAAGCATGTTAGTCTTTTATGTTGGTTATTCACTTCTTAGCGATTTCACGGGGTTCATCAACGCTGCCTTTACAGCCTGGAAGCTGATAGTAACAGCAGCAATGAGCAAGGCCATGATACCAGCGGCGCCAAATACCCACCAGCTGATATTGGTACGGTAAGCAAAGTCCTGCAACCATTTGCTCATGATCCACCAGGTAGCAGGAATAGCGATCACGAAAGCGATCACCACCAGGTATAGGAATTCTTTGGATACCAGCACCAGTACCTGCTGCACAGAAGCACCCAATACTTTGCGGATGCCTATTTCTTTGGTCCTTTGCTCGATGGTATAAGCCACCAGACCAAACAGTCCCAGGCAGGCGATCACTACAGAAATGATGGCGAACAGCGTGAACAGTTTGCCGCTCTTTTCTTCAGCAGCATATTGGGCAGCAAAACGCTCATCGAGAAATGTGTAGCTGAATGGTATGCCGGAGCTGAACGATTCCCAGCTTTTTTTCATATCAGCTACCAGGGTCTTTATGTCCGTTGTTTTGATCTTCGTGATCACAGAGCCGCCATTGCGTCCCATCAGCATCATGAGCGGGGCGATCTTTTGTTTGGCAGTGGTAAAGTGAAAATCTTTTACTACGCCTACAATGGTAAACTCCTTGCGGCCCGAACGGACGATGGTGCGGCCAATGGGATTGCCATTGATGCCCAATTCCTTTACGGCTGTTTCATTCACCAGTACACCGGATGAGTCGGAGGGAAAGTCGGGAGAAAAATTCCGGCCTGCTGCCAGCTTCATCCCAAGCGTGGGCAGGTAGTCGTAATCGACGCGGTAAATACCTGCCTGTATTTCGTTGTGCGGATCATTTTGTTGCAGCGGTTTCACAAATATCTGAGTACCATCCATACGTCCGTTGGCAGGCGCCGACCAGGAAATGGTAGCATTGACCACACGGCTATCCTTTAACAGTTGTTGCCTGAAGGCTGTTTCATTGTTGCCCAATGCATAAGAATCGTTGACGATGAGCACCTGCTCTTTATCGTATCCCAGCTTTTGGTTTTGCATGAAATTCAGCTGCCGGTATACGATAATGGTGGCCATAATGAGCGCTGTAGACACTACAAACTGGAACACAACGAGGCTGCCGCGCAGTAAGCTACGGCGGGGCTGTGCCGACAAAGCGCCCTTTAATACTTTAATGGGTTTGAAGGCAGACAGGAAAAACGAAGGATAGATACCTGCCACAATACCAGTGAGAAGACTCACGCCAAAAGCCACTAACAAAGTAGTGGGTTGCAGAAAGAATCCTATTTGAATGTTTTTGCCAGCCAGTTCGTTGAAGGCTGGAAGCAGTGCATATACGATAGCTAATGCGATGACGGTGGCAAAGAGGCTCATCAATATCGACTCTGACAGAAACTGGGCTACCAGCTGCCCTTTCAAAGAGCCCATTACCTTACGGATACCTACCTCTTTCGAACGTTTGCCCGCGCTGGCGGTAGACAGGTTGGTGAAGTTCACGCAAGCCAGCAGGAGGATGAACACGGCCAATGCGCCAAACACATACAGGTAGTTGATATCACCGTTTGGCTCCAGTTCAAACTTGGTGTTGGAATGCAGGTGTATATCAGTTAGGGGTTGCAGATAAAAACGGAAAGTATTCACCGACTTCTGCGCTTCAGCAAGCGAGATGCCCATATCCTGTTGTATTTCCGGCACCACGTATTTGGCTACGAGCTGTGGCAGTTTGGCTTCCAGTTGTTTCGCATCCGTACCCGGCCTCAATAATAAATACGTCATGTGCGACACATTGCTCCATGTCTGGCGCCGGCTGTCATTGCGAACAGTAGCGCTTAAGGCCATGTCGAAATGGAAGTGCGAATTGTCGGGTATCTTATCAAAAACACCTGTAACCTTGTACCCCTCATGCTCAAAGCTGATCGTCTTGCCCAATGCTGGTTCCTTGTCGAAATACCTGATAGCCGTAGCCCGGGAGATCACGATGCTATTAGGTTCATTCAATGCTGTTCGCTGGTCACCTTCTGTTAAAGGAATAGAAAAAGTGCTGAGGAAGTTGGCATCCAGGAAAGCCACCTTTTCTTCTTTGAATTGTTTATCGTTGTACCGGCCAAAAAGACGCCCGCCATTTTGATAGCGTGTGAAAGCGGTTACTTCAGGAAAGGCATCTTTGATACCTTCTCCCACCGCAACGTCTACCATCGGGAAATCAGTAGTACTGCCGTTGGCGTCGAGGTGGATGCCGACACGATAGATATGTTCGGCATTATCAGCATAGCGGTCGTACGACAACTCATTGTATACATACGCCGCTATGAACATAAAGCAGGTAAGGCCTACGGAAAGACCGAAGACATTGATAAAAGAAAAAGCTTTGTTCTTTACCAGGTTACGCCACGCGATCTTGAAGTAGTTTCTTATCACTGTTGCCTATTTGATTGTTATTATTTATTCAAACAGCTACGAGTCCCTGCTTCGATAAGGTAACCTGTGTTCAGCTCGCTGCTCGAAGCGCACAGCTCGTGGCTGCTTTACTACTCACTTCTTAAACTCTTCACCGGATTTGATACCGCCGCTTTGATAGCCTGGAAACTCACGGTAAGCAGGGCAATGGCCATAGCGCCAAGACCGGCGATCGTAAATATCCACCATGATATAGGCGTACGGTATTCATATTGTTGCAGCCACTGGTGCAATACATACCAGGCAATCGGAATAGCAATGACACAGGAAATGATCACCAGCATCACAAAGTCTCTCGACAACATTTTCCAGATGTTGGTTACGGACGCGCCCAACACTTTGCGTACACCGATCTCTTTGGTACGGCGCTCTGCTACGAAAGAGGCCAGTCCAAACAATCCAAGGCAGGAAATAAATACAGCGAGGATGGCGAAGAAGGTAGCCAGATTGCCGATACGCTCTTCATCGGAGAACTTCTTGGCATATTCCTCGTCGGTGAACTCATATTCGAACGGGCTGCCTGGGTTGTTCTTCTTGAATACCGGCTCCAGTTTGACCAGCGCTGCTTTCACAGATACGGTGGGCTTGATGCGCATAGTGATGGTGCCCGTCCAGCCATAATCGAGAAAAAAGACGGTAGGTTTTATAGGAACATAGGGCGATTCCATCACCATATCTTTTACAACACCGATCACCATCTTTTCTTTGTCATTCCATTTGATGACCTGTCCCACAGGGTTTTTGAATCCGGTGAGTTTTACACCTGCTTCGTTAAGAATGATCTGTCCGGTATCGGTAGTAAAACTTCTGGAGAAATCACGTCCTTCTTTTATTTGCCAGCCGATGGTTTTTCCAAAATCGTGTGTAACAGCTACGATGCCAAAGAGAGGGACCGAATTGGGGTCTTTCCCTTTCCAGTCGAAACCTATCTGGTTGCTGTATACAGCCGTGGAAGGGCTGGATGATTCAGCCATGTCGTCAATCACACCGGTTGACAGCAGTTCGCTGCGGAGTGCATCATAGTGACCATAAAGTTGTTCCGTATTGATATTGACTGTGATAAGCCCTTCGCGGGTATAACCAACGGGGCGGCTCTTGGCATATTGAACTTGTCTGAAAACGATGATGGTGCCAATGATGAGCGCTATAGATACAGTAAACTGTATTACCACCAGTATTTTGCGGGGTAAAGCTGCAAAGCGGCCGGTGCGGAAAGTGCCTTTGAGCACCTTCACCGGATCGAAGCGTGACAGGTAAAACGCAGGATAGCTGCCCGATACCAGCCCGGTGAATACAGTAAAGGCCAGTGCCAGTGTCCAGAAAATTGGATTGCTCCAGGGCATGCTGATCTCTTTATCGGCCATGCTGTTGAAGAACGATAGTGATAGTAATGCCAGGCCAATAGAAAGGATGAATGCGATGAAAGCTACGAGTACCGACTCTCCAAGGAACTGCCCGATAAGCTGGCTGCGCAGAGAGCCCATGGTTTTGCGGATGCCTACTTCTCTGGCACGCTTTTCACTTCTGGCAGTAGAAAGGTTCATGAAGTTGATGCACGCCAGTATCAGTACAAACACGCCGATAATGCCAAACAGCCATACAAAAGTGATACGGCCGCCATCAGTTTTACCATTGGTGAATTTGCCATAGAGCCGCCAATTGCTCATAGGGTGTACTACAGCACGTTCGTCACCTTCCTTGAAGTGTTGCCGTGCAATATCCCTGATCTTGGCTTCTGCTTTTTTGTAATCAACTTTATCATTGAGCTGCACATACAATTGCCAGGAGTGATTGCCCCACTGCGTCTGCGACTCTTTAAGCCAGGGCTCTGTTGTGAGGTATTTATCCCAGGGGATCAACAGCTTTGTTTCATATAGGGATGTATTACGCGGGAAATCTTCATATACGCCCGCTACGGTCATATCCATCTTATTGTCAAACTTCACCGTTTTGCCCATCGGGTCGGCATCGCCAAAAAGCGCTTTGGCCAGCGATGCAGCCAGCAGGGCAGAGGAAGGATCTTTTAAACCATCGATGCTGCCTTTCACCATCTTCAGGCCAAACATCGCCGGGAATTCCGGCTGCACCCACATGCCATTCTTGCTGATCTTTTTATCACCTACTGCCAGGATATGGCCGAAGTTCCAGGAAGCGAGCGATGCTTTCTTGAAATCGTCCGTGTACTTGGTGCGCAATTCCAGGCCCAACGGGATGGATACGGCCGGGCCGGTACCCGTTTCCCCATTGAAAGTTTGGGTAGTCATGATCTGTGCCAGCCGGTTGTAATTGCTATGGTATTTATTGAACGATAGCTCGTCCCATATCCATAAGCCGATAAGCAGGGCTATGGCCATGCCGGTGGAAAGGCCAAGAATATTGATCACTGAATACATCCGTCCTTTGATCAGGTTACGGAAGGCGATGGTGAAATAATTCTTTATCACGGGTTACTTATTTGTTAGTTCGTCTTTATTAAAAGCAAATCGTACTGTATTTAGCTCGCCGCTCACAACTTGTCCCGCTAAAACGGGAGCTCGTTGCTCGCGGCTTTCTCACTACTCACTGCGCAAACTATTAACCGGATTACGCAAAGCAGCTTTTACCGATTGCAGGCTGAGCGTGATGAAAGCGATCAGCAAGGCAATAACACCTGCTAAGGCAAATACCCACCACGCAATGTCGATCCGGTAGTAGAACGACTGCAGCCAGTTGTGCATCGCATACCACGCAATGGGTGATGCAATTACAATAGCGATCAATACCAACACCAGGAAATCTTTTGATACGAGACCTACTATGTGAGGAACGCTGGCGCCCAGTACTTTCCGGATGCCGATCTCTTTGGTACGTTGCAGGATGGCCAGCAGCGCAATGGCAAACAAGCCCATGCACGAAATGAGGATGGCCAGTATGGCGCCACTGATAAATATTTTGGACAGCTTGGTTTCGCCGCTGTAAGTACGGTCGGTATTCTCATCGAGGAAAGAGCCGAGGAAAGGCGCTTTGGGATTTACTTCCTTCCACGCTGTTTTGATCACGTCCATAGAAGCCGGCAGGTTATCCGGCTGCACGCGGACGAAGATGTACGACATGCCCCAGTTGGGACGTACGGTCATAGTCAGCGGCGCCAGCTCACGGTGCAGTGATTTGAAATGAAAATCTTTTACAACGCCGATCACTTGCAGCCTGGTGCCATCGAGATCGAGCACAGCGGTGAGCGGATCTTTCTCTCCCAACTGGCGGGCCATGGTTTCATTGATGATCACACCAGTAGTATCCATGCCAAAGCTGCGGGAGAAATCGCGGCCCGAAAGCAGTTGGATGTTCATGGTCTTGAGATAGTCATAATCTATCCGCAGCCAATTGGTTTTGATACCCTTATTCTTATAATCGAAGCCCATTACGGAAGTAGAGGAGGAACCATCACGGCCGCGCCCCATATTCATATCTGTGCCGGTAACGCTTACAATACGTGGCTCCTTGGCAAGACGGTTGCGCATTAGGGAAAGCGCTTTTTCCGGGTCCATATTAGGACCAACAGGCAGGCTGATCACCTGCTCTTTACTGTACCCGAGCGGTTTGGTACGCAGGTAATTGAGCTGCTGCCAGATGATCATGGTGCTGATGATGAGCAGGGAAGACAAAACGAACTGGACCACCATCAGGGAGTTACGCACGCGGTGCGATTTGCCTACAGGCAGTTTGCCTTTCACCGTCTCCACTGTTTTAAATGCAGAGACCATCCAGGCAGGATAACCGCCGGCAAACAACGTAACCAGCAAAAAGCCGCCGAATATATACGTGATCACTAATGGTGAACGAACCATATCGACCGACATATCCCGGTAAAATACCTGCTTGTAGTAAGGCAGCAGCAAATAAGCAATGCCCAATCCCACTGCCAATGCCAGCAGGCTTACGATCAATGCTTCGCCCCAGAACTGAGAGATCAATTGCCAGCGCATAGCACCCAACACCTTGCGGATACCAATTTCTTTGGAGCGGGTGAAAGAACGAGCCAATGAAAGGTTCACAAAATTCACACAGGCGATGAACAGGATAAAGCCGCTGATGATCAACAGCAGGTAAGGGTAGAACCGGTTTACACCTGCACCTGTGCCACTGATGTTGCTGAAGTGGATATCGGTGAGCGGCACTGTGCGCAGCCGCAATAATTCACCTTCTTTGTCGGGCCTGGCGCCATCCCGTTTCAGGCTGGTCAGCTTATCATTATAATACTTATGAATGAAGGCGAAGGTTTGTTTTTCGAAAGCAGCTACGTCTTTTTTATCGCGCAGTTGTACAAATACATCATGGTTGTCCGAGTCCCATGTATTGATAAGCTCTTTGTAATAAGGAAAATGTTCAAACCTGGCCAGTATGTCGAACGTGAAACTGGAGTTTCTGGGAAAATCTTTGGCAACAGCTGTTACAGTATAAGATTCCCAGGTATCTCCGTTCTTCATCTCCACCGTTTTACCAACCGGGTCTTCTTTATCAAACAATACTTTCGCACAATGTTCAGTGATCACAATATTGTTGAGGTCGCCTAAGGGTGCTTGCGCGTTACCACTTTGGATAGGGAAGGTGAACATTTTCAGGAAGTCGGGGTCTACTGCCCGGATGCTCAGGTCTACTTCCTTTTCCTTGTACCGCACAATATCACTGGCACTGCTGCCATAGCGGCTGATGTATTGTACATCCGGATACTCTGTTTTAAGGGAAGGCGCCAGCGGCACAGGCATCGAAGAACTGCTTTCTTCACCACGTGGATTCTGCTCGTGGAAATACAGCTGATAGATGTTCTTTTTGTTGGTGTGGAACTGGTCATACGACAGCTCATGATAAGCGGTAAGCGACAATAACAGGGCCGCTGCAAATGCGATGGCCATACCAAATACCACGATCACGGCAAATGTTTTGTGCTTCCATAGATTGCGCCATGCGATCTTGATGTAATTGCTGAACATAATCTTTTAATTGTTTAAGTTGGGTGGTATGGCCAGCACAGGATTATTGGATAGGGTCGGCTAAATGGCTTATTAACAGCGCTCTTTATTCTTTGCCTTCATTAGGAGGCATGATCGAGTCCATCACGTGTTTGGCAATGGCATCTTTCTCTTCTTTGGTCATGCCTGTCACATCGAATTCTTTCTTGTAGTCATGCAATTTCTTGCCATCGATCTTTGCATACACTTCCACCACCATTTTATCGCCATTGTGGCTAATGGATTTCTTGACAACAGTACTACGGTTGCAGGCTGCCAGTATTAGCAGGGCTGCTGCAACTAAAAGGGTGAAGGATTTATTCATGGCTTATATTTTTACTTATTATTCGTTTCTTAAACTTTTAACCGGATTGGCCGTTGCCGCTTTGATCGCCTGAAAACTGATGGTGAACAAAGCAATCGCTACAGCAATGATACCAGCTGCTGCGAAGATCCACCAGGCAATAGTGCTTCGATACGCAAAATCCTGTAACCAACTGTTCATGGCATACCAGGCAACCGGGAAAGCGATCACCGCAGCAATGCCTACCAGTTTCAGGAAATCCTTGGACAAGAGCAACACAATGTTGGAAACAGAGGCGCCGATCACTTTGCGTATACCTATTTCTTTGATCCGCTGGGTGATGGCAAAAGCCGATAGTCCAAATAAACCGAGACAAGCGATGGCGATGGCAATGCAGGAAAACAGTGTGAAGATCGTACCCTGCTGTTGCTCCGACTTATACAGGTCGGCGAATCTATCATCGAGAAATGTATAGTCGAAAGGAATTTCAGGCAGGAACTGTTTCCAGGTGTTCTCGATATGAGCCAGCGCGGCAGGCATATTATTGCCGGCTACTTTCACCGACATCCTGCCATAGTTACCATGTTTCGGCATCACAAGCACCAGGGGAATGATTCGCTGGTGCATGGACTCGAAATGGAAATCATTGAATACACCGATGATCTTACCTTTCTGATCGCCATAACGGAAGTTTTTGCCAACGGCTGCTTCGTCGGAAGGAAGCCCCAACGCTTTTACGGCCGCCTGGTTGATCATGAAACCGGCAGTATCCAGTCCATAATCGCGTGAGAAAGACCGTCCTGCTGCCACTTTAACGCCGTAGGTGGTAATAAAATCCTGGTCCACGTTTACGTTTTTGATATCGGCATTCACAGAGGCAAGCGTGTCGCCTTTTTCAAGCGAAGCACCCTGCGCATCCAGCAGCCGGCCCGTAGGGATACGGGAGGAGCGTGCGATGCTTTTAATATTGGTATTGGAAAGTAAGGCTGTACGGAATGCATCATAACGGCCATTGAGCCCGTCATTGAAAGAAAGGGTAACGATATGCTCCCGGTCGAACCCTAATGATTTCTCCTGCATGTATTTCAATTGACGGTATACGACTGCAGTGGCTATAATGAGCATGATGGAGATGGCAAACTGGGTGGTCACCAACACCTGGCGGAAGGAAATATTCGCGCCACCTGATTTCATAAATCCTTTGAGCACTTTCACAGGCTTGAAAGACGACATGAATAGGGCGGGGTAGATACCAGCTATTAAACCTACAACAAAAGGAGCTGCCAGTATCGGCAAGATGATCTGCCAGTGCAACAGAGATGTTATAGACAGGGTTTGCCCGGATAATTGATTCAGGAATGGCAGCAGCTGCCAGGTGAGCAGCATGGCCAGTATCAGCGACATCCAGGTGATCAGTGTAGACTCGCCAAGGAACTGAAAAATAAGTTCTTTTCTTTCGGCTCCTACTACTTTACGGATGCCAATTTCTTTTGCCCTCAGTACAGAACGCGCTGTAGAGAGGTTCATATAGTTGATGCAGGCAATGAGCAGGATGAAAAGAGCAATAGCCGAAAATATATATACCCGTTTGATATCGCCATTCTCGTCCAGCTCGGAATCAAGGTGTGAGTGAAGGTGTATGTCGGTCAGCTTTTGCAGGAAAAGTTGCGTCCATTTGGATGTTTTTACCGGTGCGCCGGGGTTCATGTGCCGGTCTAAAAAGGCCGGGAATTGTGCTTCCAGTTTCGAGGCGTCATAATTCGCCGGCAGCAGCATATAGGTATAAAAAGCATTATTGCCCCAGTTGGTGCGCAGGTTTTCTTCGCCATAAACTGTAGAATCTTTCAGGGTATTGAAAGACAATAACATTCTCGGATGAAAATGTGCATTGGAGGGAAGTGGTTTAAAAATACCAGTTACTTTGAACGTAGCCTGATTGTCGAGCCGGATCAGTTTGTTCATAGGATCTTCCTTCCCGAAATACTTCTGTGCTATTTCTTCCGTGAGCATGATCGTATAAGGGTCTTTCAGGGCGTTAGCCGGATTCCCCTTGCTTACTTTTACATCAAACAGGTCAAAGAAATACTCATCGGCAAAGATGCCATTGTCTTCATTGAATATTTTGTCCTGGTAACGTATGCTGAAATTACCAGTTGTCAGTATGCGGGTGATCTTCTCTATTTCCTTAAAATCGTTGGCCAGCAAGGGCGCAAAGGGGGGAGCTACAGCGCCGAGGTGAAGGTTGGTGGCGCCGGTTTCGGAATTCCTGAACAGGCGGGTAACACGATAGGTACGATCGGCATTCTTATTGTACTTATCATAACTTACCTCATGCAAGATGTAAGTAAAAATGAGCAGACAGCAGGTGAATCCTACGGTTAGGCCAAAGAGATTAGTGAAGAAGATAAACCTGTATTTGAGCAGGCTGCGAAACGCTATCTTCAGGTAATTGTATATCATGACTATTATTTTAGCTGCGAGCTGTTAGCCGCGAGCTACGAGCATAAAACAACCAGGCCCTTTGTTTCAAAAGGCTCGAAGCTCGTTGCTCGAAGCTCAAAGCTTGTCTGTTACACCATAATATTCTCCAGCACAGCCTGTCCATCCAGCATGCGGATGATGCGGTGGCTATAGCGGGCATCATGTTCAGAGTGCGTAACCATCACGATGGTAGTGCCTTGCTCATTCAGGTCGGTAAGCAGTGCCATCACTTCATTACCATTGGAAGAGTCGAGGTTACCCGTAGGCTCATCCGCCAGGATCAGCTTCGGATTGTTCACCACAGCACGGGCTACGGCCACACGTTGCTGCTGACCACCGGACAGTTGTTGAGGGTAGTGATTACGGCGGTGCATGATCTGCATTTTGTCGAGCGCTTCTTCTACACGTTTCTTGCGGTCGGCAGATTTAACACCAGTATAGATGAGGGGAAGTTCTACATTTTCAAACACAGTGAGCTCGTCGATGAGGTTGAAGCTCTGGAATACGAAACCGATGTTGTGCTTGCGCAGGTCGGCCCGTTTACGCTCATTGAAGTGAGCAATTTCCTGTCCGTTGAAAACAAAGCTGCCGGCATCGGGATCGTCAAGCAGCCCCAGGATATTCAGGAGGGTAGATTTACCACAACCTGAAGGACCCATCACGGCTACAAATTCGCCTTCTTTTACTTCGATGGACAGTTTGTTCAACGCCACAGTTTCTACTTCTTCTGTACGGTAGACTTTCTCGAGGTCTGTGATCTTGATCATGTTATATGTTTTGTTGTGTGACCGGAATCCGCTTCCGGGGGATTTTTTTATGATTAGTTCCTGAATATGATGCTATAGCCGGGTAGAAAACCGGTAGCAGCAGGTATCGCTGTTTCGGCTTCAGCAGCCTCTGAATTACCACCCTTTTCCGGCAGGAGAGCGCTGTTGGTGCAGCCCGAAAGCTCACAGGGAGGCGTGCTCCTGTTGGAAGAAGCGCCCAGCGTACAGCACAACAGCAGCAACAAGGCGTAAGTGTTCTTCGTTTTCATGACGTTTGTCTGTTTAGTTGTTACTTTTTTGTAGGACGATCCCGGGTTAGTATTCGTTACTTTTTAAAGAGACTCTTTTTACGGTAAATTGTTTCAATTCTTTTTTAACACCAGTTCCTGCATATCGCCATAATTTTCATAGCTGGAGGTCACTACTTTATCGCCAGGCTTCAACCCTTCCAGCACTTCATAATAGTCGGGGCTTTGACGGCCAAGGTTGATGTTGACCTTATAAGCAGTATTGCCGGTCTCGCTCACTTTGAATATCCAGCTGCCACCGGTTTGCTGATAGAAACCGCCTTTGGCCAGCAGGATCGCTTCTGTCTCATCACTCAGCGCCAGGCGTATCTGCAGCGTTTGACCGCGGCGGATGCCTTTGGGTACATCACCTACAAACTGCATGTCTACCTGGAAGCGGCCGGCTGTTATCTGTGAATACACCTTGGTAATGCGAAGCTTATAGGTTTTGCCGGCGAAATCGAAGGTACCGGTCAGTTCATTATAGATACGGGACAGGTAGTGCTCGTCGATATCGGCCCTTACCTTGAATCCACTCAATACGTCGATCTGCCCAAGGCGCTCTCCTTTGTTCTTGTTTTGTCCCAATTCTGCATCCAGGGAAGTTAATTGTCCGTCTACGGGTGACCTTACGATCAGGTCGCCTACTTTTTTACGGGTAAGCTCCAATGCATTCTGTGAACCTACATAAAGTTGGCGTGCCTGCGCGATCTGTTGATTCGTAGATACGCTGTCCTGACGCAGGATCTCCTGGGTAAGCTTCATCTTCCGCACCTGGTAGTTATAAGTATTCTCTGATTGGCGGAATTCCTGTTCGCCGATCACTTTTTGCTCAAACAGTTTCTTATTGAGTTTGTACAAACGCTCAGCTTCTTTCAGGCTGTTCTCTACATCGGTAAGCTGGTTTAGTTTGGTCACCGTGTTCTGTTGCGCGTTGTTGCTGGCAATCTGCATCTGCGTAAGCAGGTTGTACACCGATGTTTCCTGGTTTACCAGGTTGAGCGCCAGATCGGGGTTGGAGAGGCGCAGGATGGGCTGCCCTTTCTTCATGATGGTGCCATCTTCTACTAATTTCTCTTCTACCCGGCCACCTTCCTGTGCATCGAGGTAAATGGTGGTGATGGGCAGTACCACACCATTGATGGGAATGGTTTCCTGGAAAGCACTTTTCTTAACCTCACTGATCGTAATACGTTCTGTATCTACATTCAGGCGTTTTTTGCCGGAAGTGAAATAAATGCTTGCGCCGATCAAACCCACAAGGGCCACAATCCCTCCGATGGTTAATAACTTCTTGGTTGTCCATTTCTTTTTAGCAATGACTCTGTCCACGGTATAAAACTTTTTATTTGAATGTAGCTTTTTTAAAAAGAACCATCCGGCTGGCTGATGGCCGGATGGCCAATGTAACAATCACATGAGAAATATCTAATTGTCCTATAAGGAAAGCAACAACGTGCCAGAATACAATGCCTATGATTTACAGAACCTTAGCCCACCCATATCTACGAATCTGTTCGTTACCGCTACAACTACTGTCCGGTTTCGATACAGTTGGGTTTTATCCACGTTTTTGCATAAAAAATTGTTTGCCATGCCTTTGTATTTATGGTATAATTGTAGTTGGGTTTTGTTGCATCCAACTCAATATTTATTTTTCCTGTTATGTTACTGAAAAATGCCAGTGTTTTAATTATAGATGATGATACCGATGTTTTAACAGCCGTTCGGTTGCTGCTCAAAACGGAGGCGAAAGAAGTGGTGACCGAAAAGAACCCCGAAAACCTCCGGTGGCTGTTGTCCAAGCAAACTTTTGACGTGATCCTGCTGGATATGAACTTTACCAGCTCTATCAATACAGGCAACGAAGGACTCTTTTGGCTGGGCAAGGTGAAGAAAGAATTCAAGTCGGAAGCCGCTGTGATCATGATCACCGCCTATGGCGATATCGACCTGGCGGTACGCTCCCTTAAGGAAGGCGCTGCCGACTTCGTGGTGAAGCCCTGGCACAATGAAAAGCTGATCACTACCATCAAAGAAGCCCTTAAGCGCCAGGGGAGTGGTAAGTCTGCCGCCGGCCCATCCCTCAGCAATGATTCCATCATTGGTAAGGAACTGCTGGGCGAGTCGGACATTATGCGCGACATCTTTTACAAGATCGAAAAGATAGCCCCCACCGATGCCAATATCCTCATCTTAGGTGAGAATGGTACCGGTAAAGACCTGATCGCCAAAGCCATCCACCAGCAATCGCTGCGGGCCGAGAAAGCCTTTGTAAAAGTGGACGTGGGCGCGCTCACGGAAAGTCTGTTCGAAAGCGAGCTGTTTGGCCATAAAAAAGGAGCTTTCACCGATGCCCGCGAAGACCGGGTAGGGCGCTTCGAAGGCGCCAACAATGGCACCCTGTTCCTCGATGAGATCGGCAATATTTCCCTGCACCAGCAGGCCAAGCTGTTGAGCGTATTGCAAAACCGCCAGGTTACCAGGCTGGGCACCAACGATCCGGTGCCTATCAACATCCGGCTCATCTGCGCTACCAACGTGCCGCTGGCCGAACTGGCCAACGAAAGCCGCTTCCGCAAAGACCTTATTTACCGCATCAATACGGTGGAGATCATGGTGCCACCCCTGCGCAAGCGGGAGAACGACATTATCCTGCTGGCCAAACACTTCAGCAGGATGTACAGCAACAAATACCTGAAGCCGGTACTGGAATTCGACAGCAAGGCCATGGAAAAATTGTTGCAATACCACTATCCCGGTAATATTCGCGAACTTCAATACACCATTGAACGCGCGGTGATCATGGCCGATGGCAACGTGCTGCAGGCGCAGGACCTCATCTTTTCACCGATCGAGTCTTCCATCGTGGTCGATTCCGAACCCGATGAGCTCAAGCTGAGCTCCGTGGAAAAGAATACCATCCTGCGGGTGATCGAGAAACACAATGGCAATATCACCAAAGCAGCCAAAGAGCTGGGATTGACAAGAACAGCTTTATACAGAAGGTTAAGTAAATATGACATTTAGTGTTTCGGGTTTAAAGTTTGGCGTTTCGGGTTCTGCTATTTCAACTTGTTGACAAATAGCAGTCTTTACTTAACTTGCCAAGCGTGGTCTTCGCTTTTATTAGTTTGTTACATCTAAAGAACCCGAAACCCGGAACACAAAACTCGAAACGGTTTTACCAATGATGGATTTCAGAAATATAGAGTGGCGCATCTTGAGCCGGGTGTTCTTATTGCTGGTAACCTTAACGGCAACTGCTTTCCTGATCGTGAACCAGCTGTTCATTTACCTCGTGATCATGCTGCCGGTCATCATTTATCAGGTGGTGGAGTTTTATCGCTTCCAGCGCAAAGCCCACGATGAACTGGACCAGTTTGTAGAATCTGTACACTACCGCGACTTCTCCCGCTATTTCGATGTAAAGCATGCCCCGGTTGAATTGCAACCCCTGCGGAAAGGTTTCAACGAGATCAACTCTACTTTTAAAGTGATCAGTAAAGAGAAAGAAACCCAGTACCAATATCTCCAGAAGATACTGGAGCTGATCGATACGGGTATCCTCATGTATAAGGAAGATGGTGGTGAAGTAGTGTGGATGAATGAATCACTCAAAAGGATGCTGCAGCTGCCTTACCTGAAAACCATCCATTCTCTTTCCAAGCGTGATGGCGACCTGTACCGGGGTATCCTCATCTTAAAGCCGGGCGACAGCAAGATCGCTACGGCCCACCCTGATAAAAACGCTTTCAAAGTATTGCTGTCGGCCACAGCCTTTCAAACCGAAGGACTCAAATACAAGCTCATCGCATTCCAGAACGTGAACGAAGCGTTGGATGAAACAGAGTCCAAAGCCTGGCAAAAACTGTTGAGCGTAATGACGCATGAGATCATGAACTCCATTGCGCCCATCTCTTCACTGGCGGCCACACTGAAAATACGTTTACAGGAATCCGTGAATACCCTCGATAACCAGAGCGGTCAGCTCGATGACCTCGAGCTGGGTATCGATACGATCAAGCGCAGGAGCGAGGGCCTGCTGAAGTTTGCAGAAACCTACCGCAACCTCAATAAGATCACGGCGCCCAATGTAAAGAAAGTGTATGTACGCGACCTGTTTGAGAACCTGCACCAGCTGATGGAGCCCACGCTCGACCAGAAGAACATCGAGATGGAGATCATCCTCAAAGACCCCGACCTGATGCTGGAAGCGGATACCAGCCTGGTAGAGCAGGTGTTGATCAACCTCGTGGTGAACGCAATGGAAGCAGTGAAGGACCAGGCAGATCCGCGGATCATTTTATCTTCTTATCTCGCTTCCAACCGTAAAGTAGTGATCAAGGTGGCCGATAATGGCATCGGCATGCCCGAAGAGCTCATCGATAAAATATTCATTCCATTCTTCAGTACCAAGAAAAGTGGCAGCGGTATCGGTCTTAGCCTATGCAAGCAGATCATGATGCTGCACCGCGGTCACATCCACGTGCAGTCCGTCGAAGGCGAAGGCACTGCGTTTATTTTACAGTTTTAATTCATTGTCACCCTGAGCTTGTCGAAGGGGATTATGCAAAATTAACTTTGTCGAACGGTACTTATGTCAGGTTGAGCCTGTCGAAACCGACTTAACTGATCTAAAATAACGGCGGTTGATACACAACCGGAATTTTAGCGGCATCTTCAATGTTGCCATTAGCCCTGATGTGGTGAATATGGATAGATGATAATTGCTTGGCAGCAGCCGTTTTACCATAAAGCAGGGTCGTGCTGATAATGCGGTGGCGGTGACAATGGCGTGGATCTTCTTCACTGCACATGATGGCAGTACGCTGCTGACCTGTCAAACCAATTAATTCTTCAATTCCCCGTTGGTAAGCTGCATCCTTATTGAACAATTCCTCCTGCCGGAAACCCATAGATGATTGCAGGTCTTCTCTTTTGCCACCCAGCGTTTCACCCATCCAGCGATAAGCAATGTTAGCCTGTTCTAAGGAAGTTTGTAATGCTTCTCTGTTAAATTGTTTATTGTAGCGGGAATAAGGAGCCGTTCTTACGTCTGCCAGCAGGCTGATCTCATACTGTTGTAATAATTGGATAAATGCCTCAACCGGATGGTTGGAGTGCCCAATCGTATACAGGTGTAAACCGGACTGCATGAAGCAAAGGTACAGAAGAATGAATCCGGAATCCTTACAATCAGTTATTTACTTTATAAATACTGAGTTTGCTCCCTTCTGTGGGCTTGGTGTCGTGGCCCTGGGGCTCGATTAAATATTGAAATATATTTTCTTTTTCTTGTCGTATTGTCTTTTCGTGAGTCTCAAAACTGCCGGTTACAATTGCGTAACGCTTTAGTATCCATTTTTTATTAGCGTCATCTGTTAACTCAAGTGGCCCATCCAACTTGCCGACGTAGCATTTCAGGAATGCAACCATGTGCCCGTTTGAAAGCTGATAAGATTCGATTACTTCTACTTGATCATTCCATAATTCCAGTATATCATTAACTTGTAGTTTACCCTTATCCGATTTGCTTTTTAAAACGAAAGTGTACAGATCTAATCTTGGTTTGCCTGCTTTGTCAATTGTTCTGGGGCTCATTCCTATATTTACTGGTATGCCTCCCAGATATAAATCATCGGTAAGATAAAAGAATGCATTTGGGTTTGTGAGTCTTGCAATTACATAAACCTTCTTCTGAATATCAAGCATGAATTCTATCTGAAACGTGATTGCCAATCTGCAATATTTATCATGTGTGAATTGTATACTGTTACTGACGAATATAAATGTAGTAAGTTTTAAGTCGTCCGAAAGAAAAAAGCCACTTGCTAAGGGGGCTCTGTATGATATAATTACTTCACCCGTTTCAACTCCTCCGCTAAAGCTCCATTTTCCTGAACCCGCATACCAGCTACTTTACCCTTTCCATCCCGGATAAACTCAAACGTAAGGTCACGCTCTTTCATAAAGAACAGGCCGGCTTTCTCGGCATAAAGCGGAGTTTTTTTATTGCGACTTACCATGACCAGCGTCCCGTTTTCCTCCCGGATGAATAAGCTATCCGTCTGCGGACCTTTATACATGCCTGTATATTGTTTGAGCGAAGCCGCAGGAAGCGAAATAGCCTTGCGCTCGTTGGTTTTTGCAGCGGCGTGGTGGTCATAACTTAGTATTCGCTTCATCTTCCATTCACCATTCTCCTTCAGCCACAGGTGCGTAAAGCTGGCATGGCCGTCGCGGAATTCTGGTTTCCCTTTTTCCGTAATATAGAAATAATGCTCTCCCAATAAGATGGCACCATAGATGGTACCGTTGTTTTGCAACGGGTAACATTTTACCGTGCCAGGCACTGCTTCCCGCCGTAGCCGCCAGTCAGGATTGCTGCAGAGGTTATTTTTAAGGCTGGCCTGCAATGCTTGAAGACCATTAGTAATGCCTCCTTTGTCATGATAAAACTCAATGTCTGTAGCAATGAACCGGCCGGTAAGGGAAGTATCGCAATTATTATAACCTTTCCAGAATAGACTGTCCTTTTCCAGGATGATCTTGGTTAGTTCCTCAGGTGTTGTTTGCGCCTGCAGAGAAAGAGAACCGATAAGTGCTACGAGTACGGTAAATGCGATACGGATGCATGAATACTTTTTCATGATTTTGATGGCTTTAAAACAAATAATATAAATGAATGGATGAACAGGCCTGTACACTGCAGGACTTTAGGAGGTTGAATCGTTGGAGTGCTAAAGATAGCATAAAAGATTTATTCCTTGTGACTTTGTAATTGAAAAATACTTAATGCCAGCAGGAGAATGGTACTTAACAGTAATGGCAATAACAGGATTACCCAGTTTACGGATGACTTATCAGTAAACGATGCTACTTTGAATTGCTGCCAGTTTTCCCGGGACACCGGTGTGTTCTCAAATATCCTGGGATAGAAATGGAGTCTCATCTTTTCATGGAACCGTGCGGCACTGTCAATGAATTGTAAGTGATTGCCCAGTCCCGATTGGGCAATATTATTCATTTGTAACTGAGCATGCAGGGTAGGAATGAACAGTGCTACCTTGTTACCCGCCTGCTCCCGGTTTTTCAGCTTTTCTTTCAGTTCATGGCTTTGCTGCTGTGCATCATCATCGCCCATCTGTTGCATAGCATAGTACCACAGCCAGCTAAACTCGCCGGGAGGCAGGGGATATTTCCTGAACTGCGGATAGTGCGCATAAAACTTGTCCATGGTTACCTTTTTATCCATATCCCATTTTTCATGGTAACCCTTGCGCTGCTTCACGGCGGTGTCGAGTGCTTCAGGAACAGGATACCGGTTAATGAGAAAACTGTTGATCACAGCAGGAGCCACGATGGTCAGTACCACCCATATGGTGAGCAGACTGACAGCATTGACGGCTGTACTTTTTTGCCACGATACTACCCAAAAAGAGGTCGCCAGCCAGAACAGCAGGTACAAGGCGCTCACGCCAAAGAAGGCCAGCAATGTCGCATTGAAAGGCAATGAGAGCATACCAATGGCTGCAACCATCAGCAACATAAATACAGAAAAGACAACAGTTCCCCGCATGGCCATTAGTTGTAACAATAGACGCGTGGGATTACCGGATTGTACAGTTAGTAATTTCCACGTTCCGTTTTCCTTTTCACTTGATAACAGGTTATAGGAAAGCGCGATGATCAGTAACGGAAATAAATAAATGATCACAAAGCTAAGATCGAGGTTACCCAGCAGCAGGCTGCTGGGGTTGTAGAGATCGGTATCATAAAGCTGTGCTTCAAGATTGCGGATGGTAAGGCTTTTTACAGAATGATTCACATCCCGTTGCCCAATGGAAAGGCCATTGATTGGTTCCGATTCATGCGCGATGGAAAAACGCAGGTAATAAAGCAATAGCCCGGTTTCCTTATCGAAGTGACGGATGTTCCTGTCGATGTGCTCCTGCTGCCAGGCGCTTACATCGGCAATATGCTGTTGTTGCTTAGTAAGAAATTGCTTGCCGATAAAGAGACTTAGCAGACCAGTCAGGAAAAGTAAGGACAGGCCGGTAATGACGCTGCCAGACCGTATGAAGTTTTTAAAAGCTAAGGAGATCATGGTTTTAAACGACTTTTAGTTGCTTGGATAATAGGCGTGTCAGGACGAGCAGCAGTACGAACCAGGCAGCAAAGGCTGCCAGTGAAATACGCTCTTGCCGGATAACAGCAGACAAGGATGGCGGCTTGTACTGAAATTCGGGTAGGTCTGCCCAGTGATGGTTGCTGATGGTATAAGGCTTGTCATCAGGCCCCGGCTTCTTATTACTGATATATTTCATTTGCAGCTCATTCATGCGCTGGGCCAGCCCATAACGATATTGTTCAGCCTGCTCCTGGAATCGAACGTAAGAATGATAATCTGTCCCCGTAATGGCCATGGAGAAGTATTTGACGGCCATGAATGGATTGACAAATGCTGCATACCGTGCAATGCTATTCTGGCGGGCATACAATTGCTGCAGTTGTGTCTGGTGCTGATCATAAATAGTAGCACTGATCTTTTCCCCTTCAGCCATGATGAACCCGCTGTAGTTGAACGGCAGCTTTTCTACAGAATCTACCTTGTATGCCCTTAGCAGCGAATCTTTGATGGCTTTGTAGTGTGGGTCATCGGGATTGTGGCTATCGCCTTCCTTCAGGATATCCTTTTCAATAGCTGCGTGGAAAACAATAGCAGAAGGAGCAGGGTAGAGGTAAGCGCCCACTGCCTGCGTAGCCCTGGGCAATACAATGGTAAAGAGCAGCCACACGCCGATTGACTTTACCAATGCCGACCGGGCCGTCTTGCTCCAGGCAGAGAGCAGGACAGCGATCAGGCTATAAATAACAAGATAGCCAAGATATGCACCCGCAATGCAAAGTAGCCTGAACAATTCTCCGGCAGAAACATCGAAGCGGATGAGTGCCAGCCAAAGAACGATGGATACAATGATCACGGGCAGGTAGAGTACAGCAACAATACCGATAATGCCCAGGCTCTTACCGGCAATCAGTTCCTGCCAGGTTACGCCCTGACTGAAGAGAACTTTCAGCGTCCCGTTTTCCCGCTCTGCGGCAATACTGCTGAAGCCTAAGAAGATGATCAGCAGTGGCACCAATACTTGTAATATCATGGCAATACTGATCTCCCCAAAGCGCAGCAACCCTGTAGAAAAGCCAGCTTCCGAGAAGTTCACAGAGTTTTGTTTGTGCGCTTCCAGGAAAACAGTGCTGCCCATATAGCTTTCCATACCCATATCGAAAAAGCTGAGCGATGACTGAGGCCGGAAAGCAAAATGGCCATAGTGCGCCATGCGGTGCGGATGCTTGTCGGGATTGCTTTCCCAATCATGCCGTGCTGCTTGCTGGAATTGCTGCCGTATGGAATTTTGTTTAGCTACATTACTCCAGCCACTAATAGCTGCGTAAACCAGCAATGATCCAATGATTAGTGTGAGCAGAAAGATGCCTTTATTCCTGAATGCCTGTCGCCACAATTGACCGGCGATGAGTAAGATTACTTTTTTACGCATAGAAAGTTATTTAATGATTAGCTGTCAGAACTTACCCACTATGTCAGGCCGAGTCCCGCAAAGCGGGATAAACTCTGTCGAAGCCTTGAGTGGCAACCACGTTTAAAATTTATAAGTAGCAGTAAGCATGGCACTGCGAGGCGCTCCCGGAAACAGTCGCTGGTAATTCTGCGCGCCCAGCCAGTATTCCTCGTTCAAAACATTGTTTACATTGAGCGCTATCTGCATATTGCTTTTGCTGGGCGTGTAATAAATAGCTGCGTCGATCAAGGTGTAAGCAGGCACTTTGAAGGCCCGCGTAAACCAGGGCACTTTGTCGCCGCTGTATTGTATGCCTAATCCAATACCGAGGTCTTTGAAAAGTGACTGCTGACGGAAGTTGTACCTCGTCCATATACTGCCACTGTGTACAGGCGTATTTTGCTTTCGCGCACCTATTAGCGATTTATCCCTGTCGTTCCTGATGGTGGCATCGATGTAACTGTAAGCTGCATTGACTTGCCAGTCTGGTAAAATATAACCAGCAACGTCCAGTTCAAAACCACGGCTTCTTTCTGCGCCTCGCGTCACCAGCAGGTCGGTGTTGGCGGGATCATTGGCATTCATGAGCAGGTTGCGCTGGTTGATCTCATAAACGGCAGCGTTGACTTGTATGGAGCTATTGAATAAGCTGGTCTTTACGCCCAATTCTTTCAGATCACTGGTAATGGGATCGAATGTGCTGCCGGAGGGCGCTGCCACGGGCAATAAGGTGACAGTGTTGGCCTGCGGCTGAAACCCTTCGAGGTAAGTAGCATATATGTTCACGCTTGGGCTGACAGTATAAGTAAGTCCTACGCGGGGAATGACCTTCGATTTCTTTACAGTGATCGTATTGTTCGCTTTGTAATTAGTGATATCATTAAACCAGTCATGACGCAGACTTACCAATAAGATGAATCGTTGCCATTTCAGTTGCTCCTGGATATATACCGCATCCGATTGAATGAGCGCAGGTGACAAAGGCGATTTGGCAAACACATAATCATTCAGGTTGCGGATGACGTATACCGGGTTCGCCAGGTTGAAATGATCTACATTGGGACGCGGCATCTGGACGCCATTGACAGTAATGATTTGGTATTGCGACTGATTGGCCGGATTATACGTATTGGTAGTACTACCATTCACAAGCAGAAAGCCACGGGCAGCATTTTGCCCGCCACCTTTTTGCTTGTGCGTCCGAATAAGATCATAACCTATCAACAGGCTGTGCTCGATAACACCTGTTTTCGCTCCAATCGTAAAATAAGCATTGACATTATCGGTATTCCAGGATTGTTGCCTTTGTACCATTTGCATGGCAACGAGGGTAGGGACGGGCTGGTTGTTGATGTCGACAGCAAAAGCATTGGTGGTACGGTGTTCCTGCAGGTCTTCCGTCCAGGTTTGCTTCATATAAGCCATGTTGAAGCCGATGCCTTTAGTAACCTTGTGCACGAGACTGCCGGTAAAAATGACTTCTTTGGATTTGAAGAAGTCATTAGGTGCTCCCATGTTAAAGTTGATGGGCGTACTGTTGAGTTTGGTTTGTCCATCGATGGCGCCAAAGATGGGTTGCCCCCTGTCGAGCCGGCTATTGATATCGCTGTAAATAAGCTCGGCATTGACCGAAGTACGGTTGTTGGGGATGTAGGAAAAAGAAGGAGATAACAAGATGGCTTTCTGGAACTGCAGGTCGCGGAAGCTCCGGTTGTTCTGGTAAGCGCCATTAACCCGGTACAGTAAAGTCTTTTCTTTATTGAGCGGCCCTGTAAAGTCCAATGCGCCCCTGATAGTACTGAAACTGCCAACGCTGAAGCTGACTTCTTTGTGATCGGTAGTAAGCGGTTTTTTAGTTACGAGGTTGATGCTGCCGCCGGGATCAACACTGGAAAAGGTGGCGCTGGCTGGCCCTTTGATCACTTCCACCCGCTCTATGTTAGCCGTCAATGGCTGGTTGAAATAATATTGGCGCGTGCGCATGCCATTGATGATAGTGCCTTCCTCATTCTGGCTGATGCCGCGTATGGTAAACTGATTATAATAACTGGCGGGCGTAACGCCGCTGGCGGTTTTGATGGCGTCGGCCAGACTAAAAGCCTGCCGGTCACTGATCAGCTCTTTGGTCACGGTAGCGATAGATTGAGGAATGTCTTTATTGAGCACAGCAGTTTTGGTGGCAGAGAATGAGTAGGCACTGTTATACCCTGCACTGTTTCTGCCTGTTACTTCTACCGTTTGCAATTCTTTGGACTCAGGTATAAGCAGTACAGTATAGCTGGCTTTAGATAAACGATCATCTACCCGGATAGCACGCGAATAGAACCCAAAACCGATAGCACTTACTGTGAGAGTGTGTTCTCCGGTGGTCACTCCTTCAAAGCTGAACTGGCCACTTGCATTGCTGGCAGTGGTCATATTGTCTTTGTTATTCTTAAGCACAACGGTAGCGCCTTCAAGCGGTTGATTATCGGAAGTAATAATTTTTCCGGAAAAGCTTACCTGCGCCTCACTGATGAATCTGGCGATCATAAAAGCAGTAATGAAGAATAAGTATTTCATGATGTTAGCGTTGCTGCTGTAGAGTTAAATAGTTTCGAGATATAGTTGCTGCAATTCATTGGCGGTGATATCGGCAGTGTTGACGGTATGCACCAGTGAGCCAGCTTTCATGATGCCGATCTTTGTGCCGGCATTCACCGCATTGAAAATGTCGTGCGTAGCCATTAAAATTGTCACGCCTTGCTTCCCCAGTTGCTTTACAATGCTGGTAAACTCACCGGTAGCCTTGGGATCGAGGCCGCTGGTAGGTTCATCCATGAAAATGATATCGGCATTTTTGGCGAGTGCAATAGCAATACCTACTTTCTGGCGCATGCCCTTGCTATAAGTATGCAGCCTTTTTTCATGTGCCGTTTCCTGTAACCCTGCTCGTGTAAGAAAGCCCTGCAATTGATCCTTGGGATATTTAAAGCCGGCCAGCCTGCTGAAGAAGTCCAGGTTCTCAATACCTGTGAGGTTGGCATACAACATCACCACCTCTGGAATATAAGCCAGATGATTACGGGTGTCGTTGCCATTGAGTGTAACAGGAATGTCTTTGATCCGGGCCTCACCACTGGTAGCAGCAGTGAAGCCGAGGAAGATGTTGATAGTGGTGGTTTTGCCGGCGCCATTCTGGCCCAGCAAACAAAAGATATCCCCTGCCTGCAGCGAAAGGTTGAGGCCGTTCAATGCCGTATGACCATTGTACTGCTTGGTGAGGTTGATAGCAGCTAAAGTGTGCATATAAGAAACGATTTGGTGAATAGCATCAGGAAGTCGCACACAATGGAAGTGCGCGAACAAGAGACCTGACAGGTTAGCCTGGCAGTGTGTCCTGCAAAACCTGTCAGGTCTGTGCAGGTATTTTTGTGCATGCCACAGCGATACACAAACAATTACAGTAACCCCACGGCAAGTGGCCGGGTGTTATACGGTAATACAGTAATGATTAAGAATGTAGCGTGGGAGGTCCTTTGTTGGAGAACAGTAATACCGGGATGGTAAAGGCATGTTCAATGTAGCCACCGGTAGGGCTGTTGTGCGACAGGTTAGGCAGGATGTATTGGTATACCTGCGCTTCGGTGTATACCGAATAACTATGTGAGCAAATGTTACAATGACTGGTATAGGAAGAGCCGGTATTTTGGCTAAACGAAGTATCCCCTTCTTCGCTGGTCGCAGATAACGCTACCCCGGCATCGTTCGGCTGGTGATGGTGCCACCAATGGATCGGTGTCGTGATAAAGCTGTACAACATGAGTAAACATGCTGCTACCAGCCGCCTGTATGGGGAGGAAGTCGCCAATCTGATAATTTCAACGGTGTTGCAAATATAGGGAGAGTCTGTTACAACCGGC
>JAGIBF010000038.1:55904-71708 GCA_017744515.1 Niastella sp.
GCCCCGGAAAAAAATCAAGGAGTGGTATTTACAAGAGTAGTTGGCCTTTTTCTATCAAAGATGATAATACTGACACATCCTGCCGTGTAAGCAATAATATCGATCCATTCAAATGAGCTCCCAATGACAACAGTTGCGAGCTTTGAATCCTGCAGGCCCAGCCGGTGCACGATCTGAAAGTATTGCAATATTTCAATCACGTAAGCAAAAAGCAATACGCCAATAGCTGCCGGGAAACAGGGTATACGGAAAAAAGCTTTTACGCCACAGTAAAGTAGAATGACTACAAGGAAATCGCCCACATACGGCCGTGTAATAGCGTCGTGGACATAAAGAGCAATCAATACTTCAATAATGAAGAGAATGACCGCTGCGAAGAAGTATTTCTTATTGAAAGTAAACATGTGGCCCACAAAATAAAAAAGTGTTGCGGAAACCACAACACTTTTCATCTTGCTAAGTATGTAATTAATATTATTGTAAAGCTTTCAATTGCTTTTTAAGATTTTCAGCCTGTTGCTTTGTTTTTATGGTTTCGGCCAATGAGTTACGGCTGTTGCCTGTTTTAGCTTCAACCTTTACAGCTTTTGCCTTCTCACTTATAGCTTTTATCTTTTGCAATACCTGATCCTTCATGTGCCGTATTTTTTACAAATTTAAGTAAAAAATGAAGTAGTTGTATAGTTATTTATGGTTTGTTAAAGGAGCATTGTCAATCACAAACGGAGCATGTGTAAGCTCTTCAGGATCAACGGCCATTTGGTCGTATTTGTCCTTTCTTGATCTGCAAGTGAGTTTGGTTGTGGGTGTAAATTTAATGGTTAAATTATTGGCTACCCGTTTGTAAACGCTTAACTAATAATTCAACCTATAAAGACAGTATTAGTGTTACGCCTGTTTATTCACAATAAGCACCGTCCCCGCCGGGTCTTGTATCCAATGCGCATTGTCGGGTATTTTTTCAAGTTCATCACAAGTGTCGATGCCATTTGTTTTAAGATACGCGGTAGCCTCCGGCACATTCGGCGTGACAAGCTCCAGCCAGGTTTCCGAATGCGTGTAGTTGTCTACACAATCGAGCCACACGGTGTTGCCGCCAAATTTTACTTCATGCGTCCTGGATACAGTAGGGTTGTCGATGGGTTTTTCTTCTACAGACAGTTTGAGGATGTCTTTGTAAAAAATGACAGTAGCTTCGTACTTGCTCTTGGGTATCTTGATGGCAATGTTCACACCGCCGTTGAAAGTTGGATGGTTCATGGCTATTTATTTTGAGATAGTTTACAAAAGATAAATATAGGACATTTAAAATGTCAACTATGATGCCATGAAAGCGTTGCAGGAAGTTTAGTGAGAGAATTTCACCTCGTAAATAGTAGGCCACAACTTGCCTGTGATGTAGATTTTGTCGGTTGCACTGTCCCAGGCAATACCATTGGATGCATCAGCATCGGGCTGTCTGCCCCTTGCTTCGTTGCCAAGCGTGCTGATATCGAGGCGGCCTGCTATGTTGCCGGTGGCAGGGTCGATCTTCACGATCATATCCTGCTGCCAGATATTGGCATAAATAAAACCATTGATGAACTCCAGTTCATTGATGTAATTACGGGAAACACCATTTTCCGTAACACGCACTTTCCGGATAGGCGTAAAGTTGTCGGGATTGATAAAAGTCAGCTGATCCGTACCATCACTCATAATGATCTCCGTACCATTGGTCGTGAGGCCCCAGCCTTCTTTGTTGGAAAAGCGGAACTGGCCAATGGGGTTAAAAGATGTAGCGTTGTATACAAAGCAGGTTTGATTCTTATAAGTAAGCAGGTACAGCTTATCTTTTACGATCACAATCCCCTCACCAAAATACTTCCTGCTGTCGAGCTCTATCTTCACATTCATCTTTCCGGTAGTAGTATCTACAAAACCTACGAGTGATCTGGTTTGCGGCAGGTCTGAAGGTGAGCCGGTGCTTTCAAGCAACTGACCATAATGTACCAAAAAACCTTCTGTAAAGGAAGTAGTGTCATGCGGAAAGGTCTTGACGACAGCATAGTTGATCACAGGAATAGGAGGAGGCGATTGTTCGTTACCTGCGGTAGAATTATCATTGCAGCTATAAACCGATAGCAATAGTGCAACAGTAGATAAAATGGTGATAAAGCGCATAGCTGCTATGAGTTTAAAAATGCCAGGTCGAAATAATACCGCTTCCTGTCTTGCCTGTCTACATATAAGATCGTTTCCTGCCTGGTAAGAAGACGGGAGAGCAGTGTTACCCTGTCCAAAGAAATGACGGGACTGATGAACCGTTCTGTTTTGCCCTGTTGAGTATGGTCATAGATCACTACACACTGGTTGCGTTGCAATCGCACAGTATTCCGGTCGCTATCGGTGAGGTCATTGAAGGGCGTATTGCTCCCAAGGGAATACGCAAGCACGTCGTCATCATGATTGTTGCGTCTTTCAACTTCTTCCGTATAGCTGTTTTCTTTGATGTCTACATGGTCAAAATTTACTTTGATCTGCTCACCTTTGGCTTTCAGGTCCGCGATGTGCTGATCCACCTGCTTGTTTTCATATTGCTCTAAAGAAGAAGGGGTCGATCGTAGGGTGAGCCAGCCGCCCAAAAACATAACCACGCCGATCACCCACCATGCAAATGGGTAGGGGATAAGCTGACCATGATAATGTCTGAAAAAAGTAACAGTAAGAAAGCCAAGTCCAAACAACAGATAAGCTACAATTCGTTTTGCCATGAAAACGAATATAATAGTTTACCGGTAATAAAACTCATACTTCAGCCCGCCATTAGCAGTAGGCACAAAAGAATTCAACGGCAGGTCATTAGGATTATAATCATACTGCCAGGTATAACGAAAGTTGTTCTCCGTCCAGCTCTGTACATTGTTTACATTGAAAGCCTTGCCTTCGCGCGTCACCAGGTAATAAGGAAGGCCAAAGCTCCTGAAAGGATTGCGGTGTGTATCGTACGTGTAAGTTATTTCTTTGCTGGTTTGTTGCGTTCCATTCACGATGAGCCCGCTGGTTTCGGTAGCCATATTACCGGCAGCATCCCAGGTAAAAGAAGTAAAGGTAATATCACCGGTAGGGAGGGCGCGGGTACTGTCGCTGATTACCCGCTGGCGATCGTCGAGCACTACCTGACGGGTATAAGCGGGCTGCAGGAACCGGTAAGGCGTGATCACCGACCGGATGGTATCGCGGCGGCTGCTATAAGTATACTCTTGGATGTTATAAGCACTGTTGCCATATTCGGCATTGTACGACTTTGTAAGATAGCCCGCTGCATTAAACTGCAGTACGATGGCTTCTTGCCAGAAATTCGGATTATCAGGGTTCATAGTCAGTTGCAACCTCACCAGCACACCATCTTGATCATACACATAATTCGTGGCTATAAGGCCACTGCCGGAGGCATTGGTGACGGACCTGCGAAGGATGGAGCCATCGTTGGAGTTGTGACGTTTTTGGCAGGAATTAAGAACAAAAAGCAGCCCTGCAGCCGCTGGCAGCAAGTAGAATTTTAGCATAAAGGAAGTGGTTTTCCTAAAGCTAATAGGCAGACTGTAAAGTTTGTGTTAAGGCTATGCCACACAGTGGCACTTTAACAATCCGTAAGGCGTGAATTAATCAGGCTTTAATAGCGATGCGGCGTGTAAGCCAGCTATCCTTCACCGGTACCAGCCACTTGTTCTCCAATTCCTCCTTGGTTTGCACCAGGTTGTTGAAATAAAGCGTGTCGGCAGTAATGAAGTTGTTGTCGACGGCGTGTTGCAGTTGAGGCAGGGGCAGCAACTGTACTTTCTCTTTTACCTGGAAGGCCAGCAACTGACGGTCGAACAGCTGCACTTTGTACAACTCTTCAATCTGTTTGATCAGTCGTACGGAGCTATCGGTGCTGCAACCGCTGACGCCGGTAGCATTTTCATCGGCCATCAGTACAATGAATTGTCCGAAGAGCAAGGTGCCAAAACCTTTCACCGGCGTACCATGCGATTTCCAGTTCGCTACAAAAGTATTGAGCAGGTCTTCGATCTGCAGCGCTTCGCCCATAGCAAACAGGCGACTGCTTTGATAGATCCATACACGGGAGTCGGATGCGAAATCGGCGGGTAACAGCGATTGATAATTCCAGTTCATGCTGCAAAGATACGGAGGTTTCGGGTTTGGAGTTTCGTGTTTAGTGTTGCTGCCGCGGTTCGGGTAAATTGATTGAAATAAAGCGATTAATTGCTACACTACGTAGCTACACACAACGAACCCGAAACCATGAACCCGGCACTCGAAACTATAAGGATTGCGCGATCAGCTCGGCTACGTCCAAAACCTGAACATTTTGCTCCTGCTCTTTGTTTTTGACCCCATCGGTAAGCATGGTATTGCAGAAAGGGCAGGCGGATGCGATGATGGTGGCGCCGGTATCGAGCGCTTCATTGCTACGTTCAATGTTGATGCGGGTAGTGCCCTTTTCTTCTTCCTTGAACATCTGGGCGCCGCCGGCGCCACAGCACAAGCCCTTGCTACGGCAACGCTTCATCTCTACCAATTCGGCATCGAGCGCTTCCAGCACCTTGCGGGGCGCTTCATAAATATCGTTGGCCCTGCCCAGGTAACAACTATCGTGGTAAGTGATACGCTTGCCTTTAAAAAGGCCGCCACCCTGCAACACGATCTTCCCTTCATCGATAAGTTGCTGTAAAAGCGTAGTATGATGAATTACTTCATATGAGCCCCCGAGCGCAGGATATTCGTTTTTGAAGATATTAAAACAGTGAGGACAGGTAGTTACGATTTTTCTAATACCATAACCATTCAACACCTGGATATTCTGATAGGCCATCATCTGAAACATGAACTCATTACCGGCACGGCGTGCAGGATCACCTGTGCACATTTCTTCCTTACCCATAATGGCATAATTAATGCCCACTTTAGTAAGAATAGTGGCAAAAGCCTTCGTGATCTTCTGGGCGCGTTGGTCAAAACTGCCTGCGCATCCTACCCAAAACAAGATATCCGGAGTATTGCCGCTGGCCATCATTTCGGCCATGGTTGGTACCTGCATCAATTGAAAATTTGGGTGTAAAACTAATGATGATTTTGATGAAAGGTACCCTGTTAATAACTTTTCGTGAATATTTTTAATGAATAGGTAAAATTGTATGATCAGAAAGATAGTTACATTAGTGGCAGGCATTGTTTGCGTTATCGCAGCACAGGCACAATCCTATAGCCCGGTAGACGACAGCTCCAAAGTCAGTTTCACCATCAAAAACCTCGGCATAAACGTAAAAGGCTCCTTTACTGGCTTACAGGGCCATATTACTTTTGATGCCGCCCAACCGGAAAACAGCTCGTTCGACGTATATATTGATGCGGCTTCCATAAATACCGGCAACAATGCGCGGGACAACCATTTGCGCGAGGAAGTCTTTTTGGACGTTCAGAACCATCCACACATAAAATTCGTATCTGTTAAGGTTGAACCTGGTAAAAAGGCTGGCACATTTTTTATGCAGGGTACATTGACTATTAAGGGAATATCACTGCCGCTTTCTTTCCCCTTTACCGTTACTCCCACCACTGACGGTTATTGGCTTGAAGGAGACTTTGATACCCGCAGAAAACCGTATCGGGTAGGTAGAACCAGCACGATTTCAGATAAACTCACCGTATCCCTCCGGGTACTTGTAAAGAAGACCTGAAATGTGCAGGAAGTGTTGATTAAAAGTTAGTTAAGAAGATCGTGGAAGAACCCGAATAATCCTATTTTGCAAATAATAAAACCGACCGATGCAATTACAACAAGCTGTCAATACAGTATTTGTACAGCTTGCTGAGTCATTAGAGCAGATCTCTCAGCAAGAGTATGTTCAGCCATGTAAAACCTTGTTCAATAACACCATTGGGCAGCATGTACGCCATGTGATAGAGCTGTTCCAGTGCCTTGAAAAAGGGTATGATCGAGGCGTGGTGAACTACGAAAAAAGAAAACGCGACCTGGCCATTGAAACCGACAAAGCACTGGCCAGTAGCCTGCTGTTGGAGATACATGGCGGTCTTGGCAAAAACAACAAAGAGCTCACCCTGGAAGCTACGTACGACGATCATTCCACCGAGCCCATTACCATTGCCACCAACTATTTTCGCGAAGTAGCCTATAACCTCGAACATACGATACACCACATGGCGCTTATCCGTGTAGGATTGACTGAAGTAACAACCATCACCCTGCCGGAGAATTTTGGAGTAGCATCCTCTACGGTCAAGTATAAAAAGCATGTGCACAGTAACATTCATTCCGGCTCCTGATAAAGTATACCTTACTTCCAACCGTGATGAGAAACATTGGCGTTCGCCCGCATTGGCGCCCGCCGTGTACGATTTCACCTCAGGCAGGATAGTATTTCCCAAAGACGGCGATGCAGGCGGCACCTGGATAGCTGCCCATGAAAACGGAAATGCTATCATATTCCTCAATGGCGGCTGGGTATGCCACACGCCCGCACCACCATATCGAAAAAGCAGAGGCCTGATCCTGCTGGAACTGATCGATAGCACCATGCCTTACCATTACTTTCTCAGTATATCCCTCGACAATATTGAACCCTTTACAGCCATCATCTGGGAAGACCGGCGCCTGTACGAATGCCGTTGGGATGGAACGCAGAAATACGAACAGATGCTGGATGCTACCCGCCCACATATATGGAGTTCCGCTACATTGTATACTGAAGACGTTGTTCGTAAACGCCGGCAATGGTTTGAGGCCTGGCTGCAAAAACAAATGACGCCCCATCGGGACGATATTCTGGCGTTCCACCAGTTTACGGGCGATGGCGATGAGCACAACGACCTTATGATGAACCGCGAAGGGAAAGTATTTACCGTAAGCGTCACTGCACTCACGATTGCTCCACATTCGATAGGAATGCATTACCTCGATTTAAAAAATAATCAGACTTTTGCGCAGGAATTAGCAATCGAAAAAACAATGGTAGGCCGATAATGAATGTTTTCCAAAGAATCCTGCACCGACCTTTTTTCATAAAATTATTTAACTGGGAATACTGGAGCTTTACAGCCGTTTACCTGTGGCTCTATCCATTTTGGATCTATATCTGCCTGCGTTCACGTTCCTTCTTCTTCTTTGCCGCCTCCAACCCACGCATCAAAAACGGTGGCTTCCTCAATGAATCCAAGCAGGACCTTGAGGCCCTGATACCAGACCAATACCATCCTAAAACAGTTTTCTTTTCCATACCAGCCAATGGCGATATCGTGATGAGCGAGCTCAGGCAGCAGGGATTATCATTCCCGCTCATTGGCAAGCCCAACGTAGGTGGCCGCGGCCGTGGCGTGAAAGTGCTGAAAGAAGAAGCCGATGTAAAAGATTATGTATCGAAAGCCTACCTCGATTTCCATATCCAGGAATACGTGCCCTGGAAAAATGAAATAGGCGTCTTCTATTACCGGTATCCCGGAGAAAGCACGGGCGTTGTTTCGGGCATCGTTAAAAAAGAATTCCTGGCCGTAACAGGCGATGGCCGGCATACCATACGGCAGCTACTACAGCAAAGCAAGCGGGCGCTGATGTACATGGCCAGCATGGAAAAAATACACGGTGCAGGGCTGGAAGAAATACTGCCGGCAGGAGAGAAGCGGATCGTATCACCGTATGGCAACCACGCCCGTGGCTCTTTATTCCTCGATCACTCACACCTCGCAGACGCAGAATTACAGGCTATGATGGATAGCCTTTGCAAGCAAATACCGGAATTTTATTATGGGCGGCTGGATATTCGCTACAATACTTTGGAAGAATTGAAAGAGGGACGCAATTTTGCCATCATTGAAGTAAACGGGGCGGGAGCGGAACCCACGCACATATACGACCCCCGGCATTCAGTATTCTTTGCCTGGAAAGAGATCTTGCGGCATTGGTTTATCCTTGGGCGTATCAGCAGGATGAACCACCGTAAAGGACATCCCTACCTTACCTGGAAAGAAGGTATACAGATGTTCCGCGAAGACAAAGAATGGTCGCAGAAACTGGCGGCAATGACCGACTAACAATTTAGGGTTTCGGATTTCGGGTTGTCCGTGCTTTGTACAGGTTGCCCCGTTATTCTAAATTGCATTATGCCTGGCTTTTAGCGGGTTGAACAGAAAGAACTCGAAACCTCGAACCCGGAACTCGGAATTTTATCATGAAACTGCTACGAATCTTTGCTACAGGATTGTTCATTAGCTTTTTGGGAACCCTGCCACTGGGTACCCTCAACGTGGCCGCTATGCAGATATCTGTGACAGATGGCATACGGCCGGCCTTTTACTTTGCCCTGGGCGCATTGCTGGTAGAAATGGTTTACGTACGCTTGTCGCTGGTAGCCATGGATTGGGTACGCAAACAAAAAAGATTATTCCGCTGGCTCGAATGGTTTACCCTGCTCATTATCGTGGCATTGGCCATCACCACCTTTATTGCAGCAGCCCATCCTTCAGGAGAAGGGAAGAACATCATCCTCAGCAGCACCATGCACCGCTTTTTCCTTGGCCTTTCCATGAGCGCTGTAAACCCCATGCAGATACCCTTCTGGTTTGGCTGGAGCACAGTACTATTCACTAAAAAAGTATTGTTGCCCCGTAACGACCATTACAATATGTACATCTTCGGTATTGGCTTCGGTACATTACTTGGCAATTGCATATTCATCCTGGGCGGACATTTGATGGTCGATAGCCTCAATGCCAACCAGAACGTAGTGAACTGGGTCATCGGCGGCATCTTCGCCATTACAGCCATCATCCAGGCATGGCGTATGTTCCGCCACAAAGATCCGGCGGAACAATTATAAAGCGTTAGTTCGCGTCTAAGGTGGCTTACCCTGATCTAAAGAAGTTTGTCAAAGCAAACGCCTCTCACGTCTCACTTTTCACATTTCACATGTAAAAAGCTACGCTTTCAACTCCTCCGCCCATTTATCCCGGTCATCGGGACTGAATTTCCAGGGAGCGAAGTTGTTCTCGATATTGCTGAACATACCATTCCACTCCTGGGGAGCGTTACTTTCTTCCATAACGAGCGAGCGGCGCAGTTCGAGAATGATCTCCAGCGGACTAATGCTCACCGGACATTCTTCCACGCAGGCATTGCAGGTAGTACAGGCCCTTAATTCTTCCGTAGTGATATAATTGTGCAGTAATGTCTTGCCGTCGTCTTTGAATTCCCCGTTCTCATTGATGTTCTTGCCCACTTCCTCCAGCCTGTCGCGGGTATCCATCATGATCTTACGCGGCGAAAGCGCCTTGCCCGTTTGCGTAGCTGGACACATGCTGCTGCAGCGGCCGCACTCCGTACAGCTATAAGCGTCCATCAGGTTGCGCCAGCTGAGGTCCATCACATCCTTTGCGCCAAACTTACCGGGAGGCGCTGCATCGGTAGGGGCCAGTTCCGGTTGCATGGCATACAATACCTCATTCTGTATCTCCGGCATATTGCGCATAAGACCTTTAGGTGCCAGCCGTGTATAATAGGCATTGGGAAATGCCAGTAAAATATGCAGGTGCTTGGAGTAGGGGAGGTAGTTGAGAAAGGCAAAGATACCCAGGATGTGCAGCCACCAGCAGGCACGTTCTATCGCTACCAGCGCTCCGTCACTAAGGCCGCTGAGCAAAGGTTGTATCCACTGAGATACCGCAAAATTGCCGGTAATATGATCGGCATAGTGGCCATAACCACGCGCTTGCAGTAAAGTATCGGAAGCATTCAGCGTAAGGAACAACGTCATGAGCACGATCTCGGTGATGAGGATATAATTCGCATCACTCCGTGGCCAGCCGTCCAGGTCCTTGCTGATGAAACGTTTTAACTTAAGGATATTCCGGCGGATCAGGAAAGCCACACACACAGCAAGCACACCCACAGCCAGCCATTCAAAAGCATTGATCAGGAAATTATAGAAACCACCCAGCCAGCCGGCAAACAGGCGGTGCGTACCCACAGCCCCATCGATGAAGATCTCCAGCACCTCGATATTGATGATGATGAAACCTGCATAGATCACAAAGTGCATCAGCGCCACCATCGGTCTGCGGAACATCTTCTTTTGCCCTAAGGCCAACAGGAACACATTGCGCCAGCGCTCGGAAGGATGATCATTATAAGGCTCATCTTTACCCAATAAGATATTTCTGCGGATGCGCATAGCGTTACGGGCAAACAACCAAATGGAAGCACCGGCCGCTAAAACAAACAAGATCTGTTGCAGGTATGACATGCATTAATGAATTGAACAAGGCGAAGATAAACCCAAAATTGCTATTCCACCCCGCTCTTTGTATTTTAGCGCTCTGAAAAAGTAAAGAATGGCAAAGAACTATATATTGGATGCGGACACCGCTTACAGGAAAATGCAACGGATGGCGTATGAGATCGTGGAAAACAACCTCGAAGAAAAACAGCTGATACTGGCCGGCATCCGCGAAAGCGGCAGCGTCATCGCCCGCAATATCCAGCAACTGCTGAAACAGATCAGCAACCTGTCTACCGAACTGATCGCCATTACCCTCGACAAAAAGAAGCCGGCTGAAGTGATTGTCAATCCTTCCCTCGACTTCAACGATAAAGTAGTGATCATCATCGACGACGTAGCCAACAGTGGCAAAACACTGCTCTACGCCATGAAACCCCTGCTGGAATTCCACCCCCGCAAAATACAAACCCTGGCACTCGTAGAGCGCACCCACAAAACCTTCCCGGTGAGCACCGACTACGTAGGCCTGTCGGTAGCCACCACCTTACAGGAACATATCTTCGTAGAAACCGAAGGCGAAAAAGTGAAAGGCGCGTATATGGAATAAACTGTCGCCCTGAGCTTGTCGAAGGGTTGAGGCCACACTGTCACCCTGAGCTTGTCGAAGGGTTAAGGCCACACTGTCACCCTGAGCCTGTCGAAGTGTTGTAAAGAATCAGAAGTACAACACATGCCCCTTCAGCTTCCCCTTTGAATTCAGCTCCAGCGCAGGCGCCGGTATCTTGATCATATTCAGCACAAACAAGGCCGAACGAAGGAACTTGCTCTTCGTCTTTATTTTGGTGAGGTCGATATCGGGCGAAAGGAAGAAATGACGTGTGCGGGGAACATCGGAGCGATCATGCGTAAAACCTTCCTTATCTACCCAGCTGTTCGACATGCCGCCGAGCATACCATTGGCAGAATAACCCACCGCAAGGTTGAGCCACCTGGGCATTTTGCTGTCAGGAAGAAAAGAGTGGATATTGGCACTGAGCCAATAGGTCTGTGAATTATAATCCTTCAGTACCCTTTCCTGGATGCTTTTGCCAAAAAGCTCGTTACGCCGGGTGGTCAGTTCGGGAGAACTATAATCATAAGGCCAGTAACTCAGTTTGATCTGGATGCGCTGCTCTTTCCATCCCAGTTCCTGCGCCACATACATCGCCGAACCGGCAATATTGGCGGCCATATCGCCCCAGCTAAAGCCCCATTCAGCGGAAAATCCGTCCTGTATCTCGATAATACTTTGATAAGCTACCCCGCTGATGCCCCCCAGCCAGGTACTTTGCTTATCGCTCAGGCCCGCCCACCGCCACAATTCAGCCGAAACACGGCTCATCTGGTTGGCCGTCCACACGTGACCCATCTTGTCCATCTGCAGCCATTCCTTGTTATCATTGAAAAAGTGGAACGATTCTTTGGGGTAATCCGCATACCAGGCTTTATTGAGTGCGAGATAGGAACCTCCCCACAGAGCAGCGTGAGCGCCCGCTACCAGCCAGGTTCGCTGGCGCTTTGTCCGGGAGTGTTCATTGCCTGAACCCAGGTACTCAGCCAAGGTGATCTTTTTTACCTTACTACCAACTAACAAACAAACCTCGCCTTGATTAACGATTTCGGACCTGAGATAGGGAGTGTCTGCGTAAGTGGTCGATTGCCGATTGTCGGTTGCCGAAGTGTCCTGCGCAAAAGCAGGAAGAGAAATGAACAGGGCCACTATTGCAGCCAGTCTTCTGATAATGGATATTTTGAGGTAAAGCACAGTCAAAATTAACGATAACTTATTGGCCACTAATTTACAATAAAAACAGGTCCCCGTTTTGTAATCTTCACAATCTTAACGATATTAGTCCCCCAACTATTAAAACAGAACGCAATATGGAAGCTGTAATACAGGAAAAAGTGAGTGCATGGCTCAATGGCAATTTTGACCAGGCCACCAAAGATGAGATCAGGAAACTGCAGGAGCAAAATCCCAATGAGCTGACCGAAAGCTTTTACCGGAACCTCGAATTTGGTACCGGGGGCCTGCGTGGTATCATGGGCATTGGCACCAACCGTATGAACAAATACACGGTAGGCATGGCCACACAAGGATTTGCCAACTACCTCAAAAAAACATACCCCGGCGGAGTGATCCGTATTGCGATAGCACACGATAGCCGCAACAACAGCCGCTTCTTTGCCGAGATCGTAGCCAATGTAATGGGCGCCAACGGCATTAAAGTGTTCCTGTTTGAGGCACTGCGTCCTACACCCGAATTATCCTTTGCCATCCGTCACCTCGGTTGCCAGGCCGGAGTAGTATGTACTGCTTCCCACAACCCTAAAGAATACAACGGGTACAAAGCCTATTGGAGCGATGGCGGACAACTGGTACCACCACACGATAAAAACGTAATATTGGAAGTCGACAAGATCGCTTCTGTTGATGATGTACAATGGGAAGGCGGCGAAGCCAACATTTCTCTCATCGGAAAAGAGCTGGACGAGGCATACATCAGGATGGTGAAAAGCCTGAGCGTATACCCGGAAGTCATCGAAAAACAACACGACCTCAAGATCGTATACACACCGATACACGGTACAGGCATTACCTTGGTGCCCGAAGTGTTGAAGCGTTTTGGATTTACCAATGTTACCATAGTACAGGAACAAGCAGTGCCCGATGGCAACTTTCCCACGGTAGTATATCCCAACCCCGAAGAGAGCGAGGCCATGAGCATTGGCGTTAAAAAAGCAAAAGAGCTCAATGCAGATATCCTGCTGGGTACCGACCCTGATGCGGATCGCGTGGGCATTGCCATCAAGGACAAGCAAGGCAACTGGGTGCTCATGAACGGCAACCAGACAGCCGTATTGGCTTTCAACTACCTCATCGAAGCCCGCAAGGCCAAAGGCATTGCACAAGCCAATGACATGGTGGTAAAGACGATCGTGACCACCGACATGATCGATAATATAGCAGCGAAAAGCAATATCAAATGCTATAACGTGCTCACCGGCTTCAAATGGATTGCCGAGCTGATCAAGGAAAAAGAAGCCACCGAAAACTATGTGATCGGAGGTGAAGAAAGCTATGGCCTGATGATCGGTTCACAGCTCCGCGATAAAGATGCCGTATCAGCAGTAGCCTTCCTGTGCGAAATGGCTGCCTATGAAAAAGACAAGGGCCGCACCCTCTACGACAAACTGATCGACCTGTACGTACAATACGGATTCTTCAAAGAACACCTGATCTCCATTACCAAGAAAGGCATGAACGGCCAAAAAGAAATTGCCGATATGATGGAAGTGTACAGGAGCAATCCGCCCCAAACCATCAATGGATCGCCGGTAGTGCAGCTGCTGGATTATGAGCTGCGCAAAGGCAAGAACCTGCAAACAGGAGAGGAGTGGGAGATCAAATTGCCAAAGTCTAACGTATTACAATTTATTTTGGCGGATGGCAGCAAGATCTCGGCCCGTCCCAGCGGAACAGAGCCCAAGATCAAATTCTACTTCAGCGTCAATACCAAACTGGACAATGCCGCCAATTTCGGGAAAGTGCACGGCGAGCTCAATGCCCGGATCGACGGAATTATTAAAGACATGCAACTAAAATAACTGTACGCCAGTCTTCGTACGAAAAATTTTCTACTTAGGCAGCGAATTACCCAATTTAGCTGACTAACATAAAAACAACTAACAAACAACTAACATGCAAAAGCGTTTTTCTTTAGTGATCGTTGTAATGTCCCTGTTACTTTCTGCCGGTAAGGTAAATGCACAGACTAAGATTGGCTACATCAGCCTGCAGGAACTGATCGTGGCAATGCCTGAATTCAAAAAGGCCCAGGATGATATGGGTGAATATCAAAAAGCAATACAGCAGCAAGCCAATGAGTACCAGGAAGCGTATGAGCGTCTGGACAGCATTTTTGTAGCTGATTCCGCAAAATGGAGTGCTGCCCAAAAGCAGGTAAAGCGCAAACAGTTGAATGAAGCCTACCTCAAAGCTGCTAACTTCAGTCAGCAGGAAGGCCCCAAAATGATACAGGAAAGAGAGCAGACACTGTTAGGCCCCATCCAGCAAAAAGCGGTGACCACTACCCAGGAAGTAGCCAAGGCAAACGGGTTTACCTATGTGCTCAGCAAAGAGCAGCTCATCTCATTCCCCGATGCAGACGACATACTCCCGCTGGTAGCCAAAAAGCTGAACATATCGCTCACCAAGCCAGGAGCAGCGCCGGCCACAACGCCAACCGCGCCCGCCAAGAAACCGTAATAACTATCTGTGTCACCCTGAGCCTGTCGAAGCGTCTTCGAAAGGCGACTTAAATAACTAAAATCCCGGCATCATTCAATGCCGGGATTTTTATTGAAAGCAAGTCCGGCTATTGGGGAACATTGTCAAAATATTCAATAGGTACATAGCCATAGCGAAACCCATCATCCTTATTGATGCGTACCGAAGCACGTATGAGTTTGAGGAACGCCGCCGGGTCTTTGGCAATCCTGTCAAGAAAGGCATTAAAACCTTTCGCAATGGGCTTTAATACATTGAACCTTGGCTCCGGCATCAGTATAAAAATATTCCCGGCATTTTCACCTTCAAGAAAGGTAGTCAAACAAGCAGGGCCATCATCGATTTGGGCAAAGACGATCCACTTATCCGTTCCGTGATATAAGCTTTTGATAGTACTTTGCGCATTGTGTTGAATCGTCCAGCCAAATTTCCCGCCCGGTAAATATTGCTCTGTATAACTCTTAATAGTCGAAGCAGCAAGCTGCTTCAATAACGGCACCTTGACGGCACTCTTCGGTTCAACAGGAGTTGCCAGTTCAAAGCCGTCATACGCCTGGTAAAAGTCTGCAAACTCCTTCAACTTCTCATGCGCACATATTGAATTGACATACGCACTGCCTTTCGCGTTTGACTGTTTATAAAGCTTATTCTGAATAATGACAGTAATAGGCGATTCTTCAGTTGACTTAACATCAAACTTTATATGTAAGACTGGTAGTTGATCATTAAATAGATCAGTAAAAGTTCGCTTTGGTAATTTGTCTGCCATGGAGATTAACAGCTGGTTTGTTATTCGTATATTTTAGCACCTCTAAGAATGTCGGCAAATGTTTGCCAGCTTGGAGTGTCTGCATCGGTGCCAGGTTGCATATTGTTATAATATCCCTGAATATCTCCGCATAGGCACTCAAAGCTTCCAGAAAACGGGGAAGTGTGTTGTTCTCCCAGCTTTCAGGGTCGTTCAGAAAGTCTTTGTGCAAGGCATGAAGAAACTTGATAAAAGCCTGCCTGTCCGTGACTTCGAGGTCATACAATTCGTCACTCATAATTAGCTTCTAAGATACGCGAAGGGATTTATACTGTTGAAGAAGGCCGGTTGCAATAAACGCTGGCATCCCTCTTTTAATTTGCTCTTTCCCATACCGCTAAACGGGATAAGCCGTACTTGAGCCGGGGTTGAGCCGGACATGATCCGGACAA
>JAGIBF010000039.1 GCA_017744515.1 Niastella sp.
GCCCAGGTCAATCCTCTACCTGATGAAGTATCCCTAAAAGGCAGATCAGTTTGCGGACAGATAGTCGTGTAATTACTGATAAAGCCTGCTACAGGTTTAGTGATAAAAACTGTATCTGTTGCAGTATAGGTATCGGTACAACCATTGTTATCAGTCACCGTCATTTTTACTACAAAATCACCGGGGTTGGTATAAGTATGTGTAAATGGCTGGCCTGACGTAAACGATCGGGTGTTGCCATCGCCAAAGTCAAAAGCCCAGCTTTGTATACTGGCAGCAGGTGTGGATAGGTCATTGAAAGTGATGGTCGTATTGGTACATCCCCCTGGTTGCTGTGGCGTAAAATTGGCCGTAGGCCCGGTAACATTGATCGTTCCTGTTTTGGTATCGGTACACCCGTTGATATCTGTTATGCGCAAAGCAATGGTATGTGTACCAACCGTAGAAAAGTTGACATCATAATTTCTATTGCCAACAATAAATGCACTACCATCAAATGACCACTCATACTGGGTGATGCTGGCGGGGTTACTATTGACGGAATTGAGGGTAACAACTTCGAGTTTACAAATGTTGGGATCACTTACACTAAAGTCGGCTTGCACACTTACTAACTCAACCTGTTCGGTATAGGTATGCGAACAACCACCGGGGTTGGTAGAAGTAACTGTAAGTGATGCTGTATAAGTTCCTACTGTTGCATACGTATGTGATACAGGAGCTGCTGAAGGCGAGGTGGAAACTGGTGTGCCATCGCCAAAATCCCAGGTATAAGTTACAGGCCCATACACCGCCGTATTCACTTTCGATGTATTGGTGAAGTTGACCTGTCTTGCATTAGGGCAGGCTACTGCATAGGTAAAGGCGGCTATTGGCGGCTTGATGTGTACTATCCGGGCAGTAGATACTGTTGGACATTTATTATTATAGGCAGTCACCGTTACCGAGAAATACCCGCTGTCGGTATAAATGTGCGAAGGATTTGGTTGATCAGATGTATTGCCATCCCCAAAGTCCCATTTCCATTCATCTACAGGCGTAAGGCCGGATGGTACAAACGTAAAATTGATTGCGTCCGATGCGCAGGCATCGGTGGGCGTAACTGTGAAATCAGAAGCTGGCGGTGTGCCCGTACGTATGCCATTCACCAGTTCAACCGATTCTGTACAGCCGCCTATGGTAGTAATGGTCAATTTAATCGTATAGTTTCCTGCTACAGTATAAGTGTGACCCGGCCCGGTAGGCGTAGTGGTGGTGGCTGTAAAGCCATCACCATATTCCCAGAAATAAGAAGCTACCCCGTCAATGGCATTTACATTGGCAATGGGGGCAAAAGTAAATGGAATGCAATCGCCGGCAGGCGCATTGGCAAAAGCTACAGTTGGCTTGATGATCCGCACAAAGGCCGGTCTGGTAACCGTATTGGTACAGCCCAGCCGGGAAGTAATGCTAAGCGTCACATTATAGGAACCTTCTGCTGTATACGTGTGTATAGGATGCTGTTGCGTAGACGTATTGCCATCCCCAAAATCCCATTGCCAGGACACGGCATCAGGCGAAGCATCCTGGAAATTTACCGTTAAAGGCCCCTTGCAGGCAGTGGTAACGGGCGCCGTAAAGTTAACAACAGATCTGTCCATCACCACCAATGGTTTGGAAAGAGAGTCTGTACAACTGCCATATACATTCTTCAGCTTCACGGTATAATTGCCAGGTGCATAGTAGGTACTGGTGTCACTGGTTTTTGTAGACTGCTTTCCATTGCCAAAGTCCCATACGGTACTGATGGGCGAAGTGGAGGAGGTATTTTGAAAACTCACTGTGCTATTAAGGCATACAGTATCGGGGCTATTAAAGGAAGTACCGGTGCCGCTGATGTCTATCTGTTTTTGAATACTACCCGTACAGCCATATTCACTGGTAGCATTTAAAGTGACGGTGTAAGAGCCGGTAGCGCCATAAGTAGCAGTGGGGCTTTCCTGTGTAGACCCTGTGCTGTTACCAAAGTTCCATTGATAATTCATGGTACCCGGACCACTGGTTAAGTTGGTAAAGTTCACATTAAAAGGAGCGCGGCAGGTAACGGGTGTATTAAAGCTGAAATCAGGGATCACGCCAGATACTATCCGGATATAGCGGCCCGTGTTGGTAAAACCCTGGCAGCCTGTACTACTGGTTACGCGTAGCGTAATGGCATAATAACCTACAGCAGTATATTGGTGTGCAGGGTTCTGTTGCGTAGAGGTATTGCCATCCCCAAAATCCCACTGCCAGGCAACAATCGCGTCAGGAGAAGCTACACTCCGGTCCTCAAACTGAATGGTGGACGGCGCACAACCGGTGGTCACGGCGGCAAATACGCCTGCAACCGGCGAAGAATTGACTACAATATAATTGGTCTTGGTGATCCCGTTCGTGCCACTGCCATTACGTACTACCAGGGTGACAGCGTAAACACCTGGTGTGAGAAAAGTCATGGTCGGGTTCTGAAGGTTGGAAAGGTTGCCACCGCCAAAATCCCAGTTCCAAAAGGTGGGGCTGCCGCTCGACTGGTCTCTGAATGTAACAGTCAATGGCGCACATCCCGAAGTCTTGTCAGCGGTAAAATCAGCCACAGGCGCCTGAGCACGCGCCGATAGGATACCCGTAAAGAATAAAAGTATTGATAGCAGCTTTCTGGTCAAGTTGCGATGTTTGGTGGTTTACAGACAGTTTTTCAACGGGTACGCGTCTCGTAAACAATAATTAGACCATGTTATCGGATCAATGCCACATTTCCTTTGTAATTCAATGTTACATTATTCTCACACACTACATCCATTACATACACATAAATGTCCTGCGGCGCTGGCTGCCCTTTGTGCAGTCCAGTCCAGCCTTTGCCGACTTCGTTCGGCTGGATATTCACCTGTTCAAACACCAGGTCGCCCCAACGGTTGAATACCTTGAAGGAATGTATACTGAAGATTCCCTTCCCCCTCGGATAAAATACGTCGTTATTGCCGTCGCCGTTGGGCGAGAATGTATTTGGAACAAATACATTGGCATTATTACAGAAAACAAAGAGCGTCAAATTGTCCCGGCTAATGCATCCTCCGGCATTTATTGCTTCCAGCGTATAAGCCGTAGTTTGCTTAGGTGCCGCCACGGGGGTAGGACATGTAACACAGTTCAACCCTGTCGATGGACGCCACTTCAGCGCAGTAACATCTTTTGATATTACAGGGTTCAAAGTTACCTGGTTGCCCACCGGTATTGTTTGATCCTGACCTGCTTCGATGGCCGGATAAGGATACACCACCACGGGTATATAACCTGTATCGGCAAAACAATGCTGGCTGTCCCTTCCTATAACCCGGTAAACGACAGAAGTATCTGGTTTTACCAGCGGGTTGCTACTGGTGTTGTTGTCCATCCACAATGAAGGGCTCCAGGAGTATTCTTCCGCGCCGGAAGCCACAAGCCGGAATGACTCTCCTTTACAGAGCGTATCACCTTTGCCTGCTTCCATAGTAAACGGTTGTTTTACCTGTATCCGTATAGAATCGGTGGCAACACATCCAAAATTATTTTTACCTGTTACGGTGTAAGTAATGTCTTCCAAAGGTGATGCCAGCGGAGCAGGACAATTGGTGCAGCTCAAAGCGGTGGCCGGAAACCAGGTGTATTGGCTGGCCCCGGAGCCGGCAAGTGTCAGGGAGTTGTTGCGGCAAATGGCCTGATCGGCTCCCGCATTGACGGCAGGAATAGGCCAGGCGTTGACGGTTTTAAGGACGGTATCGGCACAGCCGGAGCTATTGGTTACGATAAGCCGGGACGTATAAGCACCTGCTGCTCCATACGTTACAGCCGCCGGATTTTGGATTTGTGCAGTAACGCCATTGCCAAAATCCCACTGCCATTGCACCTGTGATGTATCGGGCCGCAACAGGCTTCCCCGGAACTGCAGGAGGGCTGGCGTACAGGCGCCTGAATCACCCAGTATGGCGGCCAGCGGGCTTTGTACGATCTTCAGCGGCAGCGGTTTCCGGGCGGTGCCGGTACAGCCATTTTGTGTGGTCACTACCAACTGAGGAGTATACTGTCCGGATTGCTTATAAGTATGAACAGGATTCTTTTCTGCAGAGATACCGCCATCACCAAATAGCCAACTATAGCGGGTGATCAGGTCATTGGAAACTGTATTATTTGTGAATTGCACCTGACCTGAATCACACAACAACTCTTTGCTGTTGGTGAAGTCGGCATTCACACCATAAATACGGATAGTATCTTTTCCCAAAACCGGAACACGACAACCCTGCGCATCGATCAAAATCAGTTTGGGGAGATATTCTCCCATTGTAGTGAAAGTATGGGTAATGGATGTATTGTCAGTTTCATCAACCGTGCCATCATTATAATCCCAAACGAGGCTAACATCCTGGTTGGTCTTGGCGGTGAATCCGACGGCGGTGGGCACACATCCTTTGGTCTTGTCGTACGTGAATGTTCCCTGCGGTCCTTTCACGGTAATGATTTTTATCAAAGAGTCCACACAACCGCCGGGGCTCGTAATGGTGAGCTTCGCGCGATAAACACCAGGGTACGTGTAAAAATGCGAAGGATCGGCCAGCGTTGATTTATTGCCATCGCCAAAATCCCATTCGATGCGGTTGAAGTGCAATGACTGGTTGGTGAAGTTGACGCGCAATGGCGGACAGGTAGCAAATGAATCACTCATGGCAAAGTGAGCCCGCGGGTCCCTGATACGAATGTATTGTTGCCTGGTCAGTGAATCGGCACAACCAAAACGGTCATTGGCCACCAGCTTGATGGTGTAATCACCTTCCTGCAAATAAGCATGCGCCGGTTGCGTGGCGGCAGTTGTTTGCCCATCTCCAAAGTGCCAGGTATATACAGGACTGTTGCCGCTGGTTTGGTTGATGAATCGCACGGGTTTACCGGTACAGGACAAGGTGTCGGGTGATTCAAACTGCACAACCGGTCTTGAAATAGTAACTGCATGTTGAATGGTACGCGTGTCGGTACAGCCAATATTATCTGTCACAGTCAACTGAACAGGATAGATCCCACTCTTAGTATAAGTATGTTGAAAAGGACCGCCGGCCAATGTTTCAGTGGCGCCATCACCATAGTTCCATGTCCATTTCTGTATAGGATGTTCGCCATCAGTTTGGGAAGAGTCGGCAAACAGGATGGTAGTATTGGTACACACTTCCGGGTTGATCACAGAGAAGTCGGAAGTGGGTCCATTTACTTTGATGTATTGAGGTTTATTGAGCGTGTCGGCACAACCATACAGGTCTTTAATGATCAGACGTACGGTATAAAGACCTGCTGCCGGGAAAGCAAATTGCACGTTGCGACCGGTAGGCGTACCATAAGTGGTATTGCCTTTCGTAATGGTCCACACATAGCTGGAGATGTTCTGTGCCTGGCTATTTATTGCATTCAGGGTAATAGGTACATTCTTACAAACCTCGGTAACGCTTGCGGTGAAGTCAGCCTTTTCCGATATGATCACCACCTGTCTTGAAGTTGTATGCTCACAGCTTTCGTTCTTCACAGTAAGTGTGGCAATATAACTACCCGGGTTGTTATAAGTATGTACAGGGTGGCGTTCAGTAGAAGTATTGCCATCACCAAAATTCCAGAACCAGGAAGTGGCGCCAATAGACTGATCCGTGAAACGGCGTGTGAATTTGATACTACAATCGACAGGTGCCGTAATGAAACGCGCAATGGGCGGTTTGATGTGAATGTAGCGGGGAACTGTCAATGAATCCTGGCAACCATTACTCCAAACAATAAGCTTTACGTTGAAGTAACCAGTATCCTGGTAAATATGAGCAGGGTGTTGAGCTGTGGATGTGCTGCCATCACCAAAGAACCAAAGCCAGCGGTCAGCTTTGCCACCTGTGCTGCCATCGGTAAACTGAACAGACTGGAAAGCACACACATCTCTTGGCGAAGCTGTGAATGCTACCCTGGGCTGCGTACCTACGCGGATGCCATCAGTTACCGATACAGAGTCTGTACAGCCACCGGCAGTAGTGTACACCAGTTTCACTGTATAGGTACCTGGTTGTGTATAAGTATGAGCAGGGTTATTGCCGGTAGCAGTAGTGCCGTCACCAAAATACCATACGTAATTCACCAGCGGGTCCACTGAACTGACTGTAAAGGTGGGTTGCCAGTTAAACGGTAAGCAACCTTCCTGCGGCAAGCCTGTCAATGATACTTGTGGCGCCTTGATCTGTATGTATTGCTTTTTTACGAGCGTGTCTGTGCAACCAGCTGCATTGGTAAGGATAAGCGTAACATCGTATTCTCCATTTGCCTGGTAAGTGTGTGAAACCTGCAGACCTGTATCACGGCCACCATCACCAAACAACCATTGGTAACCTGCTGCTCCTGCAGCAGCGGTGAAGTGTACAGCAAACGGAGCTTTACAAGCTGTGCTGTCATCAGCTGTGAAGGCTGCTTTTGTTTTAGCGACTACGTGTACAGTCTGTGTAACAGAATCTTTACATGCGCCAAAATCGCTTACCAGTTTAATGGTGTAAGTGCCTGCCTGTGCATAAGTCTTTATGGGATTCAGATCAGTAGCAATAGTACCATCACCGAAGGACCACAAAGCGCCTACGGGCGCAGGCGTAGTATTATTGATAAGGGCGAAAGGAGTATTGCTGCAAATGAGCGCCGGGGCAGAGAAGCCAGCTTTCACCGTACCGACATTAATGGCATTGACTTTAACAACGGAGTCGGAACAACCCGTGTTGTTGCGAACCAGCAGCTGCACCGAATAGGTGCCCGCTGTGGTATACGTGTGCGTAGGATTAAGATCGGTAGAGGTAACACCATCACCAAAATCCCATACATAGGTAAGCGTTCCGGTGCCGGTGCTTTTATTGGTAAAGCGCACTGCAGTGGGTGGCTTACAGCTATTGGGCACTATAAATCCAAAGTCGGCCTTTACGCCATTGGTCAATTGAATATGTTGCGTGCGGGTAAACGTTTGGGTACAACCATAACTGTTGCGTACGCGCAGTGATACGGTGTATTTGCCGGCGGCAGTATAGCGGTGCTCAGGATTGGCATCGGTGGAAACAGTACCATCGCCAAAATCCCATTCCCTCGATACGATGGTGCCATCACCGGCAGAACTGAGATCTTTAAACTGAACGTTTAAGGGAAAACAACCTGTGGTATCGGAAGCTGCAAAATTGACTACAGGCGAAGCATATACCGTAACATAACTCACTTTTACGATGGAGTCGGCCTGTGCGCCGTTGCGTACCACCAGCTTTACGGTATAGGTGCCCGGGTTGAAATAAGTAGCAGCAGGGTTTTGCAAAAAAGAAATAGTTCCATTGCCAAGATCCCAGCGCCAGGAAGAAGGATTGCCTGTAGATTCGTCTGTGTACTTTACAATTAAGGGAGAGCAACCAGCAACAGGGGTAGCAGAAAACCCTGCTTTTACCTGAGCGTTCAGGAGGTTGCTACAGAGTAGTAAGCAGCCGGCAAATACCGTATGGTATATGAGGCTATAGATAGTCCTCATAGGAATATTGGGGATTTTGATGACTTAATGTGGTTGGGTAAAGCTCAAACCAATTTAACGACTTTACGTGGGCAAAGAAATTAAAAAACTTAATATGAACTGTTGGAGAAACAGTCTAATTGGGGTAGGTATGTGCTATCTTTCAGCTGACTAAGTAAAATCAATTACCCGTAAACGTTCACGAGTAACGTAATCATGTAGTTGTATATTTAATATAAATCGTATCTGTGTGAGATAGGCAAAGGAGGATTGATAAATGTCAAATGGGTGTTGCAGGCGAATTTTAATGTCTTTACTGTTTCTTCCGCAGGTGCAGCACATTTTTGCCTGTAGCAGTAGTCATTTCAGCTTTCACATATTCCGGTGTACTGTCTTTAAATTTCCAAACACCATTCAGTCTCGTGAGTGGGGCAGGAGCTGTAGGGAATTGAGAAGTGATAGAGAGAGTGGCAACATCCTCGGTCCAGGTCCCTTGATGCGATTCCGCTCCCCGGGTGCCTGTTACAGTACGGTCTTCTTTGAACTGGAATTCATAATTCAGGAAATCGCTGGTAACATTATCAGAGCCTTCGAAGTATTGCTCTACATACCATTGGCCATTGGTGATGATGTTCATGGCCATTTTCTCCTTTTGTTTGTCAATAAGTTTTTGACAGGAGGGAAGGGTAATTACCAATAATGATAATACCAGGATTACGGGTACAGGTGTTTTCATATTTACGGATATTAAGATAGGCTACGATTGTCAGCCTGAGCTTGTTGAAGGCGGCTTCGATAAACTCAGGCTGACATCGCATACATACCTTAAAATTTGTAAATATCTCTGTATTTGTCAAGTAAATACCCCAAAAAGTGCTGAATATCGAGTACTTCCCCGCTAACCTGCTCACTCAGTTGTTCGCTGGTATACATCCTGCCGTGTTGGTGCACGCGGGTGCGCAACCACTGCAATAAAGCTCCTGTTTCACCCCTTTGTATTTGATTTTCAAGGCCATCGATGGTTGCGGATGCCTTGGCATAGAACTGGGCGGCATAAAAACTACCCAAACTGTAGGTGGGGAAATAGCCAAAACTGCCATGGCTCCAGTGTACGTCCTGCAGGCAGCCCCGTTTGGCATCGGGCACCTGCACGCCGAGGTACTGATGGTAATGCTCATTCCACCAGGCAGGGATATCGTTGGCAGACAGTGTATTTCCCAACAGCTGTTTTTCCAGTTCGTAACGGATCATCACATGAAAGTGATAAGTCACTTCATCTGCCTCTGTGCGGATCAGGGAAGGCGCCACCTGGTTGATGCCGTGGTAGAATGTTTCAACCGTAACATCTTTCAGTTGTTCCGGAAAGTATTGTTGCAGTATGGGGAAGTAGTGTTCGCAGAATGCCTTGCTGCGGCCCACATGGTTTTCCCACAGCCTCGATTGCGATTCGTGGATGGTCAGTGAAGCCGCTTCACCCAGCGGCAGGCCATAGGCTTCATCAGGCAATCCCTGTTCATACAGCGCATGCCCTGTTTCATGAATGCAGCTCCATACCATATTACCGAGGTCATTCTCGTCGATGCGCGTAGTAACCCGCACATCCCGGCTGTTGAAGTTGATGGTGAAAGGATGTTCCGAAACATCCTGCCGGCCAGCTTCCAGGTCGTAGCCCAGGTCTTTGAGTACCTGCATGCCAAAAGCCCATTGCTTGTCTTTGGGATAATGCCGGTGTAAAAATGCATTACTTACCTGTGGGCGCGATTGTATCTGGTTCAGAATATCCTTTAATGGCTGCCTGATGGTGTTGAACACGCCATCCAGCAATTGCACATTGGAACCTTTATCGTAATCATTCAATAAAGCATCGTACGGGTGACGCTCATAGCCGAGCAGCTGTGCCTCCTGTTTCTTCAGCACGATCAGCTTCGAAAGATCACCGGCAAACAATCCAAAATCATTGGCCTTCCTGGCTTCCAGCCAGCTGTGAAAACTCTTATTGATGGTCTCTGTCAGCTCCCTTACAAAGGCGGGACTGAACTTCTTCTGTTTGGAGTAATCCTCCCACGTCAGCGATACATTCTTTTTTTCCGCTACCGACAGGTCATTCCGTCCGTTCAGCTCCTGCAACAATCCGCCCAATGTATCATCGGTAAAATACTGGTGGGCTATTTCCGACAAGGTGGCTATCTGCTGCCCGCGGATGACGGCGCCTTTCGGAGGCAGGTAAGTTTCCTGATCCCACTGTAATAAAGCCGAAGCATAACGGATGTCGGCTATCTTGCGCATCGTGTCGATGTATTGCTGGTAGAGCTTGACCGAAGGAGTTTGTGTCATAGATCGTCTTTTTATAATAAACCGGCCGCTAAAATCCGAAAATGTTTGATACGTAGCCTATTTTATTGTCATGTGGCTGAAATGTGAAAAGCTTTAACAATCCGTAGACAAAATTTAATCGGTTTTAAGGCAATAAAGCTATTAATTTGTTAACAAGAAGAACTTTACATGAAATACGCATCCGTCTTTTATACCTTATTGGCTTTGTTCGTTTTATCCGTTACACCCCGGTTCGTTCATGCACAAAAAATAGATTCCATGATCAATGTGTATGGCGAACGTTTTCCGCAGGAAAAAGTGCATATCCATTTCGATAAAGCACTATATAACCCTGGAGAGACGATCTGGTTCAAAGCCTACTTGTTTTCCGGCCTGCTGCCTTCAGGCCTTAGCCATAACTTTTACACAGAGCTGATAGATCCGGCCACGGGCAAAGTGTTGCAAAGGAAGATCACGCCCATCTTCGAGGCCAGTACCGCTGGTTCATTCGACCTGCCGGTTACCACCACCAATACCTCCCTTATTTTTAAAGCTTATACTACCTGGATGCTGAACTTCGATACAGCATTCGTGTACAGTAAGAATATTCGCATCGTTGGCAAGAACGCAGTGGCCGATAAAGCACCTGCCGACAACAAGACTACGATCACGTTCTTTCCCGAAGGAGGCGACATGATCGCCGAGCTGTCCAACCCGGTAGCATTTAAGGCTACCGATAAGTTTGGCGCTCCGGTGGGCGTGAAAGGAGTTGTAAAAGATGCCAAAGGAAAGGAAGTAGCTTCTTTTACCAGCCTGCATGATGGCATGGGTAAGTTTGAGCTGGAACCAGCTCCCAATACCACTTATTATGCCGAATGGAAAGATGAGAAAGGTAAATCGTATAAGACTGATCTGCCGGCATCCAGACCCAATGGCGCTTTGCTGCAAATGATCGGTTCCGAAAAACTGCAGTCGTTTATCATCAAGCGCTCTGCCAATGCCGGCCCTGAGCTGAAGAAGCTCTACCTCGTTGGTAATATGTATCAGCAGGTGGTGTACAAAGCAACCATCAACCTTACCAACAACTTCATGACCAGTGGCACCATTCCTATTGCGGAACTGCCCAGTGGTATCCTTGAAATGACTTTGTTCGATAGTAACTGGCAGCCACTTGCCGAGCGGATTGTCTTTCTCAATAAAGAGGATTACATATTCGATGCTACCATTAGCCCTGCTGTGAAGAATACCAATAAGCGTGGCAAAAACACGATCACCATTGAAGTCCCTGATACCCTCCGGTCGAATCTGTCTATTTCTATCACTGATGCTGCTATGGCCGATAAGGGAGAAGACAATATCATTTCACGGCTCTTGCTTACCGGCGATCTTAAAGGACGTGTGTTCGAGCCTTCTTATTACTTTAATGTGGTAGACGACTCCACCCGTTATTACCTCGACCTAGTGATGCTTACCAATGGCTGGCGCCGCTTCAAGTGGCAGGACCTTGCCGCTGGTAAACTGCCCGTTCTCAAATACCAACGTGATAATTTCCTGTCTCTGCGAGGTGAGGTGTTGGGCGTTGCAAACAGTCAGATACCGCCAGGTTCTACCCTCAATATGTTTATGGAAGCCAAAGACTCTTCCCGCCAATTGTTCTCATTACCGTTGGATGCGCGTGCGCAGTTCAAGGAAGAAGGATTGATATTCTTTGATACCGTGAAGCTGTATTACCAGTTCAACAAGGATAAAAGGTTGACGGAAAGAGCTGTGGTCAACTTCAATAATGGTACTTTAAGAAATCCGGGTACGCTGCCACTGGATTCGGCCTGGCGCATACCGGTGCCGCTCGATACCAGTGCGCTGAACCGCAGTAAGTTTATTGCAGCCGAAGCAGAACGCATACGGCCCGAGATCGATAAGCGTATTAAGACGCTCGAAGCGGTGACGGTAAAGGCCAAACAGAAATCTACCAAAGACCTGATGGACGAGAAATATGCCCGTGGTCTATTTGCGGGCGGTGACGCTACTTCATTCGATATGGTCAATGATCCATTTGCCCAATCTGCCCAGAATATCTTCCAATACCTGCAGGGCAGGGTGGCTGGTTTGCAGATCAATATGAATGGTCCCAATGGGCCCACGTTGACCTGGCGCCAATCCAACACTTCCATATTCCTCGATGAAATGCCTGTGGATGCACAGACGATCCAGAACATTCCTGTAACTGATATTGCGTATGTGAAAGCTTTCCGTCCGCCTTTCTTTGGCGCTTCCGGTGGCGGTGCAGGTGGCGCTATCGCGATCTATACCCGCAAGGGCAATGATCAAAAAGCCAACAATGCGGCTATACCAGGTGGCATGGAAAAGAACCTGTTGGCAGGATATGCTTCATTGAAAGAGTTTTATTCTCCTGATTACTCCAAAGAGAATGACTTATTCGAAGTGGCGGACGTGCGTACAACCTTATACTGGTCTCCCTACATCCTTACCGATAAATCAGCTCGTCGTACTACCATCACTTTCTACAACAATGATGTTACCAGGCGTATCAAAGTGATCCTCGAAGGTATGAACGAAGAAGGCCGCCTTACACGGGTGGAGAAGTTGATAGAGTAGATGCCATTAATAATAAATAATTAGCCCGTTGCAGCAAGTAGTTGTAACGGGCTTTTTTATTTCCTGATGACCGTAATGGTTTTTGTTGCCGGGGTAGCGGGTGGTTCCTGTTGGCTCGAATCCTGCGTGGAATCAGGAGGCGGTGGTGGCAACTTGCTATTATAAGTAAGTAAAAAAGCATTGTACATCTTCATCATAGGCCCGTTAAGCCGGAGTTGTTTACTTTGCTGATCATCGATGATGCCAGTGGCTTGCAGCGTATCCCGCAGGCTGTTGACTGCAAAACTGATCTTGTAAGGTATATCCTGCTGCTTATTGACTTCTACATCATAAAACCAGGCATGGGCATAGTCCAGGTAAAAAGTAACCGACTTATAGTTTTTATCAAAAGCGTTCACGGCGCTGTCCAGTGATACCTCTTTCAGGGGGATGGAATCCTGTTGGTACCAGCCGCTATCCCGGTAAGTAACCTCCGTAGGGTTGTAGGCGGCAAAGATCCGCAGCTTTTGGCGGATAGAATCAGGTGTATTATGCAAGGCAATCGTATCGTAGGGAGCAAGCGTTTTCTTCTGAGTAGCAAAGTAATACATACCAGCTCCGGCCAATACCATTATCAATAAGATCAGCAAGGTGGTGCGCATCTTGGTTGTTTTATGGTTGGATAGCACAAATCTATACAATTTATGTGCCTGCCTCTTTTAAAACCAGAAGGTTTAATTTATCCATGCTGCGGTTAGGTTACTCCGTACACTTATGTCAACTTTAAGGATTCAAACATCATTATCCACTTAAACACAGTACGATTATGAAAAACAATCAGTTCTCTCCTATGACAGAGAAAGAGATGATGGAAGTAAACGGTGGTGGCTTACTGGATGGTATTCCTATCCTGGGCCCATTGCTTTCGCCCATCTTGACGCTCCTGCAACAACTGCTGGCTTCTCTGGGCCTGCCAATTAATTTGCCTGTATAAGGATGTCGGGAATATTAGTCAGGAAAGGCCGGGTGCACAACCGGCCTTTTTTTATATCCATGTTACAACCTACGGCTATAATTTAAACATACAGTGGTTAGGTTAATAGATGGATTAAAGGGAATTTTATCGCGTAAAAGATTCCTTTCATTTCTAACCAATTTTTTTATGACAAACTTTGCACAATTCTCAGCACTGTCTGAAACAGAAGTAGTAGCTATCAATGGCGGTGGTCCTCTGGATGGCGCTCTGACCGGCGTTAACAACCTGCTGACTGGTCTTGGTAATGCGCTTACTGGTGTAGGTGGTGTTACTACTGGTGCTGGTAACGCACTCACACTGATCGGCGCCGGCACTGGTAGCGCTCTGAATCAGACAGGTCTTGGTGTAAACACTTTGTTGACTGGCCTCGCAGGTCTGCTCAACGGCTTGGGTAACATCAACCTGCCTATCTAATCGCTTCCCGTATTAGTACATCATTCACTTCCAGGGGACTCGTATTCCCGGACGTCAGTTATACTGAATGGGCCTCTGTGCCCGGTTAGGAACTGGTGACATTAACGCATTCACTTGGACGGTGACGGGCAACCAGAATTTATTTTATTCTGTAGCCTATAAAGGTCGGCTTTTATGCCGGCCTTTTTTTGTGTCCCTGCCTTTGCGGAAAAGGTGGTTAATCGAAAGTAGTTAATAAAGCAGGTTACTAAAAGCGGTTAGTTATAACTTAAAACGAGGAGACATCTTTCGCTTGCGACACAAGCAAAAGATGTCTCCTCATTACTAAGCCAAACAACCTTGTATATGATGCGCTGTACTGATTTAAAGCGGATAGTACTAATAACTGCTTCTGCGCCACACGGTATTGGGCTTAGGCACTTCCACCATGTCCATCAATTCAGAAGGTTTGATCTGGAGTATCTGACACAATTCATAATACCTGTCGAGTGTAATCGGTGTTTTGCCGTTTTCCAGCCGGCTGTAAGCGTTCTGGGATATGTGCAACATCAACGCCATATATTCCTGCGAGTATTCCCGGTTTCGGCGCAACGTCCTGATCTGCGTGGCAATTAACTCAGTAGGTGATATTGTTTGCTGTAACATAGTTTCAGTTGGTTTTTTCACAGGCCCTTTCTGGCGTTGCCGGCGGGCTTTGTTTTTCATGTAAAGAATATATTTGGATAATGGCACTAACACAGATCAATAAACTGTTCATGACTGTTTCCTTATAACCTCTTACACAGTGACCAGGCCCTGGTGCTGCTCCCACAATTGCGCATACATGGCTTTGTTGGCCAACAGTTCTTCATGCGAACCCTCCTCATGCAATAGTCCATTCTTCAGTACTACGATCTTATCGGCTTTGATGATCGTGCTCAACCGGTGAGCAATGATGATGATGGTCTTTCCTGCTTTCCTCCATCGCTGCATGGTGCTTTGCACCAGTTGGTCGGCAATAGGATCGAGAGAAGAAGTAGCTTCATCCATGATCAGGATATCCGGCTGCCGGTAGAGGGCGCGGGCAATAGCCAGTCTTTGGCGTTGTCCACCTGATAAGGTGGCGCCATGTTCGCCCAGCCAGGTATTGAAGCCACTGGGCAATTGCTCGATGAATTCAACAATGCCCAACTCAGTGGCAATGTTGAGCACACGTTGCATGTCCGGTTCAATATCTCCCACGGCAATGTTTTCCAATACGGTGCCGGCAAACAGGTCAACTTGTTGTGGTACCACACTCACCCGCTGACGCAGGCTTTCCATATCGAGGTACTTGATGTCTTTGCCACCAATGCTGATATGACCACTGCGCACCGGATAGATATTTTGTAATAAGGACATCAGGGTCGACTTACCACTGCCGCTTTCGCCTACGATGGCAGTAATGCGGCCTGCTGGTATGATGAGGTTGAACTGTTTGAAGACTTCTGCGCGGGTGCCATAACGAAATCCCACATCATGAAATGAAATATCTCCTGTAGCACCCGGCGCCAGCTTGATCTTATTGGTACTATCCTCCTGCTCCAGGTCCATGATCTCAAAGAGGCGGTCAGCGGCTATCAAAGCATCCTGCATACTTTTGTTGGCGCCTATAATGCTCATCGCTGGACCCGTGAAATAACCAATGAGCGCATAAAAAGAAAGCAGCTCACCGGCGCTCAGGCTGCGGTTCACTACCATATAAGCTCCTATCCATAACAATACTATTACCAGCAGGCTGGTGGCAAAGCTGGCCACACTGCCTGAGTAAATATTGAAGATGCCGGAGCGGTAGATGGTTTGCAATAGCCGTATGAACCTCGATTCTGTTTTCATATTGGCATGTTCTTCCAGTCCGAAACGTTTAATAGTGCTGATGGTGTTCAGTGATTCAACCAACTGGCTGCCCAGCTCTGCATTGTGTTCCATCAGCTTACGTTGCCACTTCTTGTTGAAACGGTCGCTTGCCATGTACAACAACACATATATGGGAATAATGGTAAGTACCAGCAGTGCCAGTTTCCATTGGTAAAAGAACATCACGAGGAAAGAAAAGACCACAATGAAAATATTGACCACCAGTCCGGTTGCCGTTTCATTAATGAAAGCCCTGATCTTGACAGCGTCGGTAATGCGTGATGTGATCTCGCCCACCCGCATGGTATCGAAGAACTGTTGCGGTAATTTCAGCAGGTGTTTATAATAACCCAGTATCAGCCGTGCATCGATCTGCTGTCCTGTCTTCATCGCAAAAATGCTTTTGAAGCCGCCAATGAATAACTGCAGCAACAGGATAAGCAGCATCACAATGCCCATAAGGTTGAGCAGGCGGGTATTGCCTCCGATCAGTACATGGTCTACAATGTTTTGAACATATAGCGAGGTGGATAAACCAAGTATGGTGTATACGGCTGAACCAAAGATGATTTGCCCGGTAACTTCTTTGTGTGGGCGCAGCAGCAACCAGAAGCGCCGCAGGTGCGATATCTTTTCATTGCCTTCCCGGAAGGTTTGTGCCGGCATCAGCAATATGATCACGCCGGTCCATATCTCTTTGAATGCTTCATGCGGATACGGATGCAGTTCGCCATCAGCAGGGTCCATCACCTGCACGTAGTCTTTGGTTACTTTATAGATCACTACATAATGGCTGAGGCGTTTATTGAGGACCACATGCGCGATAGCTGGAACAGGCATATTGAAGAGGGCATCGAAAGGCCCTTTTACACCTTTGGCATCGAAGCCGATCTTTTGGGCTGCTTCAATAAGGCCCAGTACATTGGTGCCCTTGGTATCGGTGCCTGCATATTGACGGATGGCGGCAATAGGCAATTGAAGGTTATAATAACCTGCTACAGATTGCAGGCAAGCTGCTCCGCAGTCAGTGATGTCATGCTGTTTAACTTTAATGGCTTTCTTCATGGTATTGGATAAAGTATTGGTTCGGGTAAATAGACAATTATTGTTTATTGGCTGTGCCTGCCGAATGGGGATTCAGCCAGCTATCGGCTCTTTCATACAATAGCTGCATGATTCCCCGGCGGGCGAGGATAAAACGGCATTGCAGGGTCATCCCTTTTTTAAGGTTCCCTTTAACGCCATTCGACAGTTGCAGACTGTTTTTATCGAGGAGGCATTTTACTTTGAATACCGGTGTATTGTTGACGATCGTGAAGTCGTTGTCTACTGATTGCACCTTGCCCGGCAGTATGCCCCAGGAGTTGTAATTAAAGGCGTCCACCTGGCATTTGATCGTCATGCCGGCATAGATATAACCGATGTCTTGAGGCGATACATATACTTCAGCCATCATGCCCGAGTCGGGGGAGATATAACCCAGCATTTCACCGGCCTGCACAGGGCCACCTGTATAGCGGCCTGCAAACTGCTGAACGGTGCCGCTCACCGGCGCCCTGATCTCCAACTGGTCTTTCTCTTTTTGCAATTGCTTTTTGCCTGCCTGTAGCTGGCGGCTTTCGAGGCGCAGGCGTTCCAATTCCTGCTGCCACTGGCTTTTTTGAGAAGCTATGGCTGCGTCATGTATTGCCTTCGACTGTTCGTAAGCGTATTTCTTTTCGAGGTATTCTTTTTTAGCGATCACCTTTTCATCATACAGCTTGCTGTACATCTGGTAGTCCGACTTCAGTTTTTCCATTACGGAACGCTTTTCGGCAATGGTAGCCTGAAAGCCGAAGTATTGTTGTTTGTAGAGGTTGGAATAGAGTTTGGCAGGTCCGGCGCCTTTGGCCAGTAGGCCCAGGTCGTGCATATGTGTTTCGCGTTGCGACAATTCAAAACCTGTCTGGTCAAGTTTGTCGTTGGTTACATCCTGCTGTAAGCGCAGTAGCAACTGGCCTTCCTGCACATGATCGCCCTCTTTGACCATTACGGCGGCGATGTTGGCACTGGCAAGGCTGCGCAGTTCCGACTTTTCAGAGAAAGGCCGGATAATGCCGGGCACATTAACAGAAACATCTACTTTAATAAAAATAGCTGCCAGCAGGGTAGCCACTACGGCTCCCAATACAAGGGTATAGATTATCTGGCTCTTGGGTTGCACTTTGGGCAACCAGGAATAGGCAGAATCCTGCATCATTGCTGCCGGGAAAATTCTGGGCATGAAACGTCGGTTTGGTTTTACAAACAGTTCAGGCAGGTCATAAATACACGGGTATCACACACAGAATGATCCGAAAAAGGAGTGAGGTCTGCTACATCAGAGCCAGGTCAGGCGCTTTGTGTACTTGCAACAGTGTTTAACACGGATTGCATATAATTCAAAAATAATATAACAGGATGAAACGACCTTATTTTAAATCCTGTGTGTATAATTTATCCGTGTAGGTTTTAAATTAGTGCGTACCTCTCTATTTTAAAACTGCGGCCGCTACTTTAGAGCCTTTGCCTATAGCTGTTTTTTCGGGAAGGGTTGTGGCGACATAGGCAGGTAGTTGTAGTGAAGTGGTAGGGGGGTACTCTAAGTATTGTCTGGGTATCCTCTGGATATACTCAGGGAATACACAGGGTTTAGAGCATTCCCTGACCACTCTCTGACCATTCCCTGACCACCCCCAGGCAATGCCAAGAGCATTTTGCTACCAGTCCGGTACCTCTCTAGGTGGTAATTGTCTCAGCTTGTTATCTTTGGCTATAATTTTCACCTTATGCATATTGCCGCCATTACCGCCTACCTGGAGTCGATTGCCCCTCCTTCTTTGCAGGAAAGTTATGACAATGCAGGCCTGCTTACCGGTGATGCCGGCTGGGAGTGTACCGGGGTGCTCTGTACCCTCGATGCCACGGAAGCCGTGATCCTTGAAGCGGCAGCCCGCAAGTGCAACCTGGTAGTGGCCCATCACCCCATCATCTTTGGAGGACTGAAAAAGATCAACGGCAAGAACTACGTAGAAAAGGCAGTGATTGCCGCCATCAAGCATGATATCGCTATTTACGCCATCCATACCAACCTGGATCATGTGATCATCGGGGTCAATGGTATGATGGCCGATAAGCTGGGGCTGGTAAAAAGGACCGCCCTGCAGCCTAAGACGGCTACCCTCAAAAAGCTGTTCACCTTTGTGCCGCTGGCCCAGGCCGAGCAGGTAAGAGCCGCCCTCTTTGCCGTCGGCGGTGGGCATATTGGCAATTACAGTGAATGCAGCTTCAACGTGGAAGGCGCCGGCACCTTTAAAGGTGGGGAAGGCACCAACCCCTTTGTGGGCCAGCCCGGTGAGCGCCATGAAGAAAGGGAGGTAAAGTTGGAGGTTATTTTCCCTGCCTGGCTACAGAGCGCCATGATAAAAGCCATGATCGCTGCCCACCCCTATGAGGAGGTGGCCTACGACGTGGTGGACCTCGCCAATACCCACCCGGGCATCGGGGCAGGGCTGATGGGGGAGCTACCCGACCTCCAGGACGAAAAAGACTTTTTGGCCTTGATTAAGAAGCAGTTCGGGCTTACCGTCATCCGGCATACGCCCCTGCTCGATAAACCGGTAAGGAAGGTGGCGCTGTGTGGAGGGGCTGGCAGTTTATTGGTTTCCAGGGCTTTAGCGGCCGGGGCCGACTTCTTCATTACCGGCGACATGAAATACCATGAGTTTTTTGACGCCAACGACCGTATGGTGATCGCCGACATTGGCCACTATGAGAGCGAACAGTTTACCACCGACCTCCTAATTACTGTTTTGCAGGAAAAATTCACTACCTTTGCCGTCCTTAAAAGCGAAGTGAAAACCAATCCGGTACGTTACTTCGTCTGAAAATAAAAAAACCATACAGCATATATGGCTAACGTAAAAGAGTATTCTGTTGAGGAAAAATTATCCTCACTGGTTTCCCTCCAAAAGATTGAATCCAAAATAGATGAGATCCAGGTATTGAAAGGTGAGTTGCCGATGGAAGTAAGTGACCTGGAAGATGAGATCGCAGGTCTGCACTCACGTCAGACAAAGATTGAAGAAGAGATCAACGGTATCCAGGAGTTTATCTCCAACAAGAAGAACCTGATCAAAGAAGCTGAAGCACTGATCAAGAAATACGAAAAGCAAAGCGAGAACGTGAAGAACAGCCGCGAGTTTGAAGCGATCAACAAAGAGATCGAAATGCAGCAGCTGGAAATGAAGCTGGCTGAAAAACACATCCGTGATGCCAATGAAGAGATCGCTGAAAAAGTGATAGTCCTCGATAAGGCTAAGAAAAACATTGCCAATAAAGAAGGCGTGCTCAGCACCAAGAAAGGTGAGTTGGAAAAGATCATCGCTTCTACTGAAAAAGAAGAAACACACTTCAATAAGCTGTCTGCTGAAGCCCGTGAAAAGGTAGAAGAGCGTCTGCTGAACTCTTATGACCGTATCCGCAAGAACTACCGCAACGGTCTTTCTGTAGTACCCGTTGAGCGCGACGCCTGCGGTGGTTGCTTCAACGCTATTCCTCCTCAACGCCAGAGCGAGATTCGCCAGCGCAAGAAGATCATCGTTTGCGAAAACTGTGGTCGTATCCTGGTAGACCGTGACCTGTTCGACAGTGTTGAAGTGAAATAAGATCATTTGTGCCTTAAATACTATAAAGGGCGTTCAGTAATGAACGCCTTTTTATTTGTATTATATTGCATCACTATGAATTACCGGTTATGCTGTCATATCTTCCTGTTATGCCTGCTATCCCTGCCTGCGCTGGCGCAGAAAACCTTCGACTTCAATACTACCTGCCGGCAGGCGTATAAAGAGATCATCCAATTAAAATTAGAAAGCGGTCAACAGTTGTTGAATGCAGAAAAGGCACAGCATCCGCATAACCTCATACCTTACTTCCTAGAAAACTACATCGATTTCTTCACGCTCTTTTTCAACGAAGACCAGGCTGAATACAAAAAGCGCATCGCTCATCTCGATGATCGCCTGGACCTGATGAATGAAGGTCCGGAAGATTCACCGCTGTACTTATATACCAAGTCGATATTGCATTTTCAGTGGGCAGCTATCCGCGTCAAGTTTGGAGAGCGCTGGGATGCAGGGTGGGAGTTTCGCCGCTCTTTCCTGCAGGCAAAAGACAACCTGAAAGCCTGGCCTTCCTTTTCTCCCAACCTGTTGTACTATGGCGCCATGCAGATGGTGACCGCTACCATACCCGATGGTTATAAATGGTTCAGCAACCTGCTGGGCATGAAAGGTGATATGAAAACAGGGATGGACCGTGTAAAGCAGTTCCTCAATGGCAAAGATGAATGGGCGCAGCTCTTTCATGAAGAAGCTATATTCTATTATTGCTACTTACAGTTCTACCTCAACAATGATAAGAAGGGGGTGGCTGATTTTATCGGTCAGCAACAGCTGGACGTGGTAAACAACCACCTGTTTACCTACCTCGCTGCCAACCTCAGCCTCAACAACCAGCAGGCAGAAAAAGCAAAGCAGGTATTGGAGGCAAGAAGCAAGGCTGCGGGCTACATGCCTACGGCGGTATGGGACCTCGAAATGGGTTATGCCAGGCTACATCACCTCGAGCCGGATGCCCATATTTATTTCGAAAACTTTATCCGCAACTTCAAAGGGAAGTTCTATGTGAAGGACGTGTTGCTGAAATTGAGTTGGCATTACTACCTGCAAAATGATCAGGCAAAAGCCGATTGGTATCGTAAGGAGATATTGAACAAAGGCAATGCCGAAACGGATGCCGACAAACTGGCGCAAAAAGAGGCGAAAGCCACCCGCTGGCCTAACCGCTTGTTGTTGCAGGCGCGGCTACTGAACGATGGTGGCTACCACCGGGAAGCGCTGCGCATGCTGCATGGTAAAACAACGGCGGACTTTGCACAGACAGAAGAAAAGCTGGAATTTGCCTATCGGGTTGGCCGTCTGTACGACGACCTCGGTGTAGATGACGATGCCATCCTTTTTTATAAAGAGGCGATTGCCATTGGCGAGACCCGCAAAGAGTACTTTGCTGCCCGGGCAGCGCTTCATATTGGGTTTATTTATGAAGCGCGGAATGACAAAAAGACCGCCATCTCCTGGTTTGAAAGATGTATTAGCATGAAAGACCATGACTTCAAAAACTCCCTGGACCAGCGGGCCAAATCGGGCATCGCCAGGTGTAAGGGATGAGGATAACATCTTTATTTTATTACTCCCGGATTAGCTAATTTGCCCCATCGTTGTTTTCCTATGCTTAAGAAACTTTTTATTCAGAATTACGCCATTATTGACGAGATAGAAATAGACTTCTCGGCCAGGCTGAATATTATTACCGGTGAAACCGGTGCGGGTAAGTCCATCCTGATGGGAGCTTTGTCGCTCATCCTGGGCGACCGGGCCGATTCGTCCGTGCTGCTGGACCGCACCAAAAAAAGTGTAGCAGAAGGTACGTTCGATACCAATGGCCGGAAAGAGATAAAGGCTTTTCTCAAAGAAAACGACCTGGACACAGAAGAAGAACTGGTCATCCGCCGCGAAATAGCCGCCAATGGCAAATCAAGGGCATTTGTAAATGATACGCCGGTGAACCTGGAGCAGCTGCGCCAGCTTAGTTCACTGCTGGTAGATCTGCACCGCCAGTTTGATACACTCGATCTCGGTGCTTCCGATTTCCAAAGGGATGTGCTCGATGCATTGGCTGGTCATGCCACGTTGGTGCAACAATACCGTACGCTGTATACGCAATGGCAACATCGCCGCCAGGAGTTGAATGAATTGCAACAGCAAAAGGATCAATTCACGAAAGAATACGATTATAATAAATTCCAATTCGACGAGCTGGAAGAAGCGGGCCTGAAGGAAAACGAGCTGGAAGAAACAGATGCTACTTTAAAATTACTGAGCAATTCAGAAGGTATAAAAAGTGCTCTTACCAAAGTGTCGTATGAACTGAATGAAGGGGAGCAACCCATGGTGCAGCAGCTTAAATCATTGTGCAACCAGCTGCAAGGCTTTACCGGTTATCATGCCGACCTGCCTGCGTTGCAGCAGCGCCTGCTGTCGGCGCAAATAGAGTTGCAGGATATAGCGGATGAAGTAGAGCGCATCAATGATCATGTACAATACGATCCGCAAAAGATAGAGCAGCTCAATGACCGCATGACTGTTGGCTATAAGCTGTTGAAAAAGCATGGCGTAAAAACAACTGCTGAATTGCTGGCTATTAAAGGATCGCTGGAAGAAAAGCTGCAGGCGGTGTTGAACATCGACGAAGCTATACAGGAAAAAGAGAAAGCGGTGCAGCAGCTTCAGCAGGAAGCCCTGGCAGTCGCCAAAAATATTTCTGCCAACCGTGTTAAGCAGATCAAACCTTTACAGGATAAAGTAAATAAGCTGCTGGCGCAGGTAGGTATGCCCAATGCCCGCTTGCAGGTAGATGCGCAGCAAACGGATAACCTGCAGACGCATGGCCTTGATGCGATCGAGTTCCTGTTCGATGCCAACAAGAGCAACCGCTTCGAGCCTATCCGCAAAGTGGCTTCCGGTGGTGAGTTGAGCCGGTTGATGCTGTGCATCAAATCGCTGGTGGCGCAATCGCTCGACCTCGGTACGCTCATTTTTGATGAGATCGATACCGGTATCTCAGGTGAAGCGGCTAAGCAGGTGGGTGTGATCATGAAAGACCTCGCTAAGAAACGGCAGCTGATCAGCATTACCCACCAGCCGCAGATAGCTGGCAAGGCCGATGCCCACTACTTTGTTTACAAGCAGATCAAGGGTGATACCATCAAAACGAACATTAAAAAACTTACACAGGAAGAGCGGATCACTGCCATTGCCAAAATGCTCAGTGGTGAAAAACCTACCGCTGCAGCATTGGAAAACGCCCGTGAAATGGTGATGAATTAATGCTACTTTTTTTCCCTCCTATATTCAATAACCCCTTCCTGTTAATGACGTGGGTTGTATTCGGTGTGCTGCCAGGGTATTACTTTAACAAATATCTTTTAAAGCTTACGCGTCCTAAGGAATCGGTAGTAAGATTTCTTGCTTACCTCGTTATTCTGGCAGCTTTCACATTATTATATACGTGTATCGCGATCTTTATACTGACTAAGTTTGTATTTAAGCAGTAATAGACATCTTTACCATGCTCATCCTCAAAATAATGCTGTTTCCTTTGCTGGGTGGTATCGCATTAATAGCTAGCTTTATCACTTACCGGTATTTTAATGAAAAGATCAAGGCCAGCGGAAACATCTGGCAATTGCTGTTCTATTCCTGCTCACTCATCGTTGTCGATATAGGTATAATCCTGGGAGGCTTATGGGGACTGTTGGAGGCGTATAGGCTCCTCCGCTGATGTTTAATAGTCAAATATTCCTATTTTTACGCCGCTTAAACAATATCCGGGAACCATCAACAAAAACAATAAACTATAGACCCGCTATGTCGTACAACCTGCTCAAAGGAAAAAAAGGGATCGTATTCGGTGCGCTGGATGAAAAATCCATCGCCTGGAGAACTGCATTACGTTGCCATGAAGAAGGCGCACAACTGGTGCTGACCAACGCTCCGGTGGCCATGCGTATGGGAGAGATCAATAAACTGGCTCAAACTACCAATGCTCCGGTGATCCCAGCAGATGTAACCAATATGGATGATCTGAAGAAGCTGTTTGAAGAAGCCATGAAGCATTTTGGCGGCGGTATTGACTTCATACTCCACTCTGTAGCGATGGGTATGAACGTTCGCAAGGGCAAACATTATACTGAGCTCGATTATGGCTGGAACCAAAAAACACTGGATATATCTTCTATGTCCCTGCACCGCGTATTGCGTACGGCCTGGGATATGGATGCGCTGAATGAGCATGCCAGCGTGGTGGCGCTTACTTATATCGCTGCACAGCGTGTATTCCCCGACTATAATGAAATGGCTGATGCCAAGGCGCTGCTGGAAGCAGTAACGCGCAACTTTGGTTATCACTACGGCGTTCGTAAAAAAGTAAGGGTAAACACCGTGTCCCAGTCACCGGTAAGAACAACAGCCGGCAGTGGTGTAAAAGGTTTCGATGGATTTATCAGCTATGCGGAGAAAATGAGCCCCCTTGGTAATGCCAATGCTGATGATTGCGCCGACTATTGCGTAACCCTGTTCAGCGACCTTACCAAAATGGTAACGATGCAGAACCTGTTCCATGATGGTGGATTCTCTTTCACCGGCGTTACACAGGCCGTGATCGAGCAAATGGAGAAATAACAAATAAGGTGAGTCGCCTTGCAGCACAGCAGCGCGGCAAGGCGGCCCACCTTAGAGAAGAATAAAAAAAAGCGGACCTCAACAGTCCGCTTTTTTAATAAGTTGTCAGTACGTTTTAGTATTCATCCTCGTTAAAGAAGAAGTCGTCCTGGCTCGGATAGTCCGGCCAAATGTCTTCAATACCCTCGTAAATCTCTCCTTCGTCTTCCAGCTCCTGGAGGTTTTCTACTACTTCGATGGGGGCGCCGCTACGGATAGCGTAGTCGATCAACTCGTCCTTGGTAGCAGGCCAGGGTGCGTCTTCAAGATATGATGCTAATTCAAGTGTCCAAAACATGAGTGGCCGTTTTAATTTTTATCCGGGTTTCTACCTGTATCGATTACAACAGGTCAGCAAAACCCTAACAATTGTTTCCCGGGAAGTGTTGCATGGTCCCGGATTTCACTCCGGCAGGCAAAAACGGTACCCGGTAATTTTTCGCAAAAGTAACTTTCTTGGCGAAAAAACCAAATCAATCTTTGAAAAGTGGGAACAACATTTTCTTAAAAAATTTGCCCAGCCTGTTTACCGGGCCTGAAGCCGATGGTTTGTAGTATCTTGACGCTTTCTTTACAACGCGCAATTCATGTTAACGGCCACCAACATACATAAATATTACGATCAGCTTTGGGTGTTAAAAGGGGTAGATTTGACCATACAGCAAGGGGAAATAGCCAGTATCGTAGGCCCTTCCGGCTCCGGGAAAAGTACCTTACTCCATATTTTGGGTACGCTGGACCATCCCAGCAACGGGGAGATCAGGATCAACGGCGAGAAGATCAATTTCCTCAATGATAAGCAGGTGGCGAATTTTCGCAATCAGCACATCGGGTTTGTATTCCAATTCCATCATTTGTTGCCAGAATTTACAGCGGTAGAGAACGTCTGCATACCCGGCTGGATGGCAGGCCGCCGCAAAAAAGACGTAACAGAGCGGGCAGTACATCTGCTGGAAACATTGGGATTGGGGAACAGAGTGGACAACAAGCCCAATGCCCTCTCGGGAGGGGAGCAGCAGCGGGTGGCAGTAGCGCGCGCGCTGATCAATAACCCCAGGATCATTTTTGCCGATGAGCCTACGGGCAACCTCGATTCGGCCAATGCCAGGGAACTTCACCAACTATTCTTCGACTTACGGAAGCAATTCAATCAAACTTTCCTGATCGTGACGCACAACGAGGAGCTGGCGCAGATGAGCGACAGGATACTGCACATGAAAGACGGGAAGATCGTTTAGACCCGCGGTTTCCAGGGTATTTCAGGGGCTTGTAATTGCTGGCCGGCATAGCGTGCCAGTGTAAACAGATAATCGCTGAGGCGGTTGATGTATTGCAGGATGATGCCTGCTACTTCCTCACCCTCCAGTTCCAGTCTTACGCAGCAGCGTTCGGCCCGGCGGCATACGCAGCGGGCAATGTGCAGCTGTGATACAACGGGGTGGCCACCCGGCAGAACGAAGTTTTTCATGGGAGGCAAGGCATCCGTCATGCGGTCTATTTCCTTTTCCAGGAATTGAATATCGGTATCCTTGAGATCGGGAATGTGCATTTTTGTGTCCTTGGCGGGATCGCAGGCCAGCGCAGCGCCAACGGTAAACAGGCGGTCCTGTACTTCCTGCAAAGTGGCCCTGTTCGTCTCATCGGTAAGCAGGTCGCGGCATAAGCCGATATAAGAGTTCAGCTCATCTACAGTGCCATAAGCTTCAATCCGCAGGTGCGATTTGGGCACTTTGGTACCACCGATAAGAGAAGTGTTCCCTTTGTCACCGGTCTTGGTGTATATCTTAAAGGCCATGTAATTTCGAATTTAGCATGTAGGATTTCGAATGCTTTAACTACAAAAGCTTTAAAGCTTGGGGCTTAAAGTTAGTCAGAAAGATGAAGGCGCGGAGCAATTCTAAATTCTGAATCCGGAATTAAGCCATTACAGCCTTGCGTTCATCTTTTTCGATAACGCCGTCCCGTAAACGTACGATGCGGTGGGCATGGTTGGCAATGTCTTCTTCGTGGGTTACCAATACTACGGTATTGCCGCTGGCCTGTATCTGGCCAAAGATATCCATGATCTCGATGGAGGTTTTGGTATCGAGGTTACCGGTGGGCTCATCGGCCAGTATAAGAGAGGGGCTGTTTACCAGCGCCCGGGCAATAGCTACCCGCTGGTTCTGGCCGCCCGAAAGTTCATTGGGTTTGTGGTGGCTTCTTTCTTCCAGTCCTACCTTCCTGATCACCTCCATCGCCATTTCGGTGCGCTGTTTTTTGGGTATGCCGGCATATACCAGCGGCAGCGCCACATTTTCAAGAGCGGTAAGGCGGGGCAGCAGGTTGAACTGCTGGAATACGAAGCCGATCTCATTATTGCGTACCTCAGCCAGCGAATCATCCAGCATCTTGCTCACATCCTGTCCATTCAGTACATACTTGCCGGCAGTAGGGGTATCCAGGCAGCCCAATATATTCATGAGCGTACTCTTACCCGAACCCGAAGGGCCCATCAGCGCCACATATTCATTTTTAAGGATATCCAGGTTGATACCTTTCAGTACACGGATTTCCTGTTTGCCCATGAAATAGCTCTTACGGATCTCTTCCAGGTGGATGATTGCATGCATAAGTATAATTTAGGGTCGGCAAGTCCGGAAGTCTGAAAAGTCCGGAAGCATGCCTACATTAAATCGAAGAATCTTTCAGACATTCCGTCTTTCGGTCTTTCCGACTTATTTCCTGATCACTTTGGGCACTTTAAAGAATACCCCATCGGTATCGGGGGCATTCTTTACAGCCTCTTCCCTTGATATAGAACCCTGTACCACGTCTTCCCGCAAGATATTTTCATTATCCGTCATGTGTAACAAGGGGGCTACACCCGCTGTGTCCAGTTCATTCAGTTTGTCGACAAAATGGATCATTCGTTGCAGGTCGTTCTTGATTATTTCTTTTTCCCCCTCATTGAACTGCAAACGAGCCAGGTTGGCGAGGTTTTCCACTAATGCGTCATTGACTTCCATACCAAACAAAAATAACAGAAAAACCGTTTCGGGTTCAGGGTTTCTTGTTTCGGGTTGCTCCGTGCTTTGGAATAGCTGGTTATATTTTACTTTATGCTGTCCGAACTTGCTATTGCCCTGGCAGCGAGATTGTAATTCATTGGGTTGCTGCACCTAAAGAACTCGTAACCCAAAACTCCAAACCCGAAACTATCCTTATCTTCGCGCTCTTATGGAAAAGCGTGTTCAGCAACAGATCGTTATGAGTGGCATTCGTCCCACCGGCTTTTTACACCTCGGGAATTACTTTGGGGCGCTGCGAAATTTTGTGCGTATGCAGGAAGAATACCCCTGCTTTTTTATGGTGGCCGACCTGCATGCCCTGACTACCCATCCTGATACCAAAGAGCTAAAGACCAATATACATCGTGTACTGGCGGAGCACATTGCCTGTGGCCTCGATCCCGATAAAGCCGCCCTGTATTGTCAAAGCCACGTATACGAAACATCTGAGCTGTATCTTTTCCTGAATATGCTGGCCTATATGGGCGAGCTGGAAAGGACCACTACGTTTAAAGATAAAGCCAAGCTGCAGCCCGATAATATCAATGCGGGATTACTTACTTATCCTGTGTTGCAGGCGGCAGACATCATGCTGCACCGGGCCGAACTGGTGCCGGTAGGAAAAGACCAGGAGCAACACCTGGAGATGGCGCGTACTTATGTAAACCGTTTCAACCATCGCTATGGTGATGTGTTCCCCGAGCCTTTCGCTTTCAACTATGGCTCACAACTCGTGAAAGTGCCCAGCCTCGATGGCGCCGGCAAGATGAGCAAGAGCGAGAACCAGAATGCTACACTCTACCTGTCGGATACCGATAAACAGATCATCGATAAAGTAAAGAAGGCCCAAACCGATAGTGGTCCAACCGTACCCAATTCCCCCAAGCCCGACTACATTGAAAACATTTTCCTCCTGCTGCAGTTGGTAAGTAGCGAAGAAGTGGTTAAGAAATTTGAAGCCGATTATAACAGTTGCAGTATCCGCTATGGTGATCTGAAAAAGCAACTGGGCGAGGACATGGTGCGTTTCATTGCCCCCATACGGGAAAAGGCAGAAGCCATCCGCAATGATGAGCAATACCTCAAAGAAGTGATGGAGAAAGGGGCTGCAAAAGCCACTGCCAGTGCGAAGGCTACCATGCAGCTGGTACGTGCAGCAATGGGGCTGAATTATTATTAAAAACTCAAGGTCCATCCACCAAAAACCAAAAAGAAGTAATACCTTAAATTTTTGGTCCATTCTTCCCAGGTTCATTGCCAGGGAAACAGGATCTGATTCTATGAACTAATTACGATGGCAAAAAGCAAAAAACCTAAGCATATAGCTGTAGCAGGAAATATTGGTGCTGGAAAGACTACCCTTACTGAACTGCTGAGTAAACATTACCGCTGGATACCTCAGTTTGAAGATGTGGACCACAATCCTTACCTGTTTGATTTTTATGAGGACATGCCCCGTTGGAGCTTTAACCTCCAGATATACTTTCTCAATAGCCGCCTGAACCAGTTGCTGGATATTCACCGCGGCACCGAAACCGTAGTACAGGACAGAACGATCTATGAAGATGCGCACATCTTCGCGCCCAACCTCCACGAGATGGGCCTGATGAGCAAAAGGGATTTCGACAACTACTTCCTGTTTTTTGAAACGTTGAAATCCATGGTACAGCCACCTGATCTGCTCATTTACCTCAAAGCATCGGTACCAACTTTGGTAGCCCAGATACAAAAGCGGGGAAGAGAATATGAAGAGAACATACGCCTCGACTACCTGAAGCGCCTCAACGACTTCTACAATAAATGGATCGATGGTTATAAAGAAGGTCCATTGCTCGTCATCGATATCGACAAGAACAAGTTCCCCGAAAACGAAGAACACCTCGGTGATATTATCAGTCGCATAGATTCCCAATTGTACGGCTTGTTTTAACGCATTAACAGATTTGTGGAATTGCAGGTGTAATGCATCTTACCTGCAAACCCAAAACTTACGTGTATGAATATCGCCAGGTATATACTGGTGCTATGCATTATTGGCTGCATGGTAACCAGCGCTGCTGCGCAAAAGAATGCAAAGAAAGCTTCCGCTGAAGAAACCGATAAGATATTTACCAAGGTAGAAATTGACGGAGGCACCAACATACAGGAGTGGACCAATTATATGAAAAAGAGTACGGTATTACCGGAGTCATTGAGAAAGACCATTCCCGCCGGCACCTATAAAGTACAGATCAGCTTCATAATTGATGTACACGGCAAATTGTCTGAGATAAAAGCAGATAATGATCCGGGCCATGGCCTGGCAGAACGAGCGTTGAGCATATTTAAAGACTACAAGGGCTTATGGCAGCCCGCTAACCAATGTGGCCGTTCGGTAAAAAGCTACAAGAAGATGCCGGTAATATTTGTGGTGCCGGCAGAGTAAGCGCTATTTATGATTGTAAACAGCGTATTGCTTCAATGATAGCAGGTCATCGGTTATTTTCTTCAGCCATACATCCTGCTTTTCCTTGTTACGGGAAAAATCAGTTTCCTTATCGTATTCATTCTGGGCAGAATGGTGCAGTATCATCACGCTGTCGTAGATCCTGTTTACATCGTCGCTCACTGTTTTGGCGTTGAAGTGGTAGCCTTTTAGCGCCTGATAGAGCTTGCGGGCATGGAGTTCGGCAATATCGAAATGCCCCTGTTCATGCTGCAGGATGTTGGTGCTGCGTATGCGCACCCACGATTTGTTCTTATCGAACCGGCATTTGATGGTGAATTGCAATTCCTGGTCATCGTAGCCAAATTCTACGTTGATGGAGCTGCTGGTAAGCGCTGCATTGGTGGAGGCAGGGTCGGCCGGAGCCTTAAAGTCATCCCAGGTAAGTTTCCTCGCGGCTGTCCACTCGATCAGGTTGGCGTTGGCCTGTTCTGAACTGGTGAGCGCTGCCAGCAGGAAGGTAAAAATAGATGTGAGCATGTCTTAAACTAAAAATCTTTCTCCCAAAAATAATCAAGACGAAGGTAATCACCGGCGGGTTTGCAGGCATAAAAAAAACTCTATCCGGTTGATGGGATAGAGTTCCTATAGCAGTAATCGTTTGAGGCCGTGCTAAATCCACAGGGGTTTAGCGAATGAGATATATAAGACAGCGTTTAAATTGCAGGTGCTGCTTCTAAAACTTCTTCTTGTACACCGGCAGCATATTTTTCAAAGTTCCTGATAAACTGCTGTGCCAGGTTACGGGCTGCGGCATCATAGGCCCCTTTATCGGCCCAGGTATTCCGTGGATTCAGCAACTCGGCCGGTACATTGGGGCAGCTTTGCGGAACAGCCATACCAAATACAGGGTGATTGACAAATTCTACATTGTCCAGCTTGCCTTCGAGGGCTGCCGTGATCATGGCGCGGGTATAGCCCAGCTTCATGCGGTTGCCGGTTCCATAACCGCCACCAGTCCAGCCAGTGTTGATCATCCACACCTTTACATCGTGTTTGCGCAGCTTCTCACCCAGCATGGCAGCATACCTGCCCGGATGGAGGGGGAGGAAAGGAGCGCCAAAGCAAGCGCTGAAGGTGGATTTAGGCTCTGTTACCCCTGCTTCGGTACCCGCTACCTTGGCCGTGTAACCCGAAATGAACTGGTACATGGCCTGTGCAGGCGTAAGCCGTGATATAGGTGGCAATACACCATAAGCATCGCAGGTAAGGAAAAAAATGTTGGCAGGTAGACTACCTACAGAAGGCTCCTGTGCATTGCTGATGAAATCCAGCGGGTAAGATACCCGGGTATTCTCAGTAATGGATTTATCGGCAAAGTTGATCTTGTTGGTGCCGGGATGGAAGCCAATATTTTCTACCAGGGCGCCGGGGCGGATGGCATGGAATATTTCAGGTTCTTTCTCTTCGCTCAGGTCGATACACTTGGCATAACAACCGCCTTCGAAATTGAAAACGCCATTGTTGGTCCAGCCATGCTCATCATCTCCGATCAGCTTACGCTGTGGGTCGGCGCTGAGTGTTGTCTTACCGGTACCACTGAGACCAAAGAACAGGGCGGTATCGCCCTTCTTGCCCATGTTGGCCGAGCAGTGCATGCTCAGCACACCCTTTTCCTGGGGCAGTATATAATTAAGTACAGTGAAGATACCTTTCTTGGTTTCGCCGGTATAACCGGTGCCAGCGATCAGGATGGTACGGTGCTTAAAGCTGATCACCGCAGCATTGTGTTGGCGAACGCCACATTCCGTGGGATCAAGCTTTAGTTCAGGCGCCGACAGGATATGCCAGTCGGGCGTAAAGTTTTCCAGTTGTTCCTCCGTAGGACGAAGGAACATATTATAAGAAAAGAGGTTGATCGCAGGTTTTTCATTCACAACCCGGATGTTTGTGCGATAGCGTGGGTCTGCGCAGGCATAAGCATCGCGTACCCACAATTCGTTTTTACTGTTCAGGTGGTCAACAATCCTTTTTTGGATGATGTGGAAATACTTTTCTTCCAGGGGTAAGTTGAATTCATTCCAGTGTACTGTGTTGGCGGTGATCTCATCCTTCACCGTGAACTTGTCTTTAGGGCTGCGGCCGGTAAACTCGCCGGTTTTGATCACCAGGGCGCCGGTGTCATTCAAAACGCCTTCATTCAAACGCAGTACATCCTGCACCAGCTCTTCGGGCGTAAGCTGGTAGTGAAGGGTGTGGTTCTGTCGAAACCCGAGGCGGGTTAATTGATCAATGGAGATCGCGATGGTTGATACTGACATAAACAAGCACTTTATAAGTTAGGCTGTAAAGGTAGAATTTAAAAAAATCTAATGCAAAGCGCCAAAACCGCCAAAAATTGAATATTATTCAATTAAAGTCGTGAATTTAGGTCAATTATACGCCTAACAACTGTTAGTTTTTCGTAAGCTTTCAACAATAAGCACCTTTCACTAAACCATTCCTAAAAAATAGATTTTTAGTTAAAGCATCCATTGCCCGGCCTTTAACCGATTTTGTCGCTGTTTTCATTTTCGAGTCTGTCAACTTCTCAACTTTCCAACCTTTCAACCTTCCACAATTCGTGCAATTCGCCCTAATTCGTGTTCCGTGTAATTCGTTCAGATTCGTGTCATTATCTTTACCGCATGAAATACCTTCCGCTCGATCCAAACATCTTTGTGCAAAACCGGAAACGATTCATAAGCCGGATGGAAAAGAACAGCATTGCCATCTTCAACAGCAATGACGAGCTGCCTACCAATGGCGACGCCACCCACAAATTCAAGCAAAACTCCGACCTGTACTGGCTTTGCGGTATCGACCAGGAGGACACCATGGTGATCCTGTTTCCTGATAACCCGGATCCCAAATTCAGAGAGGTATTGGTACTGGTGCGTCCCAATGAATTGAAGGAAAAATGGGATGGTAAGCGGTTGAGAGCAGCGGAAGGGCGTGAGATAGCCGGAATGACCACCGTTATCTGGCTCGACAGCCTTGAAGGCATACTCCAGCCCTGGATACACCTCGCAGATACCATTTATCTCAACACCAACGAGAACGACCGTAAGGCCAACCTGGTGCCGGTGCGTGATTACCGCTATGCCGAAACCATGCGGCAACGCTATCCCCTGCACCAGTATAAACGCAGCGCCCGCATTATGAAAGAACTGCGGGCTGTGAAAACACCACAGGAAGTAGTGGTGATGCAACAGGCCATCGACATAACACACAACACATTTTTGCGTTTATTAAAGTTCGTGAAGCCGGGCGTGATGGAATATGAGATTGAGGCAGAGATCATGCACAGCTTCCTGTCGCAAAGAGCTACCGGGCAGGCTTATAATAGTATCGTAGCCAGCGGCGACCGGGCGCGCACCCTGCACTACATTGAAAATAACCAGGAGTGCAAGGACGGCGAGTTGATACTGATGGATTTTGGCGCTGAGTATGGCGGCTATTGCGCTGACCTTACACGCACCATACCGGTCAACGGCAAGTTTACCAAACGGCAGAAAGATGTGTATAACGGGTGCCTGCACCTGCACAATTATGCCAAAAGCATCCTGAAGCCAGGCATCACCATCGCGGCTTATACAGATAAAGTAGGAGCAGAGGCCAATAAAGTTTTTGTGAAGCTGGGATTACTGAACAAGCAGGACCTGAAGAATGAAGACAAAGACAACATGGCTTACCGCAAGTATTTATACCATGGCATTTCGCACCACCTCGGCATCGACGTGCATGACCTTGGCAGCCGTACCGAACCAGTGACCGCCGGTATGGTGTTTACCATCGAGCCCGGCATATACATCGAAGAAGAGCAGATGGGCATCCGGATCGAGAACAACGTATGGCTTACAAAAACCGGTAATAAAGACCTGATGGCTAAAATACCCATCACCGTAGAAGAGATAGAATCTTACATGAAGAAAAAATAAATAATGAAGACGATCCCTAACTTATTTACATTACTCAACTTATTCTTTGGTTGCTGTGCTATCGTGTTTACCCTGCAGAATGGAATCGATCATGCGTTTGATGGGGAGGGAGAATACTTCGTACGGTTTCCGGAACAGCTGGCCCTGGCTTCCCTGTTCATTGGTATAAGCGCCGTAGTGGATTTCCTCGATGGTTTTGTAGCCCGTATGTTCAAGGCAACTTCCGAAATGGGCAAACAACTGGATTCTTTGGCTGATGTGGTGAGCTTTGGTGTAGCGCCCGGGCTCATTGTATATCAATTTCTCCGGTTGAGCCTGGCGCAGCAGGAAGACGGGCTCGATGCCAGTATAGGCTGGCTGTTGCCTGCATTCATTATTCCCTGTGCCGCCGCCTGGCGCCTGGCAAAGTTCAACATCGACGCCAGCCAGCAATATGGCTTCAAAGGCATGCCCACACCGGCAGCCGGCCTGTTGATCGCTTCTTTACCCCTCATTTATTTCTATGGAAACCAATCAGCTGTTAACCAGGTATTGGCCAATAAATGGGCTTTATATGGGATTATTGCCATAGTTACTTACCTGATGGTCAGCAACATTCCACTCCTGGCCCTGAAATTCAAAGATTTCTCCCTCAAAGGCAATCTGCCCAAAATTATTTTGCTGCTGGCAGCCGTATTGGGAGCGGTTTTATTGAAGTGGCTGGCAGTTCCGGTCGTGTTTATTCTCTATATCATTGTATCTTTGGCGTTCAAAAATAAAACCACATGACGTATAATGTTCAGGTTACTGTAATGCCGCTGAAAGAATTACTGGATCCACAAGGCAAAGCCGTGATGGGCGGATTACAAAACCTGGGATTGAATACAGTGCAGGATGTACGTGTAGGCAAGAACATCACTTTGCAGGTAGAGGCCAACAACCCCGAAGAAGCCAAAAAGATTGCTGAAGAAGCCTCCAAAAAATTACTGGCCAACCCCGTAATGGAATACTTTGAAGTATCAGTTAATTAGGTAATGCTCTATATCGTTCCCACACCCATCGGCAACCTGCAGGATATTACCCTGCGTGCACTGGAAGTGTTGAAAAAAGTTGACCTGATACTGGCGGAGGACACACGCACTACAATTAAACTACTCAATCATTACCAGGTGATACGGCCACTGTCGCCCTTTCACCAGCACAATGAGCACCAGGTATTGCAGCACCTCGTCAACCAATTGATGGAGGGAAAGGATATGGCATTGGTATCCGATGCGGGTACACCCGGTATATCAGACCCTGGCTTCCTGCTCGTACGTGAATGCATTAAAGTAGGCGTGAAAGTGGAGTGTCTGCCGGGTTCAACAGCCTTTGTGCCCGCCCTGGTCAATAGCGGCCTGCCCGCCAACCGCTTCGCGTTTGAAGGCTTCCTGCCTCAGAAGAAAGGCCGGCAAACCATCTTTAAAAAGCTGGCCGAAGAAGAACGCACCATGATCTTTTATGAGTCGCCCCACCGCCTGGTGAAAACACTGCAGGACATGATGCAGTACTTCGGCGCCGATCGTCAATGCAGCGTAAGCCGTGAGCTCACCAAAATGTATGAAGAGAATGCACGCGGAACTTTACAGGAAGTTTGCGAACATTTTAAGAAGAAAGAGGTTAAAGGAGAGATCGTAATGGTAATCGCAGGGAAGGAAGAGAAAGCCGGAAAACGCGCAGAGACTCAAGATGATGACTGAACGCAGGATATTGTACTATCTACTCCGAACCCCAGACTCTTGACTCACTTTAAGTTTTCCTTATCACAGCCGGGTTTAATATTTGCATACAATAGATGAATAATTAAAACAGTAGTAATGAAAAGCATTATCACCTCATTAATCCTTGTATTGACTTTCGCATTGACCAATAATGCATTAGCACAAGTACGCAGTGTTCCTGCAACAGTAACGGAAGCTTTTAAAAGCAAATACCCCAGCGCCTCCAATGTAGAATGGAAGGACAAACTGTCGGGCTTTACCGCAACATTCGATAACAATGGCGGCCACTATGAAGCCCGTTTCAACAATAAAGCAGCATGGCAGTATACAGAAGAAAAAGTAGGAGAGGCTGGTCTGCCTGCAGCAGTAAAAGATGGTTATGCAAAAAGCAAATGGGCTGAATGGAAAATAGAAAGCGTAACGAAGATCGAACTGCCTGGCGATAAGGTGCAATACCGCGTGCTGGTAGTAAAAAGCGACCTGCAGAAAAAGAACCTCCTGTTCAACAGCGAGGGCCGTCTGCTGAAAGATAATATTACATTATAAGACAGTCGGAAAGACCGAAAGTCGGCAAGTCCGGAAGCAATAGTGACACTATTCTTCCGGACTTTGTATTTTATATCCCTGCAACTTGTAACCTATAACTCCGCTTACGCGGGGTAGGCTCTGTGACCCCGCTCTTCCCTTCTTTCTGACTTCCGGACTTTTCTGACTTCCCGACTTCCTTTCTTTTCCCTACCTTCCGGCTTAGAATTTTAGAACAAAACCCAAGGAAATCTAATGAGAAAACACACGCTTTTATTGGTTGGTTGTTTTGCTGTAACGGCCGCGATGGCACAACCCGATCGCTGGCAGCAACGGGTGAAGTACACCATGGATATCAACATGGATGTGAACACCAACCGGTTTACCGGTAAACAAAAACTGGAATACACCAACAATTCCCCGGATACACTTACCAAAGTATTCTATCACCTGTATTGGAATGCGTTTCAGCCCAACAGTATGATGGATGCGCGCAGTCAGGAGTTAGGCAAAATAAAAGTAAATGGCCGCCCGGATTGGGATGGCCGCGTGCGTGACCGCATCGCCAACCTGAAGCCCGATGAGATCGGCTACCAGAAGATACAGTCGCTGAAGATGAACGGCGTGGTGCAGAAATTCAATGTACAGGAAACTGTCCTCGAAGTAATATTGAGCAAGCCTATCCTGCCCAAAACGACTGTTACTTTCGATATGGATTTTGAAGCACAGGTACCTTTGCAGATACGTCGCAGCGGAAGAGATAACCCGCAAACAGGCGTGCGTTACTCCATGAGCCAGTGGTACCCCAAATTATGTGAGTACGATTACGAAGGCTGGCATCCTACACCCTATGTAGCCCGTGAGTTTTATGGGGTATGGGGCGATTACGAGGTGAAGATCACCATCGATAAGAATTACCTGATCGGTGGTACCGGTTACCTGCAAAACCCCAATCAGATAGGACATGGCTATCAGGCTCCCAATGTAAAAATAATGGCGCCTGCCGGCAATACACTGACGTGGCATTTTGTAGCCCCCAACGTGCACGATTTCATGTGGGCGGCTGATCCGGAATATGCACACGTTACCCGCACTGTTGCCAATGGTCCCGTGATCCATGTGATCTATAACCGCGACGAAGCCATGCTGAAGAAGCAGTTCGAAGCCATGAATGAAACCAATAAGCGCCGGTATGATAATGATGTAGCCAAATACATGACCAGCTATGATGCCCAGTGGGAGCGTATAGCTGATGCGGCAGTAACTGTATTGCCATTTATTGAGAAGAAGTTTGGCGCCTATCCTTACAAGCAATACACCTTTATACACGGTGGCGATGGTGGTATGGAATATCCCATGGGCACACTGATCGTAAGCGCCAGCTTAGGTACCGCCTTCCATGAATGGATGCACACCTGGTACCAGATGCTGTTGGGCACCAACGAATCTGAATACGCCTGGATGGATGAAGGCTTCACCAGCTATGCCGAAACATTGGTGACAGAATATTATCAGGCAGTAACCAAAAACCAGGTAACCCAATCAGATGTAGGCACAGGACCCCGTAAGCCACAACTGGTAGATTCCCTGACCAAAAGCAATAGTTTCATTGGAAAAGCAAACCCCCACAGCGGCGCTTACCAGGGATACATTGCATTGACTAAAAGCGGACTGGAAGAGCCGCTTACTACCCACGCCGATCATTTCGAAACCAACTTTGCCTATAGCATCGCTTCTTATTCAAAAGGAGAAGTGTTTATGGAGCAGCTGGGATATATTGTAGGCGCTGATGTACGTGATAAGATACTGCTGGAGTATTATCGTCAATGGAGGTTTAAACATCCCAATGTAAACGACCTGATCCGTATAGCAGAAAAGGTGAGCGGTATGAAACTGGATTGGTACCGGGAGTATTTCGTAAACACCACCAAGACTATCGACTATGGCGTTGATAGCCTTTGGGAAGAAGGCGGCAAAACCAAAATACGCGTAAAGCGTGTAGGTAAAATGCCCATGCCACTGGATGTATTACTGGTATATAAAGACGGCACCCGCGAAATGGTGAACATCCCGATGTACCTCATGTTCGGTGCCAAGAAACCCGAAGATGCTTCCATTCCCACCACGACTACAGAGCCCTGGAAATGGACACATCCTACCTTTGTATTTGAAGTGAACCATAAGCTTGCCGACCTGAAGTTGTTGGAAATCGACCCTTCACAGCGGATGGCCGATGTGGAGCGGACCAATAATAAACTGGAGATACCATAACATTGTCACCCCATCGATGTCACCCTGAGCCTGTCGAAGGGTAGTCGAAGGGTCGAACATTAAAAAGGCTGCCCACCAGGACAGCCTTTTTTGTTTGACAGCAGAAAATACAGTAGCTTATATCATATAAGCTTACTCCATGCCGCTTCAGTTTCACGCACCCGGGGGAATATTGAAAGACTTCATAGCGTACATTACTTTTATGGATACGCATGGAACAGGTGTTGCCTTTCAGCGGCCCGACCAGGTGATCATCATTAACATGGGTTCCCGGTTCAGCACGTCGGATGTATATACCCAAACAGCTCCGGGTAAAGAAGTGACAGATACTATCTGGATGAATGGAAAGCAAAACCATTCTTTCATGCTGGAGAATGCCGGTGTGATGGCTATGTATGCAATCGGGCTCAAGCCGGGCATGCTTCCATACCTGGCCAGCCTCCCGGCCATTGACACGAATGACCAGGCGGTAGGAGCTGAGAATTGGACCAGCAAAGAAATATACAACCTGCGTGAACAACTATTTGGATGTAACAATGTGCAGGAGGGATTTGCATTGATAGAGAAATACTTTACGAATCTCGTCATCCAACAAGACTTTACCCACCTGGCAAAAACGAAATGGCTGGCAGCTGCAATACAAACAACCAGTGTACAGGAAATATGCCGGATACTGGGCGTTACCCGGAAGAAGCTGCGCGCCGATACACAACATTACTTTGGAGATTCAGTTAAAAACATCCAGGGTATCCTGCGGTTCAATAGTACCCTGGCAGCAATAGCCAACAACAGTCACCAAACACTGACGGCTATTCACGATTACTACGATCAGGCGCATTTCATCAACGACTTCAAAGCCCGCTCGGGCATCACACCCCTGCAGTATAAAAAGCTATGTCAGCAATATCCCGAAATAAAGTACACGCCCAATTTCATCCCCTTGCAGCGGGAAACATTTTTACAATTTATTTCCCGGTAGCTCCTCTATTTTAGCCGCCACAAACTACTAAACATACTTAAATGACACCATCAACAGCACATCCGGTTGTACACTTCGAGATCGGTTGTAAAGACCTGGCCGCTACCACTACATTTTATGCTGAACTGTTTGGCTGGACGCCAACTGGGATACCTTTGGCCTCTTTGCTCAATACGAATACAACCGAAGGCATACAGGGGCATATTACATCCTTAGGCCATGAGCCCCATAATTACACTACGTTCTATATCCAGGTAAATGACATCAACAGCCACCTGGGCAAAATAGAAGCAGCTGGCGGGAAGAAACTCGTAGGCCCGGTTACATTGCCCGATGGCAAACAGTTTGCCTGGTTCAAAGACCCCGAAGGCAATATGGTAGGATTGGTGACAAAATGATAAATTTGGATAAACCAAAACCTGCAAGCAATGGCGAAATCTACCAACAAAACCACTCATACTACACAGAGCGTAAAAGGCTTCATCGATAAAGTAGAGAACGAAGCAAAAAGGGATGGAAGTCGTCAACTCGTTGAACTATTCAAAGAGCTGACAGGTTTTGATCCTGTGATGTATGGGCCTACCATTATAGGCTTTGGTAATTATCATTACAAATATGAAAGCGGTCGTGAAGGAGATGCCCCGCTGGCAGCCTTCTCACCCAGGAAAGATGCCTTTGTTATTTACCTCGCTACTGAGTTTAATAAAAAAGAAGAACTGTTGGCTGAACTGGGAAAGCACAAAACAGGAGCAGGATGTCTGTACATCAAAAAGCTGGAGGATATCAAAATACCTATATTGAAAAAGCTCATCATCAACTCAGTCGCGCATGTCAAAAAACAATACCCATCAAAATAAAAAAACCGCCCCAATACCGAGACGGCTTTTTCCCAAGTAGATAAGGTCGGTTAATGTCTGTTGATCAGCTAAGCGGAGAGACAGAAAAATAAGTTTGGATAAGGTATAACGGCTAATGTATCAGACGAGTGCGACCCGGAGCAAAGGTAGATGCACAGGGCATCCGGGGCAATACCACTTTATGGTAGTTTTTAATCCACAGAATAGGTGAGTGCTTACATTGGTTAGTACTACTTACAATACTAACGGTGATCATTGGGGTTGCAGGGTACCGCGATGATGGGGAAATAAAAAGAACGGCCCTGGTAATCATGGCTATACTAATTCATGACTGCCAAAGCCGTCTAAATTTATCGGTTAACGTCCAAAGAATTTGTTGATGGCTTCCACCCGGTTGTTCACATGCAACTTTTCGTAGATGTGGTACACGTGCTTGCGAACAGTTTCCTGGCTGATGAATAAGCTGGCAGCTATCTCTTTGTACAGCATGCCCTTAGCCAGCAGTTCCAGAATTTCTTTTTCCCGGTTGGAAAGTACACTCAGCGAGGAGGTGTCTGCACCTGCTTTTTCTACAGGCTGTTTATTGTGCATGAAAGCACTAACCACCTTACGGGCTATCTGGCTGGTCATGGGAGCGCCACCTTCCTGTAGTTCCCTGATGGCTTCCAGCAGTTTATGGGGAGCAGTTTTTTTCAGAATATATCCACTGGCGCCGGCTGTAAGCGCCTCGAATATCTTCTCATCATCCTCATACACCGTACACATCATGAAAAGGATTTCCGGGTACTCGGCTTTCAGGTGCCGCACACAGTCAATACCACTTTCTCCTTCACCCAGGTTTATATCCATCAAAACAATATCGGGTTTCAGCAAAGGAATCTGTTGCATGGCCTCTTCCGCAGAACCAACACTACCCAATAACTGGTATCCATCAGACATGAGAACGATCTGTTCCAGTGCTGACCGAATATCCTTATTATCGTCTACTATGCAAATGCTAATATCCATGACACAAAGTTCCGGGTTTTGGTGGAACAGGGAATACCACTTTGTGGTAATTTTAAATACCCACTTACATGGAATAAATTAAGAAAGATGTGTATAAATTATACTAAATGGGTAATAGCTTGCACATACCTATTGATAGGGGACAAATAACAGGTACTTTTCTTTGAAATAATCTTCAGGAAATATTTCATACATCTCTAAAACAGTTGGTTTGCAACTGCTTTCGGCTATCTCAGTAGTTAGATCACCACCTTTCAGGCATATCAAACCGGGATTGCGATGCTGGGTGGAAGAAGGCTTTTTCAGCAACGGTTTAGACCAGTGCCATAGATCTTTCAGCGGCGCCACAGCGCGCGATACCACATAGTCGAACTTTCGGTTCCTGATCTCTTCAATGCGGCTATGTTGAGCAGTTACATTTTTCAATCCCAGTGCTTCACTCACAGCTTGTACCACCTTGATCTTTTTACCAATACTATCTACCAGGTGAAAACGCACCTCCGGATAAAAGATAGCCAGGGGAATGCCGGGAAAACCACCGCCGGTACCAAGGTCTACCACCTCAAGGCCGGGCGCCCATTCAAAAGCAGCAGCAATACTCAGTGAATGCAGCACATGCTTTTCATACAGGCTTTCCATATCCTTGCGGGAGATCACATTGATCTTGCTGTTCCAGTCAGCATACAAAGCATCCAACGCTTCCAGCTGCTCCAGTTGAGCAGGAGAGAAATCACCAAAATACTTCGTGATCAGTTCCAGTTTTTCTTGGGCTTTTTCCATAATGCCGGCGCAAAGATGCAATAATAAATGAACATCCAGATATCCAGCAGCCACCACCAGGCAAAAAGATCTTTTTCATTGAGCTTGGACATGGCCTTGTGGTAAATAATAGCCTGGGTAATGCTGCGTACCAAAAAGATGCCCAGACTGATACGCCAGTCAAAAAAGATAGCGCTGAGGATGAGGAGCGGGTAAAAAAGAAAGTGTGTAAAAGAATAAAGGCCCAGCAGGAAACGGTGGGCTGGTTTATAGAACTTGCCGGTAGTAAAGTGGCGGTTCTTTTGCCTCCACCAGTCGCCAAAAGTCTTCTTGGGCGAGGAAAGCGTAATAGCCTCCTGATCGATCATGATGGCTGTATTGTTCTTAGTAGCCACCCGGTTGATAAACAGGTCATCATCGCCACTCTTTACATGGTTGATCGAAGAGAAGCCTTTATTGGCAAAGAACAGGCCTTTTTTATACGACAGGTTGCGGCCCACACCCATATAAGGCATGCCGGCCAGCGCAAAAGAAAGATATTGTAAAGCAGCATGGAACGTCTCGAAGCGGATGAGCTTGTTGAGCATGCCTGGCAACTTATGATAAGCGCCGTAGCCCAACACCACTTCAGTGCCATTGCCATAAGCGTCCTGCATCTTTTGCATCCAGTTTTCAGAAGCAGGCACACAGTCAGCATCCGTCAGCAATATAATTTCATGACGGGCCTCTTTGATACCAATAGATAAAGGATATTTTTTGCCGGGGATACCTTTGGCTTCCTGCTCGAGGTTCACAATATGAAGGCTCTTAAACGTTTTCTTAAACTCTTCCAGCAGGTAGCGCGTTTCATCCTGGCTATTGTGATTTACCACAATGACTTCATGCGTGGTAGGATAGGTTTGCACCAATACACCAGGCAGGTTCCTGGCCAGGTTGGCCGCTTCATCGCGGGCACAAATGATAACACTTACAGGATGTTGTTGAGATTGTATCTTCTCTGAAGGCTTATACCAGGCCAACCGCTGAAATAAGATCCAGTAATAAAGCAATTGAATAAAAGCAACGACACAAAACACATAAAACAATACTTGCCACCAGTCAATCAGGGACAAAAAGGCCATACAAACAATTTAGGGTCAATAGCGAACAAAATACAAAAATACACGACAGACCGTTAGTGAGCCCGATAAACATTTCAACGGCTGGGGAAAACAGCACCCTAAACCTCCCTTGTAGCCTCGCTTCCAGCCGGTTAGTTAAATCTGTAGCCTATAACTTATTGTCCAACCCAACCCCGGCTTACTGCCCGTGATTTGAAACCTGCAGTTAGCCAGGCCAAAGTGCGGCAGCAATTCGAAACCCTAAACCCGAAATCCGAAACCCTACGTATCTTGCGCCCCATTATGGCTGTTTTACAATTTGAACTGGAGGTAACCGATCAGCGGTCCAAAGCCCGGGCAGGCACTATCACAACCGATCATGGGCAGATAGCGACCCCCATATTTATGCCCGTGGGCACGGCCGGTAGCGTGAAAGCGGTATCACAGCAACAATTGAAAGAAGACGTTCAGGCCCAGATCATTCTGGGCAATACCTACCACCTGTACCTGCGGCCGGGATTGGAAGTGCTGGAGCAGGCAGGGGGGCTACACAAGTTCAATGGCTGGGACAGGCCCATACTCACCGATAGCGGTGGCTACCAGGTCTTTTCACTGGCTGCCAGCCGTAAGATAACCGAAGAAGGCGTCGTTTTTCAATCACACATAGACGGTTCCCGTCACCTGTTCACACCCGAAAGCGTGATGGACATACAACGTACGATCGGGGCCGATATCATTATGGCCTTCGATGAATGCCCACCTTACCCCAGCGAATATGCTTACGCCAGGAAGTCGATGGAACTTACCCATCGATGGCTCGACCGCTGCTTCAAACATTTCGACAATACACCTGACAAATACGGCTACACGCAAAACCTGTTTCCCATCATACAGGGCAGCACATTTGCCGATCTCCGCAAAGCATCCAGCGAATACATCGCTTCCAAAAATGCAGCGGGCAATGCCATTGGTGGATTGAGTGTGGGTGAACCGGACAATATGATGTATGAGTATACAGAATTATGTTGCGACCTGTTGCCCGTACATAAGCCACGTTACCTCATGGGTGTGGGCACACCCTGGAATATATTGGAGTGCATAGCATTGGGTGTAGATATGTTTGATTGCGTAATGCCTACGCGCAACGGACGCAACGCCATGTTGTTTACATCGAAAGGCGTGATCAACATCGACAATAAAAAATGGGAGAAAGATTATACCCCGTTGGATGATGGTATCGATTGCCATGTAAGCAACCATTATTCCAAAGCCTACTTGCGTCACCTGATGAAAGCCAAAGAAATATTGGGCCTTACCATTGCCAGCGTACACAACTTGGCCTTTTACCTGTGGCTGGTAAAAGAAGCGCGGAAACATATACAGGCAGGCGACTTCCTCAGTTGGAAGAACGAGCAAGTACAGATACTGCAACAAAGATTGTAATAGTAAGCAAGTGGCACACCTGCCACTTCTTACCTCCTATTTCTTACATCTTACTTCTTTTGCTTCAACAGCCATCCCAACAAGTCCGGCTCCTTAAAAGCATTGTCCCAACTGTTGTGGCCTACACCGGGGTATTCAGAATACTTTACTTTGGCGCGCGCAGCTTTAAGCGCATTGACCATCAAACGGGAGTGGGAAGGCAGCACGGTATTGTCCTTGTCGCCATGAAATACCCAGATGGGGAACTTCCGGGCATACGCTTTCACCTTGGCAGGATCTCCACCGCCACAAATAGGGAAGGCGGCAGCAAAGAAGCCAGCCTTGCGCCACAGCAATTCAAAAGTGCCCATGCCGCCCATAGACAGGCCGCCTATATAGATCTTTTTAGTATTTACGGGTTTAGTTGAAGCCATGGAATCCATTAACTGGCTTACCAGCCCAAGAGCGGTGCCGATAGGGCGCTCGGAAGGGAAGTAAAGACCATTCAGCGAATCCTTGCGATTGGGGTCGCGATCGATCCTTGCCCAGAAATCATTTTTCGGACATTGAGGGAAAATCACAATAGCGGGATACTGTTGACGGTTGGCCGGATCGGTAAATAAAGAAGAGCCATGCACCAGTTGCGCTTCATTATCATTGCCCCTTTCACCAGCCCCATGCAGGACCAGGATAAGCGGGTATTTTTTAGCAGGATTGTAATCCTGGGGATACAGGATCCGGTAGCGTAAAGTGTCATTACCCCGGATAAATTCCTTTTTTTCATACAGGCTGTTGTTCTGGGCAAAAGCAAGCACCGAGACATACAGCAAAAGCAAGGTTATGGCTGATTTTAGCATGCAACTAAGGTACAACTTTCACCCTTGGCCGGAATAATCTTAATTAAGTTATAAGATTCTGCTTTTTAGGCGATAAGGCAGGAGAGCTGCAAATTTTTGAGCTACATTTGCCGGCGTCCAAAGGATTTATGAAAATACTCGACTGGTACATATTAAAGAAATTCCTTAGCACTACAATATTCATTGCATTGATCTTTACCCTCATTTCGGTAGTGATCGATACCAGTGAAAAAGCGGATGATTTTGTAAAGACGGGGCTTTCCACGTACCAGATCATCATGCAGTATTATATAGGATTCATTCCCTTTATCCTCTCCATGATCTTCCCGCTGATGGTATTCATTGGCGTAATCTTCTTCACCTCCAAGATGGCGAGTCGTGCCGAGATTGTGGCGATCCTGGCAGGTGGCGTTCGTTTCAACCGCATGCTGCGTCCCTATATGATAGGCGCTTTGCTGCTGGGTGGCTTTTTCTGGTATGCTTCCCATTACCTCATTCCCAAGGCCAACGTGATCTATGGCAACTTTCAGGCTACCTACATCGATAGCAAAAGCTCTTACGAACAAGGCGAGTACAGCAAACGGACGAGAAACTATTATATCCGTATCGATACCAACACCTTTGCCGGCCTGCGCAATTATGATACGACCTCCAAAACCGCTACCAACGGCTTTTTCATGGAACGCATGAAAGGAACACAGGTAACATACAACCTGCGTGCGGAGACCATTCGTTGGGATACGGCCAAGAAGAACTGGAAACTCGAAAATGCTGTAGAGCGGAAAATTGACGGGTTGAAAGAAACCGTGACCGTGATCCCGTCCATGCACATCAAGCTGAACGTGAACCCCAATGAGATCAAGCCCGATAAATACCTGAAAGATAAAATGACTACCCCTCAGCTCAACCGCTTTATAAAAGCAGAGGAGGTGAGAGGTACCGAAGGACTGAACGATTTTAAAGTATCGCGCTACCGGCGTGACGCCACCCCGCTGTCGGTAGTGATACTTACCCTGATAGGGGTCAGCGTGGCATCCCGTAAAACACGCGGAGGTAGCGGGCTCAACCTGGCGATCGGAATTGTGACCGCCGCCCTGTTTGTGGTCATGGATAAGTTCTCCCTTACTTTCTCCACCAAAGGCAACTTCCCTCCCTTACTGGCTGCCTGGATGCCCAACATCATCTTTGGCATCGTAGCCATCTGGCTTTACCGCAAAGCACCCAAATAAGTTTGGTGTCAGCCTGCATCAACCATGTCAGCCTGAGTCCCGCAGAGCGGGATAAACTCTGTCGAAGGCCTCCCCCTCGGATGACCTTAATTCGTGTAATTCGCTTGAAATTCGTGTTCCCTGCCCATACTGTCAGCAACACCGAATTAGCAAGTTATTAGACTCAGATTAGAACAAAATAAGTTATTGCGCTGGTCTATTAAAAGCCTATTAATTTACCTATATTAACAAGTTTCCTGTCAACTGCAGTGAATAAATTTTGTTCTATTGAACGAGTTTGATTTAACTTTAGCGGCCAAGGAATCAACCCCTGTAAATACTTCGTTTTTTTATATATAATCTTGCATATGGGCATTCTCAAAGAAAGGTTTAAAGCAAAAGCAGAAAGTGCAGCAGTGGAAATCAAAGACCTGCTGAAAGAACATGGCACCAAAAAGATCGGTGAAGTGCAATTGTCGCAGGTATACCAGGGAATGCGCGGGATCACTGGCCTGGTAAGTGAAACATCTTTACTGGATTCACAGGAAGGCATCCGTTTCCGTGGCTATTCCATCCCCGAATTGCAAGAGAAACTTCCAAAAGCCAAAGGCGGCAGCGAGCCTTTGCCCGAAGGCCTTTTCTACCTGATGCTCATTGGTGAATTGCCAACTGAAGAAGACGTGGCTCATATCTCTTCTATCTGGCAACGCCGCTCCCATGTACCCAACCACGTATTCGATGCCATCGATGCCCTGCCCGTAACAGCGCATCCCATGACGATGTTTGTAACAGGTATCATGGCTCTCCAGACAGAAAGCAATTTTGCCAAACGCTATGCCGAAGGCATCAATAAAAAAGATTACTGGGAACCGGTGTTCGATGATGCTATGGACCTCATCGCCCGCCTGCCCCGTGTAGCAGCTTATATCTATCGTCGCAAATACAAGAACAACCAGCACATCCATCCCAATGGATTGCTCGACTGGGCAGGTAACCTGGCCCATATGCTGGGATTTGAAGACGAGAGCTTCAAAGAGTTGATGCGTTTGTACATGACCATCCATGCCGACCACGAAGGTGGCAACGTATCGGCCCACACAACCCACCTGGTAGGATCAGCCCTCAGCGATCCTTACCTCAGCCTTGCAGCTGGTATGAACGGACTCGCAGGTCCCCTGCACGGATTGGCCAACCAGGAAGTGATCAAATGGATATTCGAAATGCGGGAACAACTGAAAACAGAAACACCTTCCCGCGAACAGATAGGCGAGTACGTAAAAAAGACCCTCGGCGAAGGAAAAGTGGTGCCCGGATACGGACACGCTGTATTGCGTAAGACCGATCCCCGCTTTACTGCCCAGATGGAGTTTGGCAAAAAGCACATGGCCGATGATCCACTGGTGCAAACCGTATGGAACATCTATGAAGAAGTGCCACCCATCCTCCAGTCATTAGGCAAGATCAAAAACCCATGGCCCAACGTAGATGCCCACAGCGGCGCCTTGCTGGTACATTATGGAATGAAGGAGTATGAGTTTTATACCGTACTCTTTGGTGTCAGCCGTGCATTAGGTGTACTGGCCAGCCTCATATGGTCCCGCGCCCTGGCATTCCCCATCGAAAGGCCGAAATCAGTGACCACAGCCCTCGTAAAGAAATGGCTGAATGGCGAAGATGAGATCTGGGGAGATTAAGAGAATGTTATCAACTAAGTAATACGCTGGTCCCGAAAAGGACCAGCTTTTTTTATGCGCTTAACGACGGAGGCAAAAGAAAAACCACCTCAAACATTGAGGTGGTTCCATGCAATGGGTTAATCATAGTTAAATGCCGCGTCAGTTTCCTGCAAAGGATATATTTAAAGCGGGGAGAGTGAATTTGCGTATATACGCCATGCGTTTAGAAAGCCCGGCTTTCTGCGTTTCGACACATCGATCAGCTCACCGGTACTTAACTCGATCTTTCCGGCTTCACCATCGATATAGCGTACAATGAACTTCTTATTCACCAGGTGGGTACGGTGCGGACGTATAAAACCATTAGACGACAATTCCTGCTCAAAACGTTTGAGCACTTTAGCTACTACCAGCCTTTTTCCATTGGCAAAAAACAGCTTGCTATAATTGCTGATGGCTTGAATACGAATAATACAAGCAGTATCCACAACAGCTATCCCGGCATTGTCTGGCAACAGGATCATCCTGCCGGTAATTGTTTTTTCTGGCATATAATAAAGTTTATCATGGTTTGTCATTCGGAGGCGACCCTCTCTTCTTGTCATTTCGAACGCAGCGAAGCGGAGTGAGAAATCTGCTGTCGTAGCAAAGGCCACTCACGGCTTGACACTGACCTGTTTTTGGTTTTCTTGCAGCTTATCTTCAATACGCCGGATACGCTGGTGAAAGACCCACCAGATGAAAGCTGCCAATAGCAGGCAAATCAGGATCACCAACAGGTAATTGCGGGGTAGCCAGGGTTTGGGGGTTGACATCCGCCTTTTGATGCAATATCGAAAGACGGCTGCAATTAATACAATAACAGGTGGGTAAAACAAAGGGACATACAGGGGGACATTTGGGGGACATCAGATCATTTCAGCGAGTTCATCCAGTGAACCCTCTTCCGGCAGATTGATTTTTTTGCGCAGCCGCTGCCTTGCCTTCTTGATGGCATCATAACTCACCCCCAGCATGGCCGCCATATCCTTTGGCGGCAATTGCAATTTAGTAAGCGCTATCAGGCGGGTGTCGGCTGCACTGAGATCAGGCATCTTGTCCCGGAGGCGTACAAAGAACCCCGGGTACACCTTTTCAAAAAGATCCCGGAAAGTACGCCAGTCATCCTCGGTAAGAATAGTAGCGTTGAGGAGGCGGTTAATATTTTCAGTTCGTTCCCTATTTTCCTGCACATCGTTCTGTTGCAATTGCTCCAGCTCCTGCCGGAATTGCTCGATAAGATCGTTTTTCTCTTTTAACTTGTCGGTATAGCCAATCAGTTCCTGCCGGGCAAACAACAGTTCCTGTTGTGCCTTCTCGCGGGCCAGGGCAGCCAGCTGCAACTCCTTGTTTCTTTTCAGGCGCTGGCGGTTGACCCACAACAAACCAATAATACCGGCCAGCAACACGGCTACCAAAATGCCATTGCGGATGAATACCTGCTGCCGGCGCTGGGCCTCCAGCTCATGAACCGTATTCATATATCTTTCCGTTTCCACCTTTAGCTTGGCCTGGTTCAACGTGCGGATACTGCGTATGGCAGCCAGACTGTCTTTGTAAAACAACAAGGAGTCGGCATATTGTAAAGCCAGCGCATGATTGCCTTTCAATAAATAATACTTGTACAGGTTGTCGTACCAGCTTCTATACAGGCCCACACCATTTAAAGCATACACATGAGAGCGTGCAAGCGTTAAATATTGTTCGGCCATGGTAGTATTCCGTTGGCTGATATAAATGGATATAAGGATCATGGCTGCATTGGCAGCACTGCCCCATTCCCGGGCTTTGAGGCTACCTGCATAATCCTGCTGCAGCAATGGCAAAGCCAGCGAGTCCTGGCCCATCAGGTGATAAGTATACCCCATATTGCCATAAGCAAGCGTCATATAAAAGGAGTCATTTGCTGCAGCAGCGGAAGTGTGAGACTGCTTGAAAAAATAGATAGCCGAGTCGTATTGTTTGGTTTGCTGGTAGCATAAGGCTATACTATTCTCCAGGCTGGCAAAATAGATAACCCCGTTCCAATAGTCCGGAAGGTCCCTGGTTTCTTTATAATACTTGATGGCCTGATCATATTCCCCAAACCGGAAGTAACATTCGGCCAACCCTCCGGCATAACGTTTAAGGTAGGGTAGGTTTCCCATGCCTTTTTCCTCTAAAAAGTACCTGCCCCTTTGCATGTATTCAAAGGCAGGCCCAAACTTATTCAGCAAAAAATAAAGATTACCTATGTGAAACCAGCATTCAGCTTGTATAATAAGCCATCCCCGGTCTTTTGCTTCCTTTTCTGTTTGCAGCATTTCATCCACGCTCCTTTGTCCGCCCCGGAGAACGGTTGCCACGTAGATGCGATGCAGCAACCAGCTTTGTTGCGCCAGGAACGCATCATCCTGGTATTTAGTCTCCGCGGCTTGCAGCGTGTTGATAGCATGGGTAGAATCCTGCAGAGTAAGAACAGTAAGCTTATACCACTTGTACAGGCGTTCAACCTGCTCATCCTGCGAAAGCGAAGAAGGGATGTCCGGCTGCGCATACAGCGCAGGACCTGCAAACAATAATAACCACAGGAAAAAAGGCTTTGCCGTCAAGGTTTAGGTGGGAGTTTTAGTTAACCCTACGAAAATACAATACTCTTGAACACAAAAATCTTACTACTCGTTGTTGTTCAATTCGTGTAATTGGCCTGAATTCGTGTTTATCGTGTAATGATCCCTTCCAGCGCCTGTATCTTCTCCAACGAGGGCTTATGCGTAAAAATGCCCGAATCTCTTCCAGCCCGCACGCCCCGCACGAAAACATAGATTACCCCACCAAACTGCGTAGCATAATCGAATCGCGGAAGACGACTCTCCAGGTATTTTTTGACAGCCACCGTATAAATGAGGTACTGCAAATGATAGTTGTTCTCATTCATGGCCCTGGCCAGTGCAAGCGGTGCATAATCCTGTAAGTCGTTGCCCAGGTAGTTCGACTTCCAGTCGAGCACGTAATACCGTCCGGCATGCTCAAAGAATAAGTCGATCTTACCATTCATCATACCTTCCAGTTTATTCTCTGGCAGCCCCTGGAAGTTCCGGATCAAAATGCTCACCTGGTCATCGGAAAGCCCATGCAGGTCATTGAGCGGAAAAGCAGGAACAGGGAAATCGAATTCCAGTTCCGTCATACGTTTGTTCCAGTTCACATCGGAAAGGGTGAACGGTTCATCCTCGCCACCTATATTCGTAAACAATACCTGGTTCAGCATCTCACGCAATAAAGGAAGATATATTTCTTCCTGACCGGGCACAAACCGGCGTATCGCTTCACCCAGCCATTTATCCCAGCGGCTGTCATCCGAGAAGTGGATGTTCTCAAAAATGAAGTGCAGGAAATTACCTGTCTTGGCGCCGCGCCGCAAAAGGTGGAATATAAAGTTGTCATATTCTTGCGCCAATGGGAAGGAGCGGGGCGGCACCTGCTGATCGGGCTTGGCAGCCAGCATACTATAGCTCATCTTGCGCCAGTTCTCCTCCTTTAGGGTAAAGTGGATGGAAGCCGCGGGAGCAAGCGTTTGCAAATGACTCACCTGCCGGTAGCGCGTAGCCGGAGCTGCAGGAACCTCGGATTTTAATGCGATCAATGAGTCGTCTGTATCTTTCAACGCATTGACAAACATAGCAAGCGTAGAAGCCTTATAATAGGAATAAGTATTCCTGTAAACATAACAAGCATACACGGCCCGGGTAATGGCCACGTACAACAAACGGCGGTTTTCCTGCTCGGCCTGTTCGGCATACCAGCCAAGCTGCTCAGGAGACAGCTGGGTGCTTTCAGCACCCACATAATCACCGGAAACAGGATCGCGGAAACTCACAAAGTTCCTGTCCTTATTATCTACAAAATCAAGGAAAGGAGCCAACACGATATTGTACTCAAGCCCTTTGCTCTTATGAATGGTCACGATCTTTACGGCATCATCATCGCTTTCCATCCGTTGCGTGTATTCATCCCCTTCGGCCGACATACCATCGATGCCACGTTGCAGCCACGATAACAATTCCTGCATGGAAAGCCCCTTCCTGTTTTCAGCCTGGTGCACCAGCTCCACCAGCTGAAACAAGTTGGTGATAATACGCTCACCATTTACAGATTGTGGAGAAAGCAAAACCTGCTTCACGTTGAAATCAGCCACAAAGTCCATCAATGCAGTATAAACACCATCATCCTGCCAGCGCTTCTTATAGCTGGTGAATAATTCCAGTACGGCAGCGTCATTGAGTGAAGGGATATGATCGGAGTCGAAGCCGGTAAAAGGAGAAAGCAGCGCGCGGTTAATAGACGCACGGTCGGGCCGGGCAATGGCATCCAGCAGGTACAACAAATAACGAGCTTCTTCAGATTGTAAAACCCTGGCATCATCGATCGTTACCGAAGGGATGCCCAGTTGGGCCAGTTGAGCCTTTACATCCTTTCCTTGCTTACCGGTGCGCACGAGGATACCAATATCTGAAGGAATAACGCGACGTTGCTGATCCTTCTTGTGAATAAGATAAGAGGCATCCTGCAACAAATTAGCTACCTGTGCTGCTACGCCCTCCAATAATGTTTTACTATTGGGAACAGAATATATGGTGAAAGCAGGTACAATTGCCTTACCTCGCAGTAATTCACCTTTAGCATTAGGCACCGGGCTTTCTACCGGCATATAAAGAATGGCATTGTCCGCCTCTTTAAAATAGAAAGTATCGAACCCCGGTTCAGGCAGAAAGAATGTATTCATGGCATGGATCATCCGCTCGGAAGAGCGGTAATTATGATTCATACTATACACGTGCTTCACCGCATCCCTTGCCTTGAAGTAAGTAAAGATGTCTGCCTTGCGCCAGGCATAAATACTCTGCTTGGGGTCGCCAATATAAAAGAGGGTAGTATCCTCGCCAAAGGCCGTATCAAATATCTCAAACTGTTGCCGGTCGGTATCCTGGAACTCGTCGATAAAAACAGCCCGGTACTTCTTGCGCAGCAGCTTCACAAGTTGAGCACTGTTCCTATTGGTAAGCGCGTGATGCAGATTACTGATCAGGTCGTCGTAACCCAATACATTATTACGCTCTTTAAATAAAGCAATGCCCTCACCAGCCTCCTGGATAGCCACATAACAAAGTTGCTGATAAACAGCCTGGATAACAGGAACAATACTTGCCTCAACAGCATCGATAGCATCCATACGTTGAATGATCTCCGGAAACAGCCTGGCCACATAAGCAGCTTTACTCCGTTTCTCCCGCACCATGGCAATAAAGTCTTTTGGCGAAGCAACACAAGGCAGGAACGTTTTTTTAGCATTGCGATCATCCTCGCAGATGGCTTGTAATTTGGCAGCATTGGCTGCCACATAAGCAAGAAGCTCCTGCTCCAATGCCAGCTTTTTTTCGTGCAGTGCGGAAAGCTGCTGGTCCCACGCATCCTGTTGAGCCCTTGTAATGGAGTAACGTGTACCCTCCTGAAATCCGGGATACTTCTTACCACTCAACTGATTCTTCAACACTTCGAGGATATTGCTTCGTAACTCTTCATGCCACACCTGCTGCAATAAACGTGGCAACAAAGTAGTAACATGCTTGCGCCAGAACTTATTCAGTTCCTCTTCGATCACAGGCGTAAGGTCAGGTTGCATCTCAGCGCCAAATAACTGGAAAGTTTCAAAGGCAAATTCATTAAGCGTCTGCTGACAAAAACTATGGATAGTAAGCACCGATGTTTCATCGAGAAACAATACGGAGTCTCTGAGTTGCTGTTGAATAGCCTCCTCGCCACGCGTATCGATAGCCTGCTGTACGAGGGCGCTGATATTCTTATCGTCGATAGTATGACCACCCGCATACTTATGGGCGCTGCGGATAAACAACCGCACCCTTTCCTCCAGTTCTGCCACAGCAGCTTTGGTAAAAGTAACCATGAGGATTTCCTTAACCGGCACTACCTCCTCTAATACCAGCCTTAAAACAAGAATGGCAATAGAATAGGTTTTACCAGTGCCGGCACTTGCTTCAATCAGGTTGCTATCCCGCAGCGGCGCCGTAGAAGCATTGAAATCGATATATTGTTTAGCACCATTCATGCTTATGTTCTAATAAAATGTTGTAAATGTCGTATCAAAAGGAATTGCCTCGCCCTAAAGGGCGAGGTTAAGAAAGAACTTTTTCTCCCGGGCTTTAGCCCAATGCCTCAATCATAGTACCCCGGAAAAACTTCCTCCAACGGTACAAGGACATGCATCGCAATAGCCTTATACTGCTCCAGCACTTCCTCCCGGTTATAAAAACCTTTATTATACTCCGGCAAAATATAAGGGTCTTCCGACGTTTCGAGCCTCCTCTCCACGACCTTGCTGAACTTCTCAAAATCCATATCAGCCACCTGTCCGGGTTTGATGTCGAAATCAGGGTAGAAAGGAGCCAGCTTTTCAAGGCCGGCCTTATAAATAATCACGAGTTTGGTAAGCCTTTCGATCGCTTCTGCCTTTTGGATGGGTACAGCGTTGAAAACAGCTTCCTTCCTGGCGCCCGATATAAAAGAGGCGCCGGTAAGCTCACCCGCAGCCATACCAGCCAGGTAACGGATATAAGCTTCGATCAAATACTTCGTCTCATTCTTAGACCACGATACCAGCACCAGCTTTTTATTGAAGACTCCCTGGATAGCACCCTTCAACACACTGTTGTCGATAGCCATAGAAACCTGTACAGTAGTAGCTGCTGTCTGGCCGGTAGTAGCACCATACAGTGAGCGAACCGGTGTAACTACTTCTTCTATATGCTTTACTGCCACGGTGGCCATGTTTTTCAAGGGCAGCTCACCCATCATCATCAGCTTCTGCTGCAAAACTTCCGGCTCCGCTTCAGTAAGCAGTTGATTCTTGAGCGCCCACTGCTGCAAATGGTCCAGGCCAAATAACTCCGTATCACTCAGCAATACCTGTTTATCATCATAATAAACATCCAACGCCTTATTGTAATAAACCTTGAAAGGATTCTTAAAGAAGCGCACAAGGTCATCCAATGCCACTTCACTGAAGTCAAGCTTGTCGGCAGGCTTGTCTGGAAGCAACACTGGCTTTTCTGGTGTTGCTGTGTTCAAATAACTATATAACCGTTTATTGCCGGTAGCATATTGATGACTGAAACCCTGCAACGGTTGAAGTGTGATCAATTGATCACGTACCTCGTCAGGCGCTTCCGCACCAGCTTCAATATAATCGAGTAGTTCGTCGATCAGGGCAGAAGGAGGTAACACACTGTTGTCCTTCGCATGTTGACCAAGATAACTGATGTACAGGTATTTCCTGGCCGAAAGGATCGTTTCGATGAACAGGTGCTTGTCATTCTCCTTCACATTCCTGTCACCCTTTTGCCGTTGTCTCGTCATCAGGTTGAAGCTGGCGGGCTGCTCCTTGCGGGGAAACTTATCATAATCAAGCCCCATCAGCGCCACCACTTTAAAAGGAATACTGCGCATGGGGATCAGCGAACAAAAAGTAATACCGCCATTGGCAAAAAGGCCGGTTCGCGTAGTGCCGGCAAGCAATTGCAGAAAATTGTGCGTAAACACATCAAACGATACAGACTCGGTCATGTACTCATGCAGCAGGTTGTATTCAGCCAGGTGCTTCATGAGCGCATGATAGTCATCATCCGTGTCCTCTTCCGGTTCAAGGATCAAATTGTGCAATACATCCTCTACATATTTCACCCAGCCGGCAATATCGCGCGAAGCAGATCGCTCCCGGATACTGTCCATCAGCACTTCAGCAAAATGACAAAACCGGATGACCTCCGGCGCATCACTGCCCTCCACCAGGTCGAGCGGATAGAAGCGGTCCACACCATCGTCATACATCATCTCTCCACTCATGCAAACGCCAAACAAAATGCGCTTAATACCATACACCCAGCTCACCAAATGCGTTTCGTCATCCTGCCGTCCTTCCAGTCCAAACCGGATATTGGCGGCGTCTACCACTTCACGGATGCGGGTTACATCCGAAAGGCCAAAGCGTCGGCGGATAAGCGAAGAGTCCAGCAATTGAAGTACAGCCTCTGCTTTGAAGTTTTCTTCATGCAGCGATAGAATAGCATGCAAGGCTGTAAAAATATTATCGCTCTCATTATAACTTTCATCGGCAATGATGAACCTGAATGGATAAGGCGCATTACTGAAAATCGCCTTGATATAAGGAGCGTAAGTATCGATATTGCTCACCATCACCACAATGTCGCGGGGAGACAACAGCTCCTTTCGCTGATCGATCAGGTGAACAAGATAGTTGTACAAAACCTCCACTTCACGCGCTACCGTATAGCAGGCATTGATCACGATCGACCCATCACCCACGTCGGCACGCGAAAGCTGGTTGCGGTCAGTCGTGGCAGCATTAAAAATGTCATCCTGTATCTTCTGTAGCAGGCTGTTGGGCTCCGGAGGCACCGTGTCGATCACTTCATGCGCATTTAAAAACTCATCATGCCGGAAGAACAACCCGAACGAATCCTGGATAACACGCCCCCAGCTGGTCAACAATGTATTGCCGGTTATACTGCTTTCCACCAGCTTATAACCCTTTTGCCGCCATGTGGCCAGTTGCTTTTCATTCCGGTCATCAAACCAGTAAACCAATGGAGCAGGGTTGATAAAATAAAAATGAACATCGATGACAGAGGACAGCTCATACAATATCTGAACGTGGTAAGCCGTGATGATGGACAAACCAAACAATTGAACACGCGGTAGCCGGGCTTTCAGGCTCGCCTGACTGGACGGTTGCTTCAGTTTGTCGAGGATCAGGGAACCAATCAATGTTTTATCAGGCAAAGAATCACGCGCCTCTTTCTTAGCCCTTGTCCACAAATACTGTTGCCACGAGTGGTCTGGATCGCCGGAAATAATACCTTCATTCCATTGCCTGATCAACGCTGGCCGGTAAACCTGGTATTGGTCAAATAGATCAGCAACCCTTTCGGCCAGCGCCATGCGCCGCGTATCCGCTTCCGGGCCGGCATTCCGGAAATAATCAGCGATATAAGGAAACTTACTGATGAACTCCTTTTCACCCAGTAACTTAAACAGCAGCCAGCTGAGGTTGGTGGCGCTCAACATGGCAGTATAAGAACCCCCGAGCAAATAATAAAGCAGATGGATCAGTTCATTTGGTTTCTGAAAACGGCAGTTGGCAGCAATACCGAGGTGATCGGCCAGTTGAAGCTTCAGCCAGTTGTTCATACCATCCGTCTGCGTAACGATATAATAAGGATCAAAAACACCATCCCCTGCCGTTCGCAGGTCGTCAGACAGGCTGTCTGCCAGCTTTTCGAGGGAGTTTGAAACCTTCAGGTACAATGCCATGATCGTATAGCGTAATAATTAAAGTAAAAGAGAAGTAGAACCCAACGATGCTTTTCAATTCGTGTAATTCGTCCTAATTCGTGTTATCTGCCTGAAAGCGCGCCGCAATACCCGAAGCCCTTTCCACTACCCGGTTAGCCGCAGCCAGGATGGTCTCCGGTGAGCCTTGTATGTATGCCTTTTTCCTGGCCCGCGTTACAGCAGTATACAACAGCTCGCTGGTCAATAACGGAGCATCAGCATGAGGAGGTAACACCACCAGCACCTCATCAAACTCAGACCCCTGACTTTTATGAATAGTCATGGCAAAAGCAGTTTCCGCCTCACTCAGGTAGCCGGGCATGATGGACCTCAGTGTGCCGCTGCTATCTTCAAACCAGGCCATCAGCGTACCATCTTCATCAGGGCGTATAATGCCGGTATCGCCATTGAAAAGCCCATGCTCATAATAGTTCCGTGTAAGGATGATGGGCCGGTTGGCATAAAAAGGAGCACTGAGTTGAATTAACTTTTTACTGTCAAGGTATTTTTCAATCCTCGTATTCAACACATGCAGCCCCTGATCACCATCCCTTACTGCACACAATACCCGCAAAGCATTCATCTTCTTTAAGGCAGCAGGTATTTCCTTTTCACCAATAAAAGAGGAATAGCCGGCAATGAATTGTTCAAACAGTGCATTGGAATAAACGGGATCGATGATCACCTGTTCATCTGTAGCGGGCGGCAAAAATTGATGCAGGGCCTTCACATTATTCTGGATGACAGCCTTGCTGAAAGAACCTATACCGGTATGACCGGTGAAACGATGACTGCGCCGTAACTCAACAAGGTGCTCGAACAGAGGATGATGCTGGTCATCACTGATATGGCTGTCTGATATATGCGCCTTCGGATCATTGATAAAAGAATTGATCAGCGCTACCCGCGCTGCTGAAAACACATTGAGCCTTTCCTGCGCCAGGCATAAGTCGCCAAACAAACTACCGGCCTCTACCGATGCCAGTTGGTCCTTATCACCCAGCATGATCAGGCGGGTGCCGGATGCAATGGCATCCAATAATTTGGCAAACAAAGCCACGTCGATCATGGAACATTCATCCACGATCACCACATCGTAACCCAATGGCTGCTGCCGGTTGTGGCGGAAGGCAGGTGAGCCGGCAATGGGTTTCAGCAAACGATGTATGGTAGAAGGATGCAGCGCCTGGAATTGCTCCAGAATAGCAGGCGCCAGCGGGATCTTTGTTTGACGAAGGCTTTCCGCCATGCGGGCAGCCGCCTTGCCGGTGGGCGCTGCCAGCGCAACCTTTAGCTCCGGGTTGGTAGTATACAAGATCGCAAGGATTTTGGCAACCGTGGTAGTCTTGCCCGTTCCCGGACCGCCGGTAATGATAGTAAAGTTTTGCAGGATACCCGTAATAGCAGCCGCCAGCGGCCAGTCGGCCTGCTCGTCCTGAGTAGGAGCACTACTATTAGTATTGGCAAACAATTGACTAATAAAATCACGATGTTCTTGCAACAATGCCAGCCGTTGCGGCAGATGCTCCTTTTCTTCAGCAAGAAACTGTCTGATGCGGTTGAGAAAGCCCGTTTCGTACCGGAAATACCGCTGCAGGTAGAGCCTGTTTTGATACAGCACAAAGGGGTGCTTATCATCACCATTTTTGCCTACAAGAGCAATGGAAGCAAGCGGCTGACTGCCGGCAGGGGGGAGGGCATAAAAGGCCGGTAGCTCTTCTGTGCCGGCAGGTGGTTTCTCCAGGTCGAGGCAAATATGCCCTTCACTCAGTTTCCTCGATAAGAGATAAGCGTATGGTTTCAATGCCGGTATCCCAAAATATTCGGCAAACTGTTGGTGAACGTCATTGAAAGTATGCATTCACGCAAGTTAACCGAAAATCGAGTTGGAGAGTTAACAAGTTGAAAAGTTGATAAGGGAGTCAGTGTCAACGTCTTTCCCTTTAAACTTATTAACTTGTAAACCTTTCAACTTTACCTTCTCATAATACAGTACCACCACGCCCGAACTAAAAGCCTTCGTTCTCAACAACTTTAATGGATACTTGCCTTGCACATCTCTGAACAAAGGAATACCACGTCCCAGTACAACAGGGTGCAGCCATACCACATACTCATCCACAAGGTCCAGCTGCATCAACCGCGACACGATACTGCCGCTGCCGTATACGATCATATCCAGGCCCGGCTGCTCTTTCAGCGAAGCAACCTCCTTGGCAATGTTGTTCTTCACCAACCGGCTGTTTCTCCACTCCACGGTGCGCAATGTTTTAGAGAACACGACCTTTTCGTAATGATTCATCATGTAGGCGTAGTCCTGCTCCTGACGTCCACAGGTCGTATTGTTGGCTTCATAAGGCCAGTAGCTGGCCATGGCCTGGTAAGTGACGCGGCCCAGTAAAATACTGTCCATCAAACACAACTGCTCATAAGCAAAATTGGCCATCTCTTCATTCCAGTGTGGAAAATGCCAATCCAGTTCACCACGGGTGCCAGCCATAAAGCCGTCAAGGGTTACGTTAATAGAAACTATAATTTTTCGCATTAGGATAGCTTTGCATATACAAATTTACGAGGCCCCCTTTGCGATCACGGCGTGTGCTTGCGACTAATAGCAGGTGCTTTGCGACACGGAAAAACAAGTCCGGAGTCAAGAGTTCAGAGTCGTGAGCCTGCATTCAAATGTTTAAACGTCGAATGTTAGGTTCTATAGGTTGAGCCGAACTCTGAACTCTCGACTCACAACTCTGAACTCCCTCCGTACAACGAAACCTGTATTCCGTACGGTGATAACCTGTACTTAACTCCTTATAAAACATACTAAAAAAGCGTTTGAAAGAGTAAGCAATTTGTCATAAATTTGATTCCTCAGAACAGTCAGATTTACTCCCCTTCGAAATTCATACTGGAAACAAACTACCAATGCCAGCGTATTGGCCAAAACCCATTCGGATATACTAAACATATCCGGCCAACAAAAAATTAATAAGAACGGATGAAACACGTATCTATTCTTGTGCCCGAAGAGGCCGTTTTAGCTGCCATCACCGATCCCCGCTACATGTTTACAGCGGTAAATGATTTCTTGAAAAAAGCAGGCAAGCCACCCATGTTCAAGGTGGAGCTGGTAGGACTTACCAAAGAAGTATTGTTGAATCAGGGCAGTTTTTCTGTACATGCAGATGTACTCCTGAAAGACGTTAAAAAAACAGATCTGATCTTTGTTCCTGCTCTCAGCGGCGACCTGCCTGCAGCGTTGAAAAAAAATGAGGCATTCGTTCCCTGGATCGTAAAACAACATGCGTTGGGCGCAGAAGTGGCCAGCCTGTGCATTGGCGCATTCCTGTTGGCTTCCACGGGGTTGCTCAACGGTAAGAAATGCTCCACCCATTGGATATATGCCAATGAGTTCAGGGAAATGTTCCCGGAGATCACACTGGTGGATGACAGGATCATCACAGAAGAAGATGGGCTCTACTCAAGCGGAGGCGCTACTTCCTATTTCAACCTGCTGGTATACCTGATAGAAAAATATACAGGTAGGGAAATGGCCATCCTGATCGCTAAATTCTTCGCCATCGAAATAGACCGCAAGAGCCAATCACCCTTCGTCATGTTCAGCGGACAGAAAAAACATGAAGATGAATCCATCAAACAGGCACAGGAGTTTATTGAGAAAAACGTGACGGAGCGAATATCGGTAGAAGAACTGGCAGTAAGATTTGCCATTGGTCGTCGTCACTTCGAAAGACGCTTTAAGAAAGCTACCAACAATACGCCGGTAGAATATATACAAAGAGTAAAAATAGAAGCCGCCAAGAAGTATCTGGAAAACAGCCGCAAGAACGTGAACGAGATCATGTACGAAGTAGGCTACTCCGATACCAAAGCATTCCGTACAGTATTCAAAAAGATCACCGGACTGTCACCTATCGACTACAAGAACAAATACAACAAAGAAGCGGCCGTAATGGTATAAGCTTGTCGAAGGGTAGGGGCGTCCCGTACTTTAGTCGGGACGGCTCACCCTCCGCAAAGGGCTTTAACCCTCGTTGCCTTTAAAGAGCTGGCGTCAAAGCCACCAGCATCACTTCTTTTTCTTTGCCTTTGAGCTTGATAGCCCCCAGCGACCGGGTAATATAATTCCTGACAGAATACAATTCCGACAACAGGTCCGATGAAGCAATCACCTCTTCGTTTAGTTCCCCGCATTTATCCAGTATCCTGGAAGTGGTGTTTAGCACGTCTCCTGAATACGTGATGTCACGTTTGATGATGCCTACCTCACCGGCAATAACCCGTCCACAATGAACCCCTGCCTTGAAAGAAGGCACAAGCCCATAACGCTGCAGGTATTTATCCTTCAGCTTTTGAATATGCAGTTTCATATCGAAGAAGCACCGGATGCATTGCATGTTCTCTTTTCCATCCTCGTAGTTCCAGGCAATCACCACCTCATCTCCAACGTACTGATAAATATTTCCTTTGTTTTCAAGAATAGGCACCGTAATGTCGGCAAAAAAATCCTTCAGTAAAGCATGATAATGCTCATCCCCCAGCCGTTCCGCTATAGTAGTAGAAGCATTCAGGTCGAGGAACATAAAGATCCGCTTCTCTTCCTTGGGCGTATTATACCTGCCGCGGATGATATTCCAGAAATCACCCTGGCCAAACTTGCTGTTGATTTGCAGGAACAGCTGCGTCACACCCACCACAAAACCCCAGAAGATAGCCGCTTTGATATGAGAACTGTCTTTCAGGAATTGTTTAAAAGCTGCCCACGACTCGGGATCGGTCAATGCCTTACCTGTTCGTGAAGGGATCAGGATAACACCCATGATCACAGAGATGAGCGCCACGATCAGCAACAAAAAGAAACACACGAGGAAAACAGTATAGCCATAAGGCTTATCCTGGTACTTTACGTTGACATAAAATACGAGTAGGCTGCCGCCAAGCAAAGCGCCCGCAAGCCCGGAGCCTACATTACGGGCAGCTGAAATGAGAAAAGAATAATTGGCCGAAAGCCCCAGCGTATTATCGGTCAGCAACACCAGCAGATCATAAACAGTCATCAGTAAACCCATGATCATCCAGGCGATGATGATCACCCCAAGCTGTTTGAACTTTAGTTTGGTTCCCCTGTTCACACGTAAACATTTATGGTACAAAAATACAAGGGGAAAGTACGACTATTACCTATGTAAAAAGGACTATACAAGGGGCGTGTTGCGACTTGTTATTCCAGTGCAAACGCCACCACATAATCCCCCATCTTCGTAGAAAACTTCCCATGGCCACCGGCAGCGATCACAACATATTGCTTGCCATTCACACTATAAGACATAGGCGTAGCCTGACCACCGGCAGGCAAAAGATACTTCCACAATTCAGCACCGGTGCGGCTGTTGAAAGCACGCAAATGACCATCGCGTGTAGCAGCAACAAAGATCAGATTACCGGCAGTAACAATGGCGCCGCCAAGGTTCAGGGATCCCCACTTTTCTGCACCGGGATACTGTTGCGGATCAAGCTGATAACCCAAAGGCACTTCCCATTTTTTACGCCCGTTATTGAGATCGATGGCAACGAGCGTACCCCAGGGAGGAGTGGTTTGCATAATAATACCTTTCTCATCCACTTTAAAAAGATAGTCCCGGTTCATCACATAAGGAGTGCCCCGTTGCAGGCCATTCTCACCACGCACCACCTTTGTCTCCTTATCTTCAAACTCATGCAATTGATCACGCGGCACCATGCGGATAATAGCAGGCAGCAAGTTGATGTTGGTGATCAACAACCGCTGTTGCGGGTCCACACACATACCACCCCAGTGAATACCACCAACATTGCCGGGTGTTATTAGAGAACCTTTATAAGAAGGAGGAGTGAAAGTACCTTTGTTGGTATACTGCGCTATTCGTTTTTGTGCTTCTTCTTTCGCTTGTGGAGTAGGGCCCCAGGCATCCTTTACACCAACGCTTTGAATACCCAGCGGAGCAGGCAACACGGGAAACGGTTGAGTGGGCCAGGCCGTTTCACCAGGTACATCAGAAGCTGCCACGGGTCTTTCTTCTACAGGAAATAAAGGCTTGCCCGTTTCGCGGTGCAACACAAAAACATGCCCCATCTTGGTACCCACAATGACGGCAGGAACTGGCTGTCCATTCTTAACAATGTCGGTCAGGATCGGTTGCGCAGCAATATCATAATCCCACAGATCGTGATGCACAACCTGGTAATACCATACCAGCTTGCCGGTGGAGGCACGCAATGCTACAATCGAATTGCCATATAAGTTTTGTCCCAGTCGTTCACCGCCATAATAATCCGGACTGGGACAACTGGTAGGAACAAAAACAAGATCTCGCGCAGCATCTGCAGAGATAGTAGCCCATGCATTGGCCGCACCAGCCTGATGAGCTTTAGGTCCTTTCCAGGTGCTCCATGCTGCGTCCATAGAGTCGCGGGGAATAGGGTCCCAGCCCCATTTCAAAACACCGGTAATAACATCGTAAGCACGCACCGTTCCCCGGGGATAATCAAAACGCTGATTATCACCCATGGCCGAACCAACAACGATCGTGTTGCCAATAATAGCAGGAGCAGAAGTAACACTGATCCTGCTACCGATACCTTCGCTCAGGTCTACGGTGCCACCAGTGCCAAACGAAACAACAGGCCTGCCCGTTAAGGCATCCAGCGCAATCAGGCGGCCATCGATGGTGGCAATAAAAATGCGTTGATCATGTTTGTCATTACCCGGCCATATAGAAACACCCCTGGAAGTAACTTCCGAATAGCCGGAACGAAGATTGACTTGCGGATCAAATACCCAATGCTCTTTACCAGTAGCAGCATTGAGCGCAAACACACGATTAGAAGGTGTGCTGAAATAAAGAATACCACCCACCATCACAGGCGTAGCCTCAAAAGCTGCCTGCTTCATTACATTCGTGCCTTCATACAACTTCAACTCTCCGGTCTGGAATGTCCAGGCCACTTTAAGCTTGCTTACATTTTGGCTATTCACCTGGTTCAATGGCGAAAAACGGGAACCCCCGGCATCATTGCCATAAGCCGGCCACTCAACGGCAGCGGCTGTTTTAGTTGATGGGATTGGCGTTTGGGCGCATACAATAGGAGCGCCTGTCAGCAGCATATAAAGCACTTGGAGGGTAAATACTCTCATATGATAAATATTTGTCCAAACCTACACCGGGGCAGGCCGAAGGTAAAATTTCTTTGACCAGTAGACAGAATAGGGAGGGGAATGGAAAAAACAGGAACTTAGCCTTTCAGCTATTTACAACCAATAGCCCACCAGCACAAACTAAAACAAATGTTAGAGGTACTCCGGCAATACCTGCTTAAACAGATCACGCTAAGTGACGAGGAGTTGGCATCGATAGAGGAAGCCACTACCGTAAAGAAGCTGAGAAAGAACCAGTACCTGCTCCAGGAAGGCGATGTTTGGCGCTACAACGCCTTTGTTGCCCAGGGAGTGGTAAGGACTTATACGATAGATGATAAAGGAAATGAGCACATCATCAGCTTCGCCATGGAAAACTGGTGGACAGGCGACCGCGAAAGCCTCCTGACGGGTAAACCTTCCAAATATAATATAGATGCTGTTGAAGACGCGGTGATATTATTGATCCCCAAAGAGAAGTTCACAGGGTTAACAAAGAACATTCAGCCGTTCAACGAGCTGGTTACGGCAGTCGTTGAAAGAAGCTTTGCAGCCAGCCAGCAAAGGATCAATGTCAACATAAGCGGCGATGCAGTAGAAAAATACCAATACTTTCTCAACAGGTATCCCCAACTCGCCCTCCGGGTGCCGCAACACATGATCGCCTCCTACCTGGGCATCACACCGGAAACCCTGAGCAGGATAAGGAAAAGCAACGCCAAAAAATAAATAGACTGGGATTTATGACGAGAAAGCTCTTGATGTATGTCAAGAGCTTTTTTATTATTTATCAATGGAACAGCCCTCCCCGGGAGGCCACCTTTGTACGGTAGATAACAAATAAAATAACAGAAAATGAAAAAGATAATATTCATTACAGGAACAAGCACAGGATTCGGAAAGCTTACAGCCATCACCCTTGCCAAAGCAGGCCACACGGTTATAGCAGGCATGCGCGACGTAAAAGGTAAGAACGCAGCAGTAGCCAAAGAACTGGCAGCACTTCCCAATATTGATGTAGAGGAAATAGATGTTACCAGCGATACATCAGTACAAACAGCCTTTGAAGCGACACTGAAGAAACACGGAAAGATAGATGTGCTGGTCAACAATGCAGGCGTTGCCGGATTTGGACTCCTTGAAGCCTTTTCAATAGACCAGATCAGGAAGATGTTTGAAGTAAACTTCTACGGCGTGATAAGGACCTATCAGGCGGTATTGCCAGCCATGCGTGCGGCTAAAAGCGGACTGATCATCAACCTTACCTCAGGCGCCAGCGGCCACACGTTGCCATTCATGGTGCCCTACCTCGCTTCAAAATTTGGCGTGGAAAGCATTACAGAAGGTTTACAGGATGAGCTGAGCGAATATGGCATAGAAAACGTGAGCATACAGCCCGGTGTATTCCCTACAGAAATGAACAACGGCATCAAAGCAGGCGTTCAATCAGACAAAGCAGAAGTGACTGCAGCCTATGGCGAAACCGCAGCAAACAAGCTCAATGCGATCGGAACAGCCCTGTTCGGTAAAATGGCACAGTTCGATATGGACCCACAGCAAATAGCCGACGGAATACTGAACCTGATCAACATGGAAAAAGGTACCCGTCCTTTGCGTTATCCAATCGACCCCATCGCACAAGGCACCGACCATGAATTCATCAACGCGAGAAGAGACATTAAGAACAAGTGGGTGGCAGCTTATACGTCGTAAGCAACCGCTAAATTTAGTTTTCACTCGCTCGCCAGAGGCGAGCGAGTGTATTCCGTAGCCTCTGGCTACAACGTATCAAAAGGTTGTGCAGCTCTGCGGGGGCTTGTAGCCTCGCAGTTCTATTCCTGGGCCTCTGGCCCAACGAGTACCTCAAGCAGGTCGGCCCATAGCCTTTACCTGGTTGACAAACTTTGGAGGCACCATCATAAATATAAGTTGCTTGTGCAAACTGAACTTACGGAACTGTCGGTAAAAAGGCACCAATAGCTGAATAAATCCGGGACGTCCGAGATCGAGTAGTTTGTTGACATGTTTAGATACCAGCAGTTTTTGAACATTCAGCAGTAAGAAATAGCGAAACGCACCCAAATGCTTTTTGTATTGCTTGAAGAGATCTTCAGTAAAAGAACTCTTCTGAAGATTGCGGGTGAGCTGCAAGTCATAAACTTCTTTCCACCCCTTGTAATTCGAAGGAATATCCTGTATGTGCATTTGATGACCGATCCTGGCAAAGGTGCTTACAACTTCATCCTTCTCCTCATCACTCAACTTCCTTTCCAGTAATTCAAAAGAAGAGATCGAATAATAGATCAACATATACAAAACATCCTGGTAGCCTTCATTGGATATCTTTGCTCCGCGGGCAGCTTCCACATTACCATGTATAGAGTTTATTTTATCGATCGAAGAAGTAGCCGCCTTTTCCTCTCTGAAAATGATGTACTGTGCATACTTGACAGTGGAGAATAAACGACCTATCGGATCACCCGGAATTTTACCGGTAAAATACAACCAGTCCACCTCTTTGTTTAAGGCAAACTCTGCCGAGGCGCCGGCGAATATAAAAAGCGTAATATCAGTCGTGCTCCAGATTTTCTTCACTATCGATGTATCCGCTACAAACGTCTTCATCACAATTAGTTTATTAAAAGAGGGCTTTCCAATGTATTATAAAAGCACTTTGTAATGCAAAGTAAGTAAACTAATCTCATATTCGCAATACTATATTAATATTATGTAGAAAACACTGAATTTGAATCTTTAACCTTATTACACTACCCCTGCTTCTTTATTATCGTTCCGCTTTTAACAGGCATCACTGTTTTTCCTTTTTGAATTTCCGGTGCCGGTGCATCAGTTATTTCAAATATGTAATTGTAAGGGCAATCAACATCACCATCATGATACACTGGTTCTATTAGCTGGCAATGTGCTCCATTATTTACACTGCTTACCTGCAATGGCTTACCTGCACTTGTTTTGTATTGCACCTTCCACCCAAGGCCGCAGTTTGTAAGTTTAGTTAAGTGCCATTTACCAAAATACTCCGGCAAGGTGTTTTGAATGATCAAATCGCCTTCCCTGCCATCGCCTTTATCGGCACAGATGGATTTACTGCTATGGCCGGCAAAAAACGAGTACGTTCCATCAATATGCTTTTTTGCCTGGAATTTTTGATTGGCTTTACCGGTATGATCCAACTGCACTATTCTGGCGCCATTATCTTTACTTGCATTTTCAACAGAAAGGTATTTTCCTGTTTTGCACCACCCTTATTTTATACCAAACACCATCTTTAGGTGGAGTATGTTCAGTGGTTTGCGCGGTAACTTGTGCGGCAACAATTATTGCCAACAAGAAAATTATTCTTTTCATAGTTCTGTTTTTAAGTAATTATCGTTTTCCCCAGTCGGCAGGCCATTTACAAAAATTATGTAAGCTTTGATAACCTTCAAAAGTGGTAGCTAATTGAACGGTGTTACTGAATATTGGATTACCAAATTGTTTCCAAACGAAATATCGCCAGTTTTTAAAGTCGAAGAAGTAAAAATTGTAGGTAGTAACGCCGGGTACAGTAGCCGGTTGCTGAATTTGTATAGCAGCATCAATAGTTGACCAATCGTAAACATTGGGTGCTCCAGTATAAAATGTCGTAATAAATTCAGGTTG
>JAGIBF010000003.1:0-134945 GCA_017744515.1 Niastella sp.
TAATTAGAACTGTGGATGACACTCCTGCGTTCAAACGCCTTATCATTAATTCCCTGTTCAAGACCATCTATATTGAGGGAAAGCCCATTTGCTCCCTGATAGGTATTGCGTGTAATATAAAATCCCAGGCTACTTTTGTAAGATTCCGGCTTATTGGAAAAAGACCGGGCAAACTCTTTACCTGACCGTTTTCCATGAGCAACATAGGTGTTGACCAATAACCTCTTGTGTGCAAGGTCGAGCACGTACAATCTTTTTTTGCGGGATGACTGACTGAAATCACAAATGGACAGTACGCTATCGTTGGGCAGCACTTCTTCGTGTACCAGTTTTTTATACCCTTTCAGCGCAAATTCAAGTGCTTCTTTTTGAAGCCCCAGCTCCTTGAGGTGCAGGCTGTCGTATAAGAAATCCAATTCATCCCTGAACATCTCATCCGTGGACTTAACTACCGTATTTTGTGGCGAAGTGTAAAGGATTAAAACTGTTTGCGTTGGAACACCAGCCTTCTCTTTATTATTGCCCGACATAAATACCGGGCACATGGCAAAAATGCATAATAATAAACCTGTGAGTATAGATTGTAATGGGCGATGCATGGTTGCAGGGTTACGGATACATAGTCATTTACCGTTTTATAAACGGCGGGCAGGCTGAAATTAGTATGAAGGATTTTCCCCACCCCAGGGTCATTTTATCGGAATGTCGTTGGGATCAACCTTTTGGCTGAATTCGCTGGCGTAAATCTTGATCATAAGCAAGAAAAGGGAGATCAAAATGGGACCGAAGATGAGGCCAATAAATCCAAACATGCTAACGCCGATAATGACCCCAAAGACAGTGATCAGGGGGTGCACATCGCCCAGCCTTTTTTGCAACCAAAAGCGGGCAACATTATCCGACACTCCTATTACACCAAATCCATATATGAGCATAATGACGCCTTTTCCGTTGTCGCCAGCAGCAAAAAATAGCAAGCTGACAGGAATATAGGCTACCGCAGCCCCCACCACCGGCAACATGGCGGCAATACAGGTGATCACAAACCAAAATATTGGCTCCTGCACGCCTAAAATCACATAGCCTATTAATCCTATTAAGCCTTGTATCAATGCAATCAGCGGAATACCAATGGCATTGGAGTTGACAAGGAGGTTCAGGTCCCGGCGTAATAAAAGAATGTTCTCGTCTTTGAGTGGCACCCATTCATAAAAGTGGGATTCCATTTTGCGCCCATCCACCAGCATGAAGAACAATATAAAATACATGATCAGGATGGTGGTAAGGGTATCGAAAGTGGCGCCCAATATCTTAGGGAGGGTTTCTGCTCCGATGGTAGAAATGCGCCGGATGTTTTCATCTGTGAGAATATCTACATTATACCTTTTCTCATATGTGCTGATAAAATTCTGGATAGCCGTCAGGATGTCTGAAGAGTGTTCTATGGCAAAGGCAATCCGGGAAGTCATCATGTTGGCCAATATCAATATCGGCACCATGATGATGAGAAAGGAGAGCAGCATGAGTAACGCGGCTGCCAGGTTCTTATTCCATTTGTACTTGCCCTGGAGTATGAACATGTATTTGCGCATGAGCACATACAGGGTATAGGAACCAAGGAAAGCGGGAATGAAGGTTTTGAGGTGGATGAACAGGACTACGCCAATAAAAATGATGGTGATCAGGATCAGTATCTGGCGTATAGCGTTGTTAGAGATCGAATTCATAATATAGTTTCTGGTTTCCTGTTGTTGGTTGTTTTGTGTTTTGACTGAAATAGCAAGTTTGTTGTTTTTGCTGGTTTTCAGCCAGTACCACCCATTAGCAAGTTCTTAAATTTACTCCACAGGCTGCACATTGGCGAACTAAAAACAAAAAACCAGAAACTATCAACTGCTTATATTTTCACTTTTTTCCAGGCCCCTCGCCGAAAAATGATCACACCGGCAATACTTATGCCCGCCTCTGCGGTAACTATGGCGATGAAAACGCCGGTAGGTCCCCAGTTGAGCGTGATGGCCAGCAGATAAGCTACCGGAATCTGGAACAGCCAGAAGCCAAAGAAGTTGATGAAGGTGGGGGTCTTCGTATCCCCGGCGCCATTGAAGGCGCTCGTGACCACCATTCCTACTCCATAGAATATGTAGCCAAGGCTAACAATATGTATCGCTTCTGTGGCAATTTTTACTACGCCGGCGTCTTTATTCATGAAAGCCGTAATGTAATCGGACGTGAACAGGAACAGGATGATCACCAGTCCCATAAAGATGGCGTTGTACCTGGCTGTTTTCCAAACCGATTGTTCGGCCCGCTCGGGTTGTTGAGCGCCCAGGTTCTGTCCTACCAGTGTAGCGGCCGCATTGCTCATGCCCCAGGCCGGCAACAGGAAGAACATCAATATGCGGATGGCCAAACCGTATCCGGCTACCGCATCATCGCCAAAGCGGGTGATCAACCGGGCCAGGAACATCCAGCTGGCGGAGGCGATGAAAAATTGCAGAAACCCCACCCAGGAAATATCAAACAGGGTTTTAAAAATGCCCAGATCGAGCTTAAAGTGCTCCCGTTTGATGCGTATCAAGCCTTTCCCTTTGAACAAATGGTAAAGCTGAAATAATACGCCAACTCCGCGCCCGATGGTAGTAGCAATGGCTGCGCCCGTCAATCCATAATAATGGATCAGGATAGGACAAAGAATAATGTTGCACCCGTTGGCGATCCACAGCGACCACATGGCAATGACTGCATTGCCTGCGCCGCGGAAGATACCGTTGATCAGGAAGAGCAGCATAATTACTACTGAGCCGCCAAACATGATGCGGGTGTAGGGTGTGCCCCATGCGATCACTTCGGCCGAGCCGCCCATCAGCTGCAGGATATGGGGTGCAAAAAACGCTCCCGCTATGCTGATAACGACCGTGATGATCAGTGCAAGGTTGATGGCCTGTGCTCCTGATTTGGCTGCCATATTCATATCCTTTTCGCCCACCCGGCGGGCCACTACGGCCGTGGCGCCCATGCTGAGGGCTATGGCCACCGAGTATATAATGGTGAGTACGGATTCTGTCAATACTACTGTCGATACGGCCTGCCGGGGATGTTCGGTACGGCCTAAAAAGAAAATGTCTACTACTGCAAAGACACTTTCTAACATCATTTCGAGGATCATAGGAATGGCAAGCATCAAAACTCCTTTCCGGATACTGCCTTGTGTAAAGTCCTGGTGTTCTCCTTTCAGCGCCTGTTTGATAAATGCAAATACAGGCGTTTTGCTGGTTGTTTGGTTCATGGCGTAATACTCCTTTCTGAGTTGAATGAATATAATAAATATAAGTATGAAGACCGCCGTAAGAGCGGACAAGGGGGTAGTTCAGTAAGTTCGTGGCTTACTTAAGCGAGATATCCGGCGAACGTGGAGAGTATCATATTACAATGGAATTGAGATTCTCAAATTTAGAGAAAATCCTTCTCTGAGCCAAGATTGTCTGAACCATGATTCCCGGGATTTGACGGATTAGCAGGAATGGGGCTTTTGCTTCGGTCATCCTTCAACCCTTGATGAAGGTTACTCCATCCTTGCAGGTTAAAGCGCACTTTGTGCATGAATGGGCCTGACCTGACACATGGATGAGACCGGAAAGAATAATCGATCAAAATGTCCGGAATCGGACATTTTCTGCTTTCTACTTTCCGATAAGCATCTGATTATAAACGCAATACGATTGGCACCCGGCTTGAAATACTATTGTCCAAACTGAAAGTAAAGCCATGGATAGTGCCATTTCCCCTACCATTCTTCGACAACGCAAGAGAAAGATCATCGGCTGGGTTATTGTTATCGTGATTGCCCTCGTGGGCGGTATATGGCTGCTGCGCCATTCCCTGTCCTCCACTGTTAAACGCTCCGCCATCACTACTGCTGTAGTGGAAAAAGGCGATGTGGAGAACACCATTCCTGCTACCGGCGAAATTTTGCCTGAGTTTGAAGAAGTGATTACCAGCCCCATCAATGCCGTGATCAAAAATGTGCTGCTGGATGCCGGCACGCCCGTGAAAGCCGGACAATCTGTATTGGAGCTGGATAAAGCGTTTACGCGCATTGAACTGGAAAAGCTGAAGTTTCAGCTGGAGTTGAAGCAAAACAACGTCAGCCGGCTGAAGCTACAACTCGACAAGAGCTTTTATGACCTGCAAGCGAATGACTCCATCAAGCAGCTACGGATCAACAGTCTTGTAGCTGCTGTGCAGGATGCCAAACGATTGTATAAAGCCGGTGGAGGTACGCGTGAAGAGGTGGAGCAAGCTGAACTGGATTTGAAAGTAGCGCAGCTGGAAAAGCGCCAGCTGGAGCATGAGATCAAAAACAAACAGATGACGATGCGCACCGACATGCGGGAGTCGGAGATCGGTGCACAAATTCAACGCAAAGACCTGGACGAACTGGAGCGCAAACTGATGCAAGCTGATATTGTAGCTAACCGCAACGGGGTCATTACTTGGGTCAATAAAAACATTGGCTCCAAGATCAATGAAGGAGAATCACTGGTGAAGGTAGCCGACCTCGGCAGTTATAAACTCGTGGGCACTATTTCCGATGCCTTTGCCGAACAGGTGCGTACCGGTATGCCGGTAATCGCCCGCATCAATGATTCATTATTGAAAGGCGTGGTAATGAATATTCATCCGTCTGTTCAAAACAATATCCTCTCTTTTGACGTGCAGCTCGATAACCGCAACAGCAAGTTGCTGCGTCCGAATATGAAACTGGATATATTCCTTGTAACGGCCGTGAGCAAGGCCACCATGCGTATTGCCAATGGCCCTGCTTTCAAGGGTGGCGCCACGCAAGACATTTTTGTAGTGCAAAATGGAAAGGCTACGCGTCGTACTGCACAGGTAGGATTATCCAACTTCGATTATGTGGAGCTGAAAGACCAGGCAGCGCCGGGCGAAACGGTTATCATTTCGGATATGACCCAGTACAAACATGTAAAGGAAATCACCATCAAAGACTAAGCGGCATTATGAACAGGACATTTTATACAGGCATTGTACTTACCTCATTGTGTTGCCGGTCGATGGCCCAATCAACTGCAGACACCCTGCGGCTCAATTTGCCGCAGGTAGTGGAGATGGCAAAGCATCAATCTATTGCCGCCAGGCAGGCAGCCACACTGAAGGAGAACAGGTATTGGATCTGGCGCACGTATCAATCGAATTACAAACCTCAATTAGTATTGGATGGCAGGTTACCGGGCTACAGCAAAACCTACCAGGAAATATTGCAACCGAATGGCACGATCGACTTTCAACCAGTAAGGAATAATAATTCCTCGTTGAACTTATCACTGGAACAGAGCATTGCGCAAACCGGTGGAACTATCTTCGGCACTACGCAACTGCAACGCTTCGATGACTTTGACCGGAAGAATACATTATACAATAGCGTTCCTTATGCATTGGGCTATGCCCAACCTTTGTTCAGGTTCAATAACCTGAAATGGGATAAGCGTATCGAGCCGCTGAAATACCAGGAGAGCCGGCAGGAGTATATTGAATCCATGGAGCAGATCGCTATCAGGGCAACCAGTTATTTCTTTGATCTGTTGCTGGCTCAGGTAAATCTGCAGATCGCAGAAACGAATCTCAATAACACCATTAATATTCTTCGTATTGCCAATGAGAAGTTTGAGCTGGGTAAGGTATCGCGTAATGAAATATTGCAATTGCAACTGGAGTTGTTGAAGTCACAGAAGTCGGTGGCCAGTGCACGCCGCGAGATGGAGATAGCCGTGCTAAACCTGCGCGCTTATTCCGGGTTGCCGGGCAATGAGCGAATAGCGCTCGATCTGCCGGGTCATGCTATCAAGCTGAAGGTGACAGCCGATCAGGTATTAACCGAAGCTTTTGCCAACCGTTCCGACGCCATCGCTTTTCAACGTAAAGTGATAGAGGCGAAACGGGATGTTGCCAAGGCCAAGGGAGATAATAGCCTGAATGCTACGCTTACTGCACAGCTGGGATTTTCCAATAGCGCGCTTAATTTGCCCAATGTGTATAAATCGCCCAAGAACCAACAGCAGCTTCAACTCGTATTCGATATCCCTATCCTTGACTGGGGCCGCTCGCGTTCCCGGCTAAAGACAGCACAGGCCAACCAAAAGTTTGTAGAATATGAAGTGGAGCAGGCTCAACAGGTTTTTAAGCAGGAAATATTCACGCAGGTAACTTTGTTCGACATGATGCAGGATCAGTTGTCGCTTACCGCACAGGCCGACAGCATCGCTTCTGAAAAATACCAGATCGCGCGGGAGCGGTATGTGTTGGGGCACTTAAGCATTACCGACCTGAGTATTGCTTTTCAGGAGAAAGATCAGGCCAAACGCGATTATGTTTTTGCTTTGCGCGACTTATGGGGGGCTTATTATCAACTGCGGTACCTTTCCTTGTATGATTTCGAGAAGAATGAAAAGATAAGTTATAAATGATAGTACACCAGGGTGAGCCGCCATTGTAGGGCGACCCACCCTGATATAGGGCTTCGACAGGCTCAGCCTGACAGTATAAATAACTAATTTAATAAACCAGATAATACAACCGTATGATACAATTACAGAACATTGAAAAGGTATATCGCACCAGCACCGTGGAAACGCTGGCGCTGAACAATGTGAACCTCACTATTCAAAAAGGTGAGTTCCTGTCTATCATGGGCCCTTCGGGTTGTGGCAAAAGCACCCTGCTCAATATCATGGGCCTGCTGGATGCTCCTACCAAAGGAGAAGTAAAGATTGGCAATGAGTCTACCGTCAATTTATCCGACAAACAGATGGCTCATTTCAGGAATAAGAAGCTGGGTTTCATTTTCCAGAGTTATCACCTCATCAACGATCTGAAAGTGCTGGACAATGTAGAGCTGCCTTTATTATACCGCAACAGTTCGGCCAAAGAAAGAACGCAGCTGGCTAAAGCAGCACTGGAGAAAGTGGGTCTCAGCAATCGCATGAAGCACTTCCCTACGCAGCTTTCCGGTGGTCAGAAACAACGGGTGGCCATTGCGCGCGCTATTGTAGGAGAGCCTGAAATCATTCTCGCCGATGAGCCCACGGGTAACCTCGACAGTGCTATGGGTAATGAGATCATGGATATTCTGCTTGAACTGAACAGCCGGGACAGGTCGACGATCGTGATGGTAACGCACGATGAGAACATGGCGCGTAAAACGCACCGGCTGGTGAGGTTGTTTGATGGCTCACAAGTAAGCTAAATACAGCTACGAGCCGCGAGCTTCGAGCTACGAGCAAGGCCTTGTTACCTTTCTTTACTCACAGCATTAATAAGTACAAAAACTTCTTATGTTAAAGAATTATTTTAAAATAGCTATTGCGGTGCTGAAGCGGCGTAAATTCTTTACGTTCATCAGCTTGTTTGGCATCAGCTTTACGCTGACGATCCTGATCGTGCTGACGGCCTTCCTGGATCACCTGATCAGTCCGCAATATCCCGACACCAAACGTAACCGCTCTTTGTATATCACCGTGGCGCAAATGGTGGATGACAAGAAAGGGTATTATAGTAATGGGCCTTTGAGCTACTACTTCCTCGATAAGTATGTTCACAGTTTGAAGACGCCTGAAAAGGTAGCCATCTCTTCCATCTTCACGCCAACGAATACGTATGTGAACAACAAAAAACTCGTGATCAATGTGAAGTATACCAATGTCGAGTTTTGGGATGTGCATGATTTCGCATTCCTGGAAGGAAGGTCTTACACTGCTCAGGAGATCACCAATGGGGATCGTGTGGCTGTTATTACTGAAAAAACAAAGCTGGCTTATTTCGGGGAAGCAAGTGCTGTTGGTAAATACATCGAAACCGACAACGTGCAATACCGGGTTGCCGGTGTGGTAAAGAATGTGCCCATCACGATCCTGTTTTCTTATGGCGATATGTTTTTGCCTTACACGCTGGCTAAAACCGACCGCAATAATAAAGAGTATAGCGGCATGTATACTGGTATGATCCTGGCCAAATCCAAGGCCGACCTGCCGCGCATCCAGGAAGAATATCAACAGGTGGTGGCCAAGGTGCCCCTGGATGGCAAAGAATATAATAAGTTTTATAGCAATGCAGATACCTACCTGGCCAGCTTCACACGTACTATGTTTGGCAAAGAGCAGGACTCGGGCAAAAGCAAGTTCATCATGTGGGTAGGTATTTTTGCTTTGTTCTTCATGTTATTGCCTACGCTGAACCTCATCAATATCAACATCAGCCGTATTATGGAGCGGTCTTCGGAGATCGGCGTACGGAAAGCTTTTGGCGCTTCGTCCAAAACGCTGGTGTACCAGTTCATCATCGAGAATATCATTCTCACGTTGATCGGCGGTATACTGGGCATCCTGTTCTCTGTTATTATCCTCGCGGTGATCAACAACAGTGAGCTGCTACCCAATGTCATCTTAACAGTGAATGTTACGGTATTAGCGTGGGCTTTGTTGACCTGTCTGGTGTTTGGGTTGTTTTCAGGCGTGTACCCAGCCTGGCGTATGTCGAGGCTGCAGGTGGTTGCGGCACTTAAAGCGCAATAGTATTTTATTTATCATTTTTCAATTGTCCTGATATGTTAAAGCATTTGTTCAAGCTGATCTGGAATAAAAAGAAACAGCATTTCGTACTGATGCTGGAAATACTGGTTTCCTTCCTGGTGATCTTCGCGGTATTCACGATGGTGGTTTATTACTATAAAAATTACCGCAAGCCGATAAACTTCGAGTATGAGCATGTATGGGCTATACAGTACCAAACGGAGGGAAGGCCGGGACGCGATGATTCTCTGATGATGTTTCATGACGCGCTTCGCAACCAGTTAAAAGCGATGCCGGAGATAGAAGCGGTAAGCTTTACCAGTCAAAATGTTCCTTTCGCCATGAGCTCAACGCAGAACAATATAGCGTATGAGGGAGTAAGGGCTACAGGGGTCAATGACTATATGGCTGAGGATGATTATAACAAAGTGTTGGGCCTCACGTTGCAATCGGGCCGGTGGTTTTCGAAAGCAGATGCAGGACAGAAATACAGACCGGTGGTGATCAATGAGACGTTGAAAGAAAAATTATTTGGCAATAAAGAGGCGGTAGGGCAACTGGTCGATAAGGAATCAGCCAATCCGCTAAAGGTTATCGGCGTTGTCAACGACATAAAGGACAAGGGTGATTATAAGCCATCCGGATATGGCATGTACCGGAAAGCGGATACGGGCGCTTATCACTGGATGCGGGTGATGCTGATAAAGGTAAGCCCGAAGGCCAATACTGCTTTTGAAGGTCGTCTGTACCGATCTCTGTCGAGCTATTTAAAGAACGCCACCATAGAAATTGAGCACCTCAGCGAGAAACGTACATCTATGAATAATTTTACGCTGGTGCCTATGATCATCCTGATGATCGTTGCCGGCTTCCTCGTGCTCAATGTGGCGCTTGGCCTGTTTGGGGTGTTGTGGTACAATATCAACCGGCGAAGGAGTGAGATCGGATTACGGCGGGCCATTGGCGCTACCGGACAATCTATTTCCCGTCAACTGGTGAGTGAAGCGCTGGTGCTGTGCACCATTGCATTGATCGTTGGCTGCTTTTTCGCCGTACAGTTTCCTTTGCTGCATGTGTTCGATATGGAGACCGGAGTGTACCTCACCGCTATAGGCTTATCGATATTGTTTATTTACGTGTTGGTCATGATCTGTTCTTTTTATCCGGGCAGACAGGCTGCGACTATTTACCCGGCAGTGGCTTTGCATGAGGATTAGAAAACAGCGTGCTTAAATACCCTAACTTGAACCTTTTTTTACGGGCGTATGATCTTAATTATAGATGATGATATTGCGGTAAGGACCTCGTTGTTGTTGTTACTGGAACAGCAGGGGTTTGCTACTGCTGCTGCGGATTCTCCGGCAGCGGCAGTAGCCTTATTGAAACGACAGGCGCCTTCGCTGATCATCCTTGACCTTAACTTTTCTATCGACACTTCGGGTGATGAGGGTATGTTGATGCTGCAGCAGATCCGAAAGATGCACCCGGAGGTGCCCGTTATCCTGATCACCGGCTGGGCCACCATCGAGCTGGCAGTGAAAGGGATGAAGCTGGGTGCTAATGACTTTATCAACAAGCCATGGAGTAATGATCACCTGCTTCAATCCGTCAATACTTTACTGAACCTGCAGGAAAAGAAATCGGAGCATCTGAGCCGTAAGAAACTGGACAGCCTCTACAATTTTCAACATATCATCGGTGAAGACGCCGCCATGCTGGATATACTCGAAACCATCGGGCGGGTGGCCGGCACTGATGCCTCTGTACTGATCACCGGCGAAAGTGGTACCGGCAAAGAGCTGATTGCAGAGAGTGTACACCAGAATAGTGTGCGGAGCAATAAGCCGTTTGTGAAGGTGAACCTTGGGGGCATATCCACTTCATTATTCGACAGTGAGATGTTTGGTCACGTGCGCGGCGCCTTTACAGATGCGCGTTTTGACCGTACCGGCCGTTTCGAGCTGGCTAATAAGGGTACTATTTTCCTGGATGAGATCGGCGACCTTGACCCAGGCAGCCAGGTAAAGCTGCTAAGGGTGTTGCAGGACAGAACCTATGAGGTACTGGGCAGCAGCCGCACAAAAACAGTGGATGTGCGCGTAGTATGTGCTACCAACCGGCCGCTGGCAGAGATGGTGAGTAAGGGCAGCTTCCGGGAAGACCTGTTGTATCGCATCAACCTCATCACGATCCACCTGCCTGCTTTACGAGAGCGACCGGGCGATATTCCTTTGCTGGTAAGCTTTTTTGTGAACAACCTGCGCGAGATCTATAACCGTCCCAGCCTGCAGGTGAGCCGGGAAGCCATGCGCTGGCTGCAACAACTTCCCTTGCCTGGCAATATACGTCAGTTGAAAAACCTGGTAGAGCGGTCGGTGCTGGTAAGCAAAAAAGACTACCTTGATGTAGAAGATTTTCAATCACAGCTGGAAACTTCGCCGCGACAGAAGGGTAATATCGAATTGCCGGAAGTGGGCAGTATTACACTGGAGGAGCTTGAGATAAAGATGATCCGCAAAGCGATGGAATTCCACAAAGGGCGCATTACCCGTGTAGCTAAAGCATTGGGCATTACGCGCAGCGCTTTGTACAGGCGGCTGGAGAAATACAATATTCCTTACGATGAGACTTCGGACTAAATACATCCTGTTTGTTGGTATTATTCACCTGGTTACGCTGGCCCTGACGTTCATTATTTTCGAGGATAACAAGGTTTTGTTCATTGCATCGGAGGTGCTGGTGCTGGCTTCGATTGTTGTGGCCTGGCGCCTGTATCAGCAACTACTCAGCCCGCTCAAAACATTGATGCAAGGGGTGGACGCTATCCGCGATCGCGACTTCAATGTAAAATTCCTTGCTACCGGCAAATACGAAATGGACCAGCTCATAAATGTTTATAATGCTATGATCGATGAATTGAGGAATGAGCGCACCAGGCAGGAGCAGCAGCATTTTTTTCTCGAAAAGCTGATCAACACTTCTCCTACCGGGATTATCATACTGGATTATGATGAATGTATCCACCAGCTGAACCCAAAGGCATTGCAACAGCTTGGCCTCGAAGAAAAGGATCTGCTGGGCAAGCCGGTACACGCCATCTTCCACCCTGTGTTGCAAGAGATCAGCAGATTATCGTCCGGAGAAAGCAAGACGCTTACTGTAAATGGTATCGAGACTTATAAATTGCAGAAGTCGCACTTTATAGACCGGGGCTTTGCGCGGTATTTCATCATGCTGGAAGAATTGACCGTGGAAATACTTGCCGCAGAAAAGAAGGCGTATGGCAAAGTGATCCGTATGATGGCGCATGAAGTGAATAATACAGTAGGGCCGGTAAACTCCATTTTACAATCCACGCTGCAGGCTCATGAGAATAGTGCTACTATCAGCAATGCTTTGCAGGTAGCCATCGACCGCAATCAGAACCTGAACTTGTTCATGCGCAACTTTGCAGACATCGTACGGTTGCCAGAACCTCAGAAGAAATCTACCGACCTTCATCAGCTGTTGCACAATGCCAGCAAGCTGATGGAATTGAAGGCCGGAGAAAAGAAGATAGATTTTCAATTTGACCTGTCGCCAACTCCTATCGACATTTTTGCAGATACACTACAACTGGAACAAGCGCTCATCAATATCATCAAGAATGCCATGGAAGCTATCCTGGAACAAGGGACTATAACTTTCATTACCCGCACACTTCCCCGGGAGCTCGTCATTCGCGATAACGGGAAAGGTATTGCGCCCAATATTGCTGATCAACTATTCTCTCCTTTCTTTAGTACTAAAAGGGATGGGCAAGGGATTGGGCTTACGCTTACAAGGGAGATATTACTGAATCATGGTTATGACTTTTCACTCAGAACTGTTGAGGCAGGTGTAACAGAGTTTAGTATTAAGTTTGAGTCGTGAATGCGTTTGCTTAGACTTTCCTTTGCTTCGATAGCAGATCTCTCACTACGCCGTTACTTCGTACTTTTTTAAATCCCTAATGGCTTCGTTCGAAATGACAACAAGTGGGATTGTCATATTATAACGCATCGCCTTCGGCTTCTTCTTTGTCTTCGGTTTGTTCCAGTTCTCCATTCTTTCCGCGGCGTAAACGCACTACGGGTTTGTCCTGTGTACCGGTTACGTTCACAGGAATACCAAGGATACCTAAAGGAGGAAGACCGATTCTCAGCTTCAGGTTCAGCTTTCCATCAAAGCTGGTTTGTCCTTCAAAACGCAGTCTGAAAGGTGGTACGCGCATCCGCATGCGCTCTATTGTAATCAGGTTGTTGTTGATGGAAGATTTGATGTCTACTTTAGCCAGATCAGGGTTGTCGATCTCTTTGTTTGTCTCTTTGCTTACCAAGCTCATCAGTTTCCAGCCTTTCATTTTTACCTTCTTAACAGAGAGTGTGCCGCCGCCTTTTAAGGATGCATACACAGGGCTCATGTTCTCATCCAGCCTACCGGCAAGCTGGTAATTGAGAGAGATAATGCCTTCTGCTTTGGCAGCAGCCGGTACCAGGTCATGAAATAATTGTACCTGGTTGTATGCTTTCTTCACATCAAATTCTTTTGCCTCGATATGATAGTCGAATACTGCTTTGCGGGGCGTGAGGCTTTTGTAACTTCCATTCATGACCACCGGTGCGTCGACCAGCTGGAAACCGGTTTCTTGTAGTTTGATAGCGCCACTGTCGATCGCTACCTGTCCTTTAAAGTCTTTCAGGTCAATACCATTGTAGTGTACTTTACGGGCATCGGCCTTGAAAGTGATGGCGAGGTCGGTGGGCACTATTACCACGCCTGTAGTTGCCGGCGCAGTAGCGTCCTTACCTGCAGGGGCAACTTCTTTATTATCAGCAAATGCCATAAACTCATCTACCAGCAGGTAGTTGGTATTCATATCAAACTGTCCTTTCAGTGGTGTACCGCGCTCCATCATGTAATTGATCACATTGGAGAGGTAGCCATTAAGCGTTACCTGACTCTTACCGTAGTTTACTTTAAAGGCATCGAACCACATTTTATCCTGCTGGAACCTGAACACGCCTGAGCGGATCAAAAAGGGAGCAGGGAACAGATCGGCACTCAGCGTCACATCGCGCAACTTCATGGTGCCGGAATTGAACAACCGGTCATAGTGGCCCGTGGTGGCGTCGCTTTGCAAGCCACGCAGGGCCAGATTGGTTTCAATAAAGCCTTTCAGGTCGTAACCCTGGCGGGCAAACACCCGGTATATTTTACCAACGTCCAGCGTCCCTTTGGAAGCAATATTGTATTTAAGGTTGTCGAAGTTTTGCAGGTCGGCCTTAACAAAGAATGGTTGTCCTTCAAACTGGAACGACACCGGTGTGATCTGTACAGCGAGGTCTTTCATGGAGCCCTGGCGGCTGGTGACCACCGCGCTCACTTGTATATGTTCCAGCGGAGCGGGATAATACTTTGTTTGAATGCTGCCGTCTTTTACACTGAAGGTAGCCTGCGTAACCGGGAAGAGCTTCTTAGCAGGGTTGTACTTACCGCTGGTTTGTACGTCGATGTTCAGGTTACCGGCAAGGTTCATACTGTCCAGTGGGTAAAAGTTTTTAATGTCTGCCAGGTTGAAAACGCTTTGTAATTGTGCGTTGACGGGAAAGTCTTTGCTGTTCTCAATCTTTAAGAATCCTTTAATGAAATTGTTCAATACGGAAGCATTGATGTGCTCCAACGACAGGCTGGTGTTTTTATAATTATGATCGGGGCAGGAGGCATTGAGGTCGAAGCTGATGTTGTCTACCGACTGTGGTAAAGTATTGTATTTAAAATAACCGTTGGCAAGGGAGGATCGAATGGAGAATTTGGGAATGCTGCTAATTACCGTGTCGGAGCCTCTTACACCTTTAGGCACCACTGATGTAGCATATTTTCCTTCGGCCAATAAATGAACAGTATATTTTCCTTTCAGGTCAAATGCCTGAAGGCCGAAGGCCTTGTCCCATTTCTCCAGGTCCATTTCACTATTTATTTTGGCGTATACATCGGGAGCGCTTAATCCTTTCAGGCGAATGACCGAGCTGAAGTAGTCTTTATCGATGTTGAAGAAAATGGAATCAACTGTTAGTTGCAGACTATCGGGATTCAACTGCGGCAGTTTTGATTGCAGGTTTAGGAACAGGTTGGTGACCGGTGATGGTGCTGCGGCATGGGCTACGTAACCATTCCTGATCTTCACATTCAGGGCAAGGTCGGGCATTACGCTGCTGTCGGCAATGTACTTCCCTTTCAAGGTAGCATCTATATCTCCAAAGCCTTTTACGTCTGTTTTGTCAAGCCATCGATTGATCTCAGGGGGCAGGCCTGTAAGGATATCGTGCAGGTCGCTTTCTTTGGATTTGAGCGTAAAGTCCATGTCGTAGCCATTGCTAAGAAATTCAAACTTGCCATTGAAACGCAGCGGCAGCTTATTGATAGTAAGATCGTTCTGCTCAAAGAAGAGGGCCAGTGAATTGGTATTGATCTTGGTAATGAGTTTAGCGTCGATCTTTTTGGAAAGTACGTAGGGCTGATTGTCGTAATAGAAATCCAGCGAGTCTACCTGCATGTGTGTATGCAAATCAAAGATCGCTTTGCTCAGATCGCCGGTGCCTTCATAGAAAAGTCCTTTCATGTTGAGTACCATTGGAATGGACTGGTCGTTGTAGACCAGCCGGCTTTTCTCGATCAATATCTTCTCGATCTTCAAAGCAACACTGGATGTGTCAACCGTTTGGGCTGTATTACTGGGTTTGGATTGATAAATGTTGTAGTTGGCATGGCCTTCTTTGTCTACCTGAATATTGATATTGGCATTGGTGAGGAATATTTTGTCGATGCTGGTCTGGCTGGTGAACAGGCTCAACAGGTCTACTCCCAATGAAACTTCTTCTGATTCTACCAGCGTTGCTTTTTCAAACGGGGCAGAACCTTTGACGGACAGATCGTATAAAGTGAGTGTGAGAGCGGGAAAGTGGCGGAAGAAAGAGAGGCGGGCCCTGGAGAAATCAAGCTCGGCGTTGATGCTACTCCTTGCCCATTGCTTGATCCTGGCAGAAACGAATCCCGGGAAAATGTAGGGTAACAGGAACATCAGCAACAGGGCAATGCCAAAGGAAAGGCCACTCAGTTTCAAGAGTTTAACGGTTATCCTTTTGAAGGACGATGACATAACAAGGTATTTAGGTGTGCGCGGGTACTATCTCCGGTTCAAAAGTACGATACCGGTACCGGTTATGTCGACTACAGTGGGAATATTTTTCTTATGTGTTGGGCACCCTCATGGCCAACACAGAATAACCTTTTGACCAGGGGTGCCCAACACTTAAGAATAGTTTTTCATCGAATCTCACGTTTCACATAGGAGCCCCAAGGGGCAAACCTCTTCATCGTATTTTGCCAATAGCTCTTGTTTAGGTCGAGATCGGTATATGCTCTGCCATCATATATTTCCACACTCAGGCTGGCAAAGAACCAATCTTTTTCATCGAAGTGCCAGGAAAAGGAATGGGAACCATTTTTATTGTATCCGCCATCTCCTGCAACTATCGCTCCGTTCAAATGACTTCTTTTATCAACAGACAATAATAGTTGTTGTTCAATCTGGTTTATCAATGCCGGATTGGAAGTAGCTACAACAAAAGAACTGTCTCTCCAATCGGATGGTGTATGTTTCATACCCACTTCAAAATAACGCAGTGCTCCTTCTTTATCTTTCTTACAGGAAGTAAATGCCAGTAACACAATAGGAATCAAATACATCATTACTCTCATACACTAAGGTTTGTACTATTGACAGTTCCTGAAAAGGACCCGTTGCACCTTAGTGTGGCTTTAGCATTTTGTTTTGAACACTGTGCCGAAGGGTGAGCCGCCCTTGGAGGGCGACCCACCCTTCGGCAACTCTTCGACAGGCTCAGCGTGACAGTGTTTATTCTACTGCACCTTCCTCACGGAACCGGAGCCGGAAATATGCGTGTTCACTGCAGGGGTTCCTTTATAATATACGGAGCCACTACCGGAGATATGTGCTTCCAGCTGATTGGTGACAGTGGCTTTGATATTACCTGAACCGCTGATATGGGTTTCTATGTTCCTGAAAGTGACTCCCAGCATTTCAATGCCACCACTGCCGCTTATATTCAGGCCACCATTATTGGCTGTGCCCGTATTTACCTGTATGTTACCTGATCCTGATATATAAGCATCTATCTTATCTGTTACGTTCACTTCTGCGAGCGTGATAGACCCGGAGCCACTCAAGCCCAACCAAAGCGAGGAGGATTGCAAAGCACTGGAACTGCTGATGTCGCCTGAGCCGCTTATGCCCAGGCTATTGAATAGTGGCGCACTCACCCTTATGATGATCTTGTCATGATTTCCTAACCGTTTGTCATTGTCGAACCTGATGCGTAGCTCATCGCCCGACACATTGGTCTGTATCATATCAAGAATGTTCTGCTGCGCATCTATGGTAAGCTTGAAGCCCGGCTCCTGGGTTACGTACAGAATGGCTGGAATATTCAGCGATACTTTTGTAAAGTTTGCAACAGTTCTTGACTGATTAACTGATGGCCCTTCTCCGTTTATTTTCTTTCTGCAAGAAGTGGCGAACAACAACAGCGACAAGGCGCTCAGCACAAGGAAACTTCTCTTTTTCATGTTTTTGTTTTTTTGGCTATACTTAAATGAATCTTTAGAGTCTTGCAGAGGTGACGCCTTTTCTGTTCTATGCAAGCAAAAGGTGTCACCTCCTGATGGTCAACCCTTCGACAGGCTCAGGGTGACAACTTAATATTGTTATTGAATTGTTTTCGACAATTCGGTTTCGGCTACTGTTCCAAACCAGCCATATATCTTCGTTTGGCTGCCGGCTTGTTTGTTAAAGATGTTGGAGGGTACGTTCTGTAATACTTCGGCGAACAGGCCACCGCTGTACAACTGGTCTATAAGTTGATCGAGGAAGTCGTATGTGGGTTTGCTCATCGAACGGATCATTACTTTTACGACATCTCCTTTTTGGTAGGGATGTTCTTCGGAAGTGATGCCTTCGCGGAATGGTTCTATAAAAATGTACCCATCAGAAGCATTTTCATAAAAAGAAGCATCGATCGCTACCATTTCGGTTACATGATAGTTGAGTAAGCCGTTTTTATAGGTGCGTATCCAGGAATAATCGGTACCTCCAGGCAGGTCTCTTGCGTGCATTTCTGCATAGTACCCCACTTTTTCGTCTCCTTCGATGTCATCCTCGCCGCGGTATTCTACAGAGATGGAATCGATCTTTGTAACGCGCTTCAACGTATCGGTGGCTTCAAACTGCTGGCCGTCCCAATTGATGGTGAGCTTATAAGTATGGCCAATGATACCAATAGCCGCAGCTCCCGCATCGTATTGGTAGGCGCCGTTTTGCCAGGTGAAGTTGTATGTTTTGTTATCTGTAACATCGGTAACAACGATCTGTGCGCCGCTGATGGATTCCGGCTCTTTGTTCTCCAGGTAATTGACAGCGCGCAGGAATTTGATCGTTTGCCTGCCTGGTTTGTCGGTGATCCAGGCATCCACGTAGGGCAACTTTGCTCCATCGGGCAGTTTGATGTCTACAACTTTTTCACAGGACGAAAGAGTGTACAAGGCTATGAGGGCAACTATATATAATCTGATATTTTTCATGATAGTTCTTTTAGAATTTAAAGTTCCAGGTAATGGAGGGGATGATGGAACCAAGGATCGATAAGCGCACTGCTTCTTTCTTTTGTGGTTCATCCTTGTTTTGCTGGAAGTAAATGGTGTAAGCATTTTGACGGGCGTACACGTTATAGATACCAAACACCCATTCCTGTTTGAATTTCCTGTCCTGACGCCCCTTCATGGTAGCTGACACGTCCAAGCGGTGGTAAGCAGGCAGCCTGTAGTTATTTCTCTTTTCAGTACTGTTGTAAGGGATTGGAATGCCTTGAATATCGAGGCGCACATCCGGGAAAGTTGCCGGTGTACCAGAGCCAAGGTTGAAAGTGGCAGAAAAGTCCCACTTCTTATTGTGTGAATAAGTGAGGGCTGCATTTACCACATGGGTACGATCGTAACGGCTGAGGTACCACTCGCCCTTGCTGATGCCGGGTGTTTTCCTTTCAGACCTTGACAGGGTATAGTTTACCCATCCCTGCCATTTGCCGGTCTCTTTCTTCACTTCCAGTTCCAGTCCCCATGATCTACCTTTACCAGTCATCAGATCGGCTTCTACCAGCTGGTTCAACTCGAGGTTGGCATTGTCTATATAATCCAGCACATCGTCCATTTTTTTATAGAACACTTCTGCGGAAAATTCTACCGGCAGACCATCAGGAATGGTAACGACCCCTGCTGATACCTGGTCGGTTACAGATGGCTTGATGTTGTTGGTGCTGGGGAAATACAGGTCAACCGGTGTGGGAGAGGCTGTATTCGACAGCAGGTGCAGGTATTGTGAGCTGCGGGCATAACCAGCTTTGATGAACGTATTCTTCTTTAGCTCATACCGTACAGAGAGGCGGGGTTCGATGAAATTCCAGGACTCAACTGGTTTTTTGCTGGTCACGACTTCTTCTCGGTCGAGGGGCTTACGCACATTGGCAGTGGTATCGCGGAAGTAATACACGGTGGTATTGCCAAGATAAGAATAGCGGTTGAGCCTTACGCCACCTTGTATCTGAAATTTGCGGGTGAGCTTCCAGGTATCTTCGATATGGGCAGCCATTTCGGAGCCATATCTTTTCTTGAGCAGGATCTCATTCTTCACGCCTTCGCTTTCTGCTTCACCTTTACCGGGGTAAAAGTTGTAGTACATTACATTTACACCTGTTTTCAACTGGTGCTTATTGTTGATGAACCAGGTAAGTGTTGGTTTTACTCCGTAGGTCTGGATGTTTGAATTCCAATCATACTTTTCACTTACATCATCGTTCGCAGAGGAGCTGAAGAACAATTTGTAATCATACTTTGAATAAAATACGCTGGTATTCAGGAACAGTTTTGGCGTAAAGAGGTGGTTCCAGCGGAAGGTACCGGTGGTATTGCCCCATTCGAAACCTGCTTCACTACCAAAACCAAACACATCACGGCCGAAATAACCGCTGAGGTAAATGGTATTCTTGTCGTTGATCTCCAGGTTTCCCTTGGCAGTAAGATCGTAGAAGTACAATTTATTGTCGCGGTCTTCTGATTTCAGGAAGGGTTTGGACAATACGTCGATGTAGGAGCGACGACCAGCTATAATAAAGGAAGATTTATCTTTTTGAATAGGGCCTTCGATAGAAAGGCGGCTGAAGATGGTGCTGATACCGCCATTCACGGAAAGTTTTTGGTTGTTGCCTTCTTTCATACGAATGTCCAGCACAGAAGAGGTGCGGCCGCCATACTCCGCCGGGAAGGCACTTTTGTACAGGGTTACGTTCTTTACCGCATCCGGATTAAATACGGAGAAAAAGCCCAACAGGTGTGAGGAGTTGTAAACGGGGGCCTCGTCCATAATAATGAGGTTTTCGTCGACATTACCGCCGCGTACATTGAATCCGGATGCGCCTTCACCTACGGAGGTAATGCCCGGTAACGTCAACAATGCTTTCACTACATCTGGCTCGCCCATAAAGGCAGGAATCTTTTTGATCTGTCCCATGCTCAACTGTTGTATGCCCAGTGCCACGGTGTTGGTCCTGCGCAATCTTTTTTCACCAGTTACCACTACCTGATCCATTTCGGCAGCAGCTGTTTGCATGGTCACTTCCAGTGTTTTACTGGCAGCGAGATCAATCTCCGTTTTATAAATACTATATCCGGTATAGCTTACATTGACCGTATATTTTCCTGCGGGAAGCGTAACGGAAAAATAACCATAGGAATTGCTTTGAACGGTAGCGCCTACAGGGCTCACCGTAATGGTGGCATTGATCAACACTTCACCACTGGCTGCATCGCGTACATAGCCGCTGATGGTCAGTGGTTTTCCTCCCTGTGCTTGCATGGCTACATGAAAAGTTAGCAGGATGAGGAGTAAGGATAAAAAGCGAATGGTGGAACGTAACATACGAGATTTTTGTTTGGAGTATTGACAACGAGAGCATCTTTTACCCCTACGTTGCATATACTATTTAGAAAATATTAACACAGGTGTTTTATAATAGCAGCGAATGAACGAAGCAAGCGGCGCAAAAGTATATCATCCCTCATATAAGGTGAAGCGTCATCACATGCAAACCACATTACACGTCTGTCCGCTCATCATATAGTTAATGATTTGATGTTTGGCCATTACAGTGTTATTTTTGCGGCCGCTCTTATTGGGTTCTTAACCTCCTGTTGCATCAGGGATCAAAACATATTTGTGTGACAGAACAAGAAGTGTCATTGAAGGTTGATCAGTCAAAAGCTGTTCTGCTTTTTTTTGCCGGTCTGGGTTTCGCGGTATTGTGGCCATCTGCTTCTACAGCTACCAAAATAGGGCTACTTTCTGCACAGCCATTCGTTATTTGTATTGCGCGTTTCTTCCTTGCAGGGGGCATCATGTTATTGATTACGCACGGCATTATGCGTAAGCGCCTGCCGCAGGGTAAGGAATGGAAGCAGATCGCTATTTATGGGTTATTGAATGTCTCTATCTACCTCGGGGTTTATATCGTAGCCATGCGGGAGGTTTCTGCAGGTTTGGGGGCACTGGCCATCGCCACCAACCCGGTAATCATCAGCCTCCTATCTACCCTGCTGTTTCGCCAGCGCCTGAAGCCTATTATCATTGGCAGCTTACTATTGTGTAGCGCCGGTGTTGTGCTGGCAGCCTGGCCGCTGATGCATAATAGTATGGCTACTCCTTTTGGCATCAGCCTGCTGATGAGCAGTATGCTCGTATACTCGGCAGGAACCTTGTACTTTTCACGCCAGCAGTGGAGTGATCTTCACATTTTAACGATCAATGGGTGGCAAACATTACTGGGTGGTATATTCCTTCTTCCGGTAGCGATCGCCACTTATGAGCCTGCTAAAAATGTGTGGGACATTCATTTCCTTGGTGGTGTATTGTGGCTGGCGATCCCTGTATCTATTGGTGCTGTTCAGCTTTGGTTGTACCTGTTGCGGGATAATGCGGTGAAGGCTTCTTTCTGGTTGTTCCTCTGCCCCATCTTTGGTTATATTATTGCCAATGTGATGGTGAATGAACCTATCGGGTTGTATGCTATCGTGGGAATGGTGCTGGTAATTGCCGGTCTTTACCTCGTACAAAGGAGCAAGCGGGCGTAGTGGCTCGTTTTCAACTACATGTATACCCCTAAAAGGGCATTAGCAGTTGATTCTATATTTCTTTAATTTTATAGGCTTCTACCCACGGCTCTGGCAGTAGTACATCAAATGCCTATTCTATGCAAATTGCTCCCAACTCTGTGACAATGGACTCCAAATGGCAGGAGAGTGAGACGTGGTTTCGCTCGCTGATCGAGAACAGCACTGATATTATTATCGTGATCGACAATACCGGCAATATTGTATATGGCAGCCCTTCGATAGAAAAACACTTTGGCACTGCACTGACCGAACTTACCGGCGCCAGCGCTTTCAATTATATTTATCCTGATGATTTACCGGAGCTGACGGAGAAGTTCTTCGAAGTGTTGAATAGTCCGGGTGTATCTATTCCTGTTCAATCCCGGGCTTATGCCAAGGACAACCGGATGATCTGGGTGGAAGGGATCGTAACCAATATGCTCGCAACTGAAGGTGTGAATGGGATCGTGTGTAATTTCCGGGACGTAAGTGAACGAAAGAATACGGAGCGGCTGATCGAAGAGTCGGAAATGCTGCGCCACCAATTGATGGAAGAAAAGATCAACAGGCAGAAGGAGATCATGCAGGCGGCTATCGAAGCGCAGGAAAGGGAAAGGGCTCATATCGGGCGGGAGCTGCACGACAATGTAAAGCAGATACTCAGCACTGCTAAAGTGTGCCTGGAATATGGGAGAGAGAATGCAGCGGCTGAACATCATATGATCCGGCGGGCCGAAGACATGATCAGTACCGCCATTGCAGAGCTCAGGGAGTTGTCGAAGTCGCTTATTCAGGTATATGAGCGCGAAATAGGGCTGCAGCTTTCCATCGAGAACCTGCTGGAAAGTGTTCGCATCGGTGGCCGTTTCAATATCTGGGTCAACTTCTACTTACCTGATGAAAACAAACTGGATGATAAATTGAAGATGGCCTTGTTCCGCATCATACAGGAACAGCTCAACAATATCCTCACACACGCGGAAGCAACAAACATCACTATTACGATACATCAACAGGACAGTGCGTTAAGTCTTAGCGTGGAAGATGACGGTAAGGGCTTCGACGTTCACCAAAAGCGCATGGGCATCGGCATCACCAATATTATCAACCGGGCTGAAATATTCAACGGACAGGTCGATATCCATTCGGCGCCCGGCCAGGGCTGCCGCATCCAGGTAAACTTCAATATATAGATCAGGCTGCCGCAGCGCCATCCTTCAACTCTGCCTGCAATTGTTTTATTCTTTCTGACAGACCAGCTGTAAGGTCAACCGTGTGCAGGTCCATGATGCGTGCCAACTCCATAAACCCGGGTGTATGGTTCTTCCGTTTTCCTGCCTGTGGGTCGATGCAGGTGAAGTTGGTCCACATTACCGCCTTTAGGGATTGCTTTTTTTCGTCATACATCAGCATTTCTACCAGCAGGTAGGCTTCGGTCAATTCGATAAGTCGTGAAACGATCGTTACCTGTTCATTGTAGTAAGCAGGCCGGAGGTATTGGATCTCATGGGTCTTTACCACCCATGCAAGTCCCTGCCGGTGAAATTGTGGGAGGCTAACCTGGTAAAACTGGCCTAAATGGTCTTCCCGGGCATTGAGCATGTAGTCGATGTACCGTGCATTGTTGAGGTGGCCAAGCGGGTCGCAGTCATTGAAGCGTACCCGGTAAGTGCTTTGTAACTCCATGGTTGATACTTGTATTTGATAGTTAACATTTTAGACCGATTGGTCTTTTTATGGGCAAAAAAAATTCTTATTCCAGGATATAGCGGTCTTTCATGTATTCTTTCAGGTTGTCCAGCATACGGTTCAGCATCGACACGTCATCAGACACTTTTGCCATCATGATCCCGCCCTCAATCTGTGCGTAAATGATCTCTGCTTCCTTTTTTATGTCGATTTCGGGTTTTATTTCGCCATTATCGACTCCTTTTTTCAATATTCTCTGCAAAGAATGGAGCATTTCGAGCAGGGCCTCCCGGGCTTTCTTTTTCAGGAAAGGATAGCTGTCGTCGGCATCCAAACCTGTATTCATGAGCGGACAGCCGCCTTCAATGGGTGGATTTACTGTGTAATTCCGGTAATACTGTAAAATGGCGTACAGCTTTTCGATGGCTGTTTTCTTAGGCCCTACCCGGGCGCCGATGTCTTCTTTCAGGCGCTGGTAGGAATATTCGAAGGCGGCGGCAGCGATCTCGTCTTTGCTTTTGAAGTTGCCGTACAGGCCGCCTTTTGCCAGGCCCGTCGCTTCCATGATGTCGTTCATGGAGGTGCCGGCATAGCCTCGCTTATTGAAAAGCGGCGCCGCTTTTTCAATAATGTATTCACGTGTTTTCTCTGCTTTGGTAGCCATAGAGACAAAAATAGACCGATTGGTCTATTTTGGCAAGTATTTTTCGCCTTTGTGAACCGATGTGGTTAACAATGATTTAATCCGCTGACCGATACCGGATCACCGGGTTCTGCCTATTAAGTTCCACAGGTTGCGTTATGTTTGCATTGTTCTATTAACTATCAACTGATTAACTAATTTCTCAAGCTTAGACGCTCATGAAACGCATCTGTTCAATTATCTGCCTGGTGGTATTATTTGCCATAGCATCGCATGCGCAGGATATCCGTATCGCTACTTACAATGTTCGTTATGACAACAAGGGTGATAGTGGCAACCTTTGGGTAAACCGCTATCCGGTTATAAAAGCGCTGGTCCACTTTCATGACTTCGACATTTTTGGTACGCAGGAGGGGTTGAGGCACCAGATCGATAGTCTCAGTGCCAACCTGCCTGAATATGCCTGGTATGGTTTGGGTCGTGATGACGGGCAGGCTAAGGGTGAGCACTCTGCCATTTTTTACAAGAAAGACAAATACAAGCTGCTGGGCAAAGGAGATTTCTGGCTCTCAGAAACGCCAGAGAAGCCCGGACCTGGTTGGGATGCACGACTCAACAGGATCTGCTCCTGGGTGCAGCTGCAAGATGTGAAGAGCAAAAAGAAGTTTTATGTTTTCAACGTGCATTATGATCACCAGGGGGTGAAAGCGCGCCAGGAAAGCAGCAAGCTCATCCTCGAAAAGATCAAAACGATTGCCGGTGCTAATCCCGCTCTCCTGACAGGCGACTTCAATGGTGACCACAACAGCGAGTGGTATAAGCTCATTGCCAGCTCAAATATTCTTTTCGACACATACAATCTGGCGAAATTACCTTATGCCAATAATGGCTCTTTCAACAGTTTCAGGGTATCTAACAGTACTGCTATCATCGATCACATTTTTATGACCAAACAATTTACCGTAAAAAGATGGGGTATCCTTACCGATAGCTACTTTGGTAAATATCCTTCGGATCACTTTCCGGTTGTGGCGGATGTGACGTTGAAATAGACGTGAAACGTTAGCCGTGAGACGTGAGACTCAGGTAACGAAACGATTACTCATAATAGCAAAAGGGTGAGCCGCCTTTGAAAGGCGACCCACCCTTTTGCTATTGTAGGATGTTATTAGCTAAACAGGAAGTCTACGTCTTCGGCGGTCATGTTCTTTACAAAGCCAGTATCTTCTGTGATCAGTTCTTCTGCGAGTGCTTTTTTGCGTTGTTGTAATGCCAGTATTTTTTCTTCCACTGAATCTTTACAGATCATTTTGTATGCAAACACCTTGTTTTGCTGGCCGATGCGGTGTGTCCGGTCGATGGCCTGCTGTTCTGCTGCAGGATTCCACCAGGGATCGACGAGGTATACATAATCGGCGGCGGTGAGGGTTAAGCCCACCCCACCCGCTTTGAGGCTAATGAGGAATACCGGCAAGCTTTCATCTGTCTGGAATTGTTCTACCAGCCCCTGTCTGTCGATAGCTTTGGTACTGCCATCGAGGTAAAGAAAAGGAATACCGCGCTCTTTCATGGCATTGGCGATCAACTGCAACATACCTGTGAACTGAGAAAATACCAATGCTTTGTGGCGCCCCGTATTGTTCTCGATCTCACGCAATAGTTCTTCCAGCTTCACAGACTCATCAGTATAATTGTTATTACCACCGTTGAGCAACTTAGGAGCGTTGCATACCTGGCGCAACCGGGTCAGGCCTTCCAACACTAATATCGTATTGCTGCCCATACCTTCCTGCTGAATGCGTTCCAACAGGTTCTCACGGTAGTAGTTCTTGATCTCATCATATACGCGGCGCTGCTCCTCGCCCATTTCGCACCAGAGGGTGATCTCTGTTTTGGCTGGCAGGTCTTTGGCTACCTGTTCTTTGGTCCTGCGTAACAGGAAGGGATAGATCAATTTTCGTAGTTGCCGGGTCTTTTCTGCGTCGCCGTATTTATCAACCGGCACTGCAAAGTTTGTTTTAAAGAAGTTATGGCTGCCCAACAGGCCGGGATTTGCAAATTGCATTTGTGCAAACAGATCGAATGTGTTGTTCTGGATAGGCGTACCGCTGAGGATAAGCCGGTTGCGGCTTTGCAGCTGCATCATGGCAGCAGCAACTTGTGAAGAAGGGTTCTTGATCACCTGGCTTTCATCGAGGACAATGTAGCCAAAGGTAAACTCCCTGATCGCCTCTATATCGTTCCGCACACTGCCATAGCTGCTGATGATGATGTCGTAATTTTTCCAGTCTGCCGATTTTCTTTCGCTGCCGTGGTAAATAAAGTATTTCAACTCCGGCGCAAACTTCTTCAACTCATTCTCCCAGTTGTACATGAGCGAAGTAGGGCAGATCACTAAATGTGTTTCGTCCGGGTATTTTTCATGCACGTATTGTAAGAACGAGATCGTTTGCAGGGTTTTACCAAGCCCCATATCATCGGCAAGACAGCCGCCCCACTGCATTTCATCGAGCATGCAAAACCAGTTAAAGCCTGCCTGCTGGTAATCGCGCAAAGTAGCCCTGATAGCTGCAGGGACAGCAAAAGCGTTGGTTGTTTGCTGCAAACGCTCCCATTTCTGACGGCTCGTCTCTACATTGCCCTGCACTGTCAGCTGACCGTTCTTTGCCAGGTCATCTGTAAGTGTCCAGTGCAGTTTGGATAAACGCAATCTGTCTTTCTCGATCTCTCCCATCTGTAACAGTAATCCAAACTGTGCCTGCCATTCTTCGGGTATCTCACCCAGTGTACCATCTTTCAGCAGTACAAAGGGTTGCTTGTTCTGTAGGGCTTTCTGCAATTCCAGCAGTGAAATTGTCTGATCTCCATAGGAAATATGTACTGTAAGATCGAACCAGTCGATACTTTTTCCTTTTTGTATAAACTCAATTACCGGGGGATTGGCATTGTAGCGGAAGTGCTCCATGGACTCCATGCCATACACCGGTATGTTGCGATCGTTGAGCTTGCGGTAGAACTTCACAAACCACTGGCTTTTTTCTGCATCTGCAAAGGGCAGGTAGAAATAGCCGTTGTTCTGCTGGCTGAACTTCTTGTGCTGCGACTGTATGAAATCGAGGGTTTCTTTTTCTGTGTTGAAATCTTTTACAATGCTGTAGCGCCCTTCGGGTGTATTGATCTCCTCAGTGGGGTTAGTGGCATTGTCCAATTCAAAATCGCCATACTGCCAGCGTGCACGGATCATGAGGAAGCTGCGGTTCAGCTCACTGAGGTGTATGCGGCATTGCGGGGCAACGGCAATTGTTTCCAGCTTTTGCAGCATGGTGCGGTCTACCGGGTATTGCTGTTCCAATACCGGTAATTGCTTTTGTATAAAGCTTTCTTCTTCCGTAGCAGGTATATCCAAATACCCTTCGGGATAACGTTCTACCAGTGCAGCATCTTCGGGTCGCAGCAGGAAGAATTCATTCTTATCGCGCAACAGGAAGCCGTGGCGTTTGAAATCGGTAAGGGGGTATAAATGGTCATTGATCCTGACCAGTACCAACATGCGCATTACTTCGGCTGGTGTGCGTATCAATTGGAGAGAAATAACAGGACTGTAATTGCTGACGCTTCCCGGCCTCACCACTTTGGTTGTGCTCAGCATTTCATCGGGGGCTTCGTAATACCATTTCAACAGGGAGGAAAAGGGTTTTACATCCTGGAGGGCCTGATAGAAATAGCGAAACATTTTGTGCCGCACCCAAGTATCCTGATCAACACCGGCGATGGCATCTTCCTGATAGCGCTGTTGCCATTTTTCCTGTTCCTGCTTTGCCGAAATGCCGGTAAGCTGTTTCAGAATGCCTTGCAGCACATAGGGGGTAGGCCGGAGGCCTTTTACCGCTACTTTATCCAATAAGGGTTGTTTGGTAATGCTTTGTGGTTGTTTGGGATCTTTGAGCGCAACGGCTTCCACATAAAAACCCACGTGTTTGCGGGGATCCAAGTTGAGGAGCAACCCGGATATTTCGAGTGGCTTCTTATATTGTTCGGTGATAATGATCGTCTTCTGTGCCGGCTTTTGATTCTCCATATCCGGCGCAATTTGATAAAAACTTTCTGATGGGACAAGGATGGGTTATGCACATAGAAACACGAATTATGGCGAATTACACGAATTGAATACAGGGCGATTGTTCGTATTTACTCTTTCGCTTGCTTTTTGGCTGAAAAACAACCTTTTACGTGGCCTGCGGATTGCATACAAACACTGTATGGAAACAACGAAACTTACCTTACATGCTTCCTGGGAGGAAGTAAAGGAAAAAATCAAGGAGAGAAACATTGGTCTTACCGATGAAGACCTTATTTATGAGCCCGGTCAGGAGGATGCTTTACTGGAAAGGTTGGCCAAGAAGATGAACCGCAGTAAGGAGGAGGTGAAGCAGTTTATTGAAAGTATTTCTTACAATAAGGATGTGGCGTCATAGTGTCGACATTTAACTGAACCCTTCGACAAGCTCAGGGTGACAGGAGCTCAGGGTGAAAGTAAGCGGAGGATGATAACTATTATCTTTTCTTCAAGGGTTCCAGCAGGTATACAAGGCCGTTTAACCTGATCTCATACATCGTTTGCAGCAGCATGCCCAGCTTGCCTTTAGGGAAGCCTTTGCGCTGGAACCATTCGAGGTAGGAAACGGGCAGATCGCATAGAATTGTGTCTTTGTATTTACCAAAAGGCATTTTCATGGTTACCAGTTGTACCAGCAGTTCTCCGTTGGGTTGCAGGGCTTCTGTATGCATGTTTTGCAGGTGTTAAATATTTTCGAATCATACCATAGGTGTCAAAAAATATCTGAACCAAATACACGTTGTTGTTGTATAATTTATTAGTTTACAATAACAACAAGTTTTTATAGTATGAGTAAGTCAAAATCCAAAAAGGGCAAATCGCCTAATAAGGCGCAACCTCTTTCCGGCATGGTGGTCAAAAGTACATCATCATCCGGTCAGTCGAAAGGTTCTTCGTTGATCCCCAACAAAAGTTTTACTTCCGGTAAAAAGGGTGGTAATGCAAACACCACTCCAAGGAAGGCAGGATAAAATTAAAAACAGGAAACGGGAATATTATATTCCCGTTTCCTGTTTTTATATATGTTATACTCAGGCAAATTGCCGGGTTTGTCTTTCAGCCAGCTCGAATATCTCCGAGAATAATTCATAGCTACGAAATCTGTCTTCGGCCTCTTCTGCAAACGTAGCGATCACCACTTCTTCCACATCGAACTCAGCAGCCAGCGCGGTTACTTTTTCTTTCGCCACATCAGGTGTGCCGATGATCATGCGGGACCGATTAAACAGTACACGTTGCCATTCTGCAGGTGTATAGTTGTAGGCTTTCGCGATCTCATAGGTAGGTATGTCATTGAACTTGCCTTTTTCAAAACTCAGCAGGCGGTAATCCATCACGGCCTGCACTTCCTGCACTTTCCGTTCGCTATCGGAGCAAAAGGCAAAGATGCCCACATTGGCTTTGGGAGTAGCCAACGCGTCTGAAGGCTGAAAGCGTTTCCTGTAATTGGCTACAGCTGAAGCTCCTCCAACAGGGTTGATGAATTGTGCATATGACAGGGCCATGCCCGCATGTGCTGCGAGGTAACCGCTCTCTCCACTGGAGGTAAGCATCCACAGTTCCGGTACCGTATCGATCGTGGGTATTGCTTTCACCATGCCTTCTGCATTGCCTTCGCCGGGTGTTTCGGTCAGGAAGTCCTGGAGGTCCCTGATCTGTCTAATGTATTCCTGCGGATCAAATGAGTTGGAAGGGTTGAGCAGGCGTGCCGAAACACGGTCGCCACCGGGTGCCCGACCTAAGCCCAGATCAATGCGATTGGGATAGAGGGCTTCGAGGAGACGGAAGTTCTCGGCTACCTTCATGGCGCTGTGGTTGGGCAGCATAATGCCTCCGGAACCAAAGCGGATATAACTGGTTTCGCTCGCCAGGCGGGCGATCAATATTTCTGGTGCGGCCATCGCCAGCGTAGCGGAATTGTGGTGTTCCGACAGCCAGTAGCGGGTATATCCCAGGCGGTCTGCCAGACGGGCCAGCTGTACGGACTCCTGCAGGGATTCAACCGCGTTGCTGCCGCGACGGATGGGTGTTTGATCTAATACACTTAATTGCAATGACATAGTAGGTAAATAACAGCTGAGGACTAAAAATGTTTGTCGACTAAAAGGACGTTTATGACGACGCAGGGATAGCTGGTCGGTAAAAGCCTGCGTATCTTTAGGGTGTAAGTGTATATATGAACAAATACCCCTTTATATTTTCGAACGAGCCGAGGTACCGGATCAGGCGGCACCTGGCATTCTGGCTGTTCTGGTGGATGTTTCAGGGGTTTTTATATGCTTTTACGCCTGCACGGTTTGGTCTTACTTATATTCAACGGCTTCCGGTATCGCTTGTCGAGTCGGCCGTCTTCCTGGTGGCCCATATTTTCTTATCGTACATGTTGATGTATTTCGTGTTGCCACGATACCTTTTAAAGAACAGGTACCTGCTTACAGGCTTCTGGGTATTGGTTGCTTTCTTTGCTACCGCAGCCATCTCCTCGCTCCTGTCCATATTTGCAGTCGGGCCTGTATTGCGTTTTATTTTTCCATTCTGGGCTGATTCTAAATTTCCGGATGCCCGGTATCCTTTTTACCTTGGTTTGCTGGCAGGCTTGCGGGGCGGCATTACTATTGGTGGCCTCGCGGCAGCGATCAAACTTATGAAGCATTGGTATATCAAAGAGCAACGTAACCTCCAATTGCAGAAGGAGAATGCCGAGTCGCAATTGCAATTATTGAAAGCACAAGTGCATCCCCATTTCCTGTTTAATACGCTGAATAATATTTATTCTCATACGCAGGATGTGGCTCCGGTCGCCTCTCAATTAGTGATGGGTCTTTCGGATATGTTGCGTTTCATGTTGTATGAATGTAACCAGCCTTTGGTGCCTTTGTCAAAAGAGCTTACGCTGATCTGGGATTATATTACCCTGGAGAAAATAAGGTATGATGAGCAGTTCGATATTCACCTCGATATTCCAACTGAGACCAATAATTTACATATAGCTCCTTTGTTGTTGTTGCCGCTGGTAGAAAACTGCTTTAAGCATGGCGCCAGCAATATGCTGGAGCAGCCCTGGCTGTCGATGCAGGTGACCTTGAAAGAGGATGTAATGGAGATGCGGCTCATGAATGGTAAGCCCAAAGAACCTAATCATCAACAGGCTTCTTTCGGGATTGGTATTCACAACGTACGTAAACGCCTGGAATTATTGTATCCCGACAAGCATGTGTTGAAGATCATGAATGAGGAAGAGGTTTTTGTGGTGAATTTGTCGTTGCAGCTGGAAAGACTTAACACAACGCGTAAGAAAGAAGAGGCTACTTTTGTGTTGACTACGCATGACTGAGTTAAAGACCATACGATGTCTTATTGTAGATGATGAACCGCCGGCCCGCGAGGTGATCAGGCGGTATGTACAGGATGTTCCGACACTGCAATTGGTTGGAGAGTGCTCCAATGCCGTACAGGCGCTGGGCGCTCTGCAGCAACAACCTGTTGATCTTATTTTTCTCGATATCAGGATGCCTCAACTGGATGGCACCACCTTCTTAAAAACACTCAAGAATCCTCCCAAGGTAATTTTCACTACAGCTTATCCGGAATATGCGCTTGAAGGGTATGAACTGGATGTAGTGGATTACTTATTGAAGCCTGTGCGCTTCGATAGATTCCTGAAAGCGGTCAACAAGGCCTTTCCATTGGGAAGTCAACAAGCAGATACGGTTGCCGCTTTTGTACCATCGCCTGCCCGGGAAGAAAAGAAGAATGAATCTTTTGTTTATTTCCGTGCCGACCGGAAAATGCAGAAGGTGATGCTGCATGAAATTCTGTACATCGAAAGCATGAAGGATTATGTGAAGATCGTTACTTCCGGCGGCGTGATCATTACCAAACAATCCATTACTTCTGTTGAGGCGATGTTATCGGAAAAGTTATTCGTACGAACGCATCGCTCTTTCATTGTCGCTATCGATAAGATACGTTCTTATACCAATGAGCTGATTGAAATCGATAAGGCGGAGATTCCTATTGGTAAGTTGTACAGGAATGGGGTAATGAAGATGTTGTCTTAGCGTTGAAAGGTTAATAAGTTGACAGGTTGAAAAGGGGAAATGCAACTATAAATTTTCAAGGCTCTCCTAATGGCTATCGGCACAATGTTCCGTTTTAAATAGACGTGAGCTCTCCTGCTGTTTTTGGTGAAAACTGCACTTTTTGGTCAACTCCACTATTTGAATACACTATCTATACTTCTGGTATACCGTTAACATACTTCTGCTATACTCCAGCCCTACACCAGGCCTTTCGCCATCCGTTTTGAAATTTTCTTTTCTGTCACTTCTGCTGTCTGATTGTCATCAATAGTGTCGTTAATCAAATGTAGTGCTAACAAGTAATGGGTGCAATTGTGGGTAGGGCGAATGCCAACTTAGTAGGACAAATCAGGACAAATGCTACTTTTCAGTACGGGACTGCATTTAGTACAGGCCAAAGGCCCTGGAATAGGGCTGCGAGGCTGCAAGCCCTCGCAGAGCCGTTTGCTTCGAAAGCCTTTTGCTTCGATAGCAGATTTCTCACTGCGCTATCGCTCCGTTCGAAATGACAGAGAGGGGGAGTTTCATTCTGATGACAAACAAGGAGTTACTCATTCGAAATGATAGGGTAAAGGAAAGGAGCACTTTTTAGCCGATCTCTTCCTGTAAGAGTAATGCTGTACATGCATTGGCGAGTAGCAACCTTTCTTCCGGGTTTGTTTTTCCCAGGAATACCATTCCTTTATCGATCAAGGAAACAGCGGCTATTGCCTTTCCTGTGGCATCGCGAAACTCAAATCCGAGATTGGCCAGCGCAGTGCCTGTCTTTCCGTTCCTCTCCATTTGTGTGACGGGTACTATCGTGTAATATTTGTCCTTGCTAAGTGTGAGTATGCCAGTATATGTTTTACTACGGGCGTGTGCTGCCTGGTTGTCGATCAGCATTTCCCAGGGACGATCGTTCTCTTTGGTGTAGATCTGTACGTAATAGGTGCTTTCGGACCAACCGGCAAGGCCCAGTAAATCCATTCCAATGTTCAGAATGCTGTTATCGTATTTGCCGATGCTCAGGTCTTTGGCGTTGAACTTCGTGACGCAATATGTCTGGCTGTTTTGTTTTCCATCGGAGAGTTCAAAGCGGATCGTTTGTTTACGTTTTATGTATTCTATAGAAATGAGGTTTTCGAACCGGGCCGCGGTGGGTCCTACTTTTCCGATGCCAAAGCCGGAAGAACCGCCTTTTGTCCAGGAGCGCTTGATATCGGTTGTGTAGTATTCACCAAAGCTCATTTTCTGTTTGATGAGTATCCCTTGTCGTCCGGCAACGGTGTATTCATCATGTTCCTGTTTTAGAGAATCGCTGACGGCCATCTTAAAGGGTGCGCAGCTTGTCAGCATAGCTGTTCCAATCGCCACCGTCCATATTGCTTTTATCATAACACGAGGGGTTTTATTGATGACAACGAAATTAGGCTGGTGCGTTACGGCGGGCAATCGCATGTTTATGTGGTCGGGCATGATTTAACAAGTTCTTTCGATACACGAATTGGAGGAACACGAATTAGAGCGAATTACACGAATTAAAAGCCCAAGGGTGAGCCGCCTTTGGAAGGCGACCCACCCTTGGGTCTCAAAACAAAAGGGAGCCGTTAACCGACTCCCTTTATATCGTTTTGTTAGTATACTGCTTATTGAATGATACGCAGCTTGGCGTAGTTGAGCATGATCTTTTTTTCTCCGTTCAGCTCAAATTTTACGGTGGCTACGGGATTGTGTGCAGAGCCTTCCATCTTGGTGACCACACCGAAACCGAATTTCTGGTGTTCTACCTTTTGGCCTTCTTGCAGGTTGGAAGTATCGCTGGCCACGAAATCAGGACTGGGCACATGGTCTACTGACTTATTTTGTGGCTTAGGTGTTACATAAGAAGGAATTGCAGGTTTCTTTGAGGGTGGTGCGCCGTATTTCTTTTCGGCGTCGGCAGCTGATTGTCTGCCACCCCCAGCTCCCCAGCCACCGCCATTCATGCGATCGAATGCGCTGGTATTGCTGCGGCTTGCTGCTCCCGAGTTCCTGAAACCACCACCGGCATAACTGCGGTCGAGGTAATCTTCGGGCAGCTCATCGAGAAACCGGCTGGGTTCATTTTGTACCAACGACCCAAAACGGTAGCGTGTATTGGCATAAGTGATCCACAGTCTTTGTTTGGCACGTGTGATCACCACATAAAAGAGTCGACGTTCTTCTTCCAACTCTTCCCGGGTGTTAACGGCCAATCCGTTGGGGAACAGCATTTCTTCCAGGCCGGCTGCAAACACGCAACCAAACTCCAGCCCTTTAGCGGCGTGGATGGTCATCAACTTCACCGTATCTGCATTGGGGTCTTTATCATCAGCGTCTGTAAGCAGGGTGATCTGCTGCAGGTAAGCGCCCAACGTAATTTCACCTGTACCAGCGGCTTCGTTTTCAGAGGTCTCCAGCATGGTGCCTTCTTCGTCGATCTGAGCCAGTTGTTGCTGTGTATCTACCCATTCTTTAATAGAGTTCAGTAACTCCTGAATGTTCTCATAGCGCGCAACGCCCTCCGTACTCTTATCGTTGAACAATTCTTTTACAATGTTGGTCTGCTTGCCCACGTGCACCGCTACTTCGTATGCGTTTTTAACTTTGAGCATGCTGGCAAAGCTTTGGATCATAACCACGAAGTTTTCAATGGCTTCCAGTGTATTGCCTTTAAAGCCTACTTCGTTTGCTCTCTCCAGTACTTGCCACATGGAGACATTGTTCTGATTGGCAAACAACACTGCTTTATCAACAGTTGTTTTACCAATGCCCCGCGCGGGGAAGTTGATGATGCGTTTTAACGCTTCTTCATCTCTTGGGTTGACAATGATGCGCAGGTAAGCTACAAAATCCTTGATCTCCTTACGGCTGTAGAAGCTCGTGCCACCAAACATCGTGTATGGTATGTTCATGCGACGCAGTGCTTCTTCAAACGCACGGCTTTGTGCGTTGGTACGGTACAGGATCGCAAAGTCGCGGTTATTGTAGTGGTTCCGCAGTTTTTGTTCCTGTATGGTATCTGCTACATATTTCCCTTCGTCATTATCAGTCATGGTACGTACCAGCCTGATCTTTTCTCCTTCTTTGTTATCTGTCCACAGGGATTTGGGTATCTGTCCCTTGTTATTTTTAATTACTTCGTTGGCAACGTTGAGGATGCTTTTGGAACTGCGGTAGTTTTGCTCCAGCATTACCACGTGTGCATCATCATAGTCTTTTTGAAACTGGAGGATGTTCTGAATGGTGGCGCCACGGAAGCTATAGATACTTTGTGCATCATCGCCCACGACGCAGACGTTTTCATTCATAGCGCCCAGCAGTTTGATAATTTCATACTGGGCAGGGTTGGTATCCTGGTACTCATCGATCAGGATGTATTTGAACTTACGTTGATATTTGCTCAGTGATTCCGGGAATCCTTTCAGCAGCTCATAGAACTTCAGCAGCAGGTCGTCGAAGTCCATAGCACCGTTTTTGAAGCAACGCTTTACATACGCATCATAGATCTGGGCGATGGCCGGCCGGTTACTACGCAGGTCTTCCTGCTGGATGGCGTAATCGTTGGCGTATTCCACCGGTCCTACCAGGGCGTTCTTAGCACTGGAGATGCGGTTATAAACCGTGGAGGGTTTATAAAGCTTATCGTCGAGGTTCATTTCGTTAACGACCGTCTTCACCACGCTTTTCGCATCGTCTGTATCATATATGGTAAAGCTATTGGGATAGCCCATGAGGTGTGCTTCGCTGCGCAGAATACGGGCAAACACGCTGTGGAAGGTTCCTACATACAGGTTCCGGGCCTCGGAGTTGCCGAGGATCTTTTCAATCCGCTCTTTCATTTCCTTGGCGGCCTTGTTGGTAAAGGTGAGGGCCAGGATATTAAATGCGTCCACGCCCGAGTTCATGAGGTGGGCAATACGGGTGGTGAGTACTTTGGTTTTTCCACTGCCGGCGCCAGCCACAATCATCAACGGACCTTTTAGGTGCATGACAGCTTCGCGCTGCCGCTCGTTCAACTCTTTTAAATAGTCTTGCATAATTGATTAATAACCACCCGGAACGGGTTGGTCAAGCCTGCAATTTACGTTATACCGGACGATTACCGAGGGGCGGGGAAAACTTATTAAAATATAGGGGATTAGAGAGGTAATCACAAATTGTGATAACCTTTGAAGACTGATTTCAATGAGTTTCATGGTGGGACTGGTCACAATTTGTGACCTTTGAGATTATTCAGCAACTTGTTGTTTGAAACCTATTCTTTCCCGGTCTTTGAAGTTATCCCGTTGTTGCTTTTCTTCCATAAGGGCTTGTAGCACCTCGTAAACATTTGAAAACTGCTTATTATATGTCTTTTCCATTTCAGCTATTTTTTGTGCTAACTCCTTGTAATGCATAGCCATTTCCCGCAAGGCAATGAAGGCTCGGACGATAGCAATATTGGCATTCACGGCTTTATCACTATTGATTATGCTGGCAAGCATAACAACTCCATGCTCGGTAAAAGCATAAGGTGCATATCGTGTACCTCCTCAACTTGAGGTGCCAAAATTGCACCTCAAGTTTTCCCATTCATCTTCAGTAAGTTCGAACATGAAATCTTTGGGAAATCTTTTCAAATTCCTTTTCACTGCCCTTTTAAGGTATTTTGTCTCCACACCGTAAAACCCGGCCAAATCAAAGTCGAGCATCACTTTAAAGCCACGTATTTCGTAAATTTTTTGTTGTATTATAGTTACTTCCATAGGAACATTATTGGTTTTTTGAATAAAAGACCGCTAAAATAGGGGTTAAAGCAAAGCGGTTTTAACCGTTTTACGGATAAAAGCGCGGCGGTGGCGTGGGTCATATTACCTAAATTGCGCTGGTATGTCGGGTACAGATATTTCGAACGAATATTTTCAGCTTGCGGCGCAGTTTGTGAATCAAACGAACCGTCATCTTTTTCTGACTGGCAAGGCAGGAACCGGTAAAACAACTTTTCTGCGCTATATCCAGCAGAACAGTGCGAAAAAGATGGCCATCGTAGCTCCTACCGGCGTGGCGGCTATCAATGCAGGGGGTGTGACCATGCACTCTTTTTTCCAACTGCCTTTCGGCCCTTTTATTCCCGTGAAACAAAGCGGCTGGAACAATTCTTCTACAGAGGTTACGGATCAACATAGCTTATTCAAGAATATCCGCTTCAATAATGCCAAGCGCGAATTGCTGCGCGAGCTGGAACTGCTGATCATCGATGAGGTAAGTATGGTACGGGCTGATATGCTCGATGCCATCGATACCATCCTACGGCATTTTCGTCGCCAACCGCTGATTCCTTTCGGCGGGGTGCAGGTATTATATATTGGTGACCTTTTTCAGTTGCCGCCTGTAGTGAATAACAATGAATGGGACGGTATTTTAAAGCATCATTACAATAGTCCTTTTTTCTTTGATTCTCAGGTGGTCAAGGAAGCGCCGCCTGTGTACCTGGAACTGAAAAAGATCTACCGCCAGAATGAGGCTGCGTTTATCGAGATACTGAACAATCTTCGTAATAACGTTGCCGGGGAAGATGATCTTTACGAGCTGCACAAGCATTATTATCCCGGCTTCATGCCAGACGAGGATGATCATTACATCACACTTACTTCTCATAATTACAAGGCTGACAAGATCAATCAATATCAGCTGGCCCGACTACAAGGGGAGATCTATGAATTCAAGGGGGAGGTTAAAGGGGAGTTCAATGAAAAGGCTTTGCCTGCTGAAATGTCTCTTTTACTGAAGGTTGGCGCCCAGGTAATGTTTATCAAGAATGACAAGGGTGAGTTCAGGCGTTATTACAATGGTAAGCTGGCTACTATTCAAGCTATCTCAAAAGACAAGATAACTGTTTCGTTTCCTGGTGAAGATGTAGAACTGGAAATCGAAAAGGAGACCTGGAAAAATATCCGTTACAATTATGATCGGGAGAAGGACCGCATCGATGAGGAGGAACTGGGAACTTTTAAGCAATATCCTATCAGGCTGGCATGGGCTATCACCATCCATAAGAGTCAGGGGCTTACTTTTCAAAAGGCTATTATCGACGCAGGAGAATCGTTTGCTCCGGGCCAGGTGTATGTAGCGCTGAGCCGGCTTACTTCTATGGAAGGGATGATCCTTTATTCGCGTATTCAACCTCATTGTATCAGTACGGATGAGCGCGTGATCGCTTTTACTCAATCGGAGCTGGCCGCTGATGTACTGCAACAGCAATTACAGGAAGAAAGAAAAGCGTTCTTAGGCCGCTTTATCGTTCAGTGTTTCGATTGGACAAAGCTCACTGCTGCCTGGGATACTCATTTTGAAGGATATGAAGAAAGGCAAATTCCGGAAAAGAATGCTGCCGTGGCCTGGGCAAGGACTATGCTGGGCAAGGTAAATGACCAACAGGTAATAGCGGGCAAGTTTACCCCTCAGTTGGAGCAGCTTGTAACCACTGCGGAAACCGATGGATATGTGGCTCTGCAACAACGATTGCAAGCAGCCACTGGTTATTTTCTTAAAACCCTCGAGGAAACTGATGTTTTGCTTCAGCAACATATCGAGGAGGTGAAAGTGAAACAGAAGGTAAAAAAGTATGTGAAGGAGCTGCAAGAGTTGAAACTATTGTTCCAACGGAAAAGGCTCTTACTGCAGCAGGCAATACAAATAGCCGACGCTCAGGTAAAAGGTGTTAAGGCTGATGACCTGCTGCAAATAGTGGAAAGCCAACGGAAAGAAGCCGGAGAAGCGAATGAGGAAACAGCAACAGCGGCGACAAGCAAGCCTAAAAAAGGGGAGACCAAGTTGATTAGTCTGCAATTATTTAAAGAGGGGAAGAGTGTTGAGGATATAGCCACACTGAGGGGAATGTCTCAAAGTACCATCGAGGGCCACCTTGTGCATTTTATACCTACCGGTGAAATAGACATCAAGGATATTGTTCCGGAACATAAAATGGTGGCTATCCTGGAGGTGCTGGAAGAAATTGGCGGCAATGCCATGTTTCCTATAAAAGGGAAATTAGGCGATGCTTACTCTTATGGTGAAATAAGAGCTGTGATGCAATACCGTAGTTGGCTGCAAAGAGAAAAGGTGTAACTCTTTTCTTATGTGCCTTTGCCTATAGGCCCGTGGTATGGTTTTCTCGTCCACCGCGACAATTCGGTTTGGTTGAACATCAACACTAACACACTGTCTTCGCGTTTGTATCTGTTCGTACTGAGCAGTGTTTTCAGAAATGTCGCTTCATTATAACCCGGGCATGCCATTTTGGTCAGCATGATGCGTTCGCTGATCGTCAGACTGCTATCGGTTCGTTGGAAATTACCATTCATCCGGTTGCATCCCGTATGGCCTGTGAATGTTCCTTTCGCTACATTGAATTTTATGGTTGGATATCTGCCGGCGGCCGTATCTGAGGCCAATACCGGTAACAGGAACCATTCTCCATTAAGTAATGTATCTACCTGATTATATATCTTTTTACTTTTTAAACCGGGCTCACCGGTGGCTTGCCTGTTCCACTTTACACTGCCTGCCAGCAGCGCACAGGCCACCATTCCTGTTAAAAGAATGTTTTGCATACCGGGTAATTTTTTATGGTTACGACATTGTGAAACCTAAAAAGGATGGCACAATAAAATCGTGCCATCCTACTCTACACAATCTAACCAACACGTTAGTTATACCTTAGTGAATCCTGGTTACGATTGGGGTTTTGACGCCCGTTCGAAGTATCAGTGTTCATTATGGATGTATCAGGTGAAATTGGATCGATCATGCTGTCTCTGGGCGCATCATTGTTGATGTTGTCCGGACTGTTGTTATCGCCACAAGCTGCTAATGCGCCTGTAATCAAGGCGATGATCAATAGCTTTTTCATAAAATATGCTTTTATGGATAATTAGCGATTTTGTGTACTATCTGGTCTGGCCGTTGAAGTAGTATCTGGTTGTGTTGTATTTGTAGTGTCAGTTCCTGATGGATCTGTGGTAGGTTGTGGTGTTTCGCATGATGTTGCGACTAACAAGCCTATTATCCCAAATGTGAAGAGTATCTTTTTCATAAATTAATCTTTAGGTGTTACCAAATGGTTTTGATATTCCTGTTCCAATAACTTTGCCACGAGGTTTCAATTGTAAGGGCTAACGCTTTAAACGCGCTTACTGTTAGTGCATTAGCTGTGTCGACTTTAATTTTCCTATAAGTATAATTTATAAGAAATTGTAGTTCTTGTTCTACAGGAAAGTATTGTTGGGGTTGATTGACCCTATGGGTTTATTAAAATATTCTAAATTGATCTGTAATCGTTAATTCCGTTAACTGTTCTTTATGCTCCAAGACAACCTGCTGCTTATTATTTCGCTTCTGTTGGTGGTTTCCATGTTGACCATGCTCAGTGAAAAACTGCGGATATCTTATCCCATATTGCTCGTGATTGCCGGTTTGGGTATTGGGTTTATTCCCGGTGTTCCTGCCATCACGCTGGAGCCTGATCTTGTGTTTATTATTTTTCTGCCTCCCTTATTGTATGCGGCGGCCTGGAACACTTCGTGGAATGATTTCTGGCGGTTCCGGCGGCCTATTGGTTTGTTGGCTTTTGGATTGGTAATATTTACAGCTACGGCTGTTGCTTTTGTTTCCAATGCACTTATTCCGGGCTTCACGCTCAGTATGGGTTTTTTGTTGGGTGGCATTATTTCTCCGCCGGACGCTATTGCCGCGACCAGCGTGCTGCAACAACTGAAGGTGCCTAAAAGAATAACTGCCATATTGGAAGGGGAAAGCCTCATCAATGATGCTTCGAGCTTGATCGTATTCCGGTTTGCGCTTGTTGCTATTACTACAGGTCAATTCGTATTGTGGAAAGCGGGGGTTGACTTTTTACTGGTAGCTCTGATGGGTACTGTCATTGGGCTGGCTATTGCCCACATCGTTTATGTCATCCACCGGTTTTTGCCCACTACGCCCAGCATCGATACGGCCATTACGCTTATCTCGCCTTACCTCATGTACATAGCTGCGGAGCATTTTCATTTTTCCGGTGTGCTGGCAGTTGTAAGTGGTGGGTTGTTCCTTTCTTTCCGTTCGCACGAAGTTTTTTCTTATAACACGCGGATACAAGCTGTGAGTGTGTGGGAAACGCTCGTGTTCCTGTTAAACGGTGTCGTGTTCATCATGATCGGGCTGGAGCTGCCTTATATTATTAAAGAGCTGGGAGAAACTTCTATTTGGGATGCTATCAAGTATGCCGTGGTGATCAGTATTGTAACGATCGTCATCCGCGTTGTGTGGGTGTTTCCCGGGGCTTATATTCCGCGCGCGTTCAGCAAAAAGATCCGGGAAAAAGAGCCGCGGCCCGATTGGAAGTCTGTTTTTATTGTGGCCTGGAGTGGCATGCGGGGTGTGGTATCTTTGGCTTCAGCGCTCGCGGTTCCTATTACGATGAGTAATGGGCAGGCGTTTCCCAATCGGAACCTTATCTTATTCATCACTTTTGTGGTCATCCTCTTTACGCTTGTATTGCAGGGGTTGAGTCTTCCGTTATTAATACGCCTCCTCAAGATTGAGGAGCCAGAGTCGGAGGCGCATCATGAACACGCTATCCGGTTAAGATTGGCTACTGCCGTTCTCGAATTGTTGAATAAATCTTATGCTGAAGAGTCTGGCACCATTGAAGCTTTTGTACGATTGAAGGAGCGTTATGCGCGGATGGCTGACATTGCCAGCAGCCGGCTAAAGGAAGATGAGAAGACACAGCTTAGTGGTTCTTTTGTGCCTAAATACCGGCAGATGCTGCTGGAGGCTGTGCAGGTGCGCAGGGCCGAATTGAGCAAAATGGCCCGTACTAAAGAATTTCCTGATGAGATGCTGCGAAAAAGGGAAGCAGAACTGGACCTGGAAGAAGCGCGCCTGAGAAAATAAGTGCGGTCTAACCGGTTATACTATCCTATTGCTGATCATCTTTTTCCCGGATGTGGGTGTAGTATAATTGCTATAGTTTTATGTGATACGATGTTTCTGTGCAGCATGTAGAATTTTTCCATAAGGATCATTTTGAGAATAACTATCACCGCACGCCTGCACCGGCTGCCTTGAGTCATTTCATCGATTTCATCTGGGAAACGGACTTTGGTCATTTATGGCAAACTCATCCGGGCGGGTTTTCGGATGCGCTGTTCCCTAATATTGGTTATACTTACCTGGTTAATCTTGGTACTCCTTTCGTGATGCAGGTTGCCGATCAGTCCTTCGATATGAAGTCTGATGGTTTTTTGCCCCGGCACCGTAGTATTGAATGTTATCACCGGCCGGGCAATCAATTATTTGGCATCAAATTTAAAATATCGCCGGTGCTGTTCCTGAAGCGGGTAAATTTTGCAGAGTACCGGGAGTATATTTTCCCGCTCAGCTATCTTGTAGACCAATCGCTCATCGACGCTATTAAATCTGCCGGCTCGTTTGATGAAAGGGTAAGGATCATCAGCAACTATTATCTGCCCATTGTGCAGGAACATGCAGGTTCGCTGCAGGAAGTACATATCGTTACTGAGATCCTTGACCGGTGTTTTAGGGATAATGATTTCAAGACTTCCATTGAAACGCTGGCGCAACAATACAAGGTTTCCACCCGCACACTACAGCGTTATTTTGAAAGGGCTACCAGCATCAGCAGTAAAAATGCTTTGCAGATCATGCGCATCCGCAAAGCAGCGGCGCATGTAGCCAGCTCGCCCGATACGTTTCATTATTCCATTTATGGCTACTACGACCATAGTCATTTCTATAAGCACCTGAAACAGTTCCTTCAAAAGGGTACTTTACAAAACCTCCAGCCTCATTTACAATTGTTGCAGGCTTTACACAAAAAGCCACGGACTGACGGTATGTAATTTGTGTATTGTATTACAAAAGCTGTATTATGATACGCAAACTAAAATCCGGCGAATACCGCATCTATTCCCGCAAAAAAGACCCGAAGACAAACAGGCGTCGCAACCTGGGCACGTTTGACAGTCTCGATGCGGCGAGGAAGCACGAACGGGAAATCCAGTATTTCAAAAAGCATTAGCTTCCTGCTCTTCTTCTCTCCTCTTCTGAAGCGGTAGATCTTCTTCTTGCCGCTGTAACTGTGTTCTTGCCAAAGCGGTACGTGAACGACAGGTTAGCTACTCTCGACTCGCGCTTCGCATGCCAGTGTTCAATATAATTGCTGAACTCAACTACAGCTCGTGGGAGGTTGGTCCAGAATATATCGGTTACATTCAAGCGGATAGTGCCTTTCTTATTCATCACTGTTTTCTGCACCCCAGGCGATATTTGCCATTGGGGATCAAGCTTCATAAACCCATATTGTCCACCGGTGTTTACACTCGCATTTAATTCCAGCGTCCATCCTTTGGGCAGCGTGAATGTATTGTTCGTACTGATGTTGGCGGCCGGACGGCCATTGTCTAAGGTTGTGTTGGCCAGGTTGCCATTGTAGTGGCCGTAATAGAGGTTGGCATTGTTGATCGCATTCCACCATTTGGTAAAACGGAAAGGTGCAGCTACCGTTAGCCCGTAATAGCTGTAGCTATTGAGGTTTACCGGTATCTGCACCGTCACTTTGTCTTCCGTTTCACTGGGTCTGATGACCACAGTGGTGTTCTGTTTTGTATGACTATACGCAAGTGTGAAACTGAGTTGTTTTACTGTATAACTTAATTCACAGGACCAGGTGAGCTGGGGTTTAAGGTATGGGTTGCCGGAACTGTAGGTGCTTGGGTCCAGGAAAAAGCGGAAGGGGTTCAGCTCAGAATAATTGGGTCGATCGATACGCCTGCTTACAGAAAGGCCCATGGCTTTTTCCGGATCCAGTTTGTACGTCAGGAAAATGCTGGGGAATATCTGCAGATAGGACGAGTCGAACCCAATGTTATTCACTTGCTGGAGGCCTTCCATATTGGTTTGCTCTGCACGCAGGCCAGCCATCAATGATATTTTCTTAAACTCCTTATTAAAGTTAATATACAGTGCGTTGTTGTTCTCTTTATAGTTGAAGTGGTTGCTTTTGGAAGAATCGTATTGTGGCGTGTTGTTGCTTACATCATAAAAGACCACATCATTATCTGTTTCTACAAAGCTCGTTTTGAAACCAGCTTCGAGGCGTATGGTTTTGTTCAGCGGATGGGTATAATCTGCTTTCACGGTAGCGATCGTGATCTTTCCTTCCTGATCGCCAGTGAGTTTATACTCCGGCTTGATCGGTTGTCCGATTAAGGAATAGAATCCTGTAATAAAGCGGGAATCGGAATTGTTGTTGAATATGCCATAATCCACATCGGCGGTTAGCTCACGGCCAGTGCTGTCGAAGGTGTACTTATAGTTGATGTTTCCCAATGCATTCTTAAAGCGTGTCTTTTCTGTAGTGTTGGTAATGAAGCTTGATTCCGGGTCTTTAACATTGTTCAGCACCAGTGAGCGATTGTTGTTGGAACGATTCAGGTTGGTGAGGGTACCATTCAATACAAAACCAATGATCGACTTTTTATTGGGAAAGAAATCTGCGCCGAACCTTGCGGTATTGGTGTTGATGGGAATCTTCATGTAGTTGTCCTGGTCATAGGCTCCGTCGTAATTACCATCTTTAAAGAACTCTCTTTTCAGCATCAGGTGGTTCAGGTTTTTACGGTATCCGTAATTGTAACTGCCGAACAGGTTTACTTTCTTATTGCGGTAATTGAAGGTAGCTCCAGTATTGGCTTTTGGGAAAACGCCTTGTCCGTAACCTGCTGTAAGGGTGCCATTGGCGCCCAGGCGCTGGTCTTTTTTCATCCTGATATCTATGATGCCCGAGTTGCCGGCAGCATCGTATCTCGCGGAAGGGTTGGTGATTATGTCGATGCGTTCAATGCTATTGGATGGCAGGCTGCGCAGCATGTTGATCAAATCAGCGCCTGACATCGGTGTGATCTTTCCATCAATCATAATGATCACTCCCTGCCGCCCCCGCAGGCTGATAATGTCGTTGGGGTCTATTAACACACCGGGTGAGCGCTCCAGCACATCTAATGCGGAGCTGCCCACGTTGACAATGCTGTTGTCAACATTCATCACGATGCGGTCGCTGAGTTTTTGTATAAAGGGTTTGCGGGCCGTTACGGTGACTTCTTTCATTTGCGATGCAGTGGCAGGCGTGAGGGAAACAGCCGGCAAATTGATCTCCGGCTTTTCGGATGTTAGGGTAAGGCGCTGTGTGAAATGCCTGACATAGTTTAGCATGGTTATCCTCAACAACCAGGCGCCGGTTGGGATATTATCCAACTCTGCCAATCCATCTTTACCCGTAATGGCTGCTTTTACCAGTGTAGAGTCTTTGCTTTTTAGCAGCTCTACTGTAGCGTTTTCCAATCCTTGTTGCGCTTCATTGAGCACCTTAATCGTGATCTTACCACGCTGACCATTTTGGGCCATTGCAGTTATCACCACTATCAGACTCACCATCACCAGGATCAATTTGCGCATGTTCAGCAATTAAGGGAAGCAAATATTCAGATAAAACGAATGGCTTCGTAGGACTTCTATACAGGTTGCGAAAGGGGGGCTTTAAATGGCCGGAAAAGGGAAAGGAGCTGTCGTTTTTTTACATCATGCAGGTTATAAAAGTGGCAAGAATGCGGGGCCTGGTAAACACTCTTTTCTAATGTTTCGCACTTATAAAGTGCTAAAAATTAAACAGAATGAGGAGTTTTTGTGATTACAGCGTAACATGGATTTCCATTCATTTCATTCAACCAATCCGGCGAAATCAAGGGTCCGGGCAAAACAATTTTTATGAAACAGCGCTTTTTAGTCTTGTTACTTGTAGCCTCTCTGGGAACTATTACCACACAGGCTCAACTTCCGAAGGTGTCTAAACCTAATATCGGTAATCTGCTTACGCAGTTTGCGGGCGCATTGAAGCCAACTTCTTTCCTTGGAAGCTGGGCAAGTGGGGGTAAAACCGACTGGCTGAGCACTGCCTCCAAGGTTGTCGACGCAGCCGGCGCTGCTAAAAGTGTTTCTTCGCTTGCCGGTTTCATCAAGCCAGATATGTTCAAGAGCGGCTTCAGTGTGGATGGCCTGCTGAAAACGGCCAATACTGTGAATACCATTTCCAGTGCGGCCGGTTTGCTGAAGAATCTTGAAGGCGGATTGAAGCCTGAGGCGCTCCTGAGCAGCTGGGCTTCCAAACGTCCCGGCTGGCTTAGTGCATTGAATCTCCTGAAATAGTTAGTTCTTTTAGACCTAACAGGTTTGCCAGGCGATGGCACACACACAAACCTGTCAGGTCTTGAGACGCCCTTCAACAACGCTTCGACAAGCTCAGCGTGACAGCGTGACACATTTTAATCCGTACTCTATTTCATTTTTGCTCTCTGGCTCCTGTCCCGTCCTCCTTTGCTATCTTTATTTTATGCAACATATTTTGTTACTGCATGGCGCTATTGGCGCCAAGGATCAACTGCTGCCATTAGGTGAAAGTCTTGCCGATGATTTTTATGTGCACCGCCTCAACTTCAGTGGGCATGGGGGTGAACCCATGCCGAATAAACCGTGGTCGATTCAATTGTTTGCGCAACAAGTTCTGACTTATATCAATAGTTATGTACCTGCGGGTGAGAATGTATACTTGTTTGGCTATAGTATGGGTGGCTATGTGGGTATGTATATCAACCGGCATCATCCGGGAAGGCTGGTGAAGTGTATTACGCTGGCGACAAAGTTCCATTGGGATGAACAGGGTGCGGCCAAAGAAGTGCAAATGCTCAACGCCGAAACGATACTCAAAAAGATACCTGCTTTTGCAGCGCAACTGGAAAAGCGGCATACGCCACATGACTGGAGGGTTGTTCTTGAAAATACAGCCAGCCTATTGCTGGCGATGGGAAAGGATAATCCTTTGAAGCCGGAGGATTATGAACAGATCGCCACGCCTTGTCTGCTTTTGCTGGGTGACCGCGATAAGATGGTGACACTTGATGAAACTGTGGGTATATATAAAAAATTGCCGACTGTTCAATTGGGTGTGTTGCCGGCGACGGGTCATGCGCTTGAGCAGGTGGATATAAGGTTGCTGAGCTCGTTGATAAAAAAGTTTATACAGTCTTAGTGACATAGAAATAAAACCTTCAAACGAAAATGGGTGAGCCGCCTTTGGAAGGCGACTCACCCATTTTCTTATTTGGAAAGAAATAATTATTTCTTTGTTTCGAGCAGTTTAAAGAACTGATCCAACTGTGGCAGGATAACGATCCTTGTACGACGGTTAGCCGCTTTGCTTTCAGGAGAATCGTTAGGGGAGAGTGGAGAGTACTCACCACGACCGGCAGCAGACATCTTCGCAGGGTCCAGACCGTATTGGTTTTGCAGAATCCTTACTACAGAGGTTGCACGCTTAACGCTCAAATCCCAGTTGTCGAGCAGTTGACCACCGCCTTTATAAGGCACATTGTCTGTATGGCCTTCTACCATGAATTCGATATCAGGCTGATTTTTCAGCACGGTAGCTACTTTACCCAATACAGTTTTTGCCTGGTCTGTTACATCAAATTTACCGCTCTTGAATAACAGCTTATCTGAGATATCGATGTATACTACACCTTTATCTACTTTAATGTTGATGTCTTTGTCATCAAGGTTGCCGATGGCGCCTTTCAGGTTCATCACCAGGGCCATGTTTAAAGAATCTTTACGCGCCATTTGTTGCTGTAAAGTCTGGATGTAAGAATCTTTGGCTCCAATGTTTTCCATTGACTTCTTGATGCTTTCTGCTTGTGAGCTGGAGATCACAGAAAGGTCCTGTAATTGCTTTAATGCCTGGGTATTGTTTTCTTTCAGGAAACCGATTTGTTTGTTGAGGGCATCGATCTCAGCTTGCAGGGCAGCTTTTCTGCGGCCTTCTTCTGCTTTTTGGTCTTCGCAAGATCTCAGCTCTGCCTGTAATTTGGCAACGGCTCCGGATAATGAGTCTTTCAGTTGTGTGTACCTTGTTTGTTCTGCTTTAAATTTTTTGGTGCTGACGCAGGAAAACAGCACGACAGGGGTTAATGCTACTAACAGAACGTGTCTGAACTTCATATAAATTGGGTTTTTAATTGATTAATTAGCAATCATTCACACATAACATTCATACTTCATAATACTGCTGTATGCAAGTAGTGTGCCTGATAAAGGGGTTCAAAGGTATAATATCGTGATAAAATACCTATGAACGATTAAAGTGCGCTTTCATTTTAGGGTCTTTTTAAGATTTTTTTTAATAAATCTGCACTAATGTCTAATGCATCTCTAATAAGGAAAAGGCGCAATCTACGCAAACCCTTATCGGACGGGGCTATAAAAATATTACCTTACTGCAAAACCTTTCTATGCGGTCGATCATTTGTACCTCATTTGCCTTCATTTTTACCATTTATAATTTGGCTGCTCAAAGTATACTATCCGGTGGAGTATTGAAACCTGAGCAAGCCAACATGGATGTAAGGCATTATTCTGTTGCTTTAACTGTTGACCCACGCGAACAGTCCATTGACGGCAATACAACCATTAACGTTGTATTGAAGCAGCCAACTTCTGTTTTATTATTTGACTTATTGAATTCTTTTAAAGTGAGTAAGGTGTGGGTGAATAATAAAGAAGCTGCGTTTACCCATGAGAAGGATCTGATCAATGTTACATTGCCTGCCGCTCTCTCTGGTGCAGCAATTGTAAAAGTTCAATATGCGGGAAAGCCTCGTGTAGCTGTAAGACCGCCGTGGGATGGCGGATTTCAATGGGCCAAGGATTCAACCGGCAATGACTGGATCGCTATCAGCTGCCAGATGGAGGGCGCCAAAATCTATTTCCCTTGTAAAGATCATCCGTCTGACGAACCTAATGAGGGCGCCGACCTCATCATCACTGTTCCCAAAGGGCTCGTAGTAGCAGGGCCGGGATTGTTGCAAAAGGTTAGTCATAAGAAAAGTCAATCTACCTATCACTGGAAGACGAATTACACTATCAATAATTACAGTATTGTTTTCAATATTGGAAAGTACAAAGTGGTAACCCGTCCTTATACTACTGTCAATGGCAATAAGGTTCCGATAGAGTTTTATGTATTGGAAGAGCATGTTGAAAAGGCTGCTCATCATCTTGAAGTTTTTGAGCGGAGCATCCGCATGCAGGAGAAATATTTTGGTGAATATCCCTGGGTCAAGGAAAAGATCGCCATTGCGGAAACGCCTCACCTTGGTATGGAGCATCAGTCGATGAATGCTTATGGTAATAAATTTAAATATGCGAAAGTAGGTGGTGAGGATTTCGACTGGCTGGTTCATCATGAGTTTGGTCATGAATGGTGGGGTAATAAGGTTACCGGCAAAGATTGGGGTGATATGTGGGTGCAGGAAGGTATTTGCAGTTTTGGCGATGTATTGTTCCTGCGGGAAACTGAAGGAGAGGCTTCTTATATCAAGCGGATGCAGGAGTTTGGCCGGCATACTCAAAATCAAAAGCCGGTGGTGCTGGGCACCAATATCAATTCGGATGATGCGTACCATGGTGATATCTATGGCAAGGGTGCTTTCTTTATGCACACTTTGCGTTATGTAACTGGTGACGAGTTCTTTTTCCCGGCTATTAAAAAGTTTGTCACCGATGCCCGGTATACTTATGATAATCTGGTAACGACGGATGATGTGGAGCAGTTTTTCAGCCGGGAGTCGGGGACCAACCTGAAGCCGCTGTTTGATCTTTACTTACGCACTACTAAAAAACTGGAAGTTCAGGTAACAAGGATAGATGATATTAATTATAATATTAAATTATTAAACTATGATGGAGTGTTACCGCTGGACATTACTACCAGTAGGGGCACCAAAAGGCAAATGATCGGTAATAAGGGTGACACACTGGTAAGTCAGTCGTTGCCTGTGGTGGATGAAAAGGGGTTTTATCTCAAGCGGGTTATTTACGAGTAATAGGAAACCCTCAGACGCCTGGTGGTTAGAATTACCACAAAGTGGTATTGCCGGGTTTATGATTTTGCAGTCCCTTTGTGCCATGGTTTTCAACCATCGCCTTTTCCTGAATTAGTTCTAAAATTTCCACCCACGGTAGTTTCCTGCTGTGGTCTCCCCGCTACGAACACCTTGGTAGCGGGGTTTTTTGTCTATTTTTGGCAGGCACCAAAATAATTAGCTAAGTTTTGCTAATAAAATTAGTGTTGATAAGATAATTTCCCCTACATTTGGCATTCGGTAATTTTGAATACTATAAAATCAACCCATTATTATGTCTACAAATAACGAAAAACTCAAAGCGCTGAAGCTGACGATTGACAAAATTGAAAAGGACTTCGGCAAAGGAAGTGTGATGATGATGAATGAAAAGTCTACTGAGCCTACAGAGGTAGTATCCTCGGGTTCTATTGGATTGGATTCTGCGCTGGGAGTAGGCGGCTTTCCCAAAGGCCGTATTGTAGAGATATATGGGCCTGAGTCTTCCGGTAAAACAACAATCGCCATCCACGCTATTGCGGAAGCACAGAAAAAGGGCGGTATGTGTGCTATTATCGATGCGGAGCATGCTTTTGACAGCGGCTACGCGCAAAAGCTGGGTGTGGATGTAGATAACCTGCTGATCTCTCAGCCTGATTATGGTGAGCAAGCCCTGGAAATTGCCGACCGCCTGATCTTATCCGGCGCACTGGATGTAGTAGTTATCGACTCTGTTGCCGCCCTGGTACCTAAAGGTGAGCTGGAAGGTGAAATGGGTGACAGCAAAATGGGCCTTCAGGCAAGGTTGATGTCTCAAGCTCTCCGTAAACTGACTGCTACTATCAATAAAACAAATACCATTTGCATTTTCATCAACCAGCTTCGTGAGAAGATCGGTGTGATGTTTGGTAATCCTGAAACCACTACCGGTGGTAACGCCCTGAAGTTCTACGCTTCTATCCGTCTCGATATCCGCCGTATGGCACAGATCAAGGATGGTGATGAGGCGATCGGTAATCGTGTAAAGGTGAAAGTGGTAAAGAATAAAGTAGCTCCTCCTTTCCGTGCAGCAGAATTCGATATCGTATTCGGTGAAGGTATTTCCAAAACAGGTGAGATATTGGATATGGGTGTTGAACTGAGCGTAGTGCAAAAGAGCGGCAGCTGGTTTAGCTATAACGGCGACAAGCTGGGCCAGGGACGTGATGCTGTTAAGAAATTATTGCAGGACAATCCTGAACTCTCTAATGAGATTGAAGGAAAAATCCGCGCGAAAATAAAAGAAATGCAAACCGGTGCTGCACCCACTGCATAAACTTTGTTATAGTAAGTGAATACTAAGGGGTTAGTAAATGAAAGGTCCTGATTCTTCAGGACCTTTTTTATTTAGACCCTTCGACAGGCTTTCCCGTACAGGCACCGCGGAACGGGACAGGCAGGGTGACAGTTTAATTCGAGTGCTTTATGGATTTGCTTTCTTAAGTAGCAGAAATAAAAAAGGGGTCTGAATAGACATTCAACCCCGCTTTAAAATCCAATATCCTATGAAAAACCGTGGTAAAAATAAGGGTGAATTTTGACATGTGCAATACCATTTTGTGGTTATAGTAAAAATACTCTGTGAAAGAAGTAGTAACGCTGATAAAAGGGGACTTAATTCCCCGGAATAAGGGATAACACTTTCCAACTTTTTAATATACAGGGGAAAAACCGGCTTGGTTAACCGACACACTACCGGTTGTTAGTTTTTAAGGAGTCTTTCCTGGGAGGTGATCCCGGTCGTAAGATTACTAATCCGGAGGATATACATCCCCTTTTCGAGGGAGGCTACATTGAGGGTTTGCAGGCCCTGTAGTTTGCTATGCGAAAGGCGTACTTTTCCGTTTTGATCTACTACCTGCACATCGAGCAGGTACTCTGAGCGGATGATCAGAATATTATCTACAGGATTGGGATAGAACCTGAAGGTTATATCTCCGGCAATAATAGCAGGAATTGTTTTCGAGTATTGGATAGCGCCTTGTTTTCCGGCAAAACGGACGCGGTATACGTTGCGTCCTTTAGCTGGTGCGTCATCGATCCATTCGTACCAGATGTTGGAAGAGGTTTGTTTAATTACAGAGATCGTCTCAAAGTCGCGGCCATTGCAGCTACGCTCCACCGCCACGAACTCGGCTGTATTATTGTTTACCATTCGCCAGTTGAGGATGACTTTTGAGCTTTCTTTGATAGCTGCCACCAGGTCGGTGAGGTAGATTGCTGAATCAGGAACGGTGGTAGCCGTTTCTTCCGGAGGGGCTCCGGCTGAGCTATCCTGCGCAACAACACAAAGGTGTGTGCACAGGCTTACCAAGCATATCAGCAAACCTTTGTACATAGAATTTAATGGGAACTTAAATGGGAAATAGTTATTAACAATTACTGTGCCCGAATGTGGAAAACGCGATATCGTACTGAAAATTATTCCTCTTACGTTAAAGTTTCTTCAAAATCCCTTTACCTTTTCAGCCCGAAACCTTTAATACAATAAAGCTATGTCGACAACAAGGCGAATTAATGCCCGCAAGCGGATCGCGCTGGTAGCGCATGATAATAAGAAGAAGGACCTCATTGATTGGGCAGAATTCAACAAGGTTGTATTAGCCAAACATGAACTAATTGCAACCGGCACTACGGGCAAACTGCTGGAAGAAAAGCTCGACAGACCGGTTAAGAAGTTATTGAGCGGCCCTCTTGGTGGTGACCAACAGATCGGCGCTCTCATAGCGGTTGGAGAGATCGATGTGATGATCTTTTTCTGGGACCCCATGGAAGCCCAGCCTCATGATAGTGATGTAAAGGCCTTGCTGCGGGTGGCTATTGCCTGGAATTGCATTGTAGCCTGCGACCGATCGACGGCCGACTTTGTATTGACCTCTCCGCTGATGCAGGCTGATTATGCAGCCACGCTCACTGATTATACGGATTACCTGAAAAGAAGGATTGAGCATAAGTAAATTGATATTCAACTGCTTACAGCAGAGGCATTGTGTCAACTTATGTGCACGATAATTGTTATAGTTAAACTATATGCCTTTTAATTTACGCGCGCCTTTTCCTCCGGCCGGAGATCAGCCGGAAGCCATCCGGCAACTTACTGAAGGAGTTTTGAATGGAGAGAAGCACCAAACCCTCCTTGGAGTGACGGGTAGTGGTAAGACTTTTACCATTGCCAATGTAATTCAGCAGGTTCAACGTCCTACTCTGGTCCTTACGCATAACAAAACGCTGGTGGCCCAGCTGTATGGGGAGTTCAAACAGTTTTTCCCAGACAATGCTGTGGGCTACTTTGTGAGTTATTATGATTACTACCAGCCTGAGGCTTATCTGCCTGTCAGCGATACTTATATTGAAAAGGACCTCAGTATTAATGAGGAGCTCGATAAGCTGCGCCTTCATGCCACTACCGAGTTGCTGAGTGGCCGCCGGGATATTATTGTGGTGGCCAGCGTGAGTTGTATTTATGGTATCGGTAACCCTGCCGAGTTTGAAAACGGCATCATCCGTATTCACCAGGGTCAGGTCCTTTCCCGGCAGGGATTTCTGCATGGGCTGGTGAACGCTCTCTATATAAGAAGTCAGACTGATTTTACGCGTGGCTCGTTCCGGGTGAAGGGTGATACCGTGGATATCAATCTTCCTTATATGGACTGGGGGTACCGGGTAACTTTCTTTGGTGACGAGATTGAAAGTATCGAAACGTTGGAGATATCCAGTGGCAAGCGGATCGGGGTGGTAGATAATGCCGCCATCTTCCCTGCCAACCTGTACCTCGCTCCCAAAGACATGATCCAGGAGATCCTTCATGAGATCCAGGATGAGTGTGCCGCCCAAGTGGACTATTTTAAGCAAAATGGTAAATATATTGAAGCGCAACGTCTCAGTGAGCGGGTGAATTATGATGTAGAGATGATCCGGGAGCTTGGTTATTGTAATGGGGTAGAGAATTACTCCCGCTTCTTCGACAGGCGCGTGCCCGGTACAAGACCTTTCTGTTTATTGGATTATTTTCCTAAGGATTTCCTGTGTGTGATCGATGAGAGTCACCAAACTATTCCACAGATCAGTGGCATGTATGGAGGCGACCGGAGCCGTAAGCTTATTCTCGTAGATTTTGGATTCCGTCTTCCTTCTGCCCTTGATAACCGTCCGTTGAACTTTCATGAGTTTGAGCAGATCGTAGATCAAAGTATTTATGTATCAGCTACGCCGGGTGATTATGAACTGGACAGGAGTGAGGGTATTGTTGTAGAGCAGGTGGTGAGACCTACCGGCCTGCTGGACCCTCCTATCGAGGTAAGGCCCAGTGTGAATCAGATCGATGACTTGCTTGACGAAATAGACAAGCGTGTGACCAAAGGTGACCGTGTACTGGTGACTACGCTTACCAAGCGCATGGCTGAAGAAATGGACAAGTACCTGCACCGCATCAATATCAAATCGAAGTATATCCACAGTGAAGTGGATACGCTGGAGCGGGTTGAAATCCTGCGCCAGTTGCGACTGGGAGAGATCGATGTGCTGGTGGGTGTAAACCTGCTGCGGGAAGGTCTCGACCTTCCGGAGGTTTCCCTTGTGGCTATTCTCGATGCCGATAAAGAAGGTTTCCTACGTAATGAAAAGTCGCTGACACAAACGGCTGGCCGTGCCGCCCGTAATGTTGATGGTCTGGTGATCTTTTATGCCGATACCATGACTGAAAGCATGCAGCGCACCATCGATGAGACTACACGCCGCCGGGAAAAGCAAGTGGCTTTCAATATCGCTAATAATATTACGCCTCGTACTGTTACTAAATCCAAGGAACAGGTGTTTGCTCAAACCTCGGTACTGGATATTAAGGGTTACGATACCAACAATCCGTATGCTATTGCTCCGGATGGAGAGTTGGTAGTGCATGCTGCGGCAGAAGAGCAAGCGGTTTATCAAACGATTCCTCAACTCGAGAAGGCTATTGGTAAAACCAAGAAGGAAATGGAGAAGGCTGCGCGCGATCTCGACTTCATGGAGGCCGCCAGGCTGCGGGATGAAATGTTTGGTATGCAGAAGAAGCTGGAGGAGTTGAAGGGAGCGAAATAATCGCCTCTATTTTGTCGCAAAACACCCGCAGAAACAGGGCATTTTTCCGCTTCAGATGTGACCATTGTTGTTAACTTAGCAGCATGAGTCAAAAAGTATTTCTTCTCGACGCTTATGCGCTCGTATTCCGCGCTTATTATGCGCTGATTCGTAATCCCCGTATTACTTCCAAAGGAAAGAACACGAATGCGCAGTTCGGTTTCATCAATACGTTACTTGATCTGCTGAATAATCAGAAGCCTTCTCATATGGCTGTGGCTTTCGACACGCATGCTCCCACTGAACGGCATACAGAATTTGCCGACTATAAGGCCAACCGCCAGGAAGCGCCCGAAGACCTGACTGCTTCTATTCCCGATATTAAACGTATTATCCGTGGCTTCAACATTCCTATCGTTGAGCTGGATGGCTACGAGGCTGATGACGTGATCGGCACGCTCAGCAAGCAGGCGGCCAAAGAGGGTTTTGATGTGTATATGGTAACGCCTGACAAGGATTATGGCCAACTGGTAGATGGTAATATTAAAATCTACAAGCCCGGTTACCAAGGTGGCGAGGCTGAAATCCTCGGCGCCAAGGAGGTGTGTGAGAAATGGAATATCAAGGAAGTGCATCAGGTGATCGATATCCTGGGCTTAATGGGTGATGCTGTCGACAATATTCCTGGTATTGCCGGCGTGGGCGAGAAAACGGCGGCCAAGCTGCTTAATGAATATGGCACGCTTGAAAATGTATTGAACAATGCGGATAAGATCAAAGGTGCGCTTGGTGAGAAGGTGCGTAATGGTAAGAATGCGGCTATCCTTTCCAAGAAGCTGGCCACTATTATTACTGATGTGCCAGTGGCTTTCCATGCTGAGGATTTCCGGGTAAAGGAAATGAACCGGGAGTTGTTGCGCGAGGTGTTTACCGAGCTTGAATTTAAAACGGTTGCGAAAAGGGTGCTCGGTGAAGAGATTTCTATCACTGGTACTAAGCCAACAGCTCCGGAAGGAGTGCAGACTGATCTGTTTGGGAATGTGGTGGAGGGGAAGAAGAAGAATACAGAATCCAGAATTCAGAATACAGAAGTAGGGGCAGAGGGCGCAAGTGATGATGAAAGGGTGGAAAGTAGTGAGGCTATCGTGGCTGGTAAAACTATTCGTAATACACCGCATAAATATATTGCCATTACCGGCGACGATGCTATTAAAACGCTCGTGAAGGAGTTGCTGGAGCAGCCGGAAATATGTTTCGATACGGAAACGACCGGTATCGATGCGAATGATGCGGACATGGTGGGTATGAGTTTTTCTTACACTCCGGGGGAGGCTTATTATGTTCCTGTGCCTACAGGCGATGTAGAAGGCACTAAAGCTATTCTGAAGGAATTTGAAAAGTTGTTCAATAAAACAACAGATATCACCTGGGTGGGTCAGAACCTCAAGTACGATATGCTCGTGCTTAAATGGTATGGCTACGAGCTGAAGGGTAATACATTCGATACTATGCTGGCTCACTATGTGATCGAGCCTGACGGCAAGCGCAGCATGGATGTTATGAGTGCGCAGTATTTAGGTTATGAACCTATTCATATCGATGAGCTCATAGGTAAGAAGGGAAAGAACCAGGGTAATATGCGCGATGTAGCGCTGGATAAGATCACAGAGTATGCTGCCGAAGATGCTGACATTACCTTGCAATTGAAGCAGGTATTTGCGCCTCAGCTGAAAAGTAAGGATGTAGAACGCGTTTTTCTTGAAGTAGAGAACCCGCTGGTGAAGGTGCTGACCGATATGGAGTTTGAAGGGGTAAAGGTAGATGTGAACTTCCTGAAAGAATATTCCTCTCAGCTTGAGAAGGAAGCCAAGCAGGCGGAAGAAAATGTGTATCAGCAGGCGGGTTTAAAATTCAATCTTGCTTCTCCCAAACAACTGGGTGAGGTGTTGTTTGAAAAGCTGCAGCTGGACCCTAAAGCTAAAAAGACCAAGACCGGTCAATATGCAACCGGTGAAGACGTACTGCTGAAGCTGGCCAGTCAAAACAAGATCGTGGATGATATTCTCGCGTTCCGGGAGTTGACGAAGCTGAAGTCTACTTATGTGGATGCGCTTCCTGAAATGATCAATCGCAAGACCGGCCGGGTGCATACTTCTTATGCGCAAGCTGTTGCTGTTACGGGTCGCTTATCCAGCAATAATCCCAACTTGCAGAATATTCCTGTAAGGACAGAAAGGGGGAAGGAAATCCGTAAGGCTTTCATCCCGAGGGATAGTGACCATATTTTGTTGTCTGCCGACTATTCACAAATAGAGTTGCGCATTGTGGCCGCTATCAGTGGCGACCCTGCCATGTGTGATGCTTTCAAGCATGCCAAAGACATTCACACTGCTACTGCCGCCAAAGTATATGGCGTAGATGAAAAGGATGTTACGAAGGAGATGCGCTATAAAGCGAAGAGTGTAAACTTTGGTATCATCTATGGTCAGGGGGCTTTTGGCCTGGCTGACAACCTCGGCATCAGCAGGACTGAAGCGAAGGAAATTATCGATACTTATAAAAAACAGTTTGCCAATATTCAAAAGTATATGGATGATACCATCAACTTTGCCCGTGAAACGGGTTATGTGCAAACGCTGATGGGCCGTAAACGCTGGCTGCGTGATATCAACTCTTCCAACTTCACCGTACGGGGTTTTGCAGAGCGCAACGCCATCAACTCTCCTATTCAGGGTACGGCTGCCGACATGATCAAGCTGGCCATGATCAGTATTCATGAGGCTTTCAAGAAGCACAAGTTTAAATCTAAAATGATCCTGCAGGTGCATGACGAGTTGATCTTCGATGCTACACGTGATGAAGCGGAAACCATCAAGCCGATCATTCTTGATTGTATGCGGAATGCACTGCCGCTGCCTAATGAAGTGCCTGTAGAAGCTGAGATTGGTGGTGGAGAGAACTGGCTGGAAGCGCACTAATGGTTGGCAACTTTGTGCTGCCGGAGTGCTTTTTGGATACGCTCGTGGTAGGTGGTCTGGTCGTCGAGGGTTTTGCTCATGAGCCGGAGATCCAGGTTTTTGGAATGGAGGCCACGGAGCCCGGTGTAATTGTCATCGCTGAATATTTGATCGCGGGCTGCTTCCAGTTCGGATATCTTTTTGCGGAATGTATCGCCTTCTATAAAGGCTTTATCGAGTGCATTGTTTTTTTGGGCGAATTGCTGCAGGTCGGCAATGAGTTGGGCATTGAGGTTTTTAACCTGTTCAAACTTAGCGATGAGTTCTTTTCTTTCTCTGGCAGGTTTTGTTATGAACATGGGTCTGTAAATAGCCAGGTATCCCACTGCTATCGCTACCAGTATAATAAGCACGAATGGTTCCATAGGTCAGCAATCCGATGTTGAGGTAATATAACCGTTATGGAAAAGCTACGATTTTTTTTTGTCTGAACCATGATTTGTGGGATTTTTTGGATTTGAAGGATATATTAATGATACTTCTTGTGGAATAATAACTACATTCTGATAATACAAAAGCGGTTACATGCATAGGTGGCATGTAACCGCTTTTGTATTGTAGTGGATCTTGAAGGCCGGTGTTAGTTGTTTAGTTTATCTGCAGGTTCGCAGCCTTTAGCTTATCGTGGAGCAATAGCAACACATCGCTTTTGGCTTCTTCCGATTTGAAGACGTCGGCGCACCAAAAGAAGGCGCGCAGGTCAAAGCCGTCGTCGTTTACTTTGGTAAAGAGGATTTGGGGTTCGCGGTTGTCGTAGACAAAACGGGAAGCCAATATGGCTTCTTTGATCGCAGAGGAAACAACTTCCATGTCCTGGCTACCGCTCACCGATAGCTCCATTTCGAGGCGTATCTGGTTGTTGGTGTGTGTCCAGTTGACGATTTGATGAGAGAGAATGTCTCCGTTGGGGATAATCACTTCTGCACCGTTGGGGGTGAGCAGGGTGCTGGAGCGCAAGCCTATTTCGCGGACGCGGCCGGCCTTGTCTCCTACTTCTACCGAGTCTCCTATCTGTAATGGCCTATCGAAGATGAGAATGATGCCCGATACGAAGTTGTTGACGATGTTCTGCAAGCCCAGACCGATACCTACGCCGAGGGCGCCCAGTACAATCGTGATCTTATCGACCGGCACCCCTGATGCTGCTACTGCCAGCAGGTAGCCGAGGCAAAGCAGGATAAGCCGGGCAATGAGCAGCCGGGAGCGCTGTCCTTTATCATGCATATCATCGTCGTTGCCCGTATCGCCAAAGAAGTAGCCTACGTATTTCTGCAGCAGGTGGGCTATCCAGATAATCAGGAAGAAGAGTAGTACGCCGCCGATCGTAAAGAAGGCGCTTCCGATGTGTCGGGGGGCTTCGAGGAAGGCTGTGAGCCCATTCAATACTGTTGTATATATGTTCAGGTTGGTCGTGAATACGATAAGCCACAATACCACTACCAGGAAAAGGATGGGACGGCGGAAGCCATTGAGCACAGGCTGGAAATCAAGCCGTGCGTTTACTCCACGTTTTAAACGGCTGGTTATTATCTGCAAAAGGATAGACTCCATGGCTATCTTACTGAACACGGCCAATCCGATCGCTTGTGTGAACGCAAAGATGGCGGCTGTACCAAATATCTGCGCCAATGAAAAGCGGCCCCAGATATTGAACAGTATGGAAAGTACATTCATCACGTTGTGGAGGATGATCACAAAGCGCAGGAATCCTTTCAGGTTCAGGTGTTCTTTCATTTTAGACAGGAAGAGCAAACCGAAAACGATGGAAAGGATATTGAGCAGGATCAGCCATACGCGTTGTAAGAAGCTGGGGTCAATGATATGGTGCGTGAATGAAAAACATATGTACAGGATGGCCATGGCGATCCAATACCAGAACAGGTTGCGCGGCCATTTTTTCCAGCAGATGATGGTGAGTATAATCAGCAGCAGGAATTGCATGGACTCGATGTAAGCGGCAGGCGCATGCAGGTCGAAGAGCGGGGCAATGCAGAACATGATCACAAATGCCGAAACGATGTACCCCGAGGGCAGGTAATCGAAGCCAAGGTCTTTGACGGCGGGCATGCCATCGAGGCGTTTCAGGGCGCGGATGTTGCGGTATATCCAGACAAAGAAGAGCAGCCCGATAAGCAGCAGGAATAGCCTTTTGTTGCCACTATCCTTGAAGTAATAGTGTATGGCTTTTCGCTCGGCGTCGTAGGCTTTGCTAAAGGATGAGCGGGCGGATTGGGAGAGGGTTGTTGTATCTTTTTCCCAGAGGTAATTGTATTCTTTGCCAAAGATGCGGGTGGCAGATGTATTGAGCAGGGTATTTACTTTTTCCAATAGCTGGGCTGTGGTGATGGCATTGGAAGAGTTCTTTGTTTGCAGGAGGTTGATGGTCGCCAGGCTTTCGCGGAGGTGCCGGGTGCTGGAGCGCCAGTTTTCGCGCATGTCTTTTAGTGGCGTACTGAACTGCTGACGCAGTACCGAGTCGCGCAGCAGTTGTCGCAGCACTGTATCGGCCATCAATGTTCTCATGCTGCTGCGCAGACCATCCAGTCTGTGCTCAGTGCTATCAAGTACTTCCCGGTTTTCTTTTCCGTCGCGCTGTATGTTGAGGAGCAGGGTACGGAATACCTGCAGGTTGCGCAGGTTGAGTGCCCGGCTGTTGTTGAGTACATTGTCTTTCAGTACAGCCAGGACAGAATCGTTGTCGTTCATTTTTTGCTGGATATTCTGTATGGCCAGGCCCAACTCGCTTTTGTTCTCTATGTTATCAAGAACGACGTAAGTCTTTTCAATCTGTAGCTGGTAATCGCTGCTGGTGAGCTTTGCAGAGTCTGCAAAGAGGGATGACATGCCACCACCCCGCCTGAAGCGGGATGTGTCGGATGCCCGACGAGAGGAGTCGCCACGGCGGCCAAGGCTGTCCTGCCGGAAATTGGCAGAATCCTGTGCGGCAGCGGTCAGGGATACTAAAAAAAGGATATAAACTGCCATCTGGTGGCGCCAGCGGTTTTTCATGTGTTGATTTTTTGCTGGTACTAAACTATATGCTACTTGTTATTTATCAAAGAAAAGTTTGAAGGCCCGAGCATTGAATAATATTAAATTATTATATTTACCTACCTTATTTATGCTGTATTATAAGTTTACTATGCAAAGAAATGATGGCAAGACAAGTCTCTTTTCGTAGTTAGCTTTTTAAATTAAATTTGTAAAAACAGCATTGTATGGCAAACGCATTGGAGCAGGAAATGAGTAAGTATTTCATGCAGCTGGACGAGGCTGATAAAAAATCAGTTCTGCAGCTTATTAAAACCTTTATACAAAAGAAAAAAACCGGCCATAAAGATGCCAGCACAATAGCAGCTTATAATAAAGAGCTCGATGAGGCGATGGAACGTATTAATAAAGGGGAGTTTACAACGCTGGATGAGCTGGACAAGGAAATGCAGCTATGGTAAAAAACAGTTTGGTTGTTGTTATAGACAACAATGCAAAAGTCCAATTAAGAAAAGCCTATGAATTTATTAAAGAAGATTCTCCTCAGAATGCAGAGAAAGTAAAGCAAAAGATTTATCACTCTATAAAGGCTTTGCTTAAGAATCCGCTTCGTCATCCTCCCGACAAGTATCGTTCAAATAATGATGGCTCTTACAGAGCTTACGAGCTTTATAAATATCGTATTTCCTATCATATCTCTGCTCAGGAAATAAGGGTAATCAGAATAGGGCACACTAAAATGAACCCCACCCTTTATTAGCATTTAACAGTTTTGGCTGCTTCTTAAACAGTTACGAAGTAATTGGGAAAGAACCTTGATATTTTCTAATTATAAAATAGCCCATTTTTTATTGCTTTAATTTCACTGGTTCAAATGTGTGTTTATGCCTATTAAGCCTATCAGGATCTTTATTACCGGTGGTACTTTCGATAAGGAGTATAATGAGTTGAATGGTCAGCTGTTCTTCAAGGATACGCAGATGCATGATCTGCTGGAGATGGGGCGTAATAAGGTGCCGGTAGTGATCAGGACTTTGATGATGATCGACAGTCTGGATATGACTGCCCAGGACCGTGAACTGATCGTTCATCAGTGTATTCAATGTGAGGAGGACAAGATCATCATTACGCATGGCACCGATACCATGGCTACCACCGCCAAAGTACTGGCTGAACATATCAAGAATAAAACTGTCGTGCTTACCGGCGCGATGATCCCTATTAAGTTTGGTAGCTCGGATGGTCTGTTCAATATGGGTTGTGCCATGGCTTTTGTCCAATCTTTGCCTCCCGGCGTATATGTAGCTATGAATGGGCGTTATTTCAACTGGGACAATGTTCGTAAGAACAGGCAGACCGGAATCTTTGAGGAAACTTCAGAATCATGATCCCGACTTGTAGTCGGGACAAGTTTTATTGAATTTTTAGGATTGAGCGGAAAGGGCATTGAATTTTAATGTACTTTTCAGGTAGGCAATAACGATGCATTCCTGAGTGCATTAGTTATTCAATTCTAAAAATCAACACCCCTTGTTCAACAACATTGCCCCGGATAAAAGGAGACATTTCTATGCCGGCATCCTCATGGGTGCTGTATTGCAGGGGTTGGGCTGGTGGTGGATGCCCAATAATATCGCTCTGTCTATCCTCATTGTTATTGGCCTGGTGATCGTTATCAGTTATGGGTTCGAACTGTTCTCTCTTATCACCGGCATGGGTGTTTATGACTTCATGGATGCCGTGTTTTCTGTTCTTGGCGGCATATTTGGTATGGGTCTGGCGCTATTGGCTTGCTGCTGGTTATTGTGACCAACTGCCCGGTTTTCCTTATTTTCGGGTGCCAAAGTATGTTACAAAAAAAGAAAGTAGATGTCGATGTGATCAAGGATGTACTGGATGCCATGTTGGTTGCCCGGCCTGATTCTACATTCGTGAAGAGTCTTGCTTTTCAGTATGAGGAGCGGGGAGGCTTGAGCAAAAAGCAGCTGGAAGGCTTGTATCAGAAGGCATTGAAGGTTGAATCTATTCCTGAGAATAAACTTGCTACGCTGGAGGCTGTGATCCGTAAAAAGCCTACTAAATACAAGTCTGCTCCACCTCCTCCCACTCCGCTGTACAATAAGGATGAATACGTTGGGAATATGATCGAGGCTATTCTTGCCAAATACCCGCAGCACAAACGGGTGCTTTTCTTCCAGGTAAAGTATAATAATAACGAGACGCTTTCTCCGCCTGAAGTGACTGAGCTGGAGAAGTTTCACCGGTTGCTGAATAAGTGAGTTGTGAGTGGTCAGTTGTGAGTCGTACCTTTGCGGGATGCAATCTTCTTTTTCTATCGAGCAATCGCTTACCAATTTAAAGATCGACGCGCTGAACGAGATGCAGCAGGCATCGCTGGAGGCTAATAGGCAATCTGACGGGGTGGTGTTGTTATCGGACACCGGCTCCGGTAAAACGCTGGCTTTCCTGCTGCCGGTGACCCAACTGCTGGACAAGCATAAAAAGTTTACGCAGGCTTTGATCGTTGTGCCTTCGCGGGAGCTGGCGCTGCAGATCGAGCAGGTCTTCAAAAAGATGGGTACCGGCTTCAAGATCACGTGTTGTTATGGCGGCCACTTGCGCGAAACGGAGGAGAATAACCTAAAGCAGGCTCCTGCGCTCATCGTAGGAACACCGGGCCGGCTGGGGGATCATATACGCCGCGGCAATATCACCACAGCTCATATCGAGACGCTGGTACTGGATGAGTTCGATAAATCGCTGGAGCAGGGTTTTGAAGAGGAGATGTCGTTTGTGGTGGGTTCGCTACCGGCTTTGAAGAAGCGAATTCTTACGTCTGCAACGGCTGCGGTAGAGGTGCCTGCTTTTGTGGGTCTTCAAGAGCCTGTAACGATTAATTTTTTGACCGGCGAGAAGTCGCCAGCGCTTGCTGTGCAGCAGGTGCGGAGTGAAGATGCTGATAAATCCGAGACTTTGTTCCGGCTCATCTGTGCTCTGGGTAACCGCTCTACCATTATTTTTTGCAATCAACGGGAGTTTGTGGAGCAGGTGAGCACTTTTCTCAGGGATAAGGGTATTTATAATGTCTGGTATCATGGGGCCATGGAGCAGCAGGAGCGCGACAGTGCGCTGTGTAAGTTCCGTAATGGCACTTCGAATATATTGGTCACAACCGACCTGGCTGCGCGGGGCCTGGACATTCCTAATATCCGCTACATCATCCATTTTCAAATTCCTACTTCCGAAGAGTCTTATACGCATCGCAACGGACGCACTGCCCGCATGGATGCCAGTGGTACTGCCATTCTGCTACTCGGTCCCAAAGAGTATGTACCGCCTTATATCAGCCCGGAGCCTACTGTTATTGAATTGCCTGCCACGGCAGAGCTGCCTTCAAAGCCCGTATGGACTACGTTGTTCATTGCCGCCGGCAAGAAGGACAAGGTGAACAAGGTGGATATTGTTGGTTTCCTTACCAATAAGGGTCAGTTGAAAAAGGAGGATGTTGGCCTGATCGAAGTGAAAGACTTTTTCTCTTTTGTGGCGGTACGTAAAACGAAAGCGGGTCATACGCTGCACCTTATTCAAAAGGAGAAGATCAAGAATAAGAAGGTGAAGATCGAGGTGGCGAAGTAGCTACGGCAATCGGCAGTGGGCAATCGGCAGTCGTTTACTTCGAAAAAATTACTCTGAGACTTCCATTCTTCTTTCGCCGATCTGCTGACGCCACATGGCGTAGTAGAGTCCTTTTTGTACAAGGAGCTCATCGTGTGAGCCGGACTCTGTAATCTTTCCTTTTTCGAGTACATAGATCGTGTCGGCATGCATGATGGTGCTGAGGCGATGGGCTATCAGTATCGTGATCTGCTGTCGCTGCGCGGATATGTCGCGGATCGTTTGGGTAATCGCTTCTTCTGTCAGGGAATCCAATGCCGAAGTGGCTTCATCGAAGATCAGGAGCCGCGGGTGGCGTAATAAAGCGCGGGCAATAGAAAGCCGTTGTTTTTCTCCTCCGGAAAGTTTGAGCCCGCCTTCTCCCAGTATCGTGTTCAATCCTTTACCTGTGCGTGTAACCAATTTGGATGCAGAGGCTTTATTCATCGCTTCCAGCATTTCTTCGTCGGTAGCATCGGGTTTTACGAACAAGAGGTTTTCGCGGATCGTGCCGGCGAAGAGTTGTGTATCCTGTGTTACGAATCCTATTTGCCGCCGCAGTTCATTGTAGCGGATCAGGGTGGCCGGGATGTCGTTGAAGTAGATCGTTCCTTCCTGTGGTTTGTATAGTCCTACCAATAGTTTCACCAGGGTTGATTTGCCGGAGCCGGATGGTCCCACAAAGGCAATCGTATCGCCCGTGTGAACCCTGAAAGAGATCCCATCCATGGAGTTTTGGGTGGCTGTGTTGTGCCGGAAGACCACGTTCTCAAAGCGCAGGTCATTCAGTTGGTTCAATGCTACCGGTTCGGGTGGCCGCTGTTCGATGGGTTTGCTCATGAGGGTATCGAAGGTTTGCAGGGAGGCTTCGGCTTCGCGGTAGAAGATGATGATGTTGCCTACGTCCTGCAAGGGGCCAAAGATCGTATTGGAAATAAACTGCATCGTGATGAGCTCGCCCGTACTGAGCACTCCTCCGAATATGAGCCAAAGGAGAATGAACAGGATGGACTGCTTCAACACATTCAGGACCGTACCCTGGAGAAAGCTCAGGGTGCGGGTTTGCCGGGTCTTCTCCATTTCCAGCTGGAATATACGGAAGGTGTATTCTCTCAACCGCCTGATCTCCGGGAATGTGAGGCCCAGGCTGCGTACCAGCTCGATGTTGCGGAGTGATTCTGTAATGATGCCCGCCATGCGGTTCGTTTCGCGGTTGATGGAGCGCTGGGTAGCTTTCATTTTACGACTCAACATGCCCGTCAATGTTCCAAGCACCAGCACACCGATCACGAAAACCGGGATCAACGCCCAATGTTTGGTAATAGCATACCACACCAGGAAGCCCATGCCTACGAGGGATGAGAACAGGATGTTGATAAAGGAATTGATAAATCTCTCTGTGTCGGTCCGCACCTTCTGGAGTACAGCCATGGTTTCGCCGCTACGCTGTTCTTCAAACTCGCTAAAGGAGAGGCGGAGTGTTTGGCGAAGGCCGTCGTTGAATATCTGCATCCCAAATTTCTGGACGGCCAGGCGGGTGAAGTAATCCTGAAAGGCTTTGGCTACTCTTGCCAGCAGGGCTACTCCTATGGCTACGCCCAGCCACCACAGCACGCCTTTTATCAGCTCCTGCCGGGGGCGCAGGTTGATCTGGCCGGCGTAATCGTCGATGATCTTTCCGAAGATGATCGGGTCGATCAGCGATAAGACCTGGGCTACGGCTGCCAGGGTCAGTGACAGGAGTACCAGCCAACGCTGGGGACGCAAATATTTCCAGAGGATGTGCATGTTTGTTTAATGTACGGTTGACTGGCGTTTAGGTTCAAAAAAAGAATAATGTATTGAATGTACGTGTAAAAGTTTGTGTGTCTTGTGCTGGAAGGCATCCTTTTACCTTTGATTACAGTTTTTTAATTTAATTTTCTCATGGTTTCGTTTTTGGGTATTGCAGGTTTCTTAGGACAATAAATAGCCTTTATATGAAAAGATCGTTCCTGTTTTTATGCATGGTCAGTTGTTCATTGATCGCTTCTGCTCAAAGCTGGTCAGATACCGCGGCGGCTATCGAGAAAATATTCAGCCGGTATAATAGTAATTCTGTGCCAGGCGCCGAGCTTGCTATCAGCAGGAACGGTCAGGTGATCTTTTCGAAGGCATGGGGCATGGCCGACCTTGAGCATACTACTCCGCTCACCACTAATTCTGTTTTGGAAGCAGGGTCTGTTTCCAAGCAGTTTACCGCTGCTGCCATCCTGTTGCTGGAGCAACAGGGCAAGCTTTCGCTGGATGATGATGTTCGCAAGCATATTCCTGAGTTGCCGGATTATGGCAAGGTGATCACGCTGCGGCATATGATGCAGCATACCAGTGGATTGAAGGACTGGGGGAGTATCATGGAGCTGGCTGGCTGGGGAAGGGGTTCACGGGCTTACACGAATGAGTATGCTTTGTATGTTGTGTCCAAACAAGAGAGTCTCAATAATAACCCTGGTGATGAATATATCTACAGTAATTCGAATTATAACCTGCTGGCCGTTATCGTGCAGCGTGTGACCGGTTTGACGCTGGCTGCTTTTACTGAAAGGAATATTTTTCAACCTGCAGGCATGAAGCACACCGGATGGCGGGACAATTACAGGAAGGTGGTGAAGGACCGGGCGATCGCTTATTCAAAAAGCGGCCAGCAGTATTTTACCAATATGCCCAATGAGAGTGCTTATGGTAATGGCGGTCTACTTACTACTGCTGAAGACCTGCTGATCTGGAATCAATATTACCTGAGCGGGAAATTTGGAAGCCCCTCTTTGCTTCCTAATCAAACGGCTACCCGCCCGCTCAATAATGGAAGGAGGAATGGTTATGGAGCCGGTCTCGTCACTGACTCTATCAATGGCTGGAAGGCTATCTCTCATACCGGCGCCACAGCCAGCTATCGTGCTTACCTGGAGCATTTTCCGGAAGCAGGTTTGTCTATTGCGTGGCTCAGTAATACTTCGGCTTTCGATAATGATACTTTCAACCTGAGTAATGCCGTGCGGAAATTATTTCTGCCTGACCGCAGGACTGCGAGAAGCAGACCGGCTAACGCATCTTTGGATTCTGTAAAGGCTGTATTGGGAGATACCAGCGCCGCCAATATGGAAAGTTATGTGGGTGTGTATTATTCGCGCGAGGCGGAAGCAACGTATAATCTTGTATATAAAGGTGGCAAGTTGTTACTGGAAATAAAACCACTGTTTACTTTCATTCTTACTTCTGCTCCTAAAGATGTTTTTAATTTTCCTTTGGGTCAGATCGTTTTCGTGCGTGACGGGCAAAAAAAGGTGACTGAGCTGAAGGTTTCTATTTCGCGTGCGAGGAATGTCGTGTTCAGAAAGCAAGCTACGGAAGTGCGCTAACCATCTATACTACTGGCTATCCATACTATTATCAAAATGATCAGTGCCGGCAATATGCTCAGGAGGAATGCCGTCCAATGTGTAGGTGCATGTTTTTTCTTGTAGCTGCGGTAAAGCAGGTAGAGGTCTGCGAGATAGTAAGCGGCAATGCCTGCACCGAGCCATATGGCATCTGTGTCATCTTCCATCTTTCCTGCTACAATAAGGTAAACTCCAGCAGCCATGCAAGCGACGCATGTTATGATCGTAAGTATCCTAAGCGTAAGTAGCATAATCAATGATTAAGGAAAATAGGGCAAGCGCTTTAGTACAGGTCAACAATAATAGTACTGAATGCATTAAAAACAAAATGATCGCCTGCCTTTTTGTGTTGTAGTTGTTGGGCGAGTGGCGCCTGGGGCGAGAGGAAGAAGATTATCTTATTGTCTATCGTTTGCTTCCCCAACCCTGCTGCAATAAAGAATGCCATTTTTTCTCCCTGTATCAATGCGCCGGTTGTGGCTGTTTCATAGAGGTTGTCAACATTGACCGTATGGAGGGCTGCCAGTTCTTTTGTTTGTTCTGCCAGCTGACGTGCATGCATGTCTTTTTGGAGGTGGCCCATGGCGCGGGAGGTTTCGTATTTATCTCCGGCCGAGCTTTTCTCTTCCTGGTTGGCAGCCTGCTGGGCTTCTTCCATTTGTGCTTTGGCAGCGGCCATGCGCTGTTCGATAATGGCCAAGCCAGCCTGCTTGAGGTTTTGTTTGTATTGTATCTTTTCCGCCCGGGTCATGGCGCAAGTTACGGCTCAGATCAATTCTGAGAGGGTATTGCGGGCATATTCGAGGGCTGCAACGGGTGATTCGAATAGTTTTGGCTCTACTCCTTCGATAAACAGCTCACCGGAAATATCTTCATGTGGCTCCTGGAGGTAGTACATTGCCGTGAAGTATTCTGTTGGTATGATGTGCGGGTTTTCCCGTGGCACCATGTGGGGTTCTATTATTACCCACACTTCTTTTCCGTTGATGTTTAGCTTTTCTGTCATGGCATTTTATTGATAGATCAATAAAATCCATGCCAGTGGCTATTGTTTTTTGGGCGGCAGGCTAAATGCTATTGCGTCGTGCTCAAAATGGCCTTTGTGCGAACCATCGCAGAAGGGTTTGTTTTTGGAGAGGCCACAACGGCAGATGGAAACGATCTCGCGTCCGCCCAGGTCGTATTTGTCGCCATTCTTGTCTACTATCTCGAAATCGCCTTCTATTTTAAGGGAGCCATTGCTGTTGACGGTAATCTTTGTAGTTGCCATGTTGGTAGAATTAGGGCGGCGAAAGTAGTACAAATAAGGGAACTGCAAAGTGGCCTAACAAATTGTTTATGAAGGCTGGGGTATTGGCCCGGGTACCTGCTGGCCATCGGCCAGTGGTTCTATCAGCGGGATGATGACTGTAAAGTACGCGTCATCTTTCTGTATGGTTATTTCGGGCAGCTGGAGCATTTTGTAGCGGGTATTGATCGTCTGCAACCCAAAGCCCATCGACTCTACCGAGCTTTCTCTTTTTACGATCGTGTTTTGTACCATGAGCCTGTTGCCTGCCGTGAGTGTCAGTTCGATCTCCAATGGGTTTTCTTTTTGCAGGCTGTTGTGTTTTACTGCGTTTTCTATCAGGAGCTGCAGGGTGAGGGGTGGCAGGAGCCAGTCTTCGAATTTTTTATCTACCCGGATGGTGAGGTTGATACCGCTGCCGTAGCGGGTTTGCAGCAGGTGGTAGTAGGATTGTATGAACTGGAGTTCCTGTCCGAGGGTCGTCAACTCGGCCTGGTTGTTCCTCAGCAGGTAGCGGAATACTTTGGTGAGCTCGTCGAGGAAGGCCTCCGCGCGGACGGGGTTTTCGCCGATAAGGGAGGAGAGAGAGTTGAGGTTATTAAAGAGGAAGTGGGGGTTTACGATGCCTTTCAGCTGGTTCAGTTCTGCCCGAAGCTTCTCTTTTTCGAGTTGTTCTTTCTCTTTTTCCGTATATCTCAGTTTGGCGTAGTGGTACAGGGTTTCGAAGCCTGCCAGCAGGAAGAAGAAGTTAATTATTGCATTGAGGAAAGAATAGCCCCATAGTCCGATTATCACTTTGGTCCCATTGATGGTTACTGCTGAGGCGACCTGGAATGTCATATCTATTTTTCCTGATACGATGGCCATGCGCAGCACGGTGCTGATGGCAAGGCAAATGGTAACATACGCCAGGCCGATGGCCATTACTGTCCAGACACGGAAGGGGGGCCTGAACGGTGGCTGTTTCCATTTGCGGCTATTGTATATAAGGTAGCGGCTGCCTTCGCAAACCAGTATGATGCAGGCCAGGGACACCAGGGTGCGCAGGATCTTCGGGCGATCGGCATAGATGCGTACTTCGTTGGTATACAATACCAAGAGGAAGGGAAGCAGGATGATAAGCACCCGAAACCATTTATCGCGGACTTTTATCAATGGAGCCGGGTTTTAATACGGAGGGTGACATAGCTGGCCATGGTACAAAGAAAAAAGACCTTCAGCGTGCGTTAGTTACTTTCTGTATGAATTGTGTTTTTGGGTGCATGAATTGTAAAATGCCGGGCTCCCGAAATATTTTTAGTAAGTGGTTTTTGCTACTGACATACTGCTGTCACTACCCGGTTGTTGCTTTGTATCATAAATCGGCAACCTATGTTTTTCTCCACCATTCATCAGACCAGCTTACTCGCCCAATTGCAGGATATGGCGGCTTATAATTTGTGGGCTATTTCCCGGCTAACGGATTGGCTCAGCAGCAAGCCGGCTGTTTTGCTGGAAGCGACTGCTGCTTCAAGTTTTCCTGGCATCAAGGCCACGCTGCTACATATGCTGGATGTGGAAAGGGAATGGCTCGACCGGCTGCAGCCAATGCCGGTATCAAAGTGGCAGGAGGCCGATAAGGGTCTTGGGGCCGTGTTGGACGCATTGGAGGAGCAGGCTGGTGAGTGGAATGATTATGTGCAATCTTTGTCTGACGAGGAGTTGCAGGAGGATTGTTATTGTAATGCTTTCTTTGGAGAGGTTTGCCGGCCGAAGTATGAGATCATCCAGCATTGTTTGAATCATAGTACTTATCATCGCGGTCAGGTGGTGACCATTGGCCACCAGCTGGGTTTGAAGGATGCGCCCATGACCGACTATCTGTATTATGTATTGAAGGTGAAAGAACCTGCTACGGCGCGTCGTGAGCAGCCGGTTGGCTCTTATTCACAAAAGAGCTTTCTTGCTGTCAACTTTTTCAGCAAATAGCTTATTGGTCAATTACATGCATATGAAAAAATCTGCTATCGGACAGCTTCGTTTGTTTAGTCAACAGCTTTTGCAGCCTTCTTTCCGGCATGCCGGGGAGCTGGTGCATTGGATGGGGGCCATGCAGGCGCAGGATTATCTGGGGGCGAAGTGGAGTGTTGGCCTGCGGCTGCCGGGCGCTACTGACGTGAGCATCGAGCGGGCTATTGCTGACGGGGAGGTTATCCGAACGTGGGGTTTGCGGGGCACCTGGCATTGGATGGCACCGGCTGATGTGCATTGGATGTTGGGGTTTATCGCGCCTAAGATCTTGCAGAAGCAGGCTTATCATCTGAAGCAAGAGTCGTTAACTGCTTCGCATGTCAAGAAGAGTAATAAAGCGTTGGTGAAAGTGTTGCAGGGTGGACAGGCGCTGACACGGGAGGAGCTTACTGCTGTATTGTCGAAGCATGGTATTAAAACTTCTGCTTATGGAGTTGGGCATCTCTTGTTGCACGCTTCTATGGAGCAGCTGATCTGCATGGGGCCACGACGTGGAAAGCAGTTTACGCATGTGTTGCTTAATGATTGGGTTCCCGCCGTGAAAAGGCATGAGCCTGCTGATCCGCTGTCGGAGCTGGCTTTGCGTTATTTCACCAGTCATGGGCCTGCTACTGTTAAAGACTTCATGTGGTGGGGCGGGTTAACGCTTACAGAAGCGAGGAAGGGTGCTGAAGCTGTGCAAGAAAAACTGGAAAGCATTGTGGTGGATGGAGAGACGTATTTATTACCTGCTAATATGCCTGCTGTACAAAAGAAAAGTATCATTCAAATGCTGCCGGGTTTTGATGAGTATCTGTTGGGCTATACCGACAGGAGTACGATCATCAGTGGGCAGCATGCTAAAAAGCTCGCTATGACTGCCAATGGTCAATTCAATGCTACCATTGTTGTGAATGGCCAGGTGGATGGTATCTGGAAAAGAACTATTGGCGCTAAGGATGTGACAATCGAAACTACTTATTTCGAGGCTGCCGGTAAGGGTGTGCAGCAGGCCGTGACAGCTGCCGCTAAACGGTATGCAAAGTTTCTTGGATTACCTGCTGTTTGGGGTTAGGTTGTATATTGCACGTTGAATGACCAGTTTCGATCAGCATATCAAGGTTGCGGTGGATGCCGTTGTTTTCGGCTATTCCAAACAGGAAGGTGTATCGGTTTTATTGATCCAACGTAAGTATCCTCCTTTTCAAAACAGCTGGGCGATCCCGGGTGGTTTTGTGCTGGAGCACGAATCGCTGGAAGAGGCTGTAAGGCGTGAGTTGCAAGAAGAAACTGGTATCTCTGTGAACTATCTCGAGCAGCTTTATTCTTTTGGTAATCCTGGTCGTGACCCACGGCAGCGGATTGTTTCGATCGCTTATTTCGCGCTGGTGAAGTCTTCGCAGTTCCAGCAATTGAAGGCCAGCACCGATGCCGAGCATGCGCAATGGTTTGGTATCAACGAACTTCCTCCGCTGGCTTTTGACCACCAGGATATTTTAGGGGTAGCGATCGAGCGTATCCGGGCCAAGATCCGGTACCAGCCGATCGGTTTTGAGTTACTGGATAAGATCTTCCCTTTCTCGGACCTGGAGCATTTGTATGTAAGTTTACTGGGCCGGGAAATCGACCGCCGTAATTTTTCCCGTAAGATGTTGGCGCTGGGCATTCTGGATGAGACCAAGGAATACGCCAAATCGGAGGGCAAGGGCCGTCCCAGCAAGCTGTTCCGGTTCAATGAGCAGCGTTATCAGCAGCTGGAAAAAGAAGGGATGAATTTCGAGGTTTGAGGTGGAGCTTGAGAAAAATTGTCAATATGGCATGTTTTTCGTATATTTATAGGAGTTGATTTTTATGTATTCAGCCGTCTTATCATACTCTTCTATTCTGTCTCTCTCCTGCCCGATGACCGGGTTTACAAGGTGGTCCGCTTAGCTTTGGTTTAGCTTAAGTTTAGTTTTGGTTTAGCTTTGACTTAGTTTATCTATTCTTCAAGACGCCTTCATCTATGCACCATCTGCTTAGTATTCCCTCTGATTCTCCATCCGGAATTAGTTTTTACATGTGACAAATAGGCACTTTATTATATCTAAAATCCGGGAAGAAGCACTCAGTCGCGCTCTTTTGTGATTCTCTATTTATTAATTGGGCGCTAAACTCATCTAATGAGAACATAATCAAGTAATTAACCGTTGTAAATGGTATCCTTTTCTATTAACATCAACATTTATCAAATGAAGACATGGATATGTTGTTATCTATCATCATGTGGCAAGCAAACCGGCTTTGTTAGTTTATCTATTTCATACATGTAAATCTTTATTGACCTGGTCCTTTTTGCACTATTTTACCCTAACTCGTCATATACCTTTAACGTTGATTCAAAAAAAGAAATGATGTGGCATGGAATTATTATCTTTCCAGTGTAAGGAATTCCTTTAGCTATTAGAGTTAGTTGTTACAAGATGCAAACACCCAAAAAAATCACACCAGACAGTATCGTAAAGGCTGTAGTAGAAATTAAATATATAGCAGAGGTTCCTTTTGAAATACTGCTAGGAATTCTCGTTTCTCGCCTTGATCAGTCCTATACTTATACAAACCGACCAATCAATAATTCTCCTTTGGGCTTAGACAATTACGTCAACCCTGCCGATATTATTATAAACATTAATAGCCGAAGCCTTGTTTATAATAATAAAATCAGCATCCAGTTTCAACCTAATTCTTTGATTTTTAGCTGCATAGACAAATACATAGGAGGGGTTGATTTTCTAAATGAAATTAAGGCGGCACTAAGTTTTTTGTTAAAAAATGGTGAAGTTAAAAAATGGACAAGGATAGGGCTACGTTATATTAGTGAGTACCCAAATCGAGACATTAGGGAGTGCATAAAATTTAATTTTACCTTTGGTTTACCTGATGTAGAAAGTGTTTCCACTCATTTTAAGAGTGAGTTTTTTTATAAAGGCACCAAAGTGATCTTGAATTTGATGAATAAAATGCCTGCATTGGGGACGGATTCCAAGGAAGCAACTCCTCATGTCGTAAACACGTCGATTATAGACATAGATGTCATTAACGATCGGCTGGAGATTCCAGGCTTGCAGATAGAGCCGCTAATAAATGAAATTAGCTTAGTACATGATTTCGAAAAAGAAATATTTTTTGGGATGTTAAGAGAAGAGTTTTTAAACACATTACAACCAGAATATTAATATGCCAGAGTATTTTCAAAAAGAGATTGATATCTCTGCACATGGACAGCATCTAAAACAATTGTTGTTTAAGATGCTAATGGCGAAAATAGCTACTGATAATTGTGCTAATACTTATTATAGCACTATTTTGCCTTTTACAAGCCATACAACCGTCGGGTTGAATACGCCTATTGATAATAGCAACACGTTGTTAATCAAAATGGAAAATGCATGGAAAAAGCAGTATGAGGAAAGACGGGAAGAATTTCAATTGAACGACTATGAACTCACGGAAAAAATGAGGCTTTCCACGGATATTTTGCTGCAGTGTAGTCCTGACAAGATGAGTCTTGAAGTCACTACTGATAAAAGTATCTTTTATACCACAATAAAAAATGACATCACCATCTATGTTGAGCATTATATAGAAGTGCGTGATTTTGTTGATGATTTGGATGAATTGATTGTAACAGTATTCAGAGGCAATGAGAGAGTATTCAATTATGGTGGGAATTTTTGGGATACGGTGAATAAATTACAACCAGTTCTTCAAGACTATTCGATTGCTATTCCCCAGTTTGCCTAAAATGAATTATCCCCAAGAATTACTGCCTCAAACAGATTATAAGCTTATCGATTGCAATGTAGAGAATTGCTTTCTTTTGCGTCTTGTCGACGACGCCATCCAAGAAGAAATGATTAATCCCGAAACAGGCTATATAAGGGTAAATCTCATCTGCTCGCCAAGGGAACGCATTTATGATTTGTCGGTGATATTACTGGGGGTTTACACTCAAAACCACATTCCGATAGAGCTTACTAGGGAAGGTAAAACGAAGTTTGGTGGATACTGCGAACCTAATTCAACTATTTCCGACCCTCCTGTATATAATGATCACTTTGTTCTTAACAAGAATAAAAGATTCTGGGTAAGCAAAATAAGTAGTATTAGCAACATCGAGGTCCCCTATTCGAGAGATAATAGTAATCATACAGTACGATGCTATGTGAAGCATACCCCCACCAAATGGAATTTCTGGCACTATTCCCTCCGTTGGGAATCAAGTGAGGGCAATCTCGACGACATGGATGAAAAAAAGCGTGGCAAAGTACTGCAACGAATGGCAAACGAAGCTAGGGTTATGCTATCACGAATGGCAAACGTTGAATATCCCCAAATTGAAGCCTTACCAGCTTCTTGCTATCAAAAAAAAAGCCCGGTTGCAGCTTGATTATCATTTTTATGATTTTAATTCTTCTTGTTTTATTTACTTCTGTTCTAAAAGAATTTTATTCATATAATATCAAACACCAATATTAAGCTTAGTCGTTTTGGTTTCCTTTAAGATCAATCACTAGCCAAATCCAATAATACACTTCTTAAAGTGTCGTATAGACTCATTATCACACTTCTACTCAGGGCTTTAAACATTTTGCGTCTTTTTTACACAAAAAGCTTGTTGGTTTGAATGGGGCTCTCTATATTTGTGTCACAATGACGCAAAATGAAGAATACAGGAGTAATCATAGCACGCTTTCAGACGCCTTACTTACACGAAGGGCATAAGTATCTGTTGCAAGAGATCAAGCCAAACCACAACAAGATCGTGGTGGTGTTGGGGGTGTCGCCGGTGAAAGGCAGCCGCCGTAATCCTTTTGATTTTTATACCCGGGAGCGTTTGCTGAAGCAGTTTGCTCCTGAGCTGATCATTTTGCCGCTGAGTGACCACCCTGATGATGCTGTTTGGAGTGAAAGGCTGGACAGCTTATTGTCTAATACTTTCCCGCAGGAGTCATTTGTGTTGTATGGCAGCCGTGACAGTTTTATTCCTTATTACAGCGGGCATATGAATGTGGTAGCGCTTCCTGAACTGGGCGACCATTCTGCTACCACTATCCGTGACGAGAATGCCGACAAGGTGTTGGACTCTGTGGATTTTCGCATGGGCATCAATTACGCGTACCATAATAAGTATGATGCTGTTCACCCTACTGTTGATATTGCTGTTTTGCGCAATGGCGGCCGGGAAGTGTTGCTGGGCAAAAAGCCTGGTGCGGCTCAATGGCGGTTTCCCGGTGGTTTTGCTGATCCTGCTGATGTAAACTTCGAGGAGGCAGCAGCGCGGGAACTGCAAGAGGAGTGTGGCAACCTTGTAACCGGCGCTATGCAGTATGTCGGTTCTGCCCGGATCAATGACTGGCGGTATCGCAGGGAGGCTGATAAGATCATGACGCTATTCTTTAAAACGGAATATGTTTCCGGTGATGCGGTGGCTAATGATGACCTTGTATCGCTGGGATGGTTCAACACTGATCTGCTGGCCGACATGGTTGCGAACAATGAGATCACGGCTGAACACCATATACTCGTAAATATGCTGGTAAAGCTCAAAAGTCCTACAGAACAAGCCAATAAATAATCAATTTTACTCTTATTCTTTTATTTTAAAACAACAACGTGATGAAAACCCAGGAGAACATTTTATTGCTTGCAGATGCTTATAAGTATTCTCACCACAAGTTGTATTATCCCGGTACTACTAAAATCTATTCTTACCTCGAAAGCCGTGGCGGCCAGTTTGACGAAACGGTTTTCTTTGGTCTCCAATATTTCCTGAAATACTATTTACAGGGTGAAGTGATCACCATTGAAAAGATCGATGCGGCTGCAGGGTTTCTGCAAGCAGTGTTTGGACGTGATGATGTTTTCGACAGGAGTAAATTTGATCATATTGTAAAAAAGCACGGAGGTCGTTTACCTGTACGCATCAAGGCTGTTGCTGAAGGCTCTGTTGTGCCTGTGAATAATGTACTCGTAACCATCGAGAACACTGATCCTGAATGTTTCTGGCTTACCAACTTCCTGGAAACGCTGTTGATGCAGGTGTGGTACCCTTGTACAGTAGCGACTGTATCGAGAGAGATCCGGAAGATCACGACGGAGTATTTCCTGGAAACGGCTTCTACTGCTGCGATGGCCTCTATCGACTATGTACTGAATGATTTTGGTTTTCGGGGAGTGAGCTCCGTGGAGAGTGCGGGCATTGGCGGCGCAGCTCACTTGCTGAGTTTCTGCGGCAGTGACAATATCATGGGCAGTGTGATGGCGGAGCGTTATTATAATGCTTCCAAAGTGTATGGTACATCCATCCCTGCTACGGAACACTCTATCTGTACTTTGCTTGGTGAAGAGGGTGAGCTGGAGATATTCAAACATATTCTGCAGACTTTCCCCACAGGTGTGGTGGCTTGTGTGTCTGACTCGTATGATATTTTCAGGGCTTGTAGTGAATACTGGGGGGAGGAGTTAAAGCAAATGGTGTTGAGCCGTGACGGTGTACTCGTGATCCGGCCTGACAGTGGTGATCCTGTGTTTACGCTGCTGAGGGTTTTTGATATCCTGTTTGAGAAGTTTGGTTTTACTATTAATGAGAAGGGCTTCAGGGTATTGCCTTCTCAGGTGCGGGTGATCCAGGGTGATGGCATCAATGTGGATTCTATCCGTCACATTTATAATGCGCTCAAGATTAATGGCATCAGTGCGGAGAATTTAGTATTAGGTATGGGTGGCGCTTTGCTGCAAAAGGTGGACAGGGACACGCAGAAGTTTGCTTTCAAATGTTCTTATGCCGAAGTAGGTGGTGAAGCTGTGGATGTTCAAAAGAACCCTATCGAGATCGACTCTCATGGTCAGCTGGTGCAGTCTTTCAAAAAGTCTAAGGCTGGTCAATTGAAACTGATCCGTACTGAAGGGGGTTATCAGACTGTACGTAAAGAGCTGGCTTCTGGTGAAGAGGATCAATTGATCACCGTGTTTGAGAATGGAGAGCTGGCGAATGAAGTGAGTTTTGAGGCTGCGCGGGAGAGGGTTGCGATTGAGAAGGAAGAGAAGGTTATTAATTAAAGCTATGTTGAAGCCTTTGAAGAGGTTTTGGCAGGGGGGTCTACAACTGTATATGATTTATGAAATATTCTTTGGACATATTGAAGCAGGGTATTGAGGCGGGCCAACCTGTTGAGTATTTCCTCTTCTGGGGCCATACACAAAAGCAGGATGGTGTGGTTGATAAGTCTTGTCTGAGCCAGTGGTTCCCCGCTCCTTTCACTGTTGATGGTGTTACTTATGCTACTGCTGAGCATTGGATGATGGCAAAGAAGGCTTTACTGTTTGGTGATCAGGATGCTTTTCAAGAAATACTTGCAACACCAAAGCCTGCTGTTGCCAAATCAATTTGCAGAAAGGTAAAAAATTTTGATGCCGAGGCGTGGAAAGAGGTGGGGTATGGGTTTGTTACAGAAGGTTCATTTCACAAGTTTTCTCAACATGCTTTTTTGAAGGAGTTTTTGATAAGAACAGGGAAGAAAGTCATTGTTGAAGCGAGTCCATTTGACGCAATCTGGGGGATTGGCTTATCGCAAAACTCGAAAGAGGCAATGAACCCTTTTAAATGGAGAGGAACGAACCTGTTAGGTTTTGCACTGATGGAGGCGAGGGACAGGTTAGTGATCTAATAAAATTATTTAAGGCAAGTGTTTTCCTTCAGAAAAAGATTTCAATTATGACAAGGGATCAGGTATATGGTGGTTTGTTTGGCGTAGCGATCGGTGATGCGCTTGGCGTACCAGCCGAATTCACCTCACGTGCTTCGCTGAAGCTTGATCCGATCAAGGATTTTGTGGGTTATAAGAGTCATCGCCAGCCTCCGGGAACTTTTTCGGATGATAGCTCACTGACTTTTTGCCTGGCGGCTTCCTTGTGTAATGGGTATGACCTGCATGATATCGGTAATCGTTTTGCCCGGTGGTATGATGCTGGTTACTGGACGGCCGGTGGCAATGTGTTTGATATCGGTATGACTACCAGCCGGGCCATCGACAGGCTGAAAAAGGGAATACATCCGGATCTCGCAGGTGATACTGCAGAAGATGCCAACGGTAATGGCAGTCTTATGCGTATTTTGCCTTTGCTGTTTTATATCAAAGGAATGGATATCGAGCAGCGATTTGAAATCACTAAAGCTGTTTCGTCTATTACGCATGGCCACATACGGTCTGTAATTGCCTGCTTCTATTACCTGGAGTTTGCTTTATGCTTGTTGAAAGGGCAGGATAAACAAATGGCTTATACAGCTGCCGGGGCAATGGTATCTGCATTTATTACCAAGAAAGGTATTTCGCAGAAGGAAGTTGATCTGTTTGCTCTTTTGTTGTCGGCTGATATCAGGCAGCAATCTATTGACTCGATTTCTTCTTCCGGATATGTGATGAGTACGTTGCAAGCGTCCATGTATTGTTTTATGACAACTGATAATTTTAAGGACGCAGTTCTGATGGCAGTGAATCTTGGTAATGATTCTGATACCACTGGGGCTGTAACAGGCGGACTGGCTGGTTTGTATTACGGATTCAATGCTATTCCTGCCCATTGGCGTTCCGGCATCAAACGTAGTGCTGATATTTTAGATCTTAGTGAGCTTGTTTTTATTTCATTGGGTTGATTATGGTGTACCCACCTTGATACTGACATGAAAAAATTATCCTTTTTTACCGGAGCCTTGCTGCTGCTCCAGGTTTGTTATAGCCAGACAAAAAAAGACACTGTTTCTTTATTGGAAGAAGTGGTGGTGTCTTCTCCTTTTACTTCTTCTGTTCAATCGCCGGTGACGATGGGTTACTTTTCGCGCAAGGAATTGGAGCGACGGAATTATGGTCAGGAGCCTTCGACATTACTGGCGCAATCTCCTGCTGTGACTTTTTATACGGATGCAGGGAGTGCTTCGGGTTATTCTTATTTCAGGATCCGTGGTATCGATCAGACAAGGATCAACATGAGCCTGAATGGTGTGCCGCTCAATGAGCCGGAAGATCAGGGTGTTTATTTTTCCAATTATCCTGACTTCCTCGAATCGGTTTCCGGTATTCATATTCAACGGGGTGCCGGTTATTCCAAACCCGGTGTGGCGGCTTACGGTGGCAGCCTGTATTTTGAGTCGGTACGTTTTGCCGATAGTGCAAGCGGCCAGGTTTCAGCAGGGTATGGTTCTTTTAATTATTACCGGTTGAACGGGAGTATCAATACTGGATTGAAGAATAATATGGGGGTTTATGCGCGTGCGTCGCATTTGCATTCTGATGGTTACCGTGATCATTCGGCCAATAGTTCAAGCTCCGTGTTCATCAATCCCGGTTACCGGGGCGATAAGCATAAGGTGTATATGATCGCTTTCCTCGGTGAGCAAAAGAATGAGCTGGCGTGGATCGGTGCTCCGATGGACAGCATCAACAAGAATAAGAAGTTCAACTCCAACAGCAACCAGGAGTATGACCGTTTTTTGCAGGGGCATGTGCAGGTGCATCATGAATGGCAGTTGAACAGCCGACAGCAGCTGCACACTGGCGTTTTTTATAATTACCTCGATGGCAATTATGATTTTGATTATAATCATTTCTCTGATCTGCCATCGACTGATGAGTTGTACAACTATGCTTTCCGGTCTAATTTCTATGGTGCTTTTTCTTATTTCTCTCATGCTGCCAAGGGTTTCCGGTGGTATAGTGGTGTGCAGGGGCAGTGGTACCAACGCAGGCATCGCGGCAGTGAGAAGGCTCTTGGTACATTGTATACCAATACCGGCTATAGAAATGAGGGCAGTGTTTTTACCAAGGCTGTTTTCAGTACCGGCCGCTGGGACCTGCTGGGCGATGTGCAATATCGCTACAGCAGTTTTACTTACGCTGGCGCAGAGGTGATGCCGGGGCAATACTGGAATTTTCTGAACAGCACGCTCGGTGTTAATTACCGTGTTGGTGATGAAACGCGGCTTTATTATTCTATTGGTCATACGCACCGGGAGCCTACGCGTAATGACTTGTTTATGGGTAATGATGACCTGACGCGGGACAGCAATGGTGAGCTGTTGTTCAACCCCGTAAAGCCTGAGCAGGTGATCGACCAGGAGCTGGGGGTTAAGCATTTCTCGCGGAAGCTGTACGTATGTGCCAATTTGTATTATATGCGTTTTCGCCATGAGATCACACTCAATGGTCAGATCGGGCCTACCGGCGTGCCGCTGCACAGCAGTGCTGCTCGTAGTTACCGGAGTGGGATAGAATTGGATGCTGCCTGGAAATGGGAGAATGGTATCGAGTGGCGTAATCAGTCTGCTGCTTCGCTGAACCGGATCAAAGAAGCAGGGGTAGACCTGCATCCTGTTTTGACGCCCGGATTTATCAGTAACCAGGAATGCAGGCTGGTAAAGAAACGCTGGCAGGCAGGGGTTGGTTTTCGCTATCAGGGTGAGTCGTACATCGATTATGCGAATACAGTGAAGCTGCCTAATTATTTCATTGTGAATGCAGACGCCAGCTGGCAGCTGGGTCGTGTAACTTTATATGGTGTGCTGAATAATATTACGAACCGGGTGTATTTTACCAATGGGTTGATCGCTGGATCGGGTGTGCCTGGTTATTTTATTCAAGCTCCTATCAATTTTTATGCGGGTGTACGGGTGAAGTGGTAATTGTATTTCTGTATGAAGAAAAAAGGATTGGTACTGGGCAAGTTCATGCCGTTGCACAAGGGGCATCTGGCATTGATCGACTTTGCTCTACAGCATTGTGAGCAACTGGTGGTGATGTTGTGTGTATCGGACAAAGAACCGATCGGCGGAGCTGTGCGTAAAGGCTGGCTTGATACACATTATCGACAGGATACACGTGTGCAGATTGCTTTGGTTGAATATGATGAAGCGGTGCTTCCCAACAGCTCGGTATCATCCAGGTCTATTTCTGCATTGTGGGCTGCTTATATACAGGGCCATTTTCCTGGTATCGAGGTATTTGTTTCTTCAGAGCCTTATGGAGAGTATGTGGCCGAGTTCCTCGGTATCGTGCATCGTTGTTTTGACCAGGAGCGGAAGGAGGTGCCCGTATCTGCCAGCGCCATACTTCGTAATCCTTTTGCGCATTGGGACCTTATCGCTGCGGCGGCGCGCCCATGGTTTGTGAAGAAGGTGTGTATCAGTGGTTCTGAGTCCACCGGTAAATCAACTTTAACGGAAAAGCTCGGTGCTTATTTCGATTCGGCTTTTGTACCAGAGATGGCCCGTGATGTGATCGACTCTACTGATGAAGTAGTATTCGATGACCTGCTGAAGATTGCCACGCTGCATGCCACGACCATCAATGAGCGATTGCCATTGGCGAATAAAGTGCTCGTGTGTGATACGGATGTGCTAATTACCAGGTCTTATTCGCGGTACCTGTTCAACCGGCCATTGGTTGTGCCGGACTGGATCGAAGATGCCAACCGGTTTGACCTGCACTTGTTTCTCGACACAGATTGTCCGTATGTGCAAGATGGCACCCGGTTATCGGAAGCTGAACGTAATGCGCTGAGTGGTTATCATGAGCAGGAGTTGAGAGATGCCGGTATTGATTATGTAAAGATTGGTGGCAGCTGGGAGGAACGGTTTGAGCGTGCGAAGGAAATTATTATTAAACGATTTTCAATGTAAGTATATGAATAAAGAATTAGCCAGGGTCAGCAAGTTTATGAGCCTGGTGTTGCGGCATAAGCCGGAAGAGATTGGCCTGGAGCTTCATGAAGGAGGATGGGCCTATGTAGATGAGTTGATCAGCAAGATCAACCAACATGGTGTATCGCTTGACCTTGCGTTGTTGCAGGTTGTTGTGGACACCAATGATAAGAAGCGTTTTGCTTTTAATGATGACAAGACTATGATCAGGGCCAGCCAGGGGCATAGTGTGGAGGTTGATCTTCAGCTGCCCGTGGCAGCAGCGCCCGCCGTCCTGTATCATGGAACAGCGGCTCATCTTGTAGATGCTGTGCTGGCGGAGGGCCTGAAACGGCAGCGCCGGCATCATGTGCATTTATCGGCTCAGCCTGCTACAGCTATTTCAGTAGGTGGGCGGCATGGCAAGCCCGTGTTGCTGCAGATCGATGCGCAGGGGATGCAGGCGGCTGGTTATATATTTTATCTTTCGGCCAATGGTGTTTGGCTGGCTGACGAGATTCCTGCTGCTTTCATTAGCAAAGTCGACAGACATAAATAAAAAACGCGGAGCCGTATGTATGGCCCCGCGTTCAGTTTTTCTGAAATTGGATATCTTTTTAGGCTGCTACGCGTTGGTATAGCTCGCGGCCAATTTGTTCGTCAAGTTTATCGGGTACATGATTAGCAGCATTACTGCTGTCAATAGCTGTCAGACGATTGAGGTCTTTATCCCAACCATATATGTGTACAGGGCTATCATTGATGCTCACCCTGAAACGTGTTTCTGTTGACAGTGTTTGGTATGGGGTAGCTTTTACTACAAGTGGTTTACCGTCTATCGTCAATTCGAAAATCTCTGTTCTTGTTTTCATAACTCCTCCGTTTTTTATAATTATGAATTCATGTATAGTATTTCAATAAGCGTGCCGTTATGTGCCAATTTACTGTTGTAAAGCGGGGCTTTTAATGTGTATTTAATAAGGGTATTCCGATGCGGCAGCTATATGTCTGTATTAGGTGCCATTCCTGGTAAATAGTGTTAGAGGTTTGTTAACTCCCGATGTGCATTTAATTCCCGTTTTGTCTTACCTTTTACCCTTAATAAAAATCAAATCTCATATGCGTTCTTATCTTGTACAGTTTTCATTGGCTGCTTCTTTACTGACAGTGGCCTGTGGTGAAAATAAGTCAGCTGCTTCCGGCGATGACGGCGTGGCTGCGATGAGCGTCGATAGTCTCGGTAAACATATTAGCGTGCTGGCGTCTGATGAATTCCAGGGGCGCAAGCCTTTTACCGAGGGTGAAACTAAAACCATCAATTATCTGAAGGAGCAGTTTGCCAACGTGGGCCTGGAGCCCGGTAATGGCGATAGCTATTTCCAGGAGGTTCCGATGGTCAATATCACTACGGCTGCTGCCGCCTCCATGCAGGTACAAAGTGGTAAGGGCAATTTTACGCTGAAGGGGTTTGATGATTATGTTATCTGGACAGATAAGACCGATTCGCTGATCACGCTGGATAAGAGTGATCTTGTGTTTGCTGGTTATGGGGTGGTGGCTCCGGAATACAGCTGGAATGATTATGCGGGGCTTGATGTAAAGGGCAAGGTTGTGTTGGTGCTCGTGAATGATCCCGGCTATAACAGTGGTGACAGTTCTTTATTCAAAGGCAAGACCATGACTTATTATGGTCGCTGGACATATAAGTTTGAAGAAGCTGCCCGGCAGGGCGCAAAGGGTTGCCTGATCGTTCACAATACGCAAGCTGCGAGCTATCCCTTTGCAGTTGTACAGAACAACTGGAATGGTTCAAGGCTGCGCCTTGACAACAGGGGCAAGAGTGAACAACTGTGCGATGTGATCGGCTGGGTGTCTGGCCCTACTGCCAATAAGTTGCTCGCAGCTGCCGGACAGGACAGCACTTTGTTGGCGAAGGCCGATGTGCGTGGCTTCAAAGGCACGCCACTTAATGTGAAGCTGTCTACCACCATGCAGGTGAAGCCGGTTTATAATAAGTCGAACAACGTGATCGGCAAGATCACCGGCAGCAAGAAGCCTGATGAATACATCATCTATACTGCGCACTGGGATCACCTCGGTATCGGCAAACCTGATGAAAAGGGTGACTCTATTTATAATGGCGCTTTTGACAATGCCAGTGCCACTGCCGGGCTCATCGAACTGGCGCGTGCATTCAAGAGCCTGACAGAAAAGCCAGAGCGTACTATCCTCTTCTTATCTGTAACTGCAGAGGAGCAAGGGCTGTGGGGTTCTGCCTGGTATGCTCAGAATCCTGTTTATCCTGCTGCCAAGACTATTGCCAATATTAATATGGATGGTTTGAGCCCGTTTGAAGCAACTAAAGACATCATCGTTGTTGGTCAAGGGCAATCTGATCTGGAGGATTATTTGAAGGAGGCTGCTGAGAAGGCTGGCCGCTATGTAGCTTTTGAAAATCATCCTGAAGCTGGTTATTATTATCGCTCCGACCATTTCAACTTTGCGAAGGTGGGTATCCCAGCCCTGTATACAGAACGTGGTATCGACATTGTGGGCAAGGGTAAGGAGTATGGTGAAAAGGTGCATGCTGAATACCAGGAGAAGCATTATCACCGTCCCTCCGATCAGTACGATGCTGCTACCTGGACTTTGGCCGGCGGCATGGATGATCTGAAGCTGTTGTTCGAAGTGGGCAAGCGGATCGCTTTTGGCGATCAGGTGCCTGGATGGAAGGAAGGGTCGGAGTTTAAGGGAAAGCGGTGAGTCGTGAGTTTGGAGTCGAGAGTTCGGAGTGCTTTTGAGTGGCCAATAATGTAATACCCTTTTATAAGGCTTCGACAGGCTCAGTCTGACATGAATACACCAGCCCGGCATGATGTGCCGGGCTTTTTATTGGTGGTAATGATATGTTGGTGTAGGTGGAAACACATAAATGTATTTCTTACTGTTTTATAAAACCAAGCAAGGGGTGTTACCGTATGTAGTTTTGTGATCAAATCCAATGTTCTTCATGAAATATCCTGTATTCGCTATTCTGCTACTGCTGTGTGGTTTCATTGCCTGTGAGAAAACTACTATCCCCGAAGGCTTCAAAGCATACATCATTCCCAAAGGAGCTCATTATGCTACTGAAAACGGTTACCGTGCTGTAAACAAAAAGGAAATCCGCTTCATTGCTGTCTTTGACAGCTCCTGTATCTACTCTTCCAAGGACCCCAAGAACTCAGGAGACATCAACAAATTATACGGCTTTAGTGATTGTGGCGCTTTACATCATGAGAACAGTGCACGGGTGGGCTGGACGTGGAATGGCCGCGCCGTCGATCTTTATGCTTATTGTTATAAGGACAGCATCCGCAGCAGCCAACTGCTGGGCAGCGTAACGATCGGTACGCCCTGCGAGCTGGCCATCAGGCCACAGTCTACTCAATATGTCTTTGAATTAAACGGTTTTCCGGCGGTGTATATGCAAAGGGGTTGCGCCACCTCCAATATTTCGGGCTACCAATTGTATCCTTACTTTGGTGGTGATGAAGCTGCTCCTCATGATGTTCGTATTTACATCAAGGACTTATAAGGGCCTGGGTTACTTCTCCCTTGAATTCCCAGCGATCTTTGATGATCGTGCCATTTAGTAATTGTTTTAGCCGACGGGCGAATCGTTCACCACAAATATGACCGCGCTCATCTTTTTTGCCCAGGAAGGCTACCACCGGCAGGCCATCTCTATCGGTTTTAAAGGCAAGGTCAAAGCGCTGGAACCTTGTTTGGATGAGGGATGATGGCTCATACTTTTTGTTGAGAATCTTTAAGATTTGTTCTCCGAGGTCCATAGTTGTACGTTTTAGTTGTGATCATTTAAGTACAGTTTATTCGTAACGACTAAGGAGCGGGGCTTATCTACATGACAAGCATAAATTATACCGTAATATCGAGGACTGGTTTGTAGGCTTCATCGGGCGCTTTTGTGCGCGCAACGACCGGTTTTTTGGAGGCTTTGTTGTCGAGCCATTTGGTTACTCCGGCTGCAATCAGCCCTCCTGTGAGGTAGAGGCCAACGGTAACCCAACGACGTTTTCCGGTGCTATTTGTAAATTGGGGATTTAAGCCGAGAACTCCGGGCAGCTTGAGTGCCCCTATCCCGGCGCTCAGGCCTAACAGGCCTCCTGTAGACATGGCTTTTTTCATCCTTGTACCGGCGAGGCTATAAAACAATGTGTTGCCAATTATATCTCCCACCATGGCTGTCGTGTATAGCTTATCTTTTGCTGGCGCCGCATAGCCCGTTTTCTTCATTATATGTGCGGTAGCCTGTTCCCCCAGCTTATCGAGCCGTGGAGCAGATGGGTCATTTTTCCGAATCAATTCGTGTAAAATGGTAACAGCTACAGCACCGGCGAGTCCGCCTGCAAGGGAGGTAAGTAGTTTCATAGCCTCTTTTTTGTGTGTAGTTAAAAGAATGATGCCAGGGGGGAAGCCCCCTTTTACTTCGATAACAGATTTCTCACTGCGCCGTCACAATCTACACTTTATAGTCCCGAATGGCTCCGTTCGAAATGACAATTAACATAGACACTCCTTCCTTTTTGAAATGACAAAGTGGAATGCATGCGGTAGGAGGTAAGAGCGTTTGAGGGCAATTATTCGTCTTTTTTCCGGATGGTGGCAATGGCCTGTTTGATGAGGTCGGGTTCGTAGCCTTTTTGCAAGAGGTAATCGGTGGTCTTGCTGAGTTTAACGTATTGGTTCACGCCTTCGCCTTTGATGGTGGCCCATTTTTTAGTGGCCAGGGTTTGGAGTGTGCGCAGGTAATCTTCTTCGTCTATTTCTTTGAGGGCTTTTTTGATGCAGTATTCGCTTACGCGTTTTTGTTTCAGCTCATATTTTATTTTCACGCGTCCCCATTGTTTCATGCGGAAACGTCCACCGGCAAACTGAATGGCGAATCGTTCTTCGTTGAGGTAGTTTTCTTCGATCAGCTGTGATAACAATTCTTCCACCTGCTGTTTGTACAGGCCAAAGGAGTACAGTTTTTCTTTCACCTCTGTGTGGCTACGCTCCTGGTAGCCACAGTAATGTTTTGCTTTTTGAAAGGCTTGTTCCTTTGTAAGCTGTTTACGGTTGAACATCGCCCCAAATGTAGGACTCTCTGTTTATACTTCTTCCAAACGGTCTACGCATCCATGTTCATTCTTAAGCAGATCATCATAGTGATCAGCATTTTTGAAGAGTGTATTGAACATACCTGCGCCAATTTCTTTGGAAATATCGAGGTCGTATATGATGCAGGACAGTATAATGTTCTGACTGGAGCAGCTTAGTACCATGCCGTTCATCCGGTAATTTTCCTGCAGCAGGAACTGGTACAGGGGTTTGATCTTCGTTCCATCCGGCGGCAGCTGGCACAGGTAGGCGTCGCCTGCTATAAAATAATTATCGGGGTTGTAAGTGATCTTGATCTTTGCGCTGCCTTCTTTTACTTCCCAACGATTGGCTCCTGATCTTGCGAGCTTCACATCTTTGCCCAGTTCTTTCAGGATGTCTTCGATGGTTTTGGCTACGCCGATCGGCTCTGCTTCTTTCTCCGGCATTTCGGGCAGCTTAACTTCCGTACCGCAGGCCGGGCAGTATTTTGCGGAATCTATGGTGTCAGGCAATACCAGTGAATCGCAGCTGGGACAACGTGTAGAAGGTGTTCCTTTGTGTGGTGCGTACAACTGTAATGCTGCCTGCAGGTAATATACCGGCAGGGCAAAGCCCAGGTTGTCGCCACCACGGATGATAAATGAATTGACGCCGATCACCTCACCCTGATCATTTACCAGCGGGCCGCCGCTGTTGCCGGGATTGATGGCTGCGTCTATTTGTATAAACTTAAGTCCTTCGCGTATGCGGTCTACTTTTGAAATTACACCTTGTGTAGCCGTATAATTCAGTCCAAAGGGATGCCCGATGGCTATTACTTCATCTCCGTCTTTCAGGGTTTCGTAACGGCCCAATGGCAGCGCCGGCAGTTCTATTCCTGCAGGTGGCTGCAGGAAAGCAAGGTCATGCTTGCGATCTGTATACCATACGCGTGACAGGGCCTTTTCGAATGTCTTACCTGCAATGGTTACCTCAGGATTGTCTGCTACTACGTGGTCATTGGTAATGATGAGGTCGTATTCGCGCAGGTAAAATCCGGTGCCGGTGCCTGTTTGTGTGGCTATTTGTATGATGGCCGGGTGAAATCGTTCTATTACTTCCTGTGTGGGCATCGTTAATCAAAGTTAAGTGCTGTGATCTCTGCGGTGAATGTGGTATTGAAGTTTACCAGTGAATCGTAGCGCAGGTTGTTTACTTTAAAGTCGAGTTTGGTGTATTTATCTTTCCAAACTGCTACAATGTCTTCTATCCGCTCACGTATGCTGTCTACATCGAATTGGTTGGCAGGGGCATCGTACCAGGCTGCGGCAAATCCAAGCTCCCTGAAATAATCGGCATGGTTTACCTGCATGAACAATTTGAACAGTTCACTCAATGGCCGGGGGAGGCTGTATGAGTACTGGCAAAATGAAAATCCATATTCGAGGATGGCGTTGGCAATAAGGGGGTACTGATTTTCGCGGTACCACATCATATTGGTGGCGGCTGCATTGATGGCGTCGATTATTGCTTTGTGGTTTTGGGGCGCCACTATCGAGAATGTATGTTTCGACCGGAAGAAGAAGGGGTCTACTTCTTCTTTGGGTTTTGTCAACAGTTTGCGGTAGGCTTCTATCATTCCCTGGTTGCGCTCTGTGATCTGTTTTTCGTCTTTACGGAAATAGATGTCGATGATCTTTTCCAGCTCCAACTGCAGTTTGCCTTCGGGACTCAGCATGTAGTCGATGCGGAAGGCCAGTGTGAGCAATAGGTAGGATACGGCGCCGGAAAACTTATCGGCATCGAGGCTGGCTGTATAGTCGAGCGTATCCTGTATCCACTTTGTGAGGTATTTGTAGCGTACTGCTTTTTCTGCTGCCGGCATTTCGGCAATGTGTTCTACGTCGATGGTTTGCAGTGACGAGAATTCCTGTACCAGCAGATCGTCGAGCTTATCGGCTTTGATGGCCAGTTCCTTTAATCCGTAGTAGAGTTTATTGGGATTGGCTGATTTGATATTGCTGTCGAACCGCATGCAAAGGCGATCGCCATCGAGGGCATACCGGCTATAGTAGAGGTTGAAATTCATTTCGAGCAGGCGGCGCATAACGGGCACGCTGGGTTGTGCCATGCGGGCCAGTGTTACTTCTGCCACGAGGCGTTCCTGGTTGAACTCTCCGCGTACGATCTTGGAACCCTGATACAGGTGGAAGCGACCTTCTGCGCCATTGCGCTCCAGCACTACGTTTTGGGCGGCTTCATCGCGCAGGTAATCAAAAAAGGCTTCTACGCTTTCGGGGTATTGTTGTTGTTTGAACAGGCCATCCGCATCATTCCAGCGGTTTACTTTGGCGACCGTTTTGTTGTTGTCTGAATACCGGCCAAGTGGAATAGCGGGATCTTCTGCTTTCTTCTTTCCCCAGCCAAATAGTTTATCGAACACCATAAAATGAGTTTGTACTGCTCCCGCAGGGCGGGATAAAAAATTGCGCGATTGAAGGTATTCAATTTCGTGCCATATTCACAACTCTCTGAGGGTAATTAGTTTATTGTGTCTGAACCTGGATTTTTGGGATTTGATGGATTGGGAGGACACAAGTGTTGCGAGGCGTTCTTTTCTTTAGACCAGGGTGAGCCGCTCCTGCCGGGCGGGACAAGCTCTTCGAGGGCCACCCACCCGATTAAAGTGGTGACGCCCCTCCCTTCTACAAAGGCGATAGCTGAATTCAACGCTTAAAGGCTTGTGCTTGAAGCCCCTTATCTTTGCGGAATGCTAAAAGAAACGCTTATTAACGCCACCGAGGCAGGTGCGGACGTGATCAAACATTACTTCAATAATAAAAACCTGCAAATCAGTAATAAAGAGGGAGTTAACAACCTGGTGACGGAAGCGGACCATGCTTCTGAAAAGGCTATCATCGATGTCATCAAACAGGCTTTCCCTAATCACTTTATTTTGAGTGAAGAGGTGGGTGAGATCGTGATGGACAGCGAATATAAATGGATCATCGACCCCATCGATGGGACTATAAACTATGCTCATGGTATTCCTTTGTGCTGTATTTCCATCGGCCTGGAGCAAGCTGGTAAAATGATCATGGGTGCTGTTTATAATCCTTTCCTCAAGGAGTTTTATTTTGCAGAACGTGGTCAGGGTGCTACGCTCAACGGACAGCCTATCGAGGTAAGCGGTCAGAGCGACCTGATGAAATCATGCCTGGTAACTGGTTTTCCGTATACTTATATCAATAATGCCAATGGTCCGCTGGAAGTGTTTTCCCGCTTCATCCGCCAAGGTATCCCGGTACGCCGGCTGGGATCTGCTGCGATCGATCTGTGCTGGGTGGCTGCAGGCCGGTTTGATGGGTTTTATGAGCATAAGCTGCAGGCCTGGGACAGTGCTGCGGGTTTTTTGATGGTTGAAGAGGCTGGTGGTAAGGTGACTGACTTCAAGGGTGATCATTATTCTCCTTATCAGCCGCATATTGTTGCTACGAATGGCAAGATCCACGACGATATTCTGCTTTGGATCAACGATAAAGTATAGTTCTGTTTTAAAAGCATCTACTTAAAAGCGAAAGTTATGAGCGAAAGGACTGAAATAAATGATCTGGGTGAGTTTGGTCTGATTGACCACCTCACCAAGAACATCGAGATACAAAATGCTTCTACTGTGTTGGGGGTGGGTGATGATGGTGCTGTGATCGATCATTTCGGCAAGCAAACGGTGATCTCTACCGATATGCTGGTGGAGGGTGTTCACTTCGACCTGGCGTATACGCCGCTGAAGCACCTTGGGTATAAGAGTGTGGTGGTGAACCTGAGTGATATCTACGCTATGAATGCGACGCCCACGCAAATCACAATGAGCCTTGCTTTCAGCAACCGGTTTGGCCTGGACGCGCTGGATGAATTTTATGAGGGCGTGTATGCCGCCTGCGAGAAATATGGTATTGACCTCATCGGTGGGGATACCTGTTCTTCTCAGAAGGGTTTCATCATATCGGTTACAGCTATTGGAGAGGTGACGCCGGATAGGTTTGTTAAAAGGAGTACTGCTCAAAAGGGTGACCTGCTTTGCTGCAGTGGCGATCTCGGTGCTGCGTATGTGGGTTTGTTGTTCCTGGAGCGTGAAAAGCGGATCTATCTTGAAAATCCCAAGATTCAGCCCGATCTGGAGGGTGAATCTTATGTGATCGGGCGGCTCCTGAAGCCGGAAGCCCGGAAGGATATTATCGAGTTTCTGGCAGAAAATGATATACACCCTACTTCCATGATGGATATCAGTGATGGGCTCAGTTCTGATATTTTACATATTTGTCAAGATAGTAACCTGGGGTGCCGTTTGTACGAAGAAAAAATACCTATTGCCGAGGAAATGCGGCGGGCAGCGTTTAAATTTGAGATCGACCCCACGGCCTGTGCGCTGAGCGGCGGCGAGGATTATGAATTGCTGTTTACCCTGCCACAATCTGATTACGAAAAACTCGTTCTTAATGAGCAGATCAGCGTGATCGGTTATATGACGGATGCGGAGGAAGGTACCAAGATCTTAACGAAAGGTGGCGGCACGCACAATATAACGGCACAGGGCTGGAATGCATTTAAGAATTCCTGAGCTTAAACGGTTTTTTGCATGAGGATGTGGTTACCCGGTTTTACTGTGCTTGTAGTGGCGATGTTTTCCATTGGCTGTGCTTCTTCCCGGAAGCCTTTTAACCCCGATAAGAAGTATGCTGCTGCGCAGTTGCAGCAGGATTATCATTATTTCCGCAGCATATTGGAGGAATCGCACCCCAGTATCTATTGGTTTACTTCCAAGGATAGCATGGATCACTACTTCGATGCGGGTTACCAGCGTATTCACGATTCCATGACCGAGCCTCAATTCAGGAACCTGCTGGCTTATGTCACTACCAAAATCCGTTGTGGTCATACTACCGTACGGTTTTCCCAAACATACAGCGACTATCTCGACACCGTAAGACTTCCCGTTTTTCCGCTGCACCTGAAGGTGTGGCCCGACTCCATGACTGTTGTCACCAACCTTAACCGCAAGGATTCTATTTTAAGGCGGGGCACCATCGTTACAGCGGTTAATGGTTATACTACAGCTCAGCTCACCGATACTTTTTTCAATTATATTTCCGGAGACGGTTATACGCAGTCCGGCAAATACCAGGTGTTGAGTAACCGGGGTAGTTTTGGCAACCTGTATCGAAATATCCTTGGTCTTACGAACCAGTTTACCATTCGTTATCGTGACAGTGATGGACAAGAGCGGGAAACTGTGATCCCTATCTATGACCCTCGTGCCGACACTCCCGCAACCCGGAGTACAGAGAAGCCTCCTGCAGGGAGGCAACCGCGCCAGGCGCCGCAGCCTCCCATGCTGAACGCCGTGCGCAACATACAGATCGATACCACGCTTTCTTCGGCTTATATGACTGTCAACACTTTTGCCCGGGGCAATAAGCTCAGGGGCTTTTTCCGCCGGTCGTTCCGGGAATTGAAGCGTCGCAATATTCAGCATCTCGTGATCGATGTGCGTTCGAATGGTGGCGGTGACGCCGGTATATCTACCAAGCTGACGCGGTATCTTATCAACAGAAAATTCAAGCTGGCCGATTCGCTGTATACTCCCCGCCGCACCAGCCATTATACGAAGTATATTCAATGGCAGCCTGCTTACTGGCTCATGATGCAGGCGATCACCCGCAAGCATAAGGACGGGTTGTACCATTTTGGTTATTTCGAGCGGCATTATTTCAAGCCTCAAAAGCGTCATCACTTCGATGGCAATATCTATATCATTACTGGTGGCAATTCTTTTTCTGCCACTACTTTATTTGCCGGTGCTTTGAAGGGCCAGGAAAATGTAAAGATCATTGGTGAGGAAACGGGCGGCGGTGCTTATGGCAACTCTGCCTGGATGATCCCAGATGTTACACTGCCCAATACCAAGGTGCGTTTCCGGCTACCGCGCTTCAGGCTCGTAATGAATAAGGGCCTGGTGAAGGAAGGCCGTGGAATCATTCCCGATATCGAGGCGGCTCCTACCGTGGAGACCATACGCCGTGGCATTGACCCCAAGGTCGACACCGTACGCAAACTGATCATGCAGAAGAGTGGAGTGGTGCATCATTAACTGTTGGGATCAAGCAATGGTTTGCTGCACTTTGAAGGTATCGTCAAATACTACCATGCCGGCTTCGTAGCCTTTTTCGATCTTACCCAGTTTTTTGTCTTTGATGAACCTGGCCGGGTAGGTGGATGCCATTCGTAGTGCTTCGTCGAGCGGAATGTCTACTTGTTCTACGCCGTTCTTTACACATTGCATCATCGTCAATGCAGAGCCTGAGAGTGTTCCATCTGGTAAATCATAGTGATCGTTTTTATATATGTGGCGGTATTCTCCTATCATTGCTTCGGCTACTGCGTCTGTAATGAAGAACAGGCGTTCTTTCATTAGTTGCTTCGCAATCTTTACTGCTGTATAATTAACGTGTATGCCATCGCACACGATGCTGCTTTGTGCGGTGGGGTGATTAAAGATGGCGCCTACCATGCCCGGCTCCCGGTGCTGGAAGGGCGACATGGCATTGTAGAGGTGTGTAGCCAGGGGTATACCTTTATCAAAAGCTTGTGTTGCCTGTTTGTAGGTGGCATTGGTGTGACCGGCAGAAACAAGGATGTCTTCCTGTATCAATAAATCAATCAGTTTGGCATGGCATTGTTCCGGCGCGAGGGTCATCATTTTGAATATGCCTTTTCCCTTTTCTATCAGCATATTTATTTCCTGCGCGGAAGGTGTTTTTATACAGTTTTCAAGGTGGGCTCCTTTCTTGACGGGATTTATGTAGGGCCCTTCGAGGTGCAATCCCAACAAGCCTTTACCGCCCTGTTCCTGGTAGGCCTTCGCTACTTCCATTCCTTTCAGGAATTTTTGTATGGTGTTGGTGGCCATCGTGATCATGAAGTGGGCGCAGCCTCCGGAAAGACAATATTGATAAGTTGCTTCGAGAGAGGCGATACTCAATTCTTCGGAAAACAGTTTGCGGTTTCCGCCATAAATCTGGAGGTCTATTAAAGCAGGGGCTAATGAAAGACCATTCAGGTCTATCTTTTCGTATTGTGAAGGGATGGCGTCCTGCTGTACTATGTCGACGATCGTGTTGTTGGTGGTGAGTACGGCTTTGCCTGTTTCTACGGTGTTTCCGGTATAGATGGTGGCGTTGGTATATGCGATGGACATGTAAGGTTTTTTAATTTGTCGAAGGGTGAGCCGCCCTTTGAGGGCGACCCACCCTTCGACAGCGAGCGGTGAGCAAATGCTTTTTTATGACTGTATGATGAAGTTATCGGCGTCTTCGAGGAAGGGTAGTTTGTGTCGTATCTCTTCCAGCTTCTCTTTCTGCAGGGTGACGGTGTGTATGTCTTCGTCATGCGCCTTGGTGTAGATCACTTCGCCCATGGGATCTATGATCATGCTATCGCCACTGTGGTAAATATCGTTGCCATCTTTGCCCACGCGGTTTACGCCTACTACGTAGCTCTGGTTTTCGATGGCTCTTGCCTGCAGTAATGTTTTCCAGGCGTGGTTGCGGCGTTCGGGCCAGTTGGCAACATATATCATCAGGTCATACTCTGTTTCGTTCTTCTCTGCATCGGCTTCTGTGAGTGGTGTTGCCTGGCGAGCCCATACAGGAAAGCGCAGGTCATAACAAACCAGCAGGTTCACGCGCCAGCCTTTCACGGAGGCGATCAATCGTTTATGCCCGGGTGTATAGTGTTCGTCTTCTCCGGCATAGGCAAATAAATGTCGTTTGTCGTAATAACCGTATTGTCCATTGGGCAACATCCATATAAGACGGTTATAATATTTACCTTCTTCTTCAATAATAAGACTGCCCGTAAGGATGATCCTTTGCTGTGCCGCTATTCTTTTCATCCAGGCAACGCTTTCTCCTTCCATCGTCTCCGCCAGCAATTCGGGCTTCATGCTAAAGCCTGTGCTGAACATTTCGGGGAGTATCACTATTTCCGTTTTTTGCATCTGCTGAATTTTTTGTTCCAACATTTGCAGGTTGGCGGTTTTGTCTTCCCAATGGAGGCTTGTTTGTATCGTGGTAATGGTGAGTGTCGACATATTGAATCGGATAACTAATTGTCAATTCAGGGTATAAAAGTACCACTTCAGCCGTTAGCAAGCTAATCGACCGGTTGTTGCTGTTATTTTTGCTTTTCAATTTATTTTCTATGGCATTCAGGGGTAAAGTGCTGCTCAACCCGCTTACGGGACAGGATATTATTTTTCTACAAACATCCAAGGACACGGAAGGCCGGTTACTGAAAATGCAGTCCGTGTATAATACGCAATCGCGGGAGCCTATTGCTCACTATCATCCTGAGCAGGAAGAAGACTTTACCGTGCTGGAAGGCGAGCTTAGTGTTAAGATAAATGGCCAGCTGACTGCATATAAAGCGGGTGAACATTTTTATATCCCGAAGGGAACTGTTCACAGTATGTGGAATGCATCGGTTGGCAAAACGATCGTGAACTGGGAAGTGCGGCCCGCTATGAATACGGAATATTTACTCGAAACAACTGCCGGCCTGGCGAATGATGGGAGAACGGGCGCCGATGGCAAGCCTGGCCTGCTGCAAATCGCCCTGATCGCTAACCGGTATGCGGGCGTTTTCAGATTGGCCAAGCCGCCTTACATCGTGCAGCGGATATTGTTTACTTTATTAAGTCCTTTTGCGCGACTGGCCGGTTACAAGGCTTCTTACCGGGAGTACCTGGATTGAAAGCCCTTCGACAACTCTTCGACAAGCTCAGAGTGACAGAGCAAGTTCAGGGTGACAGCTTAGCATCGCTTTCCGTCACTTCTTCTTCCTCATGTTTTTCACTGACTGTTTTTCCGCGCTCCTTATCGCCCAGGATGTATACCAGTTTGGCTACGAGCGCTGTCCAACCTGTTTGGTGGCTGGCACCTAATCCACTGCCGTTATCGCCGTGGAAGTATTCATAAAACAGGATGAGGTGTTCGTTGCCGGGACGCTCATAGAAGGGGCTTTCTTCTCCATTGGTTGGGCGTTTGCCTTTTTCGTCTTTATCAAACAGCTTGATCAGTCGGAGGGTAAGTTCATCGGCCACTTGTATCAGGTTCATTTGTGTACCTGATCCAACCGGGCATTCTACCAGCAGGTCGTCGCCATAAAACTCGCCAAAGCGGCGGATGGATTCGATGATGATATAGTTGATCGGCATCCACACTGGTCCGCGCCAGTTGGAATTGCCGCCAAAGAAGTCGGAAGTAGAATCGCCGGGATCATATTGTACTTTATAATCCACGCCGTTGATGGTCACCTCATATGGATTTTGCTCATGATATTTGGACAATGCCCTGATGCCATAGTCTGACAGGAACTGTGTTTCATCGAGCAGTCGCTCCAACAGCTGCACCAGTTTTTCGCGGGGCACCAGCGATAGCAGGATCTCCTGGCCACCCGTCCGCTCTTCGTTGGGCCAGAAGCGACCGTTCTTCAGGCGGTAGTTCTCAAACCAGGTAATGCGTTTTTTGAAATCGCCCAACTTGTCCAGTATTTTCTTTTCAATGATGGATACGGCGAAGAGGGAAGTCAAGCCCACTATGGAATAAACCCGCAGGTGGAGGGGCGCCGAGCCTGCGATCGACAACGTATCATAAAAAAACTTATCTTCTGCATTCCACATGCCTTGCTCGTTGAGGGCTTCGGCGATGAGTACAAAGTGTTCGAAGAACTTGGTGGCCGTATCTTCAAATGCCTCATCTTTCATGGCTATCTCCATGGCCATGTCCATCATATTCAATGCGTACATGCCCATCCAACTGGTGCCATCGGCTTGTTCCAGCTGCATGGTGCCGGGTAATACGCTGCTGCGGTTGAATACGCCAATGTTATCCAACCCGAGGAAACCTCCTTCGAACATGTTATTTCCGTTGGAGTCCTTACGGTTGATCCACCAGGTGAAGTTGATGATGAGCTTCTGGAATATGCGTTTCAGGAAGGCGATATCGCCTTTACCCGTACGGTTCTTTTCTATGCGGTATACCTGCAATGCGGCCCAGGCCTGTACGGGCGGGTTCACATCGCCAAAGTTCCACTCGTAGGCCGGCAGCTGACCGTCGGGTTTCATGTACCATTCGCGCATGATCAGGAGCAACTGGTGCTTGGCGAATGTGGGGTCTACCATCGCGAGGGGGATGCACTGGAATGCAAGGTCCCAAGCGGCATACCAGGGGTACTCCCATTTGTCGGGCATGGAGATGATATCCTGGTTCTTCAGGTGTTTCCAGTCAGAGTTTCGACCATGGAGTTTACCAGGATTCACATCGGTGATGCCATCGCTGGTGGTAAGCCAGCGCTCTACATCATAGTGGTAGTATTGCTTGCTCCACAAAACTCCTGACAGTGCGAGGCGTTGTATCTTCTTCCACTCGGGGTTGGTGGTGGTTTTCAGCACTTCATCATAAAATGCATCTGTCTCTTCTTTCCGGGCATTGAAAATGCTGGTGAACCCCGTTGCGAAGGGGTTGTCGAATATCTTATTGCTCAGCCGCAGGTAGGTCGTTTTGGTAGCGCCGGGTTCGATGCGGTATTTATATACCGGTGAAAACTTGGTTCCTGTTTTCCTTTGGCGGAGGGCGGTCAGGTCTTCTCCTTTGATGATGGCTTTGTGGAAGGCATCTTTGGTGAAGGGCGTGGTAGGGGGCTGGCCAGAGACAATTTCATGATTGGTCTCATTTTCGGTCATGAGGCTATCCGATGCCGGCATGTAATACAGGTAGTAGGCGCCCAACCGGGGGTGGGTGGCCTTCACCGAGGTTTTATCGCGCCGTGTGATATGGGGCTTTTTCTCCGATTGATCATATGACCAGCGGTTGTAAAACCATAAAACGGGGGCGAGGGTAATGTCGGCTGTCTGGGAATACCGGTTGGTGATATCGATCTTAATGAAGATGTCTTTGGAGTTTTCCTTGGCATAGGTAACCAGCACATCGAAATACTGGTCTTTGTCGAAGATGCCGGTATCGAGTATTTCATACTCGGGCTCCTGCCTTGACCGACCGCGGCTTTCTTCTTTTAGTTTGTTGTAGGGAAACTCACGCTGCGGGTACTTGTACAGGTACTGCATGTAGTAGTGCGTGGGCAGGTTGTCGAGGTGGTAATATAGTTCTTTTACATCCTCGCCGTGGTTGCCTTCGTAATTGCCCAGGCCAAACAGGCGTTCCTTGAGTATGTGGTCTTTGCCGTTCCACAGGGAAATACCGAAGCAAAGGTTCTGGAAAAAGTCGGATATGCCGGCCAGTCCGTCCTCTCCCCAGCGGTATGCGCGGCAGTGTGCATGATCGAAAGGGAAATAGTTCCAGGCATCGCTGTTCATGCTATAATCTTCCCGCACTGTGCCCCATTGCCTTTCGCTGAGGTAAGGGCCCCATTGCTCCAGTGGTATCTTTTTAGTTGAATTGACGGTTAATCGCTGATGTTCTGCGGTAGTCATGGTGTTGTTTTCGTTCCACAATATCTCTCTTGCAATAGCGTAAAAGCTATTTATTAGGCAAACAACGCTAAATGGATAGGTTTTATTAAGTGAATTTACAGCTTTACGCAGGGATAAAAAACAAAAAGGCCGCTCCTTCGAGAAGCGGCGCCTACCAAAACTACTGCTTATACTACTTCTTATTACTTAAATGAACCATTCTGGTTCATGTGATCTCAAAAAAATAAGGTGCCGGCCACCCTCTACCGACACCTTAACAGACGCACAAAATCTAACTCACACCTTGCTTGCCTGTGTTATAGCTCCTTTGGAAAAGTTTAATGGCTGAATATCTAAAAGCAATCATCAACAAAAAATCCTTCACCCTCTTACTGCTGATGATTGCTTTCATCAGTTTTCATGGTCATTATTCATTGTTCGTCGTTCCTGTTATCCTGGTCTGCCCGTCTCAATCATAATGACATAGCAAATGTGCGCATTATCGGTACCCTTAACAATAGCATGAAGATGTGAGAATTAATACTTACGGCTGTTCGCTTTTCGGCTGAACTTAACATGTGTTGCACTTCATGTCCTTTTTATTCCATTTATCCCCGTTTTACCTGTGCTGGTACTACTTAGTGGTATCACATATCTGTGTGGTTTTGGGCAAAAGTTCTTCCAAAAGAAAAAAGGGATGGTTATTTTTGATAATACTTACACCCACTCCCTTGTTACGATCAACGGTTTATACCATCCTGCTCTTTTGTTTGCCGACCATGTTGCTGGCGCAGCACCGCAAATATGTTTTCAACAGGCTTTCTTCGAAGGAGGGCCTTGCTTCCAACCATGTGTACAGTATTCTGCAAGACCAAAAGGGTTTTACCTGGCTGGGCACTGCCAATGGGCTTCAGCGTTTCGATGGTCGTAAGGTCGTTATGTTCCGTCCACCGGTAGGTGATAAGAATTATCTGCCAGCTGTAGCTATCAAGCAAATTGCCGAAGACATCAATCATCATTTCTGGGTGAGGACTGAACAGGAGGTAGGGATCTTTGACCCGGTAACTTTCCGTTATAAAAAGGCTATCGTAAAGACCGGTATGGATGTTCCTCCGCGCTCGGAGTCTTTCCTGTGGATGGACAGCAAGGGTAATATTTTCCTCATCATTACGCGCGTGGGTGTGCTGGTATATGACTGGAAATCCAATACGTTCAGCAAAGACGAAAGCCGCATCCGTATTCCCAAGGGCTGGAGTGTACGGCGACTGATGGAAGACCCGAAGACTGGTAACTATTGGATGGGCGCCGACTCGGGATTGGCGATGTACAACGTGCAGACCAAATCGTTGAGTTATTATGGCCACAATGCCGACCAGGTTCCTTTGCTCGACAATCCGCTTTTTACCGAGCCGGTAACGGTGATGTTCATAGACCGGCAATCGCGTTTCTGGCTTACGACCTGGAATCCGCGCAGTATTGAAAAGTTCTTTTGTTATGATATTGCTACCGGCCGCATGACCAGGGATACTGCCGGCCTGTTTATTTATACTACCGCATACAAAGAATTAAATGCTTTCACGCAACAAGCGAGTGGCGCTATCTGGGCTTATGGTGATCGACTGCTGATGGAACTCGATACGCTCACCAAACGTTTTCAATATATCCGCAATGACTATGTAGATGATTACGATATTAAATATGATATGGTGTATTGCATGTATGAAGACCGTGAACAGAATACATGGATCGGCACCGATGAAGGGGTTTATATTTTCAATCCTGCCCGGCAGTTGTTCTACAGCATGGTGTTGCAGGTTGATCAACCGGATAATAACAAAAGAAGCCTGCAGGTAAATTCCTTTCTGGAAAGTAGTAACAATAACCTGTTGATCGCGTCCTGGGGATTGGGCACTTTTGCCTGCGACAGTAATTTTCTTCCTCATAAAAACAGTGTGCTGAAAGGTGTGCCGGCCGGTGATAATAATTATGGTATGCAATGGGACCTGCACCAGGAAAAGGCAACGGGCCGCATTTGGGTGGCCTGTCAGGAAGGGCGCATCATTGTACACGACACTGCCACCGGCACTTCTGCATTTTATAAATTACCGCTGGCAGAGCAACGTACTATCCGGCAGATCTCTGAAGACAAGGATGGTAATATCTGGCTGGCCACGCAGTATGGTCACCTCATCAAGTGGGACCCTTCGGCGGGTTATGGCCAGCACTTTTTGCAGGGATTCAAGCTCGTGCAATCTATCAATACTATTGTATATAAGATGACAGTAGATAAGGATGGATTTATCTGGTTATGTTCTCACATGAAAGGGCTTTACAAGATGGACCCGCGCTCTGGTGAAATGATAGCTCATTATGATTCAAAGGGTGGCCCCGACCGTTCGCTTTATTATGATATTGTAAACGACATCTTTCAATACAACGACAGTTTGTATTTCATCGCTACCGGTGCGTTGAACCTGCTCAATAAGAATACAGGGGTTATTCAGCAGATCACCTCTGATGACGGATTGCCTTCGATGAGTGTGAACAGTATTGAAAGGGATAATGAGGGTAATTTATGGCTGGGGCTTGCCGATGGGATTTGCCGTTATAATTATAAGCGGAAGGTTTTTACGCTTTTCACGCAGAAGGATGGCATCATATATTCCAATTTTAAATATAATGCCAGTATCCGGTTGCACAATGGCAAGCTCGTCTTTGGCAACCCACATAACTTTGTTTACTTCCAGCCTGAGCGGGCTTATAGTTCGGCTCCTCCACTGGATGTTACGATCACGGATTTTAAATTGTTCAATAATTACCTGCCACCGGATTCTATTATGAAACTGAGCAGGGTAGAGCTGAATCACACACAAAACTCCCTGACCATTGAATTTGCTGCGCTTAGTTTTTTACAACGGGATAAGATCGTTTACTACTATCAATTCGAAGGGATCGATAAGGAATGGATCAGGGCTGACAAAGGGCTGTTTGCCAATTATACTTCTTTACCATCGGGGCATTATACGTTCAAAGTAAAATGTGAGAATGCCGATGGCATCGAATCGAAAAGCATTACTACGCTTAAGATCTATATCCGTCCTCCTTTCTGGAAAACCTGGTGGTTCCTTTCGCTGGTGGTTATTGCCGTGGCGGGGTTGATCTATTTCATCCACCGGCTGCGGGTGAATCAATTGCTCGGTATGGAAAAGGTGCGCACCCGCATTGCCCGCGACCTGCATGATGACATGGGCTCTACGCTGAGTACCATCAATATCCTGAGTGAGATGGCCAAAATGAAGGTGATGAAGGATGCGGAAAAAACCAGTGAGTACCTCGGCAAGATCAGTGACAACAGCAGCCGGATGATGGAGGCCATGGATGATATCGTGTGGAGCATCAATCCTATGAATGACAGCATGCAGCGTATTACTGCGCGCATGCGCGAGTTTGCCACCGGTGTGCTGGAAGCAAGGAATATCGATTTCACTTTCCGGGTTGATGAGCAGGTGCAAGACCTGAAGCTGGACATGGAAGCGCGGCGCGACTTTTTCCTGCTGTTCAAAGAGGCTGTCAACAACCTGGCGAAATATTCCCAGTGTAAAAATGCTCTTATCGATATCTCCATCCTGAAGGAGCGGTTGATCATGAAGATCATGGATGATGGGATCGGGTTTGATGTGCAGCATGCGGACTCTGGCAACGGCCTGCTGAATATGAAGAAAAGGGCGCAGTCGCTGAATGGTACGCTTTCCATCGAATCGAAGCCGGGCGCGGGTACCAAGGTGCTGCTGGATGTTCCGGTGACATAATTATGTGATTGCGGCTGGTGAAATAAATGTATATTTTTGTTGTATAAACTGCCATTTGATGATCAATGTCATGTTATATGAGGATAATCCCCAGCTGAGAGAGGGTTTGTCGATGCTGCTCAACGGCTCGGAGGGGTTCGAGGTAATTGGTGCTTTCAAGAATTGCAATAATGTGGTGAGTGAAGTGGAAGCGCTGAGACCTGACGTGATCCTCATGGACATTGATATGCCGGGCACCAATGGCATCGACGGCCTGAAGCTGATCCGCCAGGCAAACATAGATGTCAAAATTCTGATGTTGACTGTTTTCGACGACAACAAGAATGTTTTTGAAGCTATTAAGAACGGGGCCAACGGTTACTTACTTAAAAAGACTCCTCCTGCGAAATTGCTGGAATATATACAGGAGGCGCATACCGGCGGTGCGCCCATGACTTCTTCTATTGCTACACAAGTATTGAAAATGTTTTCCCAGGCTCACAATGATGTGGGTAGTGATTATCATCTTTCTGAAAGGGAAAAGCAAGTACTGCAATGGCTCGTCAATGGTTACAGCTACAAAATGATCGCCTCAGAAATGTTCATCTCCATCGATACGGTTCGTTCTCACATCAAAAAGATCTACGAAAAGCTGCATGTAAATTCCAAGAGTGAAGCTGTAGCCAAGGCTTTTAAGGATAAGATCGTTTAGTTATTCTCTCCCCGATTTTGGTGACTTCTTTTCACATCTTTATGTTATTGTGCAGGGTGTTTTCACTGATTAGCTTTGTGGAGCAAATTAAAAAGTATAATCATGAAACAGTCGATGCAGGTAATTGCGATGGTGGCATTTCTCGGCTGCTTTGCTGTACTGGTCATTGCGGCTGGCAGCGGCAAAGCGAAGTCACAGGAAAATTGTAGTGAAGAGTGGAAGAAGGGAATGCAGCATGAGAAGAAAACTGTGATGTCGGATGCTGGTACTCCAGCAGGTTGCGTGGCAACCTGCTCCCGTGAAATAAAACAGGATGTTGTTTTTCCTGTGGAGTTATTCCACGCAGTACTTTAAATTATTGGACGGATATTCTATATAACCTGTCAGGTTAGCAAGATCGTTTTTAATCAGGCAGTTTTCTCAAGGGTGGTTTACATCCCGTCTTGTTGAGACGGGATTTTTTTATGCCCATATTCCCGAGAGCCAACCCAGCAGCAGGCAAACGAAAACAATGACGGGGGAGGGAAGGCGTGAAAAAGTGAGGAGTAGCCAGGTGCCTATGATCACGCCGATATTCAACAGGCTTACTGTTTTAAATTCCGTAATGGTGATGTCTTTCATCATGTAGCAGGTTGAAGCTACCATTATCCCCACCACTACAGCATTGATTCCCTCCAATGCGCGGAACACGACTGCATAGCGCTGCAGGTTGTGCCATATCGGGAAAAAGAATAATACCAGCAGGGCGCTTGGCAGAAAGATGGCTACCGACCCTATTATACATCCCAATATTTGCCAGGCCGGGCCATTGTCATTCATGGCCATTCCACCCATGTAAGAGGAAATTGAAAACACCGGTCCGGGGATAGCGCGTACGATTCCTGCGCCGGTATAAAAATCATCGCGCTCGATACTGATCACATTTTCTTTCTTGTATTGGTTGCTCCGGATTACCTGTTCCGATTTCGGCCTTTCCACATATTGCTCGTACATCATCGGTATCAGTACCTGGCCGCCACCAAATACCAGGCTACCAAAACGGTAGGTATTCTCAATCAGGTTGAGGGGCCGGCGATTGGGCCAGTCCTGCGTCCGCGCCAATTCACTCACTACACCCGCGCTGATGAACAGGATAGCGAATAACCAGATGTTGCCCCACTTGATCTTTTTGGGCGGCACGCCTTTTTGCGGGATGCGCTTATCGCTGAGGTTGGTGACAAATCCACCTGCCACTATCAGGATGGGGAATACCCAGGGACTTTTGAACAGAAAGAATGTTGCGATAGCGCTGACGATCAGGATCACTTTGGTGATCGTATTGTGGATGGCCAGCCTGAATGATTTGGTAGCGGCAAATGCCAGGAAGCCTACTGCCATGGGCTGTATGAACTTAAATATACTGACGCTTTGGGAGCGTGCATCGAAATAGGGCAACAAAAACGAGAAGGCGCCCATCAGTATACAGGCCGGGGATATCCAAATAAGCAGGGTCAACACTGCCAGCGGCACTCCGCCTCTTTTGTACCCAATGAGGGTAAGTACCTGGGTGGAGGAGGCGCCGGGCAACAGCTGGCAAAAGGAGTTATAGTCCAGTACTTCTTTTTCGGTTACATCCTTCCGTTGGTGGACAAAGGTTTTCATTACCATACCAAAGTGACCCTGTGGGCCACCAAATGCTGAGATACTATGAATGAAAACAGCTCGAAGAAAGGGAATATGTCGTAACAGTACCATGAATAGAACGGGCGAAAGGTACTAAACTTCCAGAAGAGTCTGTCGAAGGGTGAGCCGCCCTTCGAGGGCGACCCACCCTTCGACAAGCCCAACGTCCCAAGCAAGTTCAGGGTGACAGTGTAGTATAGTTATTTTGGTTTCCATTTCGAGCGGGGTTCGAAATGTTGCCAGAGGAGTGCCGATAGTTTACGGCATAGTGTCCAGGCTTCATTGGTGGAAGCCCAGCTCTGGTCTTCGAGGTTTTTGGAGCTGATCGTATATACGTATGGTCCACCGGGCGCCATCACCAGCAGGGTTTCATTGCGGGATTGGTTGACCTCGCCGGTTTTTGATGCTACAAATACGTAGGGCGGGATTTGGGAAATGCCGTTTACATCATGGTAATTTCTGCCCAGCACCCGCAGCATTCGTTCGCTGGCTTTTGGGCTGACGACTTCGCCCCGGTAAATTTTTTCCATGAGGGTCGATATTTCCCGGGGAGTGGTTTGTCCCCAGCCAAACTGTTTACGGTTTTCTTCCCGGCCTGGTGTCCGGGAGTTAACGCGGGTAAACCGGAGGCCAAGTGAATCCAGTATTTCATTGATGCGTGCACCTGTGCCCGCAAGGCTCTGGAGCCATAGGCTGGCCGTGTTGTCGCTCATGGTCAGCATCAACATCATCACTTTGCTCAGTTCTATCTTTTCGCCATTCTTGAAAGAGCCAAGGATATCCACTCCGGCATACAGTAAGGAGTCCTTATATTCCAGATCCTGATTGTATTGGAGCTCACCTTTTTCAATTTTATCCATTACACCTACAAGGATGGGGACCTTCACGATGCTGGCCGTTGGGAAGAGCGTGTCGGCCTGGAAGCCGGCGATCTTACCTGTGCGCAGATTTTTTACATAGATACCTACTACGCCTCTTACTTGTTGGGCTTTTACCAGTTCATTTATTTTTTCCTGTAGTTTGCGGTCGGTGCGTGTTTGTGCAGTCAGGCCGCTACTCATTATGGCGAGTAACAGGAAAGTGGTTAAACTCTTGCAGGAAATCATGGTTAACAGGGTATTTTGATGCCCTTTTCTAAATATAAGGATAGAAAGCACGAATCAGGGCGAATTACAAGAATTCATATTTTCGTTGTAACTAACCGTTAGTATTACCTGTAGTATTGAATTATGTCCGATAATATCCGTTACGTTCTATCTCTTCGGCCACTTTATCGGGCACCAGGTAGCGGATGGACTTGCCTTCTTTGATCGTATTCCTGATGTGGGTGGCTGAAATTTCGAGGAGGGGCGCTTTCAATATTTCTACACGGGCGCCTTCGTAAGTAGTGGTGACCTCATGGCCGGGCCGTTTGTACACGTAGACCGGATAGTGGGTTAAAATATGCTGGTAGTTTTTCCAGCGGGGAAGGTTTTCAAAGCTATCGCTACCCATGATGACCGCGAATTGGTGCTGCGGATATTTCTCACTGAGGTAGGTGAGTGTATCGACTGTGTAGGAAGGGCGGGGCAGGCGGAACTCAATATCCGTGACTTTCAATTCGTGGGAGTCTTCGATAGAGAGTTGTATAAAGTAGAGCCGGTGAAATTCATTCAACAAGCCCGCTGAGGGCTTGAGTGGATTTTGCGGCGAAACCACAAACCACACCTGGTCGAGACCGGTGTGTTGCACAACATGTTGTGCAATGATGAGGTGACCGTGATGTATGGGATTGAATGAACCGAAATAGAGGCCAACTTTCATACCGGCTGATAATGGTGAGTTGCAATTATACCAATTCCTCTATAAATATATTGTCTGCTTCGTTGAGCCGGAGGCTAAGGTTGTAGCCAGCAACGCTGATGGAGATAGGATCGCCCAGGGGAGCAATTTGTTCTACTCTTACTGTTTCACCGGGTACGCAGCCCATTTCCATGAGCTTAAGGAAAAGATCATTATCCTCGAAAGACATTATTCGTCCTCTTCCTCCTGACCTTAACTCTGATAATCTTTTCATTTTGCTTTGTTTATATTCAACCTGCCTGACATCTATAACAAGCGGGAAGCTAAATTGATCAATCCCGAAGCCTGGGGGTATTCGTTCATCGGGTAACAAATGTAGCTTTGTATTTCAATACATCTCTTACGATTTTCGAAACTTATGAATGCATCTCCTGTTACTTTTCACTTCCTTAAAGCTATTTCACTTTCGAACAGACAAGGGCTGAAGGCCTTCATTCCTACCATCTTCAAAAGGGAGAAGATCTCTTTCAAGTCGCTGACCTATATCTTTTGTTCTGATGACTATCTGCTGGATATCAACCGCCAGTATCTGCAGCATGATTATTACACCGACATCATCACTTTCGACCTTTCTGAAGGGGAGGGGGGTGTGGCCGGTGAAATCTATATCAGTGTGGACCGGGTCAAGGACAATGCTCGGCAATTCAATACGACCATGGGGGAAGAGCTGCACCGGGTGATCTTCCATGGGGCTTTGCACTTGTGTGGGTACAAAGACAAGACGACCAGGGAGGAGAAGCTTATGCGGGAAAAGGAAGCTGAATACCTTGTGCGTTGGAAGAAGAAGGTCAACCGTTAAGTCCTTTCTCTACAATGCTTTTTGCAGGGAAGTCTGCTCTACCCTTTTCTCCTACCCATGTTTTTCTTTAGCCTTTTACAGAAAATGTATCTGCTCCGCCATCTCTTTTCGTATATTACAAGTATACAATTCTTCTATGACCAGCTTCGGTCTTCTTTTGAACGCTCATTTGACCAAACCCGCTACGGGACAGGGTTTGCCAGTTGGCAAAAGCACATTTCCGCGTCCGGCCTGCATTTGAGCCCTGTTGTCTTACTATTCCCTTGCTATTACCTTACTATCAGCTTACTATTGTCTTGCTTTTACGACGGAGTATCTATAGGGCTGCTATGAGACAGCTATACCGATGCTGCTTTATAGCTATGAAAGGGCCTGCTCTTTTTAACACCCAAGGTTAACCTTTGGGTTCCTTTTCGCTACTCCCTGTTCAACATTGGGGCGCCAGCATCCCAGCTGTTTTTAGTGAAAATGGCTCTTTTGGACTTGTTGTGCTATTAATGCGGGATTACTACGGCTTTACCACGGCTTAAGTACGGCTTGTGTATGGGGTTAACCATGGCTTACCTGGTTGCTGTACTTAGTCTATTTAGTGCTTTACTTCTTTGCTTATCTGCTATAAATTACAGCGGAGATAGGTTCCCTGACAAATAGCGTGACCGACATATCCGCAAAAGACCTGAAATGACCGGTCAAAACAGGACATTCCGGTCATATTGGTCGCCCCTTATAACGGGTCTTTTAAAGTTCCCCGTGAAAAGGAATCATTTGAGCAAGCAAGGAAGGCTGTATATGTAAAGGGTTATTTACCAAGTTCTGGTTTATGTACTTCCTGAACTTATAAATCGAGGGGGACTTAGTCGCTATGAAGAGGCCAACCGGGGAACCTGAAGAACTGGAAATTCATCACTGCCTCCCTACTCTCTGCAGGATACCTTACTACAACGTCGTTGAATTTAAAAACGAACATAAGGGAGAGCTTTATTGAACCTCCTTAAGGGATTTGTTTCCTCCAACAATCAGTATGCTTTGGATACGGCTGATCAAGAGCTCAGGGTGACTGTTTAGTCCCATCTACCCCGGCTTGGTTTTATCTTATTACAGGGAGGACTGAGTACATCCAACAACTTCCTTAAGATTATGGGATAAGTACCCGACTATGGGTGGTTAAATAACCAAGGTAAACAGCAGGTTATAGCGTCAGTTAAAAGCCTCAACCTGTAAAAAATGTGTTCTTTCAGTGGCCTGCGAAAGGTTTTCAATACCCCAACATACTAAGCAGTATATCCTTTCGTTCCACGTGGAACAGATAAAGAAGATTCAACAGCAGGACAATTGATAGAAATGCCACCGAAGGAGTAGTCGAGTCGTAGTAGAATGGTAGCGAGCCCTGTTACTAATTGTACAGTTTACCTACTGAACTCCTCCACAACCTTACATTTCCGGAAGAGCAATCCACAAGGAGTTCGATAGTGTTCCCAGAGCTATCTAAGAGCATATACCTACTAATTGAATACAAGGTTTCACGTGGAACAGGTTAACCCTTGAAACACCCCGGGTTAATGTAACTTTGCACCCTTATGTTTCCAGAATACGATGTAATAGTGGTAGGCGCCGGCCACGCAGGTTGTGAAGCGGCAGCAGCAGCAGCAAACCTTGGATCAAAAGTCCTCCTGGTGACCATGAACATGCAGACTATCGCTCAGATGAGTTGTAACCCTGCCATGGGTGGTATTGCCAAGGGTCAAATTGTACGGGAAGTAGATGCTATGGGTGGTTACTCAGGCATTGTTTCCGATAAGAGTATGATCCAGTTCAGGATGCTAAATAAGTCTAAAGGTCCTGCCATGTGGAGTCCCCGGTCTCAAAATGACCGTATGCTCTTTGCTGCTACCTGGCGGGAGATGTTGGAGAATACTCCCAATGTTGACTTTTACCAAGACATGGTAAGGTCTATTATCATTAAAGACAACCGGGCTTGTGGTGTTTTAACAGGTCTGGGTCATGAAATAAAAGCCAAGGCAGTGGTAGTAACCAGCGGTACTTTCCTCAATGGAGTGATCCATATAGGAGAGAAACGTTTTGGTGGAGGCAGGGTAGCAGAGAAAGCTGCCACTGGTATTACTGAACAACTGGTCGAACTTGGTTTCGAAAGTGACCGTCTTAAGACCGGTACACCTCCGCGCGTAGATGGCAGAAGCCTTGATTACTCCAGGATGGAGGAGCAAAAGGGGGATGATGAGATCGTAGGTTTCTCTTTCAAGGATGTACAGAAACCTCTGGAACAAAGAAGTTGCTGGGTAACTTATACCAACCAGGTTGTTCACGATATTCTTAAAACCGGTTTCGATAGAAGCCCTATGTACACCGGAAGGATAGAAGGGGTGGGTCCCCGTTACTGCCCCAGCATCGAAGACAAGATCAACCGCTTTGCAGAAAGAGACCGTCACCAGCTTTTCATAGAACCTGAAGGATGGAATACCGTAGAGATCTACGTGAATGGTTTCTCTACTTCCCTCCCTGAAGATGTTCAATACAAGGCCATGCAAACTGTTCCCGGTTTCGAGAACGTACGCATGTTCCGCCCGGGTTATGCTATCGAGTACGATTACTTTCCACCTACTCAGCTGACGCATGCACTGGAGACTAAACTTATTGCTAACCTTTTCTTTGCCGGACAGATCAATGGAACTACCGGTTATGAGGAGGCAGCCTGTCAGGGATTGATGGCTGGTATCAATGCTCATCAAAAGGTGAGGGAACTGGAACCTGTTATTCTAAAAAGGAGTGACGCTTATATTGGTGTACTTATCGATGATCTTATCAGCAAGGGTACTGAAGAACCTTACCGTATGTTCACTTCCCGGGCAGAGTTCAGAACCTTGTTAAGACAAGACAACGCGGATCTCCGGTTGACTGAGATGAGTTACAGGTTGGGTCTTGCCGGACAAGACAGAATGGAAAAGGTTATTGAGAAAAGGAATGGTGCTGAAAAGATCAGGGGTATTCTGAAAGACCTTTCTCTTGATCCTGCTGAAGCTGATGCTTTCCTGCAGGAGAGGAATTCTGCTCCTTTACCTCATAAGCAAAAGAGCTTGCAGGTCTTGCTTCGTCCCAATATCTCTTTACCTGATATGATCGCTCATCTGCCAACCATACAAAATGCGCTTACTGGTTTCTCCAAGGAATCAATCGAACAGGCAGAGATCCAGATCAAGTATGATGTTTATATCGAGAAGGAAAAGGAGATCGTTAAAAGGATGAGTCAACTGGAAGACTTGCTTATTCCTGAGAACTTCGATTATGAAAGGGTGGCTGCTTTATCGAATGAAGCGCTGCAAAAATTCAAACGCGTACGTCCCCGTACATTGGGTCAGGCCAGCCGAATCAGTGGTGTGAATCCAAGTGATGTACAAATACTCATGGTGTATATGGGTCGATAAGAATGAATATTAGAAAACAGAAAGCGTTTATAAAAGGGAAAGGGTGAGCCACCTTTGGAAGGTGACTCACCCTTTCTCTTTAAGAAGTGACATCCTTTAAGAGGATGAAAGCTTTGTTATTTCAGAATTGAATCGCAGCTACAATTTCTTCAAGGTAGCGTTGATCGGTCGTATCAAATTCATCCAACTCAGCGCTGTCTACATCCAATACTCCCATCACTTTTCCATTTCTTATTACCGGAACTACGATCTCTGATTTTGATAAACTGCTGCAGGCAATGTGACCTGGAAACTGTTCCACATCAGGAACTATGAGCGTTTGCTTTTGTTCCCAGCTGCTTCCGCATACGCCTTTACCATAACGTATCCGTGTACACGCAATTGGTCCCTGAAATGGCGCCAACACCAATTCGTCTCCTTTCACCAAATAAAAGCCGACCCAAAACCAGCCGAATTGTTCTTTCAATGCAGCTACTACATTGGCCAGGTTTGCTACCAGATCCGGTTCTCCTTCTATCAAAGCTTTGATCTGCGGTACCACTGATTCGTATTGCTCCTGCTTTGTTCCTTTCGACAGCAATAAATCCTCTGCCATTATATTAAATTAATTTATAATTAAATAAAGTGTTCTTTATTTCCTTCGACAGGCTCAGGCTGACACAAATTTACAATCCATACTTCGCACTGATCTCCAGCATACGTTCGATGGGTTTACGGGCAGCTGTACGCAGCTGCTCGTCCATTGTAATCTCCGGTGTTTCGTATTCCATACACAGGTATAGTTTTTCCAGTGTATTCAGTTTCATGTGTGGACAATCATTACAGGCGCAACTATTGTCCGGTGGAGCCGGAATGAATGTTTTATCGGGTGAAGATTTCTGCATTTGGTGCAAAATGCCTGTTTCTGTGGCCACAATGTATTCTTTGGCGCTGTCTTCCTGGGTGTATTTCAGCAGACCGGTCGTAGAGCCTATATAATCGGCTATCCGCAGGATTGGTTCCTCACACTCCGGGTGAGCTATTATCTTCGCCTGAGGGTGCCTTACTTTGAGTCTGGTGATCTTCTCGAGGCTAAATATCTCGTGCACCATGCAGGCGCCGTTCCATAAAACCATATCGCGCCCTGTCTTTTTGATCAAATAGGCTCCGAGGTTCTTATCGGGTGCAAAAATGATCTTTTGGTCTGCCGGCACACTTTCCACAATTTTTTGTGCATTGCTGGAGGTACAGATGATATCGCTCAGGGCTTTGATATCAGCTGTACAGTTGATGTAGGATATAACGATGTGATCGGGATGTTTCGCTTTGAACTGCCTGAATAACTCAGGGGGAGCGCTGTCGGCCAGTGAACAGCCTGCTTTCAGATCGGGCAGCAGGACTTTTTTCTGCGGGTTCAGGATCTTGGCTGTTTCGGCCATGAAGTGGACACCAGCAAACACAATGATGTCGGCGTCCGTCTTTTCGGCTTTTTGGGCGAGGCCCAGGCTATCCCCGATATAATCGGCTACGTCCTGGATATCGGGCTCCTGGTAGTAGTGTGCGAGCACGATGGCATTTTTTTCTTTTTTCAATCGTTCGATCTCCGCAAAAAGATCAAGGGTCGGGTCTACGTCCACATCCAAAAATCCTGCGCGGGCAACATTCTGTTTTGCTTCTCCTATGTGTATATCTTCCATAGTATTTATTATTACCTATATTATTTTATAAATAACCTATTACTATTACGGCTGTGGATTCGTGGATAAAACCTCAGCCTCAATTTTTGGTAAAGTTACAACAACCGCTTTATCCACTGTTTTCCACAAATCATTAACAATCATAATCTCCCGCTGGTTGCACTTTAGCGGCTCTTTTCCACGGCTGTGGATTAAAAAGGGCCGGTATAAATAAATGCTTTCCACATCACAATATGGGTGTTAATGGAGGTGGAATAACCGGGGGTTTGTGTACAGCTGCCGGAAGCCCTGGTTCCGGCGGACAACTTTTGATCCAACTATCCACGATTTTCGAGGGTCCCGTTCCCGGGTTTTCCACTGCTTTGGGCAGTTATGCACGAAATGATGGGGACACTGTCTTCACAAGGACGTTTCACGGAAAAAAACCTGTTTCCAACACAATAATTCACAAATTTCTGCAAAGAGCTTCTTGGTATGACGGGACAGGTTTTTGGCTGCCCGCCTTTTTGTTTTGAATAGGATTGGGCTAAAGCCAAAATACAAGATTGACAATGGGATCCCGGCCCTAAAGGGACCGGGCAATGTTCTCTCGCTTCGATCCTTTTTCGCTGAAACCCTTTGCTTCGCAAGCAGATTTCTCACTGCGCCGTCACAGCATACTACTTTACGGTCGCAAATGGCTCCGTTCGAAATAACAATAAGGGTGAGCTTCATTTGAAATGACAAAACGGAGGGGTATGTTAGAAATGATGGCGTAAAATGCGATGGTTCGTTGGAAATCACAAAACCTGGTGCCATAGGGCCAAGATCGGGAATTTTTGCGGGGCAGGGCGGCTGGTGGATTAATATGCCGCTTATTCAGAATTTATTATCCGTAGATTCTTCATAAAACGCTGTGTTGGTGCATATTTGACCTCGTTTTCCACAATTTGTTCATAATATTTTTTACCCTATTTTTGCCATCCCCATAAAACCAACGGGAGTAATATAATATTATATGTCTATCATTCAGACCATCCGCGACAAAGCTGCGTGGATTATTATTGGAGCGATTGCTTTAGCGTTGATCGCCTTTATCGTACAGGATGCCTTCAGTGGAAGATCGGGAGGATTGTTCAGCGGCCAGTCTACTACCATCGGCAAGATCAATGGTACGAAAGTGGATTATATGGATTTCGAAAGAAGATTGTCTACTGCTGAGAATAACTACCAGCAGAACGGTCAGACAATAGATGAAAACTTCCGCCAGCAGATCCGTGAGAGTCTTTGGAATGAGTATGTAGAAAATGCCGTTCTCAATAAAGAGCTGGACAAACTTGGTTTTGTGATCAGCAACAAAGAGAAGGGTGATATATTATATGGACCTAATCCTCCTCAGCAACTGCGTCAGCAGTTCAGCACTCCCGAGGGTGGTTATGATGCGCAGGCTGCTTTCCAGGCTATCAATGGTCTGAAAAAGAAATCACCTGAGTATAATAACTTTTGGGGTGAATTTGTGCCGGCTCTTGAAAAGCAACGTATCCGTGAGAAATTCATTGGTATGATCAGCAAGAGCTATTATGTACCAAAATGGCTCATAGAGAAAAGGAATGCCGACAACAGCCAGCTGGCCAGCATTTCTTATGTTAACGTGCCTTACGGAACTATCGCCGACTCTACTGTAAAGGTGAGTGACGATGATGTTCGCAAATATGTGGATGCACATAAAGAGGGTTTCAAGCAGGAAGAGGTACGTGGTGTTGAGTATGTTCTTTTCAATGCTGCGCCCAGTGCAGCTGACTCTGCAGAGGTGAAAGACCGTGTGGCAAAGCTCAGGGATTCTTTTGCTACTACCAATGATATCAAAGGTTTCTTCCTCCGTGAAAATAGCCCGGCTCCTTATTATGAAAGTAATATTTCTCTGAAAGAGATCAAGATCCCGAATATCGATTCAATTGTAAAAACTCCTGTAGGTGGTGTGTATGGACCTTACCTCGATGGTAATTCTTATACGCTGGCCCGCATGGTAAGTGTGAAGCAATGGCCCGATACTGTAAAGCTGCGTCATATATTAATTGCTACTCACCAGCAAAATCAGCGGACGGGTGAATTGCAGCCTGTTCGTTATGACAGTACTGCCAAGCGTATTTCCGACAGTGTGGAACGGGCTATCCAGGGTGGTGCTAACTTCGATTCACTTTGTGCCAAATATTCCGATGATGGTAATAAAAATGAAGGTGGTGTTTACGACAAGGTAACTACTGGTCGTATGGTGCCTGCTTTCAACGACTTCATCTTCGGTAAACCTGTAGGTTCAAAGGGTGTGGTGAAAACTGAATTTGGTTATCACTATGTAGAAGTATTATCTCAGAAGGGTTCTTCTCCTGCGTATAATATTGCTTACTTGTCTCAACCTGTTTATCCAAGTGAGCTTACTACTAATACTGCTCATCAGAATGCTTCTACTTTTGCATCTGAAAGCCGCAGCAGGCAGGCATTTGAGGATAATGTGAAGAAAAAGAACCTTAACAAGTTCAATGCTTACGATATCCGTCCGATGGACAACACCATTCCTGGTGTAGGTAACAGCCGTGAACTGGTGTTGTGGATGTACCGTGAAGCGAAGCTGGGTGATGTAGCTCCCCAACCTTTCTTTGTGGGCGATAAATATATCGTACCTGTACTGGTGAACAGCTATGAAAAGGGTACTATGCCTGTTGAAAGGGCTCGTCCGTTGGTAGAGTACAAGATCCGCAATGAGAAGAAGGCTCAGCAGATCGCTCAAAAAGTAGGTACGCCTGCTTCGCTCGATGCGGTGACTAAAGTGGTAAACCAGCCTGTTCAGCAAATGGACAGTGTGCGTTTCTCTGCTTCTTATATCCCCAACCTCGGTAATGAGCTTAAGCTTATCGGTGCTTCTTTCAATAAGAACAACCAGGCTAAAGTATCGGATGCTATTTTTGGTGAGTTGGGTGTGTACTATATCAAAGTGAATAATATCACTGCTCTGCCCAACGCGGGTTCTCTCGATGTGAAACTGCAACAGCAGATGGCTGCGCAACAACTTCAGCGCGCCAGCTACCTGATCATCGAAAACCTAAAGAAGGCGGCCAGCATTACCGACAACCGCTACAAGTTCTACTAATCGGTTATAACATATAATATTATACAGGCGCCCCGTCGATTTCGACGGGGCGCCTTTTTTGCAATAATTCCTATGTCTTTTGCTTTCAGGGGCAACCAATAAGCTTTAACTTTGTTAATATTCCAGAAACAAATGCACCATGAGCGAGGAGATCATCAATAAGGTAGCTGCGAGTGGTTTGATCACGCTGGACCTGGAGGAATATTATCCTAAGGAGGAAATCCTTGTGTTCGATCTAAAGCCTCATTTGTTCATGGAACTTATTTTGAAGGAAAAAGATTTCCGTGCCGCTTTGCAGGAATTGGATTGGAGTATTTACCAGGATAAGGTGGTGGCTGTAACCTGTACAGCCGATGCTATTATTCCTATGTGGGCATATATGCTGGTGGGGACTTATCTGCAACCGGTGGCGAAGGATATCATTTTCGGCAACGAACAATCTGCGCGACAACAACTTTTTCTGCAAAATATAGCAGCGATCCCGGCCAGTGATTATGCTGATCAGCGGGTGGTGGTGAAGGGATGCGGTGATGTACCTATCGGGGAGTATGCGTATCTCGAGATCACCAAGAAATTGCGGCCTGTGGCGAAGAGTATTATGTATGGGGAACCTTGTAGTACTGTTCCCATTTTTAAAAAGAAATGATTTGCTAACGTCCTGCCTTATGGCGGGACGTTTTTTTATATAGTGTTGCTTGTCTCCTGAACTAAACACTAAGGTGAGCCGCCCCGCTCTGCTGCTAAGACCACACGGCAGGGCGACCCACCTTCAACTGAGCAATTAAACATCATTTCCCATGGATGTCGAAATACTGTCCCGTATTCAGTTTGCATTTACTATTGCGTTTCATTACATCTATCCGCCGTTAAGTATTGGCCTTGGTTTATTGCTTGTCATCTTTGAAGGGATGTATCTTAAAACCGGTGATAAGCGTTATGAGCAGATCACCCGTTTCTGGATAAAGATCTTTGCGCTCATTTTCGGTATTGGTGTAGCCACCGGTATTATCATGGAATTCGAGTTTGGCACCAACTGGGCTACTTATTCCAAATACGTGGGTGATATCTTCGGTAGTGCGCTTGCCGCTGAAGGAATTTTTGCTTTTGCACTCGAGTCGGGTTTTCTCGGTATTCTCATCTTTGGCTGGAACAGGGTAGGTCCAAAAGTGCATTTTTTCTCAGCGGTGATGGTGTTTCTCGGATCTATGTTTTCTGCGGTGTGGATCGTGGTGGCCAATTCCTGGCAACAAACGCCTGCCGGTTTCAGGATTGTTGGTGAAGGAATGGAAGCGCGGGCGGAGATCACCGATTTCTGGGCGATGGTATTCAATCCATCCAGTGTAGAGCGGCTTACGCATGTATGGATCGGGGCTTTTCTTTCGGGTGCGTTTTTGGTGTTGAGTGTAAATGCCTGGTATATTATCAGGAATAAACACCTGCATATTGCGAAACCTTCTTTTAAAATAGCGCTGATCACTGCAACTGTATGTTCACTGCTTCAATTGTTTGTTGGGCATAGGAGTGCCGATGGTGTTGCCAGGAATCAACCGGCCAAACTGGCCGCGCTCGAAGGTCATTATGATTCTCTCGCCACCGGTGATATGTATCTGCTGGGTTATGTGAACAATAAAACGGAGCAAACAACCGGCATCCGTATACCGGGCGGGCTTTCGTTTTTATTGCATGGCGATTTCAAAGCGCCTATCAAGGGATTGAATGCTTTTCCTGAAAGTGACCGGCCCAGACAGGTGAATGCTATTTTTCAGTTTTACCATATCATGGTTGGCATTGGTGTTTCGCTTATTGGGCTTTCTGTTTTTGGTACCTGGCTTTATTACCGCAACAAGTTGTTCGACAAACGATGGCTGCTGTGGATTTTTGTGTGGGCTGTATTATTGCCGCAGATTGCTAACCAGGCGGGGTGGTTTGCTGCAGAAATGGGCCGTCAGCCCTGGGTGGTCTATGGATTGCTCAGGACTTCCGATGCTTTGTCAAAAGCGGTGACCGCGAACCAGGTACTTTTTTCTCTTATCATGTTCATGGTCGTGTACCTGTTGCTGCTGATACTTTTTCTTTACCTGCTTAATCGTAAAATACAACATGGGCCTGTGGATCATGGCACCAAAGAGGATATAGAAGAAGGTAGTAAACGCGATAACCCATTACTAACTCATTAAACCGGCAAACATGGAAACTTTTCTCGGACTTGACTATAATGTATTATGGTTCCTCGTTTTCGGAGGTGTTATTAGCGGGTATGCCATTCTCGATGGGTTTGACCTGGGAGCGGGTGCCTTACACCTGCTGCTAAGAAAAGAACAAAGCCGGCGGATAGCGCTCAATGCTATCGGGCCTGTATGGGACGGCAACGAGGTATGGCTCGTGATAGGTGGTGGTGCATTGTTTGCCGGATTCCCTGTTGCGTATGCTGCTATCTTCTCGGCATTCTATGTACCGTTCATGGTTTTTCTGATGGGCATCATTTTCCGGGCTGTGGCTATCGAGTTCAGGAGTAAGGAGCCCATGTTGTGGTGGCGCAAGACCTGGGACATTATGTATTGCGGAGCCAGTATAGTGATTGCGCTTTCGCTGGGCCTTATGCTGGGGAATGTAGCCTTTGGTATTCCGCTCAATGAGCAAAAGGAGTTTGCCGGCAACTGGCTGACGTTCTTTAATCCATTTTCTATTATGGTGGCCATCACAACGCTGGCTTTGTTCATGATGCATGGTGCTATTTATCTTACCATGAAAACGGAAAAAAGGCTTTATGCGCGGCTGCGTCTCCTGGCCAGGAACTTTATTATCTTTTTCGTAATGAGTTTTGTGATCACTACTTTATATACATTATTGTATGTGCCACACCTCAGTGATTTCTTCCGCGAGCATCCGGCCGGCTTTATTGTTCCGGTACTCATGGTGCTGAGTATTGCCAATGTGCCGCGGCAGATCAAAAAGGGGAAATACCGTTATGCTTTTATCAGTTCTTCCGTCACTATTGCTTTGTTGCTTATCATGGTGGCGTTGGAAGTGTACCCATATTTGCTGTACTCAACGGTGAACCCGGCCAATAGTATTACTGTGCATAATGGGGCTTCTTCGTATAAGACCATGAAGATATTGCTTACCATCGCTGCGATCGGTACGCCGCTGGTAGCGCTTTATACTTCCTTTGTGTTCTGGACTTTTAAAGGAAAAGTAAAGCTGGATGAAATGAGTTATTAACCCTTCGACGACTCTCGACAACCCTTCGACAAGCTCAGGGTGACAGAGCAAGCTCAGGGTGACAGAGCAGGCTCGGGGTGACAAGGATGTTCAAAGAGACAAGTTAAAGGGTGGCGCCGACTTTTTCGAGCAGGGCTTTTGTTTTGCGGATGCCTTCTACGGGATCGCCTTTTTCGCCCTCGAACTCAATGCCGATGTAACCGGTGAAGCCGGCATCTTTTACTATTTTGAGCATTTTGTAGTAATCTGTTTCAATGCAGTTGCCTTGTGCGTCGAACTCAAATGTTTTGGCGCTTACGCCTTTGGCATAGGGCATCAGTTCCTGTGTGCCTTTGTAGCGGTCGTACTCTTCAAGGCACTTGCCTCCGTACATGCCTATTTCATGCCTGATGCAGAAGTTGCCGAAATCGGGCAGGGTGCCTACATTGGGTTTGCCTACTCCTTTCATTACTCCAGCCAGCCAGCTTCCATCGGAAGTATAGCCGCCGTGGTTTTCAACAATGACGTTGATACCTGTTTTGGCGCCATACTCACCTAACCGGCCCAGGCCGTCGATGGCTGCTTTCTGTACATCTTCGCGGCTGCCTTCGCCATGTGCATTTACGCGGATCGTAGCGCAGCCCAGGAATTTGGCGGCATCCACCCATTTATAATGGTCTTCTACTGCTTTGAGTCTTTCTTTATCGTTGGGGGAACCGAGTGATCCTTCGCCATCCACCATGATCAGGTGGTTCTTTACGCCATTGTCGGTGCAGCGTTTCAACAATTCGGTGAGGTATTTCCCGTCTTTTGCTTTGTCTTTGAAAAACTGGTTCACGTATTCCACTACGCTGATATCGTAATCTCTTTTGGCCACCAATGGGAAATCGAGGTTGTCGAGTTTTTTATCAAAAAATGCTTTGTGCAGCGACCATTGTGCCAGGGAAATTTCGAAAAACAATTTGGCGGCAGCAGTAGGTGGAGTAGTAGAAGAGGAATCGGATTTACTGTTTTCGGCAGTGGCGGTTCCATCACTGCAGGCAGCTAATCCGGTTGACACGGCTCCGAAACCGGCAGCGAGCCCACCCAGTTGTTGTAAGAAACGGCGACGATTGGTTGACATAAATTTTTTTATAGGAAGCAATTGAATTGATCTCAATAAAATGAATGTACAACAATATTTTCCTAAAACCATCCTCTCTTTCTAAACATCCACAGCATCCACATCGGTATTAGCAGCATGAGGCCTACGGCAATGAAAAAGCCCCATTTATTGTGTATGGAAGGGATGTGCTCGAAGTTCATGCCGAAGATGCCGCCTATGACAGTGGCGGGCGCCAGCAGGCAGGTAACGATGGCCATTACTTTCATGACCTCATTCAACTTCAGGTTCACATTGTTGATGTAGAGGTCCTGCATGCTCGTCATCATATCGCGGTAGTTCTCACTGAGGTCGTAGGCCTGGATGATGTGGTCATAAACGTCTTTGAAATATTTGGTCGTGCGATCATCGAGCAGGTCGCTTTCGCTGCGGATAATTCCGTTTATCAGGTCGCGAACGGGTGCAATGTTTCTTTTCAGTACGATCATTTCCTTGCGGATCTGGTTGATGCGGGCCAGCGATTTGGTATTGCTGCGCCGGATGACTTCTTCTTCTACCAGCTCCACCTGTTCGCCCAGCTTTTCCATTACCTGGAAATAATTGTCTACAATAATATCCAGCATGGCATACAGCAGGTAATCTGCTGAGCGCTGCCGTATTTTACTGTTGGCCATTTTCAGTTTGGTACGGATGGGGTCGAATACATCGCGGTTTGCATCTTCCTGGAAAGAGATCACGAAATCCTTGCCCAGCACAATACTGATCTGTTCGGTTTCTACTGTGCGGGAAGTGCTATTGAAGTACAGCATGTTCAGCAGGCAGTACAATACGCCTTCCACTTCATCCATTTTTGGACGCTGGTGCATGCTGAGAATGTCTTCTACCAACAGCGGGTGTATTTCGAAGTGGGTACTGATGGATTCAACATCCAGCTTTCTGATACCGTCGATATTGATCCAGCTGATCTTATTGTTGTGCTTGCAGGTGAAAGCTTCCGTTACCGTGTCGAATCTTTGTTCTTCTATTGCTTCGGCATTGTAATCATAAATGGTAACGACGATCTCTTTCGCTTCTTCCCGTTCCGGAACAGCGGTAGGGTTGATATGAAATATCTCTTTTGTACGGTGGGTACCGAACAAAACGGGCAAGCCAAGATAACGTAGGTATTTCTGCGGACTCATAGACGTATAATCCCTGAAAAATTAAGCATAATAATTATACCTAAAAAATAATGCCCCGTTTAACGGGGCATTGTATTGAACGGAAAAAAGATGAATTGATTAATCTATGCTGATTAATTCGAGGTCTACACCATGTGAATTTCCTTCTACTTTCAGCAGTGCGGGGAATGAAGGGTTGTTCAGTATCCAGAGACGGGTAGTACCGCCGGGACCCTCTACCAGGATGGCGTCATATGTTTTGCCACCGACTTTCAGTCCTGACTGATCGCCTTGCTTAATGGTAAAAGTCTGCTCGTTGTACACAAACTTTTTGTCCTGCTGCAAGCTGTTCCATTGTGCTTTGGAGATAAGGAGTACTGTTGATTCTTCAGACAGCTCTTCGTCGGTCCCTGCAGTGGGCTGGCTCCAATAACCACGGGAAGCATTTTCCAATGATTTCTTTTTCATGACCCAACCGCCGGTTCCCATGCCGTCGATATTCCAGGCAATTTTTACATACTCTGTGCCCAGTGAATCCACTACTGCCGTAAAAGGGATGGTTTGGCCACCGGTAAACAGGGTATAGTTGAATTTAGAACCTTTCTTAATAGCAGGGTTTACTTTGTCCTGTGCAAAGCCTGCAACAGTAATCATCAGGCAGCATGCAAATAGTATTTTTTTCATGGTGTGTTTGGTTGTTGTTTCAACGAAAGTACCTCAATCGAAAAAATCCGCCAAGCATGACCGTACGATACAGCTCTTTTTTGATCCTAAATAACAAAATCATAAGATGAGGCGACGACCCTTCGAGGCTTCGACAGCTCTTTGACGACTCTTCGACAAGCTCAGAGTGACAGAGCAGGCTCAGAGTGACAGCGCAGGCTCAGGGTGACATTCGTGTTTTACAAGCGCTCGTAGAGCTTTCTCAGCTTTTCACGTGTCATGATCTTTTCCCAATCCTTGCCCAACGCATTTTCCCACAGGGGTTTCATACCCAGTGATACGTTAATCATGGTGTCGAACTGGTCGTCTGTCAAGCCTTTGCAGATGCCAGTAGGGATATCGATCTTGTTCTTATCTACCATTCGTTTGAATTCTTCCACTCCGGCGGGGTAATATTCTTCGAGGTGGTTCATGACGATACAGTTTCCAATGCCATGTTTGGTGCCCAACAGGTAGCTTAGTCCATAACTCACGGCATGGGCTACGCCCACTTGTGAATAGGCAATGCTCATACCACCTGCATAAGAAGCCATCATCAGTTTGTCGTCGCACTCTGCGTCCCACTGGTCTTTTTCGAGGAAAACATACTGGCAAAGTTCCAGTGCTTTTTCGCCGTAGGATTTGCTGAACTCATTGAGGAAAGTGCCTTCGAGGCTTTCGATGCAATGGATGTAACAATCCATGCCTGTATAGAATCGCTGGTTTACCGGGGCGTTGGCCGTTAATTCGGGGTCCAGTACGATCTGATCGAATGGTGTGAAATCGGAGTTCATGCCCAGCTTCCGGGTGGGGCCTGTCAATACTGTAGTACGGGAAACTTCTGCGCCCGTGCCGCTCAGGGTAGGAATGCCCGCTTTGTAAACGCCGGGTAGCTTAACCAGATCCCAACCCTGGTAATCGGCCGATGATCCGGGGTTGGTCATCATCAGTGAAACTGCTTTACCGAGGTCCATGGCCGAGCCACCACCGATGGCAATAATACCGCTCACTGTTCCAAACTCGCTTTTCAGTTCTGCGGCCAGTTTATCTACGTAAGTTGTTTTTGGTTCATAAGTAACGTCTACAAATACTACTTTGTCTTTGCCTCGTAGGGGAATGCGGTTTATGAGGGGTTTTCCTTCAAAGAAATGATCCACAAAGAAGATCATGGGAGATTCGCCTTTGCGGCGGGGTGCTAATATTTCGTCGAGCTGATCAAAACTACCGCGGCCATACACCACGTAGTCCACCATTTTAAAGTTTCTGAACTTCATCCGTATTATTATTTACTGTATTGGATTGATACGGTGAAGGTAAGTGTAGAAAAGAAAGTAACAAAAACCGCGCAATGGGCCGGGAGAAATGCTAAGGCAGAAAAGGAGGATGGCTTTGAGAAAGTAAAACGCAGCCAACTGCTGCGTTTTTGGAGAGCCTAAACCAAAATGCTGAGTTTCGAGTGAAAGAATAACCGCGTTTCCTTCCGGCTTATATATGCATAAACCGGAAAATATCTTACTATTCGGATTTACTTATTTTATTGGATTGTGAGAAGTGGATAAGGTTCGGGTTCCCTATCATGTGAGACCTGTGGATAAACGTTTTAGCTGTTTTTCGCAGGATAACGGAGTGGAATAAAATTAGTTATTTTTATTTCATGTAATCAAAACAGGACATGAAATTTTCAAGAAAATTGCAAATTATCCTCAAAAATAGCGGCAAACTGCAACTTTACTGCAGGCAAGGTGCTTAACGGATCATTTATTGCCGCAAAAAGCTGCAATCAAATTATATAGGCTTAAAATCTATATTATTTATGTGTAATGATTACTCTGCAACCAAGGCCGCTGCTCCAAAAACTCCTGCACTATCTCCGAGCGAAGGCTTTAATACCGGAACTTCCACCCCGTTATTAAATATGTGTTTTTTCAATGATTCAACGCCTTCTGTATAGACTACATCGATGTTTCCTACGCCACCACCTACAACGATCACATCCGGATCGAGCAGGTTTGTGATCACAGAAACTGCCTTGCCAAAGAAATGCGCCAATCGCTGCATGGTTTGTACTGCTGCTTTATCGTTGCCCGTTTTGCCGGCAGCTACGATCTCTTTCAAGGATAAGGATTGACCGCTGATGCTGGTATAATAGCTCTGCAAAGCCGGGCCAGACAAGACTTTCTCTACACATCCTATTTTACCACAATAGCAGGGTCCGCCTGATTCATCTAAAAAATTGTGCCCCCATTCGCCGGCGATTCCATGGCGGCCATTCCACACCTGTCCGTCGATCACGATGCCGCCTCCTACGCCAGTGCCCATGATGATGCCAAAGACAACGCGTGCATCGGGCGCATGCTGTCTTACCACGCCCCAGCGGGTTTCGGCCAGTGCAAAGCAGTTGGCATCATTGGCCAACACCGCCGGCACCTGTAGGGCTTCTTCAAGATCCTTTTTCAGGGGTTTTCCGTTGAGTGCTGTGCTGTTGCAATTCTTCATCGTTTGCAGGCGCGGGTCCAGCTCCCCGGGGGTCCCGAAACCAATACTGGTGGGCGTTAGTCCCGATTCCTGCTGCATGAGGTCGATCAGTCGTTTGATCTGCTGAACGATGTGCGGATACCCTTTGCCTGCTTCCGTGTCTATACGTGTGCGTAGCATAGGGCGTGCATCATGTGCGGAGGGTAAAATAACTCCTTCGATCTTGGTGCCGCCGAGGTCGACACCCCATAAAGGACTGCTCATGGCAAAGAGGTTTATATTGTTTTAGACCAGGGTGAGCCGCCCTTTGAGGGCGACCCACCCTTCGATATCCTTCGACAGGCTCAGGATGACATTGGGTGACATTTGCAATCAAAGTAGCTTCGAAGCTCTTTCGAGGTCTTCGGGTGTATCGATCTCCACGCCCATGTAATCTACCACGATCATGCGCAGGGGAACTCCGTATTCGAGGTATCGCAGACATTCTACTTTTTCTGCTGCCTCGAGGGGTGTCATGGGCCAGTTGGTGAAATTCAGCAACGCCTGTTTACGGAATGCGTATACTCCAATGTGTTCATAGTAGGTAACGGGTACTTCTTTGTTACGTGGATAGGGGATCACGCTCCGGCTAAACATCAGGGAGTTCATGTTCCTGTCTACCGCCACTTTCACAAAATTGGGATCATCTATTTGTTCCTGTTCATGGAGTACCTGCATCATAGATGCTACCTGTACTGTGGGGTCGTTGAAGCATTGCAACAATTGCTGTAAAGGCTTCGACCTGATGAAGGGTGTATCGCCCTGTACATTCAGTACTATATCCACGTCCATATCTGCTACTGCTTCTGCTATACGATCGCTGCCGCTCTCGTGTTCTTTCACACTCATTTTTGCCTTGCCTCCATGGGACACGATCTCCTGGTAGATGACATCGCTGTCGGTAACAACCCAGACTTCATCAAATAATCCTGTAGCTACTGTATTGTCATAGGTATGCCGGATAACTGTTTTATCCTTCAATGTCTGCATCAGCTTGGCCGGGAAACGGGTGGCTGCATACCGTGCAGGGATCATTGCTATCACTTTTGCCATAATAAACTTTTCGGAGCGTAAAGATAACAGTTGTGCAGCACTACTTACTGCTGGCAATAATATTCGCGCAACATCCTGCCGAGGTTCAATACGGCTGATTTACCCTTTCCTGTACCACTGTTGCATAGTACGATAATGCCAATATTTTTTTCTTTAACGAGGATGGTGTAACTGCTGAAGGTGGGGCTTTTGCCAAGGAAATGATTGACCTGCATTTTTTGCCATACTTCACTTTCCCAACCCATTGCCTGGCCAGGTATTGGAGACAATAGCAACAGCGCCGAGAGGTTGCTGATGTTTGCTTTCTTGTGTTGCAGGGCCTTCATCATATCCTGCATGAAAACGATGTAGTCTTTCAGTGAAATATTTATGTCTGTGGCCGGCGCAATAACAGGCAAGGTTTGAATGCCGCGTTCAGGTTGCAGGGTGCCGCCAATGTCCCGGTGGCCATATGGCTGCAGGCTATCGCTCAACCGGGGCAACCCAAAGTGAATGGAGATGTTCAGTGGTTTATTGATGTATTGGGCCACCAGGTCTTCCCATGATTTATTCATTGTTTTTTCCATCATGGATGCGGCGATGGCTGTACCTGCGACAGAATAAATGGGCTGGGTGCTGTCGATGATGAGCAATGGCGGCGGCTTCATCGCCTGTATGGCGAAGGCTCTGCGTTGTTCGGGCTTACTGCCGGTGAATGCAGGGAGTCCAATAAAATCGTCCGGCTCTGTATAGGTGCGGATGCCTGCCCGTTGTGACAGTAATTGTCGCAGGGTAACTGCGTGATATACCTTCATCGTTCTGCCGTTTATTTCAGGCAATGCCTTCACGACAGGTGTATTCCATTGGAGTTTATTTGCTTCAACCAGTTTTGCGGCGAGGTAAGCGGTAAAGGCGGTGGTATTGGTGCCTGTATAAAACCGGTCTGTAACGCGGATGCTATCTCGTTTCCGGAATTCACGTACACCCGAAGCGCCGATGTCTATTATCTTGTCGGCATCGAATACTGCATATACAAGCCCGGGGACGCCGCGGAATTTACGGATGCTATCGGCCATGAGGGAAAATGCCTGTGAGAAAACCGGGATGCAACAAACCATCAATAAAACAAAACTGCACAACTTTTTCATGTTAACGGTTTCAATGGGAACAGGGTTCTGTTAATAATTGATAACAGTATTCTTAATAGTCGGTTTTGATGGTATTGTCAAAAGGAAGTCGGAGTTGATAGGTCAGGTTTTCATCAGTAGCTCCATCCAGGACATCCAGTCCGTACTGAAGCTTTCCGGGATCTTCATAGGCGAAGGTGCCAAAGATACGATCCCACAGAGAAAAAATATTAGCATAATTTGTATCTGTGTAGGGACGCTTATAATGGTGGTGGACTTTATGCATATTGGGGGACACCAGCACCCAGCTGATGGGTTTGTCGAGCCATAAGGGCACCCGGATATTGGCATGGTTGAAGTGGGTGAAAATGGCGGCCACGCTGCGGTACAGGAAGTACATGCCGATGGGCAGGCCGATCAGCAGGACGCCGACAATCGTAGACATTTCCCGGAATACCCATTCGCCGGGATGGTGGCGTGTGCCGGTGGTAACGTCTACTTTGGTATCGCTGTGGTGGATCATGTGAAACTTCCACATCCACTTTATTTTATGCATGGCGTAGTGGGGCGCATACTGTCCAAAGAAATCCATGAAGAAAAGACCGAGCAGGATATTGGCCCAGAGCGGCAACGACAGCCAGTTGAGCAGTCCGATATTGTTTTTGGTGACCCATGCGCATATGGCAATGGTGATGCTGCCCAGCAATATATTCAGGATAACCGTGGTGAGCAGGAAAAGCAAGTTAACGCCGGCATGTTTGTAACGTTTGAAGGAAAAGCTGTGTAGCGGGTAGTAGCCTTCAAGGACCCAGAAAAAGATCATACCTCCCAACAGGATCGCTATTCGTTGCCAACTCTCGATATTTTCCCAGAAATGCATGAACGACTCCATAGGCAAAAAGATCGTTTCATTAGTAATTTACGGTAAATATCCCGAACGGGAAACTGTGGGTTGGCGCAGCGAGAAGGGGCCTTCCGGCCTTCCTGAAGGGCAATAAAAACAAAAGAAAAGCCGGATATCGTATCCGGCTTAGTATTGTTTTGATGGTGTGACTTGTTTCCAGGCCATCATACCATATTGCTCGATTAGCTATTCAGCATCAGTGGCATAACCAGCATCAGCATTTCCTCGTTGTCGTCTTGTTCTGTTGGCTTGATGATACCAGCTTTTGTAGGCGTAGAAAGTTCTACTACCACGTCGTCGCTTTCTGCCGCATTCAGCATTTCGATCAGGAATTTGGCGTTGAAGGCGATGGCAAGGTCTTCTCCGTCGTACGAGCATTTCATGCGCTCATTTCCTTCGAAAGAAAAGTCAATATCCTGCGCAGCCAGCTGGAGTTCACTGCCGCTGATGTTCAGTACCACCTGGTTGGTGCTCTTGTTGGAGAACACGCTCACCCGGCGCAGGGCGCTCTGGAAGTCGGATTTGTTGATAGTAAGCTTGTATGGATTATCTGCCGGAATTACCACTTTGTAATCAGGGAAGCGGGCGTCTATCAGGCGACAGCTCATCTGTGTGGTTCCATGCTTCACAAACAGGTGGTTGCTGTTGTAACTTACTGTAAGCTCATCTTCGTTGACCGGTAAAGCTGCTTTCAGCAGGTTCAGTGGTTTTTTGGGAACGATGAGGGAGTCTGTTTTAGGACAGGCTACATCTTTGCGTTTGTAGCGCACCAGGCGGTGTGCATCTGTGGCTACAAACTGCAGTCCTTTTTTATCCATTTCAAAATATACCCCTGTCATGGCCGGACGCAGGTCGTCGCTGCTCACTGCAAACAGGGTTTTGTTGATGGCTGTTACCAGGGCGGCTGAGCTAACTGTAAAGGAGGAAGTATCGTCCGCAGCCGGTTCTTTGGGGAAGTTATCTGGATTTTCGCCCATTACCTTGTACTTGCCGTTATCGCTGGTAATTTCTACGCTGTAGTTCTTATCGATGTTGAAAGTAAGTGGCTGGTCCGGGATATTTTTGAGCGAATCGATCAGGATCTTGGCGGGAATACAAACCCTTCCGGTGTCTTTTGCTTCCACTTCCATCTGCACTCTCATCACCGTTTCGAGGTCGGTGGCTACTACCGTGAGCTTGTTTTTGTCGATTTCGAACAGAAAATCCTCCAAAATAGGCAGAACCGTGTTGGCGTTGATAACGCCGCTAATCTGTTGTAACTGTTTCAATAAAGCCGAAGAAGAAACGATGAACTTCATAAGCTGGTTAAAGATTTGAGCAAATATAGAATTATGAACAATACACACCAGCGTATATTTTTAAACAGAGAAGTCACAAATACATCAATTTGAACCGCTAAAGTGTATTTTCGGCCCGCCATGCTGCTATCGGTCGTTGTTGTAAACTATAACGTGAAGTACTTCCTGGAACAGTGTCTTTGTTCTGTGGAAAAGGCTATTGCGTATGGTGGCTGGGCCGGGGGACAGGACTTTTCGGACCAGGTGGAGGTATTGGTGGTGGATAATTGCTCCACCGATGGAAGCGTGGACTGGTTGCGTCCCCGATTTCCTTTCGTGCAGTTTATTGCCAATACCGAAAATGTGGGTTTTTCACGCGCCAACAATCAGGTTTTGGGCAAATGCCGGGGGAAATACGTGCTTTTCCTCAATCCGGACACTATTCTTCCCGAAGACTGTTTTCAACAATGTCTCTCTTTTATGGATGTTCATCCGGATGCCGGTGCGCTCGGGGTGCATATGATCGATGGTAGTGGCCGGTACCTGCCCGAATCCAAACGTGGGTTTCCCACGCCCTGGGTGTCGTTTTGCAAAATGAGTGGACTTACCGGGTTTTTTCCGACCTCAAAATGGCTGGCCGGTTATTACCTTGGCCATTTGTCGCCAGCCGGCACACACCAGGTGGATGTATTGTCGGGGGCTTTTATGTGGGTAAGAAAAGAGGTGCTGGATAAGACCGGCGGTTTTGATGAACGTTTTTTCATGTATGCCGAAGACATTGATCTCAGTTTTCGCATTCAACAGGCGGGGTATGTCAATTACTACCTGCCTGCTCCGGCGATCATTCATTTTAAAGGGGAAAGTACACGCAAGGATAAACGCTATGTAAAATTGTTTTATACCGCCATGATCCAGTTTGTCGAGAAGCATTACAAAGGGATCGGGGCATGGGGGTATACGAAGTTGCTGCAAGGTATCATCTGGCTTAAAGGGGCAGGTAAGGGAAATCCTGTACGTGAAAAAACGGAAGTGTCCGGGCATACAAAAATTGTATTAACCGGGGACGCGGCAGCTATGAAAGAAATGCACAACCTGATAGATCCTGTTAACGATAATATTGTTACTGATGAAACCGTGGCCGACACCTTCATTTATTGCGAAGGCCAGTCTTTTACTTTCTCCGCGATAATAAAAAAACTACAAGCCGGTACAGCGGGAAAAAGCGTATTCGTACACGGTAGCCAAACAGGCTGTGCTGTAGGAAGCGGCACTAAAGAATGCCAGGGAAACGTGATCGGCAACACGCCTGATCGTTAAAAACAGCCTTTTCCCGTGCACACTTAATAAATCAAACGGCACACTTATCAGCCAAACCCACACACTTACGGATTCGCCCATTCGGTAAAAGGTAAAAGAGGTATTTTTAAACTTATTATACCTTAACCTATAGTCTTATGAAACGGTTTTTACAACTACTACTTCTTACTGTAAGCATAGGATGCTTAGACAGCTACTCACAATGTGGCAACTATACGGGGAATATTAACAACCTGCCAGTATGCGGACAATACGGAGATGCCAGTGGCAATTCAAACTGGGACTGGGAGCTTACCGATAAGAACGATCCTGCTTATTGTAGTATGTGGTATGCACGTACTGATAATAGTACAATTTTGACGCCTATGAAATCTCCTTTTGTGGACGCATCGCTTACGGCGATAGATATGATTTCCCAGCAGCAAGATTTTACAAGAGCAAAAGGATGGGAGTTGCTTAGAAGAGATTTTGGCTGTGGTCAAGTTACTGCATATCCTTATTTTATTCTTTATAATAAATACACCAGCCTATTGCGTGTTTTTATTTACCGACCTGCAGGACGACCTGAATATTCCGGGATAGCAGTAGAGATTGCTCCAAACCTGAATAGTACTTATCCTGCTACCACTGCCTTTTCAGATACGATACAAACTGCTCCAGATAAATATCTTGGTTCAGGTCAAAACAGCACATTTGGAAGAGGGATGGTATCAATAGGGCAATTTGGTGGCTCAAGTCAATGGTCGTTGGTTGAATTTAATACTTCATACGATCCTAATATTCAAAATAGTTTTTATTCCGGAACCTCTCTACAATTCACAATTTATGGAGTTACCCAAAATAATATGTATGCCAGTATAAGAGGCGGTAGTATGGTAAGCAGTCAACCTGTTTTCAATTTTACTTATAAACCAAAACAGACCAAAACAGCTTCTCCTGATGGGCAATCTTTTGATTTCAAGGGAGTAGGGGAAAAGTTCACTAAGTTCTCGCAAGGGATTACCAGTGTCAGAAGTGAGATCAATAGTACAGCGACTGGTATTGTAAGCTTTCTTCAGGGAACAAACGATACATTGTTGAAAAAGGTAGTTATCTTTTTTGATAAGATAAAAACCTATACTTCTGATAACGGTGCCTTCAAAGAGACATTTGGCAAGCTTTCAGAAGCCGTCAAAGGAGCTGGTAGTTTCTTTAAAATAGCAAGTGCAGTCATTGGTCTTTTTTCAGAGTCTTCAGGCGCGTCTGGATCGCCCACATATACTAATTATGATCTTGTATTACAGGGAACCATCACCACAAGAGTTGTTCAAGGTACTTTTCTATTGCGGGTTCCCGGGACTAATCAAATTAATAACGATAATGCGACTTATTATAAATGTCCATTAGGGATTTTTAATATTGCAAATACACCTCAGGCAGATGTTGTTACCTATAGAAGGCAAGAGGGGTTAGAGGATTATACCGCATACCCAATATTGCGGGATTATGTTTCTTACCGGATGCGTAACAACTTAACAGTATCGTTTAACCAGGCAGCTGGTCTCGAATTGGTGTCTGCACAAGCGGCAATCGTAGGAGAAATACTTCCCAATTCCAACGGTACTGCCTCTTATGATCTATTCAGGAGAAATTTTATTCCAGAGAGCAGTTCAGCAAGACCTCCAGAGCTCAATCACATGCGTCCGGACTTAGAAAATGATCGCTTGGAAATTAAGCATTATGATATTAACAAGGGGCTGCATATTTTCCAAACACGGTATACAAACATAGAATGCCTGAATGGATTAGCTTTTAATGCTCCTGCAACGACTAAAGTGTATTTACAGATTAAAGCCGTCATGAAAAAGCAAAATGACCCTTCGGGAACACCTATTATATATGTTCAGAATTATGCAATAGAAACATTTGCGGCAACAATTAGCGAGCAAATGAAAAATAATTATATGTTCAGTGCGGCCCATCATTTGCCACCATACGCGAACTACACCGAACTACCTCTTTACAATTCAAATCTTATTGTAGCTAATTGGACTTACACAGGGCCAGATGTAGATAAAGCCGATAATACGGTTACCACCCAAGGCAATATCACTATAGCCACCTCGGCGCCGGTTATTTTTGCAGCGGGTGGGGCGGTTAACTTAAATCCAGGGTTTCATGCTCAATATGGCTCCGATTTCACGGCAAAGATCAATGATTTTGGATATACCTTAAATTGCGGAACGCTTCAGGTTGCTCCTGCGGTATTGCCGAGTAATTGCTACAATACCAATATTACCGCATTAAGTCAAAATACTACTGAAACAGCCACAGTTGCCGATGACGTAGCGGCCAGCGAACTAAAAGTATTCCCCACGCTTTCAAACGGGAGTGTAAACATAATCGGCAGAGAGCTTCAACAGGCACATATTGTAATTGTAGATCAGTCGGGAAGAGTTGTTTATCAATATGTAAACAGGTCGAATAAAAGTATGATTCAGTTGAACCTGAATCATTTGACCAATGGTATTTACTTCATAAAGATTGATAACCCGGGAAAGACTGTTACCAGGAAAATATTGATCAGCAAGTAATATTATTAGCTAATCTTTTCAATAAAACAAGAGGATGTGTCGCAAGGCACAGCCTCTTTGATTTTTTATACCGTTACTCTGTTTCTTTTAAATAAGGTATGGGATCGAGGTACCACATTTTTTTCCAGCCCTGTTTGGACTTGTCTATACGCCAGGGAAGGGGGATCATGGATGACATAGTATAATGTAAATGCGATGGTTTGCTGGCGGCATTGCCGGTATTGCCTACTGTACCGATTGGTGAGCCCGCTTTTACGAAACTGAAAGTAGACGTGTGTGTATCCTGCAGGTGGGCATAATAATGAAACCGCCATTTAGGGCCCAATACAACTGCCACATTACCGCCTCTTTTCAACACGCCTGTATATACCACCAAACCAGCTGTTGCTGCAACCACCGGCGTCCCTTTTTTGCCGAAAATATCGACGCCTTTGTGTGTAACCGATTTTCCCCAGGGATAAAACCAGAAGGACTTGTCGTCATAGCTTTTACTATTAGCTCCGGCTACCGGCATCACATAATGTTGCGGCAGGCAATAGCCAATAATTATAATTACCAATAAAAACAGGGATACATATTTGATAATTCGCTTGACTTTCATGGCTATATTTTAGGGATTAGAGAAACTGGTTGTTGATAAACAGGAGCGACTTCACCTGAGGGGTTTGCGTTTAAACGGCGGGGTGACTGCCTTTGTTATACCAGGAAAAGTTAAAGTATCGGCGCCTTTTGGGTGGTTTATCCC
>JAGIBF010000003.1:134955-146849 GCA_017744515.1 Niastella sp.
AATAGTAAAAGCTATGACGACAAGTCCTTCTGGTTTTATCCCCAGCCGGAGGGCATTTATGCATTAGAATTCCACCTAATCCCTTAATTTTGAATTTGCCTGACCAAACCGGCTTACTATTTAATGGCATTAATCGATATTTCCTTACCCCCTTCTATAGCGAAAGCCTTGCGATTGCCAGCCCGTTCTCCCCGGCGGCAACAGCTTAGGGTATTGAGGAAATTGCTCAAAAAAGCCCGTTTTACGGAGTTTGGACAGACGTACCGGTTCGACGAGATCCTGCTGAGTAAACATGCCGGCAAAAAGTTCCAGCAGCTTGTTCCAACTTACGACTATAATAAAATATATGATGCCTGGTGGCATAAGACGCTTGAAGGAAGGCCTGATATCTGCTGGCCTGGCAAGATCAAGTTTTTTGCCCTCAGCTCCGGTACTTCCGAGTCGGCCAGTAAATATCTGCCTATTACCAACGATCTGATGCGCGGCAACCGCATTGTGATGATCAAGCAATTGCTCACGCTCCGTACTTACCATGATATCCCGGTAAAAAGTATTGGTAAAGGGTGGCTGATGTTGGGTGGCAGCACCGATCTCCAGAAAGGGCCTGGTTATTATGCCGGTGACCTGAGTGGGATCACCGCCAAAAAGGTTCCCTTCTGGTTCTCTCCGTTTTATAAGCCTGGTAAAAAAATAGCCCGTACAAAAGATTGGAATAGTAAGATCGAAGCAATTGTAGAAGAGGCTCCCAACTGGGACATTGGTTTTGTGGTAGGCGTGCCTGCCTGGATACAGATGTGCATGGAAAAGATCATCGAGCGTTACAACCTGAAGAGCATCCATGACATGTGGCCCAACCTTGCCTTCTTTGTGCATGGGGGTGTATCTTTTGAGCCTTATAAAAAAGGATTCGAAAAGCTGGTGGCCAAGCCGCTCACGTATATCGAAACATACCTGGCCTCTGAAGGCTTTTTGGCTTACCAGGACAGGCAGTTTGCCAAAGGCATGCACCTTTCGCTCAACGATCATATCTTTTTTGAATTCATTCCTTTCAACGATAAGAACTTTGACAGTGACGGCAATATTGCCGAAAACCCTGAAGTGTTGATGATCCATGAAGTGGAAGAGGGGAAGGATTATGCGATTTTGATCAGCACTACTGCCGGCGCCTGGCGTTACCTGATTGGTGATACGGTGCGTTTTGTAGATAAAGAGCGTTGTGAGATCATTATCACCGGCCGCACCAAGCATTTCCTTAGCCTGGTAGGGGAACACCTCAGCGTGGACAATATGAACAAGGCTGTTCAGGTAGTGGCCGATGAAATGAACCTTTGTATTCCCGAGTTTACGGTAGCCGGAGTGCCGCATGGTCTTTTCTTTGCGCACCAGTGGTGGATAGCCTGTGATGACCAGGTGGATGCAGAAGTGGTGCGGGAAAAGATCGACCAAAAGCTGAAGGACCTGAATGATGATTATGCAGTGGAAAGAGGCAGTGCTTTAAAAGATGTTTATCTCAAAATACTTCCGGAGTCCAGCTTCATGGAATTTATGCGCCTCAAAGGTAAAATTGGCGGACAGCATAAATTTCCCCGCGTAATGAAGGGTAAAATGTACGAGGACTGGATAAAATTCCTGGAAACGGGCGCCCTTTAAATCCTGGATCTATACCAGCCATATCCTACTTATATGTAAAAGGGCGGGTATGTAACTTGTTCTTTTTCACTCGTCTTATTCTTTGTAAATTGACGCTTTAATTAGCTATTACTTCTTTTTAACGCATGTGGCAAGCCATCATCAATGGAATAATGCTGGGGTGTATCCTTGCCTTATCGGTAGGGCCGGTGATCTTTACGGTGATCAAACAAAGTCTTAATAATGGTCACACGGGAGGGTTTTGTTTTGTTGCCGGGGTATGGATGAGCGATATTGTGCTGGTTGTTATCAGCAATGCTTTTTCTGCTCTGGTGAGTGAGTTATTGGAGTACAAGGATGTTATCGGGTATATCGGCAGTGCCTTTCTCGTGATCATGGGTATTTTTTATCTCTTCTTTAAGAAAGTAACGCTGCGCACGGATGCCGAAGGAAAGATCACGCGTTTTCGTAAGCGGGATATGCTCAAAATATTCTCCAGTGGTTTTTTTATCAATACGCTTAACCCGAGTGTTTTTATTTTCTGGCTGGGTACGGCTACAGCTCTTGCCGCCAAGTTCAGCTTCCAGCAGCGGGTCATTATCTTCTCTGTTTGTCTGGCGTTGAATATTGCCGCCGATGTTTTTAAAGTGTTGCTGGCTGGTAAACTCCGTAAAAGGCTTACGCTGCATAATATCAATGTTATTAACAAAGTGTCGGGTGTAATACTGGTTGGCTTTGGTATGGCATTGTTGTATGGCACTCTTTTTTTATCGAAGGATATCTGATCTCATATCTGAACCATCGGAGTTTTGTGTTGTAATAACAGGGTTGTGATTAGTCTTAACAAAACCTTAGTTCATTTAATTAGCTTACCGCTGTAACTTGGCCTTGCATGAAAAAAACTTTACTTCTTATAACGGTTTTGTTCAGCTCGCTGCTTACTTTTTCCCAGCAATCGGATTTTATTGTACTCAAGAAGTGGAATAACCGCACTATTAAGACTTTCTATGTTGGTTCTTTCATATCGGCCCAAACTCACCGGGGGTTTAACATCAATGGGTTTATCACCGAAATCAGGAATGATTCTATTTATATCAGACAGGAAGAACGGCAATTAATGGGCACAGAGTTTGGCTCCACGCTGGATACCGTGAAGTTTACCATTGGCATTGATTACCGGGAGATCAGCAAGTTTAATTATACCAAGAATTATAAATGGGGTGGCAAAAAGGGGTTTGTGCAAGTAGCGCTTCCCAAGATCATGATGATAGGAGGTGTGGGGTTTATCATCCTGGAAACGGTGAATACCATATACCGGAAGGAGTCTTTCAATGACGATGGCAAGCTGGCATCGCTTGGTGTGGCTGCGGGTGTTGCGGTAGCCGGCTATTTGTGGCAACACTGGCAGGACAGGAGCAACAAGGCTGGTGGTAAATATAAGGTTGTATACATGAGGGCGGCTGACGTGAAATTTCTACAAAACAAGTAGTGGCCGCTAAAATTCGTGTTGGCTTTCCGACTTCTGTACTTTCGGGTTATCTTGCACCCCAAGCAATTTAACCCGGCATGGCCATCAAAACGAGAGGATTGGGTCTCCGTATTTGGAGAATCCTGAAACGAGTCTTTATTTTCCTCTTCTTTTTTCAACTGTTTTATATCCTTCTGCTCAAGTGGGTGGACCCGCCATTTACGCTTACACAGTTGGGCAGTCTCATCAGCGGCAATGGTCTTAAACGGGATTACGTGTCTATCAAAAACATGTCACCCTACGCGCGTCTTGCTGTTGTTTGTTCTGAAGACCAACTATTTCCGGACCACAATGGCTTCGACTGGAAACAGATCGATAAGGCCATGAAGAATAATGAAAAGCGCCCTAATCGTATCAAAGGGGCTTCTACTATTAGTCAGCAGGTGGCCAAGAACGTATTCCTGTGGCAGGGGCGTAGCTGGTTCCGGAAGGGGCTGGAGGTTTATTTTACTTTCATGATCGAATTGGTTTGGGGGAAAAAGCGCATCCTGGAAATGTATCTCAACGTAGCAGAAATGGGCAAAGGTGTTTTTGGCATAGAGGCTGCTGCCCAGGCTTATTTTAAAAAACCGGCACAGAAGCTCACCCGCCAGGAGGCTGCCATGATCGCTGCCTGTCTGCCCAATCCCAAAGAATATACTGTAAAGCCCTTGTCGAGGTATGTTGCCTGGAAATATCCGTGGGTGCTGCGGCAAATGAACAACCTGCAGGATGACGAGGATATTCAAAAGTTGCTTCAATAAATCTTACTATTCCACTTTCATTCTGACCCCAATGCTGTTCATGGAGGGGCTTTTAGGTATGCAGCTGCTGATGGCAAACCGGAAGATGTATTTACCGGGCGGTAAATCAACAGGCGCCTGTACGCTGAATGATTGCCTGGGCAGCCCAATGTTGCGCACCGTTAATCCTGAAGGGAAAAAATGAACTTTTTCACGCTCATCTTCAAAGGCCAATTGTATAGAGGCGGTATCGTAGGGGCTTTGCTGAAAGATGGGAAAATAATTGAATGGTGCATCAATGATGCCTTGTACGATCAGTTGTTTATTTATCAATGCAGGTTTTTCTTCGTACCGTATGTTGACCCTGGAAAATGAGAAATAAGGCGCATATACATGGGTAGCCTGATCGTTGAGACTTTTAAGGTGATCGATCTGCGTTACGCTGTCATAAACACCTACAGCCAGTACTTTCTTACCAATCATAGAATCTTCAATGGGCCAGAAATTGTAGTTGTTTCGCCGGTATTGAATATTATTCATGGAGAAAGCAGGCGTTTGCGTATAGAACCAGTACTTGGACGCATGCTGGTAGGAGCCAATAAACACTACGGGTAATCCTTGTGCGCGGTCTTTGATCTCCTTTACCCAGGTTTTGTTCTCATGAAATTCGTCTTTAGGAAACCAGCTTGCACGGGGTATCAGGGGGAACATGTAGATGCGTATCAGTAATACGAAGATCAATGTAATGGGCAGGCTTTTATATAGCCAACTGCGCCACGATGGCTGCCGGCGTAAGTTTTGATGACTCAACACTATCAGGGCAACAAAGGCGGGAACTGTCCAGTTGGCTTCTATCCGGCCTCTGAGACTACTTAATAAAAAGAATGCATAAAAGCCTATCAGGGAATACTTCAATGCGCGCTCAATAGCTGCGCCGGGTGTGTAGTCAAATGCCGCTTTCAACAATAGCCATCCCATCAACGGGCCAGCCAACGCCAGCTGGCCAACGAGGTATTCTATGGTGTAGCGTGTATCATACGAGTTGGCGCTTCGCTCAAACAAATGAAATTGTATGGAAGGGAACCCATGGGTGTACTGCCAGTAAAGGTGTGGCGCAAATACCAGCAGGGCCACGGCGGTTACAACATAAGTTTGGTAACGGGTAAACAATATAGGATTGGAGGCGAGGGTGCATAGTACGATCAACAGACCATGGTACTTGCTATACAGCATAGCTGCCACACTTAGCCCCAGAAGTACTGTTCTTACAATGGTCATGCGTTCTGTGAACCGTTGGTAGAGCCAAAAGAACAAGGTTACAAAAAACAACAAGGGGATATCAGGTACCGCAATGATGCCGCCTATTTGTACCACGGCGATCGAGCAAACGATGGCATAGAAAAGATAATCGTCTTTTTTGGCCAGCAGTTGTTGTGTAAGAAAGATGGTAGCTGTATTCAGTATTACTATGAAAAAGCGGACGCCCAGCTCATTGGGAAAAATAGCGTAGCCGGCTTTGATCAATAATGCTATGATGGGCGGGTGGTCAAAATAACCCCAATCGGGAAATTGGGCGTATATCCAGTAATATGCTTCGTCATCAAATAGCTCTGTGTAACCTGCCTGGATAAGGGTTACCAGAAACCAGGCGATGTAGAACAGCAGTCGATGATTTCTTTTGATAAAACTAAGCATACCGGGCAAACGAAAAGCGCAAAGCTATGGCATACATTCAGTGTTTAAGCATTTCGTTAACAGCTTTAACAGCTTTTTGAAATCGTTGTTCGTAGTCGCCGGAGATATTTATCCAGGGAACTGACTGGTTTAGCATGATATCTTTATAAATATGATATAGTTCCCGCCTGCTTTCGAGGTCGGGGTATTCACGCAATTCATCTTTGACCCAGGGCAGGTCTGTGTCGCATAGTAAATATAGGTCGTAGTCTCTTTGCACGATCTGATCAAGTATCCATGAATGACATTGTCCAAATACATACTCACACCACACTTTCATTACATACAGATCTGTGTCGATAAGCAGCAGAGGAGGTTGTTTCTTATTTGTTTCTAATGATGAAAGGTATTTTTCTTCCAGTGCTACCTGGCCTTTGGCAATGGTCAGCAGGTCATCGTACTGATAACCGGCGCCATGCTTCAGCAGGTATTCGCGGGCGTATTCCGGCACCCAGACAGTAGCATAATGCGCGGCCAGTTGTTCGCACAACGTACTTTTTCCAGTCGACTCGGGTCCTATTACTACTACTTTCTTTATCATGGGATACTAAACTTCAAATATACTGTGTAATCAGGCTGCGTATGCCTGTTTTGCTTCCCGGGCACGCCTGTTCCATTCGGCCCATCCAAAACCTGCCATCATCAGCAGGATGAAATAAAACACGCTGGTAGACACATATCCTTTTACGAAGTATAAAGGAATGGATGCAATGTTGGTTGCTATCCACCAATACCAGCTTTCCACTTTTTTCTTTGCCATCAGCCACATGCCGGTGTAGGCTGTTGCCGAAGCCAAGGCATCTGCCCAGGGGATCACTTCCTGTGAGAATTCTTTTTTTAACCAGATAAGCGCAGTGAAAATAGTAAGATAGCATACCCCAAAGAACAGGAAATGCTGTAACCACTCTTTAGTGGTGGAATGACGTATCACTACTACATGTTGTTTTGCTGCGTCTTTTTTGGCCCAGAGTATCCAACCATAGATGCTCATCACCGTGTAATAAACGTTTACACTGGCTTCACCCGGCAAATGTGCAACGAGGCTGAGGTAAGTATAAATGATGGTGCTGACCAATCCTACCGGATATACGAGGATATGCTCGATCCGGGAAAACCATACGCTGGCGATGCCAGTGAATACGGCAATGTATTCAAGTGCGGAAGTGTGCAGAATACCGTCTACAAACCGCTGATAAATTTCAGGTATGCTCATGTGGTCGATTACAGGCCCTCACAAAGTTTTTTAAGGTTACGCAACCCTTCCTCAAACTGCTTATTCAGGGTTTTATTCAGCATGGGGCTCATGAGCCTTGCCATTGGGTAAGGAAGATCGCCATTGTTTTGCCAGGTTACCTTTGTTTCTCCGTTGCCCCATTCTTCAAAGAGCCAGTTGTCGCTGGCAATGCTTTTCCAGGGCTTTATGAACTCGAGGTTGAAGTGAACATGTTTTTGATCGATGGCCCGCAACACCAGCCTTCCTTCTCCGATCTTTTTCCCGCTCCACCAATATTCATGGCCTGGGTTTTGGGGTGTGCCTTTGATCTCCATCTTGCTGCCGGGTTCTGTCATTTGCCATGGATTCCAGCGTGCGTAGTAATTGAGATCGGCCACCCGGGTCATTACTTCCTGTACGGGCTTTAGTATTACCAATGATTTCTCTATGTGGTACCTGGCAGGCATAAAGAGGGCCAGCACCAATAATGCTACGATGATACCGACCACGCCAAAAATAATGTACAATACCAGCATAGACAGGCTGTTTAACTGTAATTTACTGCAAGCGGGCAATAAAGCCAAGTTGCTGAAATACAAAACCCCCTTGTTGTGACAAGAGGGTTCGTTTATAATTCATTCAATGTGATCTTATTCTGCTTCGGCCACTACTTCTTTTACCTCAGGGATCATTCGTTTCATCATACCTTCGATACCTGCTTTCAAGGTGATCATGGAAGAGGGGCATCCGCTGCAAGAGCCTTGCAACATCAGGTTTACTACGCCATCATCATAGCTTTTGAACTGGATAGCACCGCCATCCATTTCCACTGCTGGTTTCACATAGTTTTCCAGCAGTTCTTTGATGCGCTTTACCACATCATCATCATCGGCAGACACCGCATTGCTGCTTTGTGGTACGATAACCGCTACTTCTTCTTCATTGATCACTGCTTTTCCTTCTTCAAGGTATTCTTTCAGGAACTGGCGGATAGTTGGTATTACGTCAGTCCATTCTGTTTCTGTTGTCTTGGTGAGTGTTACAAAGTTGCTGGCGATGAATACTGCCCTGATGAAAGGGAAGCCAAACAATTCTGTAGCGAGGGGAGAGGGTTTAGCGCTTTCTACATCTGGGAAATCAATGCTTTTGCCCGGATATAATAGCTTATTGGCCACAAACTTCATGGTTTCCGGATTGGGAGTCATCTCTGTATAGATACTGATAACCGGACTGCCTGTTTTAATCATAATTCCCAGTATTTTATAGTACAAAAATAACAAACCCCGGCCAGCATTTGTTCTTTTTATTCCGCTGTGTTTTTAATGATCGCAATCATCGGCATGTGCGTGATCATGGATGCGACAAGCGCGGTAGTTGATCACATGGGCCGATACGATGAAGAGAACGGCAAAGGGGAGCAGCCAGAATTGATAGCTGTGCCATATCTGTTTGGCAATCAATAATATAATTCCAACAGAGAATACAATAGCGGGTGTAAAACTATGGTGATGTTTTCGGAAGCCATGCCAAAGGGAATACATACCGATCACGAAGGCTATACATATCATCCCGTATTCAAGGGCAACATTCTCAATGATATTGATACCAAAAACAGGCAGGCTGGTGAGCAGGAGGGGTAAAACTGCGCAATGGATAGCACAGGCTACAGAAGTAGCGATACCAAGTGCGTCCCAGTTAAACCTGAAATTCATGGCGCGAAGATAGGGAAAACTTTCTTATGCAACCAAGTTGCAAACGAAATATTAAAATAATTTTGATGCACTCTGCAGTTATCCTTTCCAAACAGCCCTAAGCTGTGTTTTCCTAAATTTGCAGCCATGCGTAAAAAGATCGTATTTTATATAGGTTTTTTCCTTGTTCTCGTCGTTGGCTTTTATTTTGTACTCACTAAGGTGATACCCGGTTATGGTAAAGTAAAGCTTCCCGTTTTAAGCTATGTCCTTCCTTTTCAATTCGTTAACCAGGATGGCAAGATTATTACCGAAAAGGACCTGGAGGGTAAGGTGTATGTAGCGGAGTATTTTTTTACTACCTGCAAGAGCATCTGCCCCATGATGAATACCAACCTGAAGCCTATTCATGAGGCTTTCAAGGGCGATTCACGTTTCCTGATCGTTTCGCACACCTGTGACCCGGAAACAGATAGCAGCGCGCGTCTTAAAGTGTATGCGGATTCTATCAAAGCGGACACGCAGCGTTGGTGGTTTCTGACAGGCCGTAAAGACAGCTTGTATAGTACTGCCCGCAGCAGTTATTTGCTCGATGACCCAAAGAACAATCTGCAGAATATCGATGATCAGTTTTTGCATACACAGTTCTTTGCGTTGGTTGATAAAGCTGGTCAGGTAAGAAAGATTTATGATGGGCTGAGTAAAAAAGAATTGGAAGAATTGAAAAAGGATATCAAGGATCTGTTGGATGAACCTATCGCTCAAAAACGATTTAGTAATAACCTTTTTGGCAATTGATAATAACCGTACTGATTTAAAAAGTTTAAACATGGAAACGCAGATCGATAATATTTTGAAACGTAGTCAACTAAGCGTTACGGGTAGCCGCAAAAAGATCCTGGAGTTGTTTTTAGCGACTAACGGTGGTGCACTTGCGCATGGTGATATTGAAAAAAAGACTGGTGAGAAGTTCGACCGCGTGACCGTATACCGTACGTTGCAAACCTTCCTTGAAAAAGGAATTATACATAGTATTCCTACGGCTGATAACTCTGTGCGCTATGCTATGTGCAAAGAGAATTGTGCCGGGGGCCACCACCATGATGACCACGTACATTTCGTGTGCAGCGCCTGCGGAAATACAACTTGCCTGGAAACGGTGATGATCCCTGAAGTAAGACTACCGGATGGATTTCAACCTGAGCAATTCCAGATGGTAGTAACCGGTGTATGTAAGAATTGTCAATAAACGAATATTAATTGATCCTCCTCAATTCCCTGTCCTGGGCTGTTTTAGCAAGCAATTTATTGATTGGTTGACCAGTCTTTCTGGTCGGATTCGGGCATAAAAAGAAAGCCCCGATGTAGAAACACCGGGACTTTTGGTTAAGGCTCTGATTAGTAGCTATTTTATGATGTTCAGATGATTGCTCATCTTACTATCGTAGACAAGTATTCCTTACAAAGATAATTGTTACAACTAATAAACCATATACCACTAACTGGGTATTTTTTTACCGCCTATTCATCAACGTTTTATTGCTTCCATTTCCTCCTGCACAAACTTCATTAGCACTTTTATACGCTCGGGAGAGAAGTTGAATTCCAAACCCGCGGCTTTATAAAGTTCGGGTAGGGTTTTTGTTCCGCCCAGACTTAAAGACTGCATATAGTTGTCTAACGCTGCATCCTTATTTTTTCTGAATTGCATCCACAAACCGATGGCTCCCAATTGTGCAATGCCATATTCGATATAGTACAATGGTACCTCGAACAAGTGCAGCTGCCGTTGCCAGCTATAGATGCGGTAGTTATCCAGTCCACTGAAATCGATTACATCGGAAGAAAATTCATTGAGTATTTCCATCCAGCGAGTTGCGCGTTCTGCTTCTGTATGATTGGGGTGTTCGTATACCCAGTGTTGGAATTTATCGATGGTTGCGATCCAGGGGAAAATCGTAATTACACGTTCGAGCTGATGTTCTTTTGCCCGTAACAGGTCATCGGGGTTGTCGAAAAATACGTTCCAGGCATCCATGCTGAACAGCTCCATAGCCATACTGGCTACTTCAGCTATCTCCATCGGGTATTCTTTGAAGGAGCTCAGTTCCAATGGGTGAGCAAGGAATGAATGTACAGCATGTCCGCCTTCGTGTACCATGGTTGTCACGTCGCTCATTTGTCCTGCTGCATTCATGAAAATAAAAGGAGCGCCGGTTTCTGCGAGTGGACAATTGTACCCTCCTGGTGCTTTTCCTTTCCGGCTATCCAGATCGAACCGCTTCATCTCATTCATCTTACGCAGGCAATCGGCAAAAAATGGCCGCACTTCCTGGAAGCAACGGATGCTCTTTTCCAGTAGTTCATCTCCTGATTTGAAAGGTGTCAATGGCTTGATGCCGGCTGGTTGTGCTTCAAGGTCCCACGGTTTTAGTGTGTCGAGACCCAGTTTATCTTTTTTCCTTTTATATATCTCATTCACTAACGGAAGCACGTGTTGTTTAACTGCTTCGTGAAATTGATAACAATCTTCTTTAGTGTAATCGAAGCGGCCCAGTTCTTTGAATTTATAATCCCGATAATTATCAAATCCGGCGTTATTTGCTACCTGGTGTCGTTTTTCTGTGAGCTTAGTATAGAGTTCGTTCAACGCTTCTTTATCCTGTATTCTTCTCTCGTTGACTTTCCGGTAAACAGTTTCGCGCAAGCTCCGGTCGGGGCTTTCCAATAATTTGGCAGCCTGTTGCAGCGTATATTCCTGACCATTCACTTCCACCGTCATCTTGCCTGAGATCACGCCATATTGTTGTTGCAACACGCTTAATTCAGACTGAAGGGGAATGTTCTCTTCGCGGAAGAGCTCAATGTTCTTGCGAACGCCACGCAGGTAGGTGAAATATTTTTGTTTATCCAGTTGTGCTGTGTAAGGCGACCCGACCAACTTGCGGTTCAGCTTATCCCCATACAATTGTATTTGCGGCTGCAGGCTTGTAACAAAAAATACGAAGGCTTCTTCGAGTGCTTTATTCTCTGTGTCGCAGGTCATTTTTATTTGTCGCCAGCATGCGTCTTCGCTTACCACAGCCTCCAGCTCGCTCATATCCAATAGCCATTTTTCCAGTTCTTCGTTATTGTCGATGGGGCGCTCCAGCAGCTCTTTGAAATAGGGTTCGAGGGAATTCCAATCCGTCACTATAAAGTCGGCTGGCAAAAACTGCCTGGGTAGTTTCTTAATATCTGCGCTGTAATTCATAGATCGTTGTTTAAAATACTAAAGCTACAACCCCGGATGCAAAGCAAACTCCGGCAGCTGTAGCTTTTGTGATAAATAGTTAAAATGCCTATTTTTTGGCAGATTTTTTAGGGGCGGCTTTCTT